>NZ_CP036150.1:3343735-4012482 GCF_008329965.1 Oceanispirochaeta crateris
TTTAAGAGCTTCAGTAATCGTTTCCCATCCGTACTGGATCAGCTTGGAGGCATATGAGGAATCAATTCCTTTTTCTACCATTTTATCAAAACACATAAGTGAACCAGCCTGAAGCATACCGCAGAGTATTGTCTGCTCTCCCATCAGGTCGGATTTTACTTCTGCTGTGAAGGATGATAGCAGGACCCCCGCTTTATGACCGCCTGTGGCCGCGGCATATGCTTTTGCGATTTCAAGGCCGTCTCCGTTGGGGTCGTTTTCAGGGTGTACAGCGATGAGTGTAGGTACTCCGAATCCTCTTTTGTACTCCTCACGGACTTCAGAACCGGGAGACTTGGGTGCCACCATCAGAACCGTCAGGTCTTTTCTGATCTGCATTCCTTCTTCAATGATGTTAAATCCATGAGAATAGGCCAGAGCGGCATCTTTTTTCATTAAGGGCATAACTGCATTGACCACCGCACTATGCTGTTTGTCGGGAGTCAGGTTCAAAACCAGATCGGCTGTGGGGATCATTTCATCATATACCCCGACTTTAAAGCCATTTTCACTGGCATTGATATAGGATTGTCTTTTCTCCTTGATAGCCGCTTCTCTGAGTGTATAGGACACATCCAGACCGCTATCTCTCATATTCAAGCCCTGGTTCAAACCCTGGGCTCCGCAGCCGATGATGACTACTTTCTTGCCTTTCAGCTTTTCTACGCCGTCAAATTCTGACCTTGAGATCAAGCTGCAGGTTCCCAGCTGATCCAGTTTCTTTCTAAGGGAAAGTGTATTGAAATAATTCATAATGGTCCTCATTTTTGACCCAATTCAAGGGGTCTAGATATATGAAAAAATAAACCTACAGCGCTGGGTTGTCAATGAAGGGATGCGGGATTCGCGGTGGTAAATTCGCAAGGGATGTGTTGCTAAATACGCAACGAACTTAAGGCTCTGTGTGTTTCAGGCAATGTCATTCTTGTTATTCCCCGCCTCCCATGCCGACGCCGGCACTGAATTGATAGAGCCCGGTCTCAAGATTCCAGGCGATGTTCATCTGTATAGCCGGTATGGCAAGGTCGTTGATAAAGAGTTCTATCCCCATTCCCGGGCCATGAAAAAAGTTGGTTTCTTCCAAATCTGACTTGTAGGCTCCCATGTCATAGAAACCCTTGAGAGCCAATGTACCCCCTTTGAATGACCAGGCAGGAATACTGTAAGAGGCAGAACTGCTCCAGTACTCTTGGGCTGCGATTTTCCCCATGGGCAAAACAAGAGAACCGGGTCTTCCTCCCAGTCTGAACTGTTCCTGTGGTGGAAGATCTCTGGACCATGCCGAATGGGCAATCAGAGCCAGTTGATGTTTATAAAAAGGATTGAGCGCCCATTTCACCTTTCCTTCAATTTGAGGGTAGTCCTTTGTATCATCAAGCCCCCAGTTCCATCCCAACCCGCTGCTTGCCAAAAATCCATATTCAAAGGGAATGTCATAGTACAGTTGTTCCCATTTTAACGAGCCTTGAATTCCTGTGCTGGAAAAATCATCTACCGGGGCGGCTCCGCTGTTGTTTTCAAGATGAATGGAGCGGTTGAAGCTCCATTTTCCACCAAAGGAGAATGACTCGGATACTGGGACACTCATTCCCAGGGAAATTTTTGTTTTGTCCGCACTGTAGTCTCTGATTGTCTCTTCTTCGGGTGTTTGATCTTCTGTTTTATCCAGCCCCAGGGAAAGGCCTGTTGTGAACCGTATATCACTTCCCAGGAAGTTGGGGTCACTGTAAATATTGAGTAATGACCAGCCGTCAGAGCCGTAGAAAAAACCTAAGCCCAGAGTCTTGTATCTTCCTAGCAGATTGCTTTCGATCCCTAATACCCCCACATTCCATGAACCATCATTGCTAAATGAAAATATCGGGATGGGTATCAGGGTCCACCGGTCTTTGACAAATATGTCAATAAAGGCTACTTTCCCAATGATCTCAGATTCAACTCTGATCTCCGGATTAAAAATTCCTGCTTTTCTCAATTCTTGAATGATCAGTTCTTCCGTTACCTCTGTGAAAGCTTCTCCTTTGCTGACGGGGAGTATGATTTTTTGTGCCGTTTTTTCATTTGTCCTGACCAGGCCGTGAAACTGTATGTCCTGAATCAATATTTCTTCTGAGGCATGTGCGGTGGTTGCGATGAACAAAACTAAGGTCGTTATCAGGAGTCGGGGATGATTATTCATAGGAAAGAGTATAAACAAAAAAAGCGGTTTGGCAAAAAAAACCGTCCCTTTCGGAACGGTTTTTTTGTTGAAATGAATCAGTCTTCTGTGAAGAAAAGTGATCTTTCTGTTTCAAGATCAAAGAAATGAAGTTTTTCAAGTCGGGGAGTAAAGTTGACGGTGTCGCCGACCTTTACCGAAATGGTAGGATCATTCTTTGTTGTGAAAGTATGAGAACCAGTGTTGATATGCAGCTGAGTTTCGTTACCGAGAGGCTCAACTACCACAACTTTTGCACTCATATTATTTTCAACTGGTGTCGTTGTAAAGTTCAGATCTTCGGGTCTGATTCCCATGAGAAGCTCTTTGCCGACATAGGCTTTAAGAGTTTCCATTCTATTGTCGTCAATGGTGACTTTAATGCCTTCTTCTGAAACGACAATCTTTCCATTTTCTTCCGTTACCTTGGCAACGGCAACATTCATGGGTGGTGAACCGATAAATCCGGCAACAAATCTGTTGATTGGTTCGTTATACAGTTTCAAAGGAGACCCTATCTGCTGAATGATTCCGCCTTTCATAACGACAATCTTGTCACCCATAGTCATGGCTTCAATCTGGTCATGTGTTACGTAGATCATTGTGGCTGATAGTCTGGAGTGGAGGGCGCCGATTTCGGCTCTCATCTGAACTCTCAACTTGGCATCAAGGTTGGATAGAGGTTCGTCAAAAAGGAATACCTTAGGCTTTCTAACAATGGCACGTCCAACGGCTACACGCTGTCTCTGACCACCTGAAAGGGCTTTTGGTTTTCTTTCAAGAAGTTCCTCAATATCCAGGATTTGAGCCGCTTCTTTGACGCGGGACTCAATGTCTGCTTTTGGATATTTTCTGATTTTGAGACCGAATGCCATATTGTCATAGACTGACATATGGGGATAGAGCGCATAATTCTGGAATACCATTGCGATATCCCTGTCTTTTGGCGCTTCTTCATTCATTCTCTTTCCATCGATCAAAAGTTCACCATCGCTGATGTCTTCCAATCCCGCTACCATTCTCAGTGTTGTAGACTTACCACAACCTGAAGGTCCTACCAGGACTACAAATTCCTGATCTTTAATGTGGATATTGGCCTTATCCACCGCTTTAACACCACCATCATATATTTTGGTGATATCTTTCAAGATTACTTCGGCCATAGAATACCTCCATGGGTTTATTTTATTAACTGCATCGTATAATGGATCTAGTGTTCTGTCAAATTTTTCTTAAGAATCCCAGGGGTCCGGGTGGAGTAAAAGCCATTTTCTGTATTCATTGCTCATGTCTTTTTCAATAGAAGGATGAGCGATACTTTCTTTTACAAGAGGGAGTAGAAGATCATTCCACAGGAGCCTCCATTGGGGTGGCAGAACCGACTGTTTGGCAAATTCACCCTTTCGTGGAATCAGAGGTTCCGTCCAGGGATAAGCCTCCAGAAGCAGGCCCGCATTGAGGGACTCACTGGAAGATATGCCTCCTAAAAAGGCAAAGCCTTCATCTCTGTTTCTGCCGGTCAGAAGCAGGTAGTCCTCCCAGGTTTTTTCTTCAAGGAGCCATGTGAGGAAGGCTTTTGCTCCTTCGGGATTTTTCGATGTCTGAGGTATCCCTACAGCGAGGGTTTCAATATTTTGTAGTCCTTCGTTTATAACAAGGGGTTGTATTTTCAGTTCCCGGCTGACACTGTCCGGGAGAAGGGACCATTGAGACAAAGGCATGACTGAATAGCCCGTTCTCCCTGTCAGGATGAGGCGGTAATCGGGGATGTATCGGTACTTTTCACTAAAATCTTTGTCCAACTCAAGGCTGCCGTTTATATCTTGAATCCATTCGCTTAGTTCCTGGGCTGCTTCAGCGAAACCTCTAAACTCGTTTCCATCCAACTCCTTGGAGATTGAGGGGATTCTGGATCGATAGAAGGCAGATAGGAACGTTTCTGACCAAAGGGGTGAAAATCCACTCTGTGTCAGCCTTTCTTCTTTCAAGACATTGAAACTTTTAGATTCGATCCCAAATTCTTCCCACGAGATGAATTTTTTGTCATTCTGCAGATCCTTTGTCAGAACAACAGGAATATCCAGTGAGAGTGGAATCGTTTTAAGAGAGGTTCCGGATATCCCCATCTTCAGTATTTCAGGATAGATTGAGTTTACAAAATCGGTATCCCTCAGGTCATCCAGGCTAAGCATTTTATCCAGATACCCCTGGAGGGAATGGCTGATGACAATATCATGTTCTCCCGGATTGATGGACAAGTTGCTCTCTTCCGGTCTATAGATATAGGACGCCTTGTAGAGGGACTGAGTCTGATTGAATAGATTGACGAGTTCTGCTGTTTCAACAGAGTCAGAATAAATGGTGAGGGTCCTGTCCAGCTTTGAGCATCCTATCATTAGGAGAAGTATGAGTACTGGAGTTACTTTTTTCAGCTTCTGAATCATGTTAATGACTGTAGGGAAGTCCATTCGGGTTGTCAATAAGAAAAGAGATGGTAATAATGGTTCCAGTGTTATTCAGACAGTACAGTCAATATCTCAGAGAGAAATACGGTGAGACCGTGTATCGGATTGGTGTGGACGGTGGATTTTCATGTCCAAATCGAGGTTCCGACAGAAATGCTCCTGGCTGTGCCTATTGTGATGTTTATGGAGTTCGGGCCGCGTATTTGGGAGAGGAAACACAATCTCTGGAAGCCCAGATCCTCCGATCAATCGCTGTCCTGAAAAAACGCTACAAAGCGGAAACATATATCCTTTATTTTCAGGCCTATTCCAGTACTTGGGGATCTGTCTCACATTTAAAAAAGATCTATGATCACGGTCTTTCCCTTGGAAACTTCGTTGAGCTGGTCGTTTCTACCAGGCCGGATTGTATTAATGAGAAAATTGCTGATCTCCTGGGGTCTTATGTGAGGCCCAATTTTGATGTTTGGGTTGAGTTGGGACTCCAATCGGCTCAGGAAGAAACATTAAAGAGGATCAATCGGGGCCATTCGGTGGAACAGTTTGAACGGGCTTATCACCTGCTTCGGGCCGTCGGCGTTAAAATTGCAGTGCATCTTATATTCGGCCTGCCCGGAGAAGATCGGGACCTCATTATGAAGAGTGTTGACTACCTGGCCTCTTTGAAGCCGGAAGCTGTTAAATTTCATAATCTTCATATCCCTACTGGCTCTCCTTTGTATGCAGAGTATGAGGCGGGAGAACTGTCCTTTCCAGACAGTGGACGTCATATACATTATGTTGTTGATGCCCTGGAAAGGATTCCAGAAGAAACAATCATTATGAGGATGACCACCGATACACCCAGGCTCCGCCACAGAGTTCCAGGTGTCTTTTTAAATAAGTCCTCTACATACGAACAGGTGCAAGCCGAATTAGAACGTCGAGGGTCCAGACAGGGCTCGCAATATCATCCTAATAGGGTTTGAGTTTTTAAAGATTCTCGGATATCATAGCTAGGATATTTGGAGGATTATTGTGCCCATATTTGATTACGAAATTTTTGATATGCTCGATGAGGTCCGTAAGCATTATAAGAGCAATATGAGTAATACCTTCATCCGGTCGGCACTCCTGTCCATGGATATGCCTTATGACCAGCGAAGTGCCATTGAGAATATTACTGAGAAGCTCGAAATGTATAAGAATCAAGGGTATAAATTCGACGAATTGTACATCGGGATTTATTCCATGGCTATATTCATCTACAAGGCCAGACTGGAAGTTATACCAGGTTTGAAAAGAAGCAGTTTCTTGAGGGATGCCTCACCTTCTGAAAAGATCCTTGCAGATATGGCGGCGGATAATTTGAAGTCCAATTTGAACATTCTGGCTGACCGCCTAAATGAATTATATTTGAAAGTTGTCCGTTTGGATGTAAAATCCCATAGTGTTAAGAGTCCTGTTTATACCAGAATGGAAGAACTGGATAAGCTGGGGCAGTTATTAACATCTACCGTTCCTGGTCTCGCTTAAGCCGTTTCAAGGCCCATAGGGCTGCATCTTTGATTCCGTCATCCTCTGAGAGTCCATGAGCCTCAATATGATCCAATGGGGGAGAATCCTCTGTTGAAACAGTCGATATTAAGGCATTTCTTATCATATGCCGTCCCTTAAACCAACTCATACCCATGGCAGACCCTCTGAAAAACTCCTTGATCTCTTCCTCTGTATGACTCAGAAAGAAATCCAGAGACGGAACGGGGTCTATGAGGCCTCTGGTAAT
The DNA here is from genome assembly GCF_008329965.1 of Oceanispirochaeta crateris. Classification (GTDB taxonomy): domain Bacteria; phylum Spirochaetota; class Spirochaetia; order DSM-2461; family DSM-2461; genus Oceanispirochaeta; species Oceanispirochaeta crateris. The sequence continues at coordinate 3,350,202 of NZ_CP036150.1, forward strand.
GCTGTTTCCCCTGGGAAGGTTTCTGTTCCAGGGACAAACATCCTGGCATATGGTACAGCCGTAAATGCGCACTCCCCATTCCTTTTTTAATCTGTCTGGAATGGGTCCATCGCTGCTGGTCCAGTGTTGGAGACATTTTTCCCTGTCTAGGCGGTAGTCTTCAAGGGCCCCCCCGGGACATGACTTTTCACAGAGACGGCAGTTGCCGCAAGAATTGATTCCCGGTTTCAGTTTTCCTGAATCGGCTTCATCGGAAGGATTCAGGGCAAGGGGAAGGATCATGCCGGCTAAGAGTCCTCGGCTTCCAAAGGTTTTGTTGATCAAGAGGGTATTTTTTCCAATGAATCCAAGGCCAGATTCTTTGGCCATCTGTTTTTCAGGGAGCCGGGAATTTGAAAAAAAACGGATTTCCTTCCTTTTTAGATTTGAAAAGGGTTCACCCGCAGATTTGAGGGCTTCCCTCATCCGGATCACAAGATCCTTGTAGTGATTCTTCAATGCAAAGGGAGCAATGGAGGTCCTTTCGTCGGGGGGAGTGTCTGCAAAGGGGAAAAACGCGATGATAATTGTACTATTCAGTGGGAATCCCGCATCCTTGAGAACTTTTTCTTTCAGATCTCCCGGTGGAACCAACGATATTTGAGAGAATCCGAGGATTTTAAGCTCCTCTATAATTGGTTTACTCTTCAGTCTTTGCCTCTCTTGGCTGGTTTTTTCTCCGTTGACAGCAGTTATAATTTACCCTAAATTAAGAACATGGTCAAAATCATGCCCCCGGGAAGTCCGGGAAAGATGGTACTATGGGTTTAATTGATAAGGTTCTCAATCTTTTTGTGAGTATCGGTGATGCCGATAGAGATAAGAAACGCTTCCTTAGGGAGATCAAAAAAGATCTGAAAAAGAGAAGCCGTTATTTCAAAGTCAAAGGGAATACGGCAGAACCAGCTCTGGCAAAGTTATTTTATGACATATATAAAGAGATTGGACCTGCCCAGGTCCTCCTGGAGGCGCTCCAAGGTTCGGGTGCTATCAAATCTATCATTGTAGAACACTTCCTTTCAAAATCGCAGTTGGAAATCCTAGACAGTCTGAGTGAAGAAAATATCCGAAAGCGGTGTAAAAACAACAAGAATCTTAAGGCTTTGAGAGATCAGATCAAGGCAGAAATCATTGAGATTTATACATTCTTTGATATGCCTTTGTCCCGGAAGATCAATGAGTTATACGGTGCCCTGATGATCATGCAGGAATTTATCCGCTTTGACTATTACTTCCTTTTGAAGAAATTTGATTCACTCCTTCCCGAGCGTGATTTCGGATATAATACGAGGTTTGACAGCATTAATGGGGAGTATATTCTAGACGATCTGAAGGATTTCAATACCCTTTTGCCTTCCATCGATTTGGATGCTGAATGGGATATCATCCTCGATATTCTGGCGCAATACAGAAATATGGAAGTCATCTCCAGAGACGGATGGAAGAAGGTTCTCCAAATCATTAAAGAGTTTAGGAAAACAAAGATCATCAATCTTGTGATTGTTCATCTGGAAGAGGACCCCTCCTATGATGTTGTTCCCGAATTAAACTCGTATGAAATTGTAGAAGATTATTTAAGCCAGATAAAAAATACGGCAGAAAACACTCTCTTGACTATTGTGGGGGAGAGAAAGAAGGGGCAGCGAGATTCTCTTCTTATGAGTGTGTTTGGCACTACGTCAGTTGTGAGGCTCAAGTATTATACAGAAAGAAGCAATATGGCGTTTTCAAAACGCATAGATTCGGGATATCTCTATGTTGAACCACTGAATTATCTGAAGGCCTTCTACCTGGATTACTATAAAGGACCCATTCGAATGGTGGTGGATAAGCTTCTTATCACCGGAAAATGGACGACGAGTCTTGCGTCTCAGCAATTTTCTGAATCTTATCACCAGCTTATGACTCTGTCGGATAATCTTCTTCAGTTTGATAATAAACTGGCAGATGAGACAGAACTCGGCGGGAAGCTGAAACGCTTGGCTAAAGCAGCCGACAGAGATCGCAATGCTCTGGATGCCATGAGAAATGTTCTGAAAGGTATTAATTCTGAAGCATTGGGTGTCCTAAACGAATCCGTTCAGAATTTGTTCTCCATTGGTAAGAATCTTAAGCGCTGCATCGATGACTTTAAGGCTCCCAAGCATGAGCTTGTGGTGAACTGGAAAGAGATCGAGATGATGAGTGAAATATCAATTTTGGAAGAAATGTCTGAAATTTATAAGAAGATCTATTATTTTCTACAGCTCATGCAGTATTATCTGAAAGAGGACTGAACCTTCCTGTGAATACCCGACGAGGACCCAATTGCCTGAGATGTGAATATTTTTATGTCACATGGGATCCTTCTTTTCCAAGAGGTTGCAGAGTCTTTGGGATAAAATCCAGGCAGATTCCTTCCATAGAAGTCAAAAAAGCAACGGGAAAGCAATGCCCCAGCTTTAAGGAATCATCCCGTTTAAAAAAATAATAAAATGAAAATTCTGGCTGATCATTTCGGCCACAATGAACTGGAGTGAATATGAGTTTGAATTGCGGTATTGTCGGGCTTCCCAATGTTGGAAAGTCCACTATTTTTTCCGCTTTGACAGCTGCCCCGGCAGAAGCTGCGAATTATCCGTTTTGTACAATTGATCCTAATATCGGCATCGTCAGTGTGCCTGATCCGCGCTTGGATAAAATTGCCGAAATGGTTCCTGCTGACAAAGTCATTCCCGCTGTTGTCGAATTTGTCGATATCGCCGGTCTGGTCAAGGGCGCTTCCAAAGGTGAGGGGCTGGGTAACAAGTTTCTAGCCAACATTCGGGAAGTCGGTATGATTGTCCATGTTGTGCGTTGTTTTGAGAACGACGACATTGTCCATGTTGAAAACAGGATCAACCCCGCAGATGACATTGAAGTCATCAACATCGAATTGGCATTGGCGGATTTGAGCAGTATTGAAAATAGGTTGTCCAAGAATGAGCGGTTTACCAGAGCCGGAGACAAGTCCGTCCGTGAAAAGGCTCTCGCTCTGAGGCCTCTATTGGAAAGGCTTCAGATTCATCTGGGAGAAGGAAAGCCGGCGAGAGGGATGGCAATGACCGACGACGAGCGGTCTCTGGTTCAGGAACTGCAGCTCATTACCATGAAAAAACAGATCTACCTGTGTAATGTGGATGAAGAGGGCATTCAGGAAGAATCACATTTTGTGGCTCAGGTTAAAAAAATTGCCGAAGAGGAAAACACAGAAGTGGTTGTGCTCTGCGGAAAACTGGAAGCGGATATTGCTGCTCTGGATGACCCTGAAGAACGGGCTATTTTTCTGGAAGAAGCCGGGATAAAAGAATCCGGGCTGAGCAGCCTTGTGAGAACCACTTATAAGGCTTTAGGACTCAGGACTTTCTTTACTGTGGGTGGTGTTGAAAATAAGGCTTGGACCTTCCGGGAGGGCATGAGAGCTCCCCAGGCGGCCGGAGTCATTCATACAGATTTTGAGAAGGGATTCATCAAGGCAGATGTCTATCATTGTGACGACCTCTTCTCCGCCGGTAGCGAAGCAGCCATAAAGGCCGCGGGAAAGATGCGGATGGAAGGAAAAGAGTACCTTGTCAAAGACGGGGATGTCATGTTTTTCAAATTCAATGTTTGAGATTATTCATGTATAGAAACGAGGGAACCCTTAGGGGTTCCTTTTTTTATCTAGAAGAACCCGCAGATTGACCGGGTGCGGGGGGGGTGATGAAAAAAGTATCATCCAGAAGAAAATCATCCATCAGGTCAGAAGAGGGCATCAGGCTGTGGCCTGAGGCTTGTTTATCTATTTCCAAAAATACCTTGAAATAGTACCTGGCTTTTGTGAGCTTTTCGACGAATTCCTGCTGTCTTTTACTGTAAATCATCAAGGTTCTATTTGCTGTGTCGGATAACTCGTTTGTGTCTTTTCCGGAGCTTTCCAGTAAGGCTGTTAGGTCATAAAGGGTATAAAAAATGTGCTCCATGACGGGGAGTCGGGACCGAAGGCGGATGATGCCATTGCTCAGGGCAATCTTATCTCTGGTTGCCTCTCCCATAGACATTGTACGTCCCTCACGAATAATAGTTTCCCATTTTTGAAAGATATCCTGTTTGGCTGTGAGTTCCGCATAGGATTCCAAAAAGCCAGGGGCCATTTGAAGGTAGAGGCTGGCATAGTGTTCCAGAGACAAGATTCCGTTGTTGGCCAGTGCATCAAGACGAGCTTTTTTCCAGTTTATTGTATACTGATCTATTTCTTCGGGAGGGATCGGGTTGACCCTGAATTGTCCCATTGTATTCGTTTCGTAAATCTTGCCTGGTTGAATTAAAGACTCATTTCCGTCTGTAGTGCAGACAACTGACCCTTCTCTGCAACTGACGAGTATGGCAGTATCCGGAGATGTGGTCACCGTAAAGGTTGTCCCTCTGATCCCCATAACAGAAGAATCTGTTTTTATGTTGAAACTGGCGCCCTGTATTAAAGAGGCGGCTTTTGTTTGAACTGCACCTCTGTGGAGGGTGAGGGATGTTTCTGGATGTTGTCTTTTGAGGGTGTGTTCCAAAAACAGGGTGGTTCCTTCCAGGACTTTAACCGATAGATCTGAAGAGACGGGTGATTGTATGGAAAGTTCCACATAGCCGTTCAGACCGGTTTGCAATATGTCGTGGGAGAATAATTCTGTTCCATAGTCAATTTCTGATTCATCTAGGAAGATACCATTGCGGGAAATAATGACCTCTCCATCCAAATCTACAATAATCGCAGAAACTTCGCTCCAAATAGGGAGTGATAGAAAGAGAAATATTATAAAAGGTAGGATTCGAGTAGTAATTTTCATTTTCTCCCGGGAATAAGTCCTCTCTAATATAAACCTCAATGAACACTTTATCAATTTAGCAGTGCAGGTTTATGACGTTTTTTATATAACTGTCGGAAAGAAAAAAAGCGTCCTGTGGGGACGCTTTCTCTCTATGAATCAGTTGTTTATTGTGCTGTCACTGATGATTTCAATGGATCATTTGCAATGTTGGCATCCAGCATCCTAAGTGCTTCATCTGCCTTAAAGTCGGCAAAAGCCGCATCTTCATTCCTGGAGAATACACTAGCAACATCTTCTGTGAAATTTGATGTTGGATAAGAAACCATGGCAAACCAGTTTCCGTCAGTTGCTGCGTATACCTTGTCTGTTACAGAATTTCTAAGTTCTACATCGGCAACCTGTTTGGTGATGGACTCTACAAAACTGATTGTTTGAGAATTTCCTTCTGCACCGGCTTCCTGTACGTAGTCTGTCATCATGGATTGAACCCTAGTACTTACCTGTAGGGCTACATCCTTGCGTGCGCGGGCAATGGCTGTATCTCTAGAGAGGCTGTCTGAGGACATTTTAGCCATCCCCAAACCATATATCACTTCGTCTGATGAAGGAGGATTCAGAAACCAGTCTGGCAGATCCCTTCTTTCTTCTACTTTCTCTCCGCTGCCGGAAGCGCAACCTACCAGCAATACCAGGGCTATCAAAGCACTTGTAATTATCAAGCTCTTTTTCATACATTTTCTCCTTAACTCATCAAATTGATGTCAAAATTAGAATGTTCAACATATGCAGCAAACTAAGATGCGCATATTACTCAGATTATAGTATATCTATCTTTGTTTCATATATCCAAACTAAAAAGAGATTTTTTCAGATCTTTCTGGAAAAAATCATTAGGGGCTTGTTTTATTTTTGTGAATGCAATGCCCGCACAAGTCCGGAAAAGGACGGGGTTTTGAGGTCTAATTCGAAGCTTCTTTGTCCCACATTGGCGGGGTAGTGGGCATCGGAGCCGGTTGTTTCAAAATAGCGGCCGGCGTTGAAGCTACAGGGTTTGTGCATGACTTCCACGGCATCGTAATCATTTTCCGGTAGGAATCCTAATTGACTTTTTATGCTGAATGCCGCCCTGTCAATGTGTGCCGGGATAAAAAGGCCCTCTCTTTGATGAACCATTTCTATGAGTTCTTCCATGGAGAAATCAACGGCTCCCCCCGCCAGGTGTTTTTCAAGTTCACCCAGGATATTCTCATCTTCATCTACGATGACCTGGTCTCCCATCCTATCCGGGTTGTTGGGAATGGTCATTAGATTTTCATAGATGATGTAGCCGAAGCGGACGGCTGTTTTCAAGTCACCGAACAGACAAAGGAGGTGCGCTTCTTCCCGACCCGTTACTTCCAGGCCGTAGACGGGGATGATTCCTTTGCGGCGGCAGCATACATCAAAGGCCGGAAGGTTGTCTCCCGCATTGTGATCTGTCAGGGCCAGCATCCCTATTCCTTTGGCTGACGCTTCATTTACAAGCCTGGATGGAGACATTTCGAGGCTGCCACAGGGGCTGAGGCAGGAATGGTTATGGAGGTCAATGAGCATCAGAGAAGTTTGTGTACCTTCCAGGAGCTTGTGAATTGATTCTCCTTTGTCCTAAATACCGAAATCCCTTCTTCGCTGGCGGCTTTGAGCATATCATCGGGAGCCGGGCGATTATTACAGATTAACAGGGCATGAATCCCGGCGAGGGAGGCAACGGCGACTGTATTCTTATGAGCTTGAATGGTGATCAGCACCGAGTCTTCCGGGGCATTTCCCATGACATCACTCAGCAGGTCCGAGGTGTATCCGTCCAGGAGCTCTTCGTCGTTTCCCTCTGCCACAAGACAGTCGTAGCCTAATTTCTCGGATAGATCTTTAACCTTCATTTTTTGCTCCTTCTTCTTTGCTGTGAGTGTAGATCATGGATTTCACAGTTGTCCCTTCTCCCGGGACCGATGCTATATTGAATTCATCGGATACTCTTTTGACATTGGCAAGGCCCATCCCTGCTCCAAAACCAAGAGACCGTATCCAGTCATTTGCGGTGGAAAAGCCTTCGGTGAGGGCCTCTTCCAGGTTTTCGATACCCGGACCTCTATCGGAGGCCTCTATGGTTACTGAATCGGGGAGGATATTGAAGGTCATGCGCCCCCCCAGAGAGTGGACCACCTGGTTGATCTCCAATTCATAAGAGGCTACGGCTACCCGCCTTATTATCTTCCTGTCAATATTTCTTTTTTTCAAAGCTTTCTTTATCTCAGTGGAAGCCTTGCCTGCATTTTCAAAGTCATAACGGTGGCAGATAAAGCTCATTTCTTTTGAACCCCTCGCTTCCGGTTCGTTCAGAGGGAGCATTTTTTCCAGGCGAGTCATTTCTCTGTTCATTTCCAGAAGCAGGTGATTGACGATGTCCCGGCTTGTTATAATTCCCACAAGTTCTTTGTTCATGTTTAATACAGGAAAACGCCCATAATGGTATTTATCCATATAATTGATGGCGAAGGAGAGGGGCATGTCTTCTTCCAGAACAATTACATTTCTGGTCATGTGTTTGTTTGCCGGTTCCTCAATAAGCCCTCTGTCCATGGTGGACAGGACATCTTCCATGCTCACAATTCCACATAGTCTGGAACCATCTGTGATGGGAACCCCTGTGATTCTCTCTTCTTTCATGATCTTCTGAATCTCCCTCATGGAGCAGTCCTTGCAGGAGGTTCTGACATTTCTTGTCATAACATCTTTGATTTTGAGTCTGAAAATCATTTCCAGGATAACTGAGGGTGAATTGTCTGTGTTCAGTGGAATGCCTTGCATATGTGGGCATTATAAGGGATATTTTTTTAAAATCAAAGAGCCGGAAGAGTTCTGCTCCCGGGATCATTGAAAAATCAGCCAAGGAGTTAAGAGTTGTCAATTCTTGAAGGTAAAGTTTCAGACCGCGATAAAGAGATTTTAATGGAAGCCACCCTGGAGGGAAGGAAAGCGAAAGAGAAGGGAAATCACCCCTTTGGAGCTGTGTTAGCAGACAAGGAGGGACATATTCTTCTCCGTGCCGGTAATACGGTCACAACCGAACACAATGACTGCGGGCATGCGGAAACAAATCTGATGATTGCGGCATCCAAAACCTACTCTCGGGAGTTTTTGAAGGACTGTACCCTCTATACTTCCGTCGAACCCTGTGCCATGTGTTCCGGCGCCATGTATTGGACCAATGTGGGACGTCTGGTTTTTGCCCTTTCTGAACATCAGCTTCTGGAATTGACAGGAGATGATCCCGAGAATCAGACTTTTGATCTCCCTTGTAGAGAGGTCTTGTCCAGGGGACAAAAAGATATTGAAGTCATTGGTCCTGTAGAGAGTGATGAGCTTGTGAAAGAGATTGTCTCTGACCATAAAGGATTCTGGAATCCGAACTAATTCGCCCTGATCATCTCCTGTAAAGAGAATAGAGAAGTTACGAAATTGTTGTTTTTTTGAAATTAAACTGCTCAATCAGTCAAAATTCACGGGAAAGAGCAAAATCTCTTACTATGTACTGTACAGTTCTTTCATCTCTTCCAATAATTAAAGCTGGATGGTCAGACAACTCAAGTTGAGCCATACAAAATCAATTTCAAAGGAATCTAAAATGAAAAAACTTCTCATTTTCTTTATTGTCCTGATGATGAGTTCTGTCTCCCTGTTTGCCTCCGGAGAACAGGATACAAGCGAAGTCACCCAGGTCAAAGTGGCCCTTCTACTTCCCAGTTCTGCAGATGATAAAGGCTGGAGTCAGGGAATGTATGATGCAGCGATGAGAGTTGCTGATTCAAGTGAAGGCAAGATGGTCATTGAGTACAGTGAAAACATGAAACCTGTTGATGCGGGTTCTGCAGCAAGACAGTATATTGCTCAGGGTTTTTCATACATTGTTTTCCATGGGACTCAGTTCAATAACACTGTTGTTGAACTGGCAGAAGACTTTCCTGAAGTCACTCTTATTTTTGGAACATCTTCCGAGCTTCTGGGAGACAATATCATCTCCTATCAGCCTGCTACTGAACAGCCCGGATACCTCTCCGGTATCATTGCCGGTATGGCTACCCAGACTGGAAAAATCGGAATTGTTGGACCCGTAGACGGTGGAGACGCCGCTCAGTATAACAGAGGTTTCTGGCTTGGAATCAAATCTGTGAATCCAGATGCCGAAATCGGTGTTGCTCACACTGGAAGCTATGGCGACTATGTGAAAGCCGGTGAGCTTGCTCAGACTTTCATCAATGACGGATTCGATATCCTTGCAGGTTCTGCCCAGCAGGGACTCGGTGCTCTGCAGGCCGTTGCCCAGTATCCAGACAAAGAAGTTTACTGGATGGGAACCTCTGAACTCCATTATCAGGGACCTGAAGGATACAAACTGATGGCTGCCTGTACTTACTATTATGATCCCATCTTCGACTCAGTTCTGGAAGCCTTTAATAGGGGTGAAACCAGCATTGAGGGACAGGTTCTCTGGCTGACAATCCCCAACGGTGGATTCACATTTAGCATGGCTGAAGAAAATGCCCTCCTGAATGACGATATCCGGGGCGCTGTCAAAGATGCTGAAGATAAACTCATGTCTGGTGATCTGAAGATCGACTGGCAGAGTGTTAAATACTGATTTCCTTTGCCTTCTTTCTCACAAGAGAAAGGGGCTTTGAATCGGTAGGGTATCTTTAAACCCCCATTCCATTTCTTGGGAAGGGGGTTTTATAGTTTCAATTCATGTAAAAAAGTGGAGTTGTTGACAAACATGAAAAAAATCCGGTCCTTGCGAATAGAAGGAATTACCAAGCGCTTTCCCGGCGTACTCGCCTGCGATAACATCTGTATGTCCGTAGGGGAAAATGAGGTTCTGGCGGTTGTTGGTGAAAATGGCGCCGGCAAAACGACCCTCATGAATATCCTCATGGGATTATATCAGGCAGATGAAGGACAGATACTGATCAATGATGAGCCTGTGCACTTTAAATCGCCCAGGGATGCTTATGATGCGGGTATCGGTATGGTCCATCAGCGCTATATGCTGGTTCCCAATCTGACGGTGCTTGAAAATATAGCCCTTGGTTTGGAGGCTGCACATCACCGAGGGATTCTAAAACCTGAAGTCGTGCGGAATAAGATCAATGAAATCAGTAATCTCTACGGACTGAGCTGTGATCCTGATGCCTATGTGTGGCAGCTTTCTGTTGGTGAACAGCAGAGGGTCGAGTTGATTAAAACTCTCTGTTATGGTGCAAGATTTTTGATACTGGATGAACCCAGTTCGGCTTTGACGCCTCAAGAAACGGAAGAACTGCTGGCACTGCTGGCGGAAATGGCGAAAAATCTTTCCATCATCTTTATCAGTCACAAGCTTCATGAAGTCAAAAAACTTTCTCATAAAGTTAGCATCCTCAGGCATGGCCGGGTTTCCTTTTCCGGTGATACTGATCAGTACAGTCCAGCAGATCTGGCGTCTTTTATGACAGGTTCCGCTGTGGAGTTGCCTGTTAACTCCTGTTCCGATTCCAATGGAGATGTTGTCCTTGATCTTCAGAATCTAACAGTTTCCAGTGACAGGGGATTCAATGCTCTGGACGATTTTTCTCTCTGTCTTTCTGCAGGGGAGATTGTCGGTCTTGCAGGCGTTTCCGGCAATGGCCAGAAAGAACTGGCCGAAGTTATCAATGGGCTCAGAAAAATTAAATCCGGGGAAATCCTTTTTCTAGGTGAAAGTATTGCCAATCTGAGTCCGGGTGAAATCATCAATAGAGGAATGGGTTATATTCCTGAAGACAGAAATACAGAAGGGATTGTTCCCTCCTTCTCCATTAAAGAAAACCTCATTTTGAAAGATAATTCCTCTCCCAAATTCAACAGATACTCATTTCTAAATCAGAATGCCATAACCAGTTCTGCAATCCAGCTGAAGGAACAGTTTGATATTCGCTGTCCGAATGTGGAAATAGCCGCGGGGTCCCTTTCGGGAGGGAACATTCAAAAGGTCATTCTGGCCCGTGAGATCAACCGAAAACCCCGCTTTCTTGTGGCTGTTTATCCCACCAGAGGGCTTGATATGGGCGCTGCAGAATTTATTCATCAACAGCTTCTTGATCTGCGGGAACAAGGTGTTGGGATTCTTCTGATTTCTGAAGAGCTGGAAGAGATCATCAACCTGTCCGACCGGGTTGCTGTAATACATAAAGGTAAAATTATGAAAGTCCTAAAAGGATCGGAGGCTGAGCAGAAGAAGCTGGGTCTCCTTATGGCAGGAGTCGACTGTGACTAAAAAACAATTCAACCTCTGTTACAAGGGGATTGTCCTTCTTATGGCCATCCTGGCTGCGGCATTTTTAGCCTCTCTAGTGCTCTGGACCATTGGTGCGGATGTCTGGAAGTCCTTTTCAGTCATATTTATTGAACCTCTTAAGAGTTTTTACATCATCACAGAAGTTCTGATCCGGGTTATTCCCCTGATTCTGGTCGCTTTGGGCATCACAGTTGCTTTTAGAAGCGGAATTTTAAATATCGGAGCCGAAGGGCAGATCATCATGGGTATTTTAGGATCAACGATTGTTGCGGTTTGTTTTCCGGAACTGCCCCGGATTGTGATGATCCCTCTCGCTCTGGCTGCAGGTGCCCTTTTCGGCGGTTTCTACGGAGCCATACCCGGACTGCTAAAAGCCCGGCTTGATGTGAGTGAACTTCTTTCAACTGTTATGCTCAACTATATTGCCGCTCAGGTCTATGTTCTGTGTCTGAGAGGCCCTCTTATCGATCCCAATGAACTTATCACAGGCTCAGGGACTCCTCAGAGTATGCGTTTTCCAAAAACCGCATGGTTGACCAGGATGGTTCCCGGGACGAGGCTGCATACCGGATTGATATTAGCATTGGTTCTGGCGGCCGTTCTATATTTACTTCTCTGGAAAACCTCTTTCGGTTATAAACTGAGAGCGGCGGGAGCACAATCTAAAGCAGCACGCTATGGAGGGATAAATGTCCCCAGGTCACTTGTCATTGCCATGTGCATTTCAGGAGCCCTTGCCGGACTGGCAGGCAGCTCAGAAGTGATGGGACTCCATAGGCGGGCTATCGAAGACATCTCATCTGGTTATGGGTTTACAGGGATTGTTGTCGCCTTGTTTGGCGGGCTTCATCCGGGTGGTATCATCCCGGCTTCCTTCTTTTTTGCTCTTATCCTTGTGGGAGGTGATATGACCCAGAGAATGGTTGGTGTTCCGGCCAATATGGTTCAGGTCCTTCAAGGCATTATTATCCTCACTATTATTTCGGTCAAAATGGTTATCAATAATCCCTACATCCTGGAACGCGCTGCTAGGCGGTTCTCTTTTCTGCTTACAGAAACGGCTCCTCCGGAGAATCCTAAGGAAAGTCCCGTTCAGGAGGTTGAAGCATGATCGAATTTATTTACAGCATTCTTATATTAGGTATTCCATTCTCAATTTCTCTCCTACTGGCTTCCCTGGGTGAAATGTACAATCAGAGGGCCGGAATCTTTAATCTGGGTTGTGAGGGAATCATGTCTATGGGAGCCTTTATCGGCTTTCTCGTGCCTTTTTTAATGGGTGGAGGCGGAGCCTATCCCTGGTACGGCAATGTTCTTGGTATTGTGGCATCCCTGGTTATAGGAGCACTCCTTGGACTGTTCTTTGCCGTGGTTGTTGTGACCTTCAAGGCCCCTCAGGGAATTGCCGGTATTGGGCTTCAGATGTTTGGAGTGGGCGTTGCGGGAACTCTGTTCCGTCATTTTGTGGGTGGAATTGCCAGTATCTCTGGAATCCATGCCTTGCCTATTCCCCTGCTTTCCAAGATTCCCCTCCTGGGGAATCTCTTTTTCAATCATAATCCCCTTGTCTACATTGCCCTTCTGCTGGTACCCCTCTCCAGCTTTGTGTTGAACAGAACCTCTTGGGGATTGAAAGTCCGGGCTTGTGGAACGACACCCCGTGCGGCAGACAGTGTGGGGATCAATGTAAATAAAATCAGGTATCAATCCCTTGTTTTAGGAGGGGCCCTGGCTGGGATGGCGGGAGCTTACCTCTCTTTATGTCAGGTTAAAATGTTCGCAGATACCCTGATCTCGGGACGGGGATTTATTGCAGTTGCCCTTGTTTATTTTGGAAAATGGACGCCCTGGGGAATACTCTGGGGATCTCTGTTATTCAGTTTGACCCAGGTCCTTCAGCTTAAAATCCAGACCATGGGAATCAATGTCCCCTATGAATTTGCCGTCATGCTTCCCTATGTCCTCGTGATTTTGGTCCTGGCTTTTTCCCGAAAAAGCAAACACCTGAGCCCCATGGCTTTGGGAATCGCTTTTGACCGGGAAAACCGTTTGTAATCCTCACTAACAGACTGTAGGAACAGGCATCAGCTTATTCCTATGGTCTGACTCTTCTCACTTATTTGAAAAAACAAATTTTCAATTTCAAGACAGATGTTTACATTCTGAATCCTCAAATATTCTGAGTTTTTAAGTTCAACAGGTGTAAAATTCAATATTCCCTGAATTCCGCATTCACTTAAGAGGTCCCTGGTGTGGGAGGCGGCTCCGGCTGGAACGCAGAGTACGGCCACTCTGATTTTATGTTGAGTGACATAGTTTATCAAAACTTCCATAGGGTAGATGGGAATTCCATTGACCTCGGCATCCCGGGGATTGATATCAAAACCGGCGGTGATGTTAATCCCTTCCTTATAGAAGGCCTCATGTTTTATCAGGGCCTTGCCAAGGTTTCCACAGCCGATAACCACAACATCCTGCAGTTCGCTGGTACCTAGAATGCTGTTGAGAGATTCGATCATATCGTTGATGTTATAACCGCCCTTTCGATTTCCAAGGCTGAGATTCATTCTTGATAGATCTTTCCTCACAAGGGAGGGGGTTATGCCTATGGCATCTCCCAGATTACTTGAAAAAACTTTTTCCAGACCAAGAGATTTGAGCTGGATAAGTATTCTTTTGTATTTAATAAGGCGTGTTGTGTAGTCATTATTGCTCTTCATAATATTTATATTGTGACAGAAGTCACAATAAATGTAAAGTTAGCTACAACTAACTTGCTGTAATCACAAAAAATACCTGTGAATTATTGAATTTATGGAAATGTTTCAATATAATGGCCGAATCAGTATTTTTATATAGATTAATGAGGGAGGTTCCATGCCTGTTGAAGCAGAAGAGCTGAAAATGACCGAGAGTCTTATCAGTTTTATCAATGAATGGAAAGAAAAACCCGGAAACCTGATTATGGTTCTCCACAGGGTTCAGGAAGAGTACGGCTACATACCCCGAAACATAGCGTTTGAACTGGGGAAAATGTTGGATGTACCTTTAGCAAAGATTTATGGTGTTGTCACATTTTACCACTATTTCAAACTGGAAAAACCCGGCAAGCATACAGTTTCCGTCTGCATGGGGACAGCGTGCTATTTGAAGGGTGGACAGGATCTGGTGAGTGAACTTGAACAGCTTCTTGGTGTCGGATGCGGCGGTACAACCGAAGATAAGCAGTTTTCATTACAAGCCGTTCGTTGTATCGGATGTTGTGGTCTTGCACCAGTTCTGACAATTGGTCAGGAAGTTTTCGGTAAGCTGACAACAGAGATGCTTCCAGAGGTTATTTCAAAATTCAAGTAAGATCGGAAGACAGCTGAATGCACTATTCACTGAGTGATATGATTCTGGATCTTATTCAGAATTCCATAGAGGCTGATGCCCAAAGGATTCACCTTGATCTTATCCGGAAAGCAGATGAACTGATTGTTCGACTGACAGACGATGGCTGCGGGATGACAAAAGGTCAGCTGGAAAGATCAAAGGACCCGTTTCATAGCGACGGGATCAAGCATAAGCACCGCAAGGTCGGGCTTGGAATCCCCTTTCTGATACAGACTATAGAACAGGCTGACGGCAGCTTTGAGATACAATCTGAAAAGGATAAGGGTACCACTTTGAATATACGGTTCAATCTTGGGAATATGGACACTCCTCCAGAGGGGGACTGGCCTGGACTGTTTTTACAGTCATTTTGCTTCGAAGGGAATTATGAACTGATCATTAATAGAACCATTATCAGAGAACAGGGCGAAGAGGCCGGGTATACACTGCAGAGGAGTGAACTGCAAGATATCCTGGGCAACTTCAATGAATCAGGTGCCATGATTTTATTACGGGATTATCTGAGATCACAAGAAGAAGAACTGCTGGATGCATAAGGTAGAGCAAGGCTGTTTGGCCTTGTCAGTAAGAGCGCCAAGACTGCAAATCAGTCTCGGTAGATCAATTGAGGATTAAACAATGGCAAAAATGACCCTTGAAGAACTACGGAAACTCCGGAGCTCTCAGAAATCAGAAATGGAACGAAGAGACGTAGACGGAAAAGAAACACATATTATTGTTGGAATGGGAACCTGTGGAATCGCAGCAGGAGCCAAGATGGCACTGGATAGTTTTTTGGACGCAATAAAGGCCAATGACCTGAAAGATGTTGTTGTCAAACAGACCGGTTGCATGGGCCTTTGCTACAGTGAACCAACGGTAGAAGTCAAGGTTCCCGGAATGCCCGATGTCATCTATGGCAATGTGGATGCCGCTGTGGCCAAAGAGATTGTCGAAAAGCATATTATTCATAAGAAAATGGTCGAAAACCATATTCAGGATAAGCCTGCCGGCGACATCATCAAATAGAAAAGAGAGGAAAACATGGCAGTAAAAAATTATATACTTGTCTGTGGTGGTACCGCCTGTGAATCTGCAAAGGGAGACGATATTTACAAAGCCCTCCTGAAAGAAGCGGAAGCTCATGGTGTCGCTGACGACGTTCAAATTGTTAAGACAGGATGTTTTGGTTTTTGTGAAAAAGGCCCCATCGTCAAGGTCCTTCCGGAGCAGGCTTTTTATGTTGAAGTTGTTCCCGAAGATGCTAAAGAAATTATCTCGGAGACCATCGTCAAGGGACGTATTGTAGAGAGGATTCAATATCAGCCTGAAAAGGGAGCCAAAGGAGAAGCCTTTGACATTGAAAATATTGAATTCTATCAGAAGCAGTATAGAATCGTTTTGAGAAATTGTGGCTTGATCAATCCCGAAAATATTGATGAATATATTGCCCGTGACGGGTATTCTGCATTGGAAAAATGCCTCTTTGAAATGAAGCCTGATGACATCATTGAAGAGCTCAAAAAATCAGGACTTCGGGGACGCGGTGGTGCCGGATTTCCCACCTGGATGAAGTGGAATTTTACCAAACAGGTTGATGGCGGGCAAAAGTATGTTGTCTGTAATGCCGACGAAGGTGATCCCGGGGCTTATATGGACCGCTCCACACTGGAAGGGGATCCCCACTCTGTTCTTGAAGCCATGATCATTGCCGGAATCTGCGTTGGTGCCGACTATGGTGCCATTTATATCCGTGCCGAATATCCTCTGGCCATCGAGCGGCTGGAAACGGCCATGAAACAGGCCCGTGAGTATGGACTCTTAGGTAATGATATTCTAGGTTCGGGTTTCAATTTTGACATCGAACTCAGACTGGGTGCCGGTGCTTTTGTATGTGGTGAAGAAACGGCTCTACTTGCCTCCATAGAAGGCAAGAGAGGTATGCCCATTCCTAAGCCTCCCTTTCCTGCAGTCAAGGGTCTTTTTAGAAAACCAACGGTCATCAATAATGTTGAAACCTTTGCAAATATTCCCATTATCATCACAAAGGGGGGTGACTGGTTTGCACAGATCGGTACAGAGAAGTCAAAAGGTACAAAAGTCTTTGCCCTCACAGGAAAAATCAAAAATTCAGGTCTTGTTGAAGTCCCCATGGGGACGACCCTGAGAGAAATCGTCTTTGATATCGGCGGTGGTATCCGTGGTGGTAAAAAATTCAAAGCCGTTCAGACTGGTGGACCATCGGGAGGCGTGATCACAGAAGAATTTCTGGATACACCCATCGACTTTGACAACCTGGTCTCCATCGGTTCCATGATGGGTTCTGGTGGTATGATTGTCATGGATGAAGACGACTGTATCGTGGATGTTACAAAGTTTTACCTGGAGTTCTGTGTTGAGGAATCCTGCGGTAAATGCGCTCCCTGTAGAATCGGCACGAAGAAACTCTATGAATACCTGGATAGATTCACCAAGGGTAAGGGCCAAATTGAAGATATTCAGAAGATGAAAGACATTGGTAATGCCATGAAAAAGGCATCCCTTTGCGGCTTAGGCCAAACCGCCGCCAATCCGGTCCTTTCGACTCTGAGATACTTTCCTGAAGAGTACAGACAGCATATTGAAGATGGTAAATGTATAGCCGGAAAGTGTAAGGATCTGGTTCATTATGAAATCGTTACTGAAAAATGTATCGGTTGTACCGTCTGTGCACGAAAGTGTCCTGTGAACTGTATTGAAGGTGAACGCAAGAAACCTCATGTTATTGATCAGACCAAGTGTATCAAGTGCGGTGCCTGTTATGAAGGCTGTAAGTTCGATGCAATCATCGTATCTTAATCGATGCTCGAAGGAGAAAAATCAGTGGAAACTGTAGAAATTAAAATTAATGGACAACCCTATGAGGTTGAAAGCAATACTTCCATTCTAAAGGCCGCTAAGAAGGCCGGCATTAAGATCCCCACACTCTGTACCCACACAGACCTGGAACCCTGGGCTGCCTGCGGTATCTGTGTTGTTAAGGTAGAAGGCTCCCCTAAGATGGTAAGAGCCTGCGCTACCACGGTTGTTCCCGGTCAGAATTATATTACCCATGATCCCGAACTCCAGAAGGTGAGGAGGACCGTCATTGAGATGACTCTGTCCAACCATCCTCAGGAATGCCTGTCCTGTGCCAAAAATCAAATTTGTGAACTTCAAAAGCTCGCAGCCGATTTCGGCATTAGGGAGATCCCATTCCCCATGGATGTGAAACGCCTTCCCAAAGATACATCGACTGCTTCATTGGTGTTTGATCCCTCCAAGTGTATTCAGTGCGGTCGATGTGCCCAGGTTTGCCAGCAGCTGCAGGATGTTTGGGCTCTGGAATTCCTTCATCGCGGACATCAGACAAGAATTGCACCCGCTGCGGGAGTTCTTCTGAATGAGAGTCCTTGTATCAAATGCGGTCAGTGTTCTGCCCACTGTCCGGTCGGGGCTATTTATGAAAAGTCGCAGACTCAGGAATTTTGCGATGCCGTTGAGGCTGATAATGTCCATGTCGCAGTCCAGATTGCTCCAGCCGTCCGTGTGGCCCTGGGTGAAGTTTTCGGCATGGAGCCCGGGTCCATTACAACAGGGAAAATCTATACCGCCCTTAGAATGCTGGGAAGCGATGCCGTGTTCGATACAAATTTTGCGGCTGACCTGACCATCATGGAAGAGGGGACTGAGCTGGTCAAAAGAATCACCACCGGTTCCGGAGTTCTGCCACAAATTACTTCCTGCTGTCCTTCCTGGACAGATTATATGGAAAAATACTACCCCGATATGATTCCTCATTTCTCTACGGCCAAGTCGCCCATGATGATGCAGGGAGCTGTCACAAAAACCTACTACGCCGAAAAGGCCGGGATTGATAAAGAGAGCATTTACTCCGTGGCCATTATGCCCTGTACGGCTAAAAAATATGAGATTGGCCGGGATGATAATATGGCAGCCTCCGGCGTAGCCGATGTGGACCTTGTTCTTACAACGAGAGAGCTGGGTCGCATGATTAAAGCCGCGGGTATAGACTTTGCCAACCTTAAGGATTCTGAAGCAGACAGTCCTATCGGAGCCTACTCAGGAGCCGGAACGATCTTTGGTGTCACCGGTGGTGTTATGGAAGCGGCGGTGAGAACAGCCTACAAACTGGTGACTGATGCCGAACTGGGTGATATTAATGTGAATGCCGTTAGAGGTATGGAGGGTGTTAGAAAGGGCTCCGTAGATTTTAACGGGACAGAAATCAAAGTGGCTGTTGCCCATGGTATGGCCAATGTCAAATCCATTATGGATGAAATACGGGAAGCCAATGAGAAAGGTCTAGAGCCTCCCTATCATTTTATCGAAGTTATGGCCTGCCGAGGCGGATGTATCGCCGGGGGTGGGCAGCCCTATGGAACAGAAGATAATATTCGTGAAAAGAGAATAGCCGGTATTTACAGCGATGATGAAAAATCAGTGGTCAGGAGATCTCATGAAAACCCTGAAATCATCCAGATTTACAAGGACTATCTGGATGAGCCTCTAAGTGAAAAGGCGCACCATCTGCTCCATACAAGCTATACTGAAAGAAAGCTGTATCAGAAGTAACCTTCTTTTCTGATGAATCATGAGGCTCCTTTCGGGGAGCCTTTTTTTCTTGCAGGCCTTCGGCTCTGTCCAATATTCGGTCCAATAGGGTAAAATAGACAGCTGAAGAGGGCAGGAGGTCTTATGAAATCAAAAAAGATACATAATCCCTATATTGGTGATCCAGGATACGCCTGTTTTGGTTGTGCCCCTAAAGACTTGAACGCCCGAGGGTTGGGACTGACTTTTTCTCTAGATGGGAAGACCCTTATCTCAGACTGGACCCCTCAGGACAGTTTTCAAGGCGCTCAGGGTATCCTTCATGGCGGAATCCAGGCCACTCTCATGGATGAGATCGCCAGCTGGTATGTTTTTGTATTCTGTGGGACAGCAGGGGCCACAAAATCTCTGCAAGTCGAGTATCGTTCCCCAGCCTTGATGAAATATGCGCCCTTTCATCTTCAGGCCGAGTTGAAGCAAAACTCCGGGAAGACCGCAGAAATCATGATTCGTCTGATGGATTGCCATTCCACAATCTGTAGTGAAGGCCTGGCCGTCTATGCGCTCTTCTCAGAGAGCCTGGCCAGGGGACGGTTTGGATTTCCCGGGCGTGAGGCCTTTTTCAAGAGACCTGAAGTGTCCACTAAATCACAAAACACAAGCAATGATCCTCTGGTAAAGAAGTTTCAGGCCCGCCGTTCTGTCAGGAGTTTTTCTACAAAGTCCGTTTCACTTCAGGATATACGGGACTGCATTGCCATTGCCGCGACAGCTCCCAGCGGAGCAAATTGTCAGCCTTGGACCTTTGCTCTTGTTACCTCTGGTGAGTTAAAAAGAAAAATCAGGAAAGAAGCAGAGCATGTGGAATCTTTGTTTTATGAACGAGAAAGTACACAGGACTGGAGAGAAGACCTGTCAGACCTGAGAACGGATGCCAGCAAGGCTTTTCTCGAAGATGCTCCCTGCCTCATTATCCTCTTCTTACAAAAATTTGGCAGAGGCCGGGACGGACGGAAAATCAATCACTATTATCCGGGGGAATCGCTGGGTATGGCCGCAGGTTTTCTGATTTCGGCTCTCCATATGAAGGGTTACTCCACTCTGCCCTATACACCGGCACCCATGAACTTCTTGATGGAGATCTTAGACCGACCCGATAATGAAAGGCCTTATCTGATTCTGCCGGTAGGTTATGCCAGGGACGGGTGGATGCCCCCAGTTCTAGAAAAGAAAGATTTGGATAAGATTTTGGTCGAATATGGAGATTCTCATTGAAATCCCTCCCTGCTTTGCTTCTGTGCTTATTTAACTTGCTTCCTCTATTCGGTGACGTCTTATTTGAACCTCCTCGCTTGTCTTTGGGGCCGGAAAGCTCTGTTAAATTCGAAGGAGTAGTTGCAATTACGAATCTAGAGGAGGAAGACCTTTCTATCGATTTTATGGCTTCCGCCGAAGGATGGGGAATTGAACCGTCATCACTGACTCTAAGGGGAGGGGAGCAAGGGAGTATTCAAATTTCCGGCAATCTCCCTCCCTCGGATGAAGCCGTTGTTATCCTCATGCTTTCGGATAGAGATGATGTTCCTTCCCTATATACAATATACCCGACCGGCAGCATAGCTGATGACGCCCATGGACTATCTAACCCAGATGAAGAGGGCTCTTTTGTCTTCTTCTATACTCCGGGCTGTGAGATCTGTGAGGAGTTTTATACAGAGGTTCTTCCTGCTCTAGAAGAAGAGACAGGTCGAGTCTTGCGTCCCGAAAAGCTGAATGTTCTGGAACCGGGCCATTATGAAAGACTGGAGTCTCTTTTGCAGGGCCAAAGCCGGTCTGTCAGCGACTTTCCCATTCTCATAGCCGGAAATTCTGTTTATACCGGAGAAAGAGAGATAAAAGAGGATTTTCCCAGGTACATAAGATCCCATCCGGAGGAGGACTCCTTCTCTGTGGAGAGGGAGTATCCTGAAGTCAGTCAGGCTCTGCCCGACCTGCGATGGCTGGCGGTTTTCATGGCTGGACTTTTGGACGGCATCAATCCCTGTGCCTTTACAACCCTTATCTTTCTCATTTCCTATCTGCGTTTATTGGGGAAAAAGGGACGAGATATCCTGAAAATCGGAGGAAGTTTCACGCTGGCCGTCTTTCTCACCTATTTTCTTGTGGGACTGGGGGCTTTTAAGTTCATTCGGATGGCCGATTCCTTCTCGATGATTTCAAAAATCATCAAATACCTTCTTGGAATAAGTCTGTTTATCTTGTCTGCCCTCAGCTTCATTGATTTTTGGAGGATTAAACAGGGACGAACTTCTCAATCTTTTCTGCAGCTCTCTGCTAAAAACAAGAAAAGAATTCATAAGGTGGTTCGAAGCAGCAGCCGTTCTGCCTTTGTTTATTTGAGCAGTTTTGCTGCGGGAGTCCTGATCTCTGTATATGAACTGGGCTGTACGGGGCAAATCTATCTCCCCATGCTGGTGTATATGGTTAAGCAGGAACAATGGAGTGCTCTCTTTCCTTTGGCCCTCTATAATGTCGCCTTTATTCTGCCTTTGATACTGGTCTTTGCCCTCTTTTACAAGGGGAGTGACTCCGGCCGGATTGCCGAGTTGTTCCAAAAAAATCTGGGTATGATCAAGATAGCAACTGCCGGATTGTTCCTGTTGATGGCTTTGTTTCTCCTGTTCTTCTAAGGAACTAAAAAGCAGGGTTATTCAGCCAGGAGTTCATCCAGTTTCAGTCCGATCTGTTCATATCCATTGATGTATTCAGAGTCGATGATCAGCAGGGGAAGTGAGCGTGAAACGTCGGGTAGTTGTTTCTCTTCCAGTGTCTTTTTCAACAGATTCACATTTTCCGGCACTATGAGATTGTGGTGAGAACCCTTCCATTCCGATCTTTTATTCAATTGATTGATTTTTTCATTAAACTCTTCTGCCAGAATGTAATCATCGCAGGATGGACAGGACTCAAAGAAATAGAATAGGAGATCCCGGGGAGGCTCCTTGGATGAAAGGCAGGAGAAAGAGCTCACCGTGAGGAGGATCAATAAAAAAAATCGTATCAATTTGCCAATGTTTCTCATAAGCAAGAATATATCCCGCAGAGGATGAAACTGTAAAGAGCTGATTTTTTTCACGCTTTATGCTATATTGGTTTGATTATGGATCAAAATGAGAAAGTCCTGGAAAGTAGCTCTGAAAAAATAATGCAGGCGGCTCTTGATGTGATAGCCAGGGAAAAAATTAGCGGTGTGAGGATGAGGCACATTTCGGAAGAAGCCCAAATGAGTCAGGGAATCCTCCACTACTATTTTCATACCAAAAAAGAGCTTCTATCCCGACTCCTCGATTATATTCTTCTTATGTTTCGTAAGGAGCGTGATAGCGATTTTGCTAAGTCCGATGGGAGTCCTTCAGGAAAAATTCATGCTTTTTTCCAAGAGAAAAAACGATCTATTCTGGCAAAAAAAATGGAATATATTCAGTTTGATTTTTGGGTTCAAGGCACTACAGATCCGGATTTAAAGGAAAAAATTCAAAAATCATACTTGAATTGGCGATATAATCTATATGAGGTGATTCAGGAAGGTGTTCGTTCCGGTGAGTTCCGAGCAGATCGAGCCGAAGCTGTCCCTGCCCTGATTGTTTCTCTCCTTATGGGCGGTTCTTGCCAGTATCTGATTGATGAATCTGCTTTTGAACTGGATCAATATCTGGATCAGGCTGAGCATCTGATTCTGGAATACCTGAGGGGAACAAACGCACTTCCCTGATACAGGGAGGCTCTTAATTTGAGCAGTGAATCGATAATTTATAATAGTGATGATCTCAGCTGCAGCCTACACCTCGACGGCCCCTTGGAAACAACCAAGACCGGTCCGCTTTATGTCTTTAGAATCCTTTCTGGATCACAAACCAGTATCTTAAAACTGGATATCGAAATCAAAAATAAAGATTCTGCCTGGTTTTGGTGGCCCAACCACGAGGGAGAACGGGGGATTCTTTCTCAGGTTCATGGGAGGCTCGAAGATCTGGATGAAGCTTCCAGAGGGATCTCAGTTCTCTATCCTATCAGCGCTTCCTGCAGAACCATCATTCTCGGTGATGGTCAGGGAGGTGTCATTCTCAGTGCCATGCCCGATGAAAAAGGGAGAATCTCTCAGATTTCAGTTAAGAGCAAAAGTTCTCAGAAAGTTGAGTTCTTTGTAAAAACTGGCCGTTCCTGCTGGATACTCACTCAATACCAGGGCGGGCCGGAGGAGGCTCTTCTCTGGATGAGCCGGATCATTGAAAAGGTGAAATGGCCTGTCTTGGAGAGAGCGGAACCTGTGGGGAAATTCCTTCTGCAGGTCGGGCTGATCGGCCCGGATTATGATTGCCTTGTCCCTGTTGAGAGAGGTTTTATGGTGCTGGAAGATATCGCCAGAGTCATGAAGCACCAACTGGGAACGGGTCATTGGCTTCATGTTTTCGGGTATGCCCATGGTCATGACCTCCTCTATCCCGATTATAATCCTTCTGGTTTTCTAGGGGGTCCAGAGACTCTTAAAAGAGCCATACGGGCCGTCCATCGAAAGGGGCAGAAGGTCAGTTTTTATTTGAACCTCCGCATAGCCGATGAAAGCCTTGTAGAAAATGATTTTGAACTTAAGAAAGCCGTTTTTCTGGATAGAATGGGAAAGCCTGTTCTGGAGAGATCCAATGACAGATCGTTTTTGGTCATGAATCCAGAGAGTCCGATCTGGCAAGACCGCATTGTGAAAGAAGCCGAAAGGTTGATCAGCCTGGGAGCCGATGGCCTGGAGCTGAATTACAGCGGACAGCAGGCTCTCCTGGTTTCTCTGGGAGAACAGTGGGGTGATGGAATCAGGAAGATGATCACAAGGATCAAAAACCTGGGGGTTAAGATCTGGTACAGGGGTGGAACAGATATATATCCTGCAGACTGGTGGGAAATGAGTAGCGAAGAAGAAAGAATCGATACAGAAGGCCATGTGTTGTCAGGGAGTATGATCGGGGAATTCGATCCCCGTCTTTTGATGACCCTCGCCCCTGGACGATCCTATTTAGTGCCCCTCTCCCGGGAGTCCTTTCCCTTGACAGAGGAAGCGCTTGTCATGAAGGATCTCGAAGATATCATGGGCGGCTTATTTATTTATGATGAAGAGTATCTGGAACGAATTGAAATGATCCTGAAGAGAGCCGCAGAAGAGAGTCAGCAGGAAGACATGCAGACCCAGGAAGAGGATACACAGGCTTCCGACAGGGTTGAGAGACAGGAAAAAATACCCGAAGCGGGCGATTTTCCTGGAAATCTTGAAAGTTAATGATATATATTGAATAATATATAAATTGATATTTTAAGGAGTCATCTTTCATGAAGACTTTCAGCATAACCTTGTTTCTGTTTTTTTCTTCTCTTTTCTTCCTTTCTGCAGACGCCTATCCTCCCCAGGGATGGACCAGTGATGTCCTGGGTGCCATGACCGAAGCCGAAGAGACGGGTAAAGATCTTTTGCTTAATTTTACAGGGTCTGACTGGTGTACCTGGTGTCATAAGCTCTGGGGAGAAGTGTTTGGAACCAAGGAGTTTCAAGAGTATGCCGAAGAGAATCTAATCCTGGTTTATCTGGATTTTCCAAATGGTATTGAACTTTCTGATGATGTCAAAAAACAGAATGAAATAATGGCTTCAGTATTTGGAGTTCAGGGCTTTCCCACTATCTGGCTGATGGATTCCTCACAGCTTCCCCTGATGAAGACGGGGTATCAGGCCGGGGGGAGTACCTCATATATCCGTCATCTTAAAGAGGATCGTCCCGATTTGGATGAAGCCACAAAGGTGGAGTATCGGGATATGGTCCGTCAGGCAATCAAAGATAATATAGGTTCCTGGTAGTCCTTTGGGGTCCGATTTGAGAAGAATCGGACTCTAGGGCAGCATCTTCTCATCGATGATTTGTTTCCAATCTTCAGGCATGGGTGTTGGACGTCCATTTTCTATGGAAATACACCCCACCTTCACTTCCAGTTCTGCAAGTAGTGAGTCTTCTTTGTATATCTTTTGCTCAAAAACAAGGGTCACCCTCTGACTCTTTAGTAGTTTTGTGCGAACTGTCAAAAGGTCATCCAGATAGGCCGGGCTATTGTAGCTCACACTGAGTGATCTGACCACAAAGGCAATTCCCGATTCAGTGAGTAATTTTTTTTGTTCCCCACCCAGCAATCTTATCAATTCACTTCTACCGTGTTCTGCCATATCAATATAACGGCTGTGGTAGACAACCCCGCCGGCATCCGTATCGCTGTAGTACACTCTCTTTTGTAAATAATGGGTATTGTCTTTAATAATACCGGATATGTTGTTGTTCATACCCCTATTCTACATCCAGATGGATCAACAATGAAAGGGTCTTTAAATGGGGATGATCCCTTTAAATTTCTAGCACTAAGATTTAAAATGGATTCATGATACTGACTATTAAAAAGTTCTTTCCCAACAAGGATAATGATTACGAAAAAATGACCTCTAAAGTAGGTCAGATGAAAATCTTTCTGGAACATATCCTGGCCGGACGTGTTCCCAATGAAAAATATTCGGCAGATAGCCTCTTGAGCTTCTGTCGGTCCCTTGTCGAAGGACAGAGAGGCTCTGAGGCGGGTCTTGCCGATGGTTCCTGGAGTGTTTGCTCCTCTGCCTTGGATATTGATGAGGACGATAGAATGGACTACCATTTTTTCCCGACGTTCATCGCTCTGTCCCTTCTTATCAGCTGTGCTTCAAGAGATTCACGAGTCAAAACGATTCCGGGTTTTGATGATGCTCTGAAAAGAGGGTTTTCTTTTGCAATCTCTGAAAACCTGGAAGGCCTTGGATTCAACAGTTTCTTTCAACAGATGGAAGCCTGCCTGATTATGGGTTCAGGAGGATGCTTTCTCTGGTTGAAGGAACATCCGGATTGCTGTCCGCCTATGGCCGAGAAACTGAAACAGTTGGGAGTCGAGTTTAAAAAGCGGCTGAGTGAAGGAGAGACCGTTCTCCCTTTTGGAGGAGATTACAAGGTTCAGTTCCAATTGGCCTGTCAGTTCCTTGCTCCTCTTATGGAATCGTCCTCTTAAAATAAATAGTTGATTTCTATTTCTGATCCGGTTCATAATGGATCATGCCGCGTGTAAAAAAGAAGTCCTTTTCAATGCGATTAACTCTCCTCATTGCCGTTCTGTTGGCGGCAGTCCTGCTGGTTCCCGCAGGGGTTTGGTTCTACAGCGGTCATCAGGATAAGGTAAGATTATCCGCCTTGACTAAAAAACTGGAAATGCTGGGCGAATTGACGACGGTTACCCAACGATATCGATCTGTATTTTATTTCCATGAAAAGAAAAATTTCATACAAGACAAATCTTTGCTCTTTACGGCAGACTTTAATGTTTATGCCGGAGTGGACCTTGCGGAAGGATTCGACCTTCAAGTGAAGGGATCGGGAGTTCGGCTGACTCTTCCCGCCGGCCGGATCTTTCTCGTGGATGCGGATGATGAAAGGATTCATCAGGTTCTGATCAAAGAAAGATTCTCCTCTATCGACACAGGCGATTATCTGCCTGCTATTAGTGAAGAGGGTGAAAACATCCGCCGCCAGGCTTTGGAGCAGGGGCTCCCTGGAAGAGCGGAAGAAAGAGCGGAGACGGTGCTGAAGGGAATATTCAAGTCTGCCGGAATAAAAGACATAAGCATTCGGTTTAGAAAAGAAGGGCCCGGGGGAATTCTGGGTGAACAAGAGGAGGGTGCCTTGTGAAAACTCTACGGGTTTGCCTCTTTCTTCTCCTTGTTTCCGTGCTGTGCAGCCTCATCTTTCTCTATGAACGGCGGTCAATTGTCCTCCCCTGGCAGGTTCAGACTCAACAGGCGGTCTATTCTTCCCTGATTGAGACTGGGGAAAACTCTCTCCTTCAGGCTGCGGAGTTTAAAATGAAGGTTCTCTTTCCCTATGATTTTATGGAAGAAGGGGAACGGGCGGACTGGCATGTGCTGCAGTGGTATTACGACAATCTCCCAGAGGACTATTTGTTGAAGAGCTCTCCCTCATTTTATCCCGATTCTGTTCTCCCAGAGGCATGGAAGTATTCTTCTCTTTACAGTTTGTGCCGGGAGTGTGGTATTAACCTTGCCAGTGATCCTGAGTTTTTCATTGTCATTTCTGCTTCTGTCCGGGCAGGACTCCCTTTTTCAACAAATTCAATGCAAATCTTCCCTTTATCTGAGGAGGAAGAGGACGTGCAAAGAGTAGCTTTAGTCCTTCCTTCACCGGAGATTACTGATATAATCATTGAAGACAGGTCAGATGAGGACAGCGGATTTCCCGAGGTTCCCATGACCCCCGATCAGTGGAGTCGTTTCATCAGAGTCCTGGGCCCTCGGTTCAGGGACCTGGCCATTGGGGAGGGAATCCTTGAAATGGCCGAGGAGAGCGCCTCCCTCCTGATGAAGGATCTATTTGAAGGAGCTGGAATTGACATACAGACAATTGAGTTTTCAAGCTAAATTCCCCTTTTTCTTTTTTCTTTTAACCCTGTTAATGGGAGGATCTCTTTTTTCAGAAGAAGCATTGATTACGATTTATGACGACTTCGATGATGGTGCCTTTGGAAGGTCTGAATACAGGTCGGTTTATAGATCGGTCAAATTATCTGCCTTTCTTCGTTCCAAATCCATAGACGTTGCTTCTCCCGCCTGGGATGAAACAAGTCATCTCACAGCCGTGGTCCTTTCCTCAACCCGTGAAAAGGAGCTTAGAGACGGCGTCTATGATTCTGTTACCCTCCTAGGAGATGGGGTCTATCACTATAAAAAAGAAGGTCTGGATTTTACCTTCTCATTGGAAAAACCAAATGATAAGGTTTTGACCCTTTTAGAAGAGTACTACAAGGGGTCTTATGGTCATTGGCTTGAATCTGTAACGAATCATTACCTTGATAATTTTATAATCAGAATTCACAGTGCTGAAAATATCTTTGAGCCCTGGAGAGAGACAATTGAATATAATGAGGCCCTATTGATGGCTACGGCTTTGGGAGACCGTGAGCAGTGGCTGTGGGGTATTCATAATGGATTAGATCTGTTGAATCGCTGAAAATACGGTTGATTTTTTATCTCGATAAGCGGTATATTCTTAGGCGGTTTTGAAGTGAGGTAGATTATGAAAAGCACAGACTTAGCCAGAAAAGACCGGGATTTGAAAAAGTCCAGAAAAAAACAGAGTGTTCTTGAACGGAAAAGGGATAAAAAAGACCGGACTGTTGGTGATTTTATCAACGATTTGGTTGAAATGTTCTTCTATGATGCAGAAAAGATTTATAACATTGAATCAAGTGAAGAAATATTCATGCTCTTGGAAGATCTGAAAGAGGATCAACCCGAAAAACAGTGGAATAACATCCTGAGAAAAGCCATTAAAAAGACGAAGATCAAGCAGAAGGAAGTAGCCCTGCAGCAGCTGCAGGAGATGGGAGATATTCTCCCTGATTGATCAGGGATAGAGTTCGTCGTCTCGGCGGTCGGGTATGGAGCCTAGCTCTTTATCCTGGCTGTCTTCCGATACAAAAAGCCCACAGTAGCATTGCCCATATTCCTGAACGTCCATTTCACAATAGCTGCAGGGACAGATGATGTCCCTGTCTTTTTTCCTATCTCCCCAGGCTTCCCTGCAGGGGCAGTTGAAGTACCCAAGGGAGTTATACATTTCCATCAAACCATCGGCAATTGAGTCGACATGGTCTTTGTCATTATTGAGAATCAGTCCCTGTTTTTTACTGACTGCTTCCAGAAATAATTGAACATCTTCCCTTGTTTTCCTACCCATAAATCACTCCTCCTCTAGGAGTTCTTTTTCCCAGGCTATCCTGATGAACCCTGTTAGGATCTCTTTATCATCAATGATCAGTGTTGGATAACTCAGCCTCTTATCAAAGTGTGCTGCAAACTCAATTTTTAGATTTTTTTTATCTTCAGGGTCAATTTTATCCAGGTATAAGTAGTCATAACTGAAATCATTATCATCTAAAAATTGCTTGGCTTTTTTACAAAAGCTACAGGTTGTTAACCCCATAAAACGCAGTTGATGTTTGTTTCTACTCCCCTGGGTTGAATTAAATTTTGCATTTTCAAACATACCTGCTCCTTGTGAATGACTTGAGGTAATTCAGTAATAATACTGGATTATTCATTCCAAAATAATGTATCTTTCCATTGTAAGCAATTCAAAATATTTGTACAGCTTAATTCTTTTAGAGTTTTAGTATTCAGGAGATTCAAAATGATAGATGTTAAAGATATGGATGAGTACCTCGGTCTCATTAAATCTTCCAAGGCTGTATGTGCCCTTTTTACCGCCCAATGGTGTCCCGATTGTCAGGCGCTGAAACCCATAATGCCCGATCTGGAAGAGGAGTATAAAGAGGTCTGTGATTTTATCTCACTCGACAGAGATGCCTTTATTGATCTTTGCCAGGAAAAGGATATCTATGGCATTCCCAGTTTTATTGTATTTCAGGACGGTCTTGAACTGGGACGTTTTGTAAGCAAGGATGCTAAGACAAAAGCAGAAATTGATGCCTTCCTTAAGAAAACACTAAAGATCTGAATTCCTGAATGGTATTTAGATAATACTGGCAGTTCTGTTTCATATAACTTCTGATCTGAGGAATATTATGTCCCCAGCCGGCGGCCGCAATGGGAACGTTTGAGGATCGGCTCATCTGCACTGCCGGTTTTAGATCATCTAGAATCAAGGCTTCTGAAGGTTCAAGGTTGTACTGTCTGAGAATCTCCATGACGGGATAAGGATGGGGTTTCCGTTTGGTAGGATCAAAATTCCATCCGAAGACTATTTCGGGAAGATTTTCCGCTCCTGCATGCCTGTAATCTCTTCTGATGAGATCTTCTTCGGAGTGAGAGACCACGGTGATGATTCCTCCTTTCTCCTTAAACTCTTCTAAGATTTCCAGGTACCCTGGGAAGAAGTCCGGTATTCTCTCTTCTGTAAATTCTCTCCATATTCGGTATTCTTCCAAGATCTCATCTTCGGAGAACCTAAGTTCCCCAGTCATATATTCCATGATACCCGGTGTGAAATTCTTCAGATACCATTCTTCCAGCTGGATTGTCGGATGGTTTGGCCTGAGTCGTTTCATCACTTCCTGATGTGCCGGGTAGTGAATCAGAGCTGTACTCTCTACGGAGGTGTCGTCGTGATCGAGGATAAGGCATTTGAATTTCATTCTGTTTCTTCTCCGGGCAACTCCGCGTTTTCAAGGAGGCCCTGGTCTGTGCTTTTATTGTGTTCAAAGAGTCCTGTAAACCGGGTTCCGTCGGTCCATGTGAAGGATCCTATGCCATGCATTTCACCCCAGAAAAACTCCCCTCTATAACGGTTCCCATCGGGCCAGAGGCACTCCCCTTCACCATGGGGTAGGCCCTTGTGAAAATCACCTGTATAACTGCTGCCGTTTTTATGCAGTAGATTCCCCTTGCCTTCCATCTCGCCCTTATGGAATCCGCCGCTGTAGCGACTTCCGTCTTTTCCCCAAAACTCTCCCTGGCCTTCTGGTTTGTTGTCTCCGTTGACCGATCCCTGGTAAAGACCGTTTTTGAATCTCAATTTTTTTTCAATGTTCAAGGGTATTTGAGGAGCTTCTTCATTTTCTGGCAGGTCCTTTTCCAATTCTTCTGGAAGTTCTTCTGTCATCTCCTCATTGACCGAGGGTGTTTCCATGGCCTGTTGCAGTGAGCTCTCTGGAGCGGATTCGGGAGCTAAAGATATATTCCTATAGAGTATGCCCCTCAGTACAGGCTCACGGCCTTCCTCTATGCGGTAACACTCTCTCTTGAGCCAGTTTTCTCCGTGAAATACCGTATATTCGTACCTGTTGTGTTCCAGGATAATATTGTTCTGATTGATAATGATTTCTTCTGTGATTAAGCCCTGGGGGTTCCTTTTCATTTGGCAGCTTCTCAACAGCAGACCTTCTGAATCGCGAATCTCTTTGAGGGTGACCAAGCCTCGGTCATCAAAGACGTATGAACAAACTGATTCTTGAATATCTCCGACCCAGCTCGTTGTGAAATTGAGTTTGTCTCTGCTGTTGTAGTGGTAGCTGACCCTCTCTTCTTCTGATACTTCGCTCAGAAGCCGGCCTGCGGAGTACTGATAAATCTTCTCTCTGCTTATATGTTCGGCATCCCGGACTTCCACCTCTTTTTCAAGTTGTTTGTCATCATTGTAATGGTAGAAGGTTGTCTTGCGTGGTTCCTGCTTTCGGATAAGGAGACCGCTGTGATCATAAAAGAGTTTGGCAACAAAGAGGCGCTGTTCTTCATCCTGTTTCGGCAGTTCCGGGTCTGGGCTAACAGATTCCAGAGTCAAAGAACTCAGCTTTCCCCGGCAGTTAAACTCTTCCATAAAATGGATTATGATTTGAAAAACCGAAAGATTCAATCTATTCTTCAGAACATGTTTCGGTCATATGATACTAGAAATGAAGTTCTCTCAATAAAAACCTGTTAAGTACCGTAAATTAAAGTGTATAATGAGATAGCTCTCTTAAAGGCTCATATAGATGAAAAAAGTTTTAATAATTGATGATGCCCCCATGTACCGGGAATTCATGCAGACTCAACTGACCAACTACGGCTTTGATGTGAGTGTCGCTATCAATGGTTTAGATGGTGTTTCAAAAATCCGGAGTTTTATTCCCGACGTTATAATCATGGATTATATGCTGTCCAGGAAAAGCAGTCTGGATGTATTAAAGGACAAACAACGCGATCCTAATGCTAAGGATGTACCCGTTATCCTTGCTTCGGCAAATGTTGATAGACAGAAAATCCTCGAAGTTGCCCCTTTTGGGGTTCGTAAATTCTTAAATAAGCCCATTAAGATTGATGCTCTGCTTTCGGCACTTTCTGAAATCCTCGGTGTGGATATTCGGGTGGATGAAACGCCCTGCCTGCTGGATGCTCATCTAAACGACCAGATTTTATTTATTGAGATTGCCCGAGGGTTCAACAATGAAAAGATCAGTCTCCTCCAGTATAAAATTGCCGAGCTTCTTAAACTGTATAAGGTTCGCTACCCCCGTATTTTGATCCTCATGACAGACATTCAAATGAGGCCCGAAGATAAACCAAAACTGGATAGGCTTTTAGAAGAAGTTGAAAAATTTGTGGATTCTTTTAATCAGGTCAGAATTCTTACATTAGATGATGATATTAAGAATTATATCCATTACCATCTGCATTATAAGGATATAGAAATTTCTCCATCCCTTGAAAAAGCCGTCAGCGGCCTGCTTGGAATCCGTGGTATGGAATCCATGACATCTGAGCAGGATGGCATACAGGATGTTCTGCTCTCGTCCAAGAATAATCTGAGAAGCGATGAGGCCTTTCAGCTCAATTTTCAGGATGAATCAAGCAATGCCATTGCCGGATTGAAGAACCGCAATATTAAAATTGCTGTGGTGGATGATGATTTTATTGTGCATAAAATCATCAGTAAAGCCACTGAAAAAACAAATTGGTCTCTGAGTTATTATAAAAATGGCAAAGAGTTTACTCAGGCTTTGGGGGGAAACAGCTTTGATCTTCTCCTTTTAGATCTTATGATGCCTGAAATGGACGGGTTCGAGGTCATGGAATATCTGAAAACACAGTCCATTGAGATTCCTACAGTCATCCTTTCTGCTATGAGTAAGAAAGAAAGTGTGATGAAGGCTAAAGAACTGGGAGTCAACAGCTATATGATCAAACCTCTCAAGCCCGAAACTATCATCTTGAAAGTTCTGGAAGCAATGCTCAGATTACAGGAAGAATAATAGATGGCTCCAGAACATAAACAAATCAATTGGCGTGAGCTTTTTCATCAGTCTCCCCGTTCTATTGCCGTATTGGGAAGCGATGGTTCTATCCTCTATGGGAATGCCCGCCTAAAAGTACTCTTCAAAAAAAATGGCAATACATTGACCCTGAGAGATCCAAATGCGCGTAAGGAATGGGATTCCTTCCTACAGGAATTTTTGAATGGCAAAGAAGATCACGGCGAGCTGGTTGCTGTGATTCCCAAAAATTCAAACGAAAAGAGGTGGTACTCTATAAAGTTGACCAAAAGTAGTGAGGATTCTCGTATCTTTCTTCAAGAAGAGGACATCACAGATCAGCGCCTTTATGAACTCAACCTTAAAAAAGCAAGAGATGCTGCGGAACAGGCGACAAAGACAAAATCTGAATTCCTGGCGAATATGAGTCATGAAATCAGAACACCCATTCATACAATCATCGGGATGTCGGAATTGTTGAATCTGACTGCACTGGACCAGGAGCAGGATGAATACGGTTCTCAGATCCGCTTTAGTGCGGACATCCTTCTTTCCTTGATCAATGATATCCTCGATTTCTCAAAGATCGAAGCCGGTCAGTTGGAACTGGAATATACATCCTGTAACCTTCAGGAACTGATGGAGGATTCTGTAGATCTTATCTCTCTTGAGGCTCATAAAAAAGGTGTGGAGGTGGGTCTGTTTGCTGAGGCGGGAACTGACTTTCAGGTTGAAGGGGATCCCACCAGGCTGAGACAAGTTGCCGTGAACCTGACTAACAATGCCGTGAAATTCACTCAAGAAGGGCAGGTCATGGTTTATCTCACCGGTGTAAATCAAGATGCTCGATCTGTCACTGTGACTTTGACTGTAGAAGACAGCGGCATCGGCATTCCGGAAGACAAAAAATCCCGTTTATTTGAGGCTTTTACTCAGGCTGATTCATCCACTACCAGACGTTTTGGAGGCACTGGTCTTGGTCTCACCATCAGTAAAAACCTGGTAAAGCAGATGGGCGGGGAACTGAGTGTCGAAAGTAGGGAAGGAGAAGGATCCCGATTCTTTTTCACCCTCACATTTCCCAGAGCTGTACCCTACAGGACTGTTCCCGAGGCATTTGAATACGGGGAGAAGCTCAAAGGAAAAACGATTCTCCTTGTAGATGATAATCAGTGCATCCGAGACTCCCTGGCCCGCTATTTGACCAGTTGGGGTTGTACTGTTGTAGAAGCCGGCTGCGGCAAAGACGGTATTGTTATAATGACCGAAAGGAGCCAGTCCGGAGCACAGCCTTTTGACCTCTGTATCACCGATCAGTTGATGCCAGAAATGGATGGATGGCAGTTGGCCAGCGAGGTCAGGGCGAACCCTTCTTTGGCCTCTACGGCTCTGATCCTTATGTCTTTGAAGGGTGGGCGGGGTTCCGAAGAAGCCAAAATGAAGCTATTGGGTTGGTTTTCGGCTTATATCACGAAACCAGTCAGGAAAAAAGAACTATGGGAAAAATGTATTCTAGCCCTCTATCCGGAACAGGCGGAACCCGCAGATCTCGAAGAACTGGAAGAACTCAGCACTGTCGATACTCTTCCTGATCCCTCTCCTGTCTCTTCCAAGAGTTCAAAGCAGGCTCCTCTTTCAACATTGAAAGAGGGCCTTATCCTCATAGCCGAAGATCACCCTGTCAATCGAAAACTGTTTGAATCGATATTGGTAAAACAGGGGTATCGGGTCATCCTTGCGGAGAATGGAAAAGAAGCCCTGGAACGAGCCGTTTCAGATAATCCCGATCTCATCTTTATGGACTGCCAGATGCCGGTTATGAACGGCTATGAAGCGACTCGACAGATTCGAGAACGGGGATTGAAGATTCCGATCATTGCGGTTACTGCCAATGCCCTTCGGGAAGAGCAGGAGAAGTGTTTTAAGTCCGGAATGAATGACTTCCTCTCTAAGCCTTTTAAGAATAAAGATCTCTTGCCTGTTCTGAGCAATTGGTTCAAACCCATGGGGATGAATCAATTAGAAGATCTGGAAGTTCTTTCGGAAGTCGATGAAATAGAGTCTCCCAGTTCTGAGAAAGTTCCTGTTTTTGATTTTAGTCAGGCTATGGATACTTTTCTGGAAGACAAGGACCTTTTGATCTCCCTCTTGGAACCGTATATGAAGCAGGTGGCGGGGCAGATGGAAGAGTTGTCTGCTCAAGATATTCTAGAGCGTCCTGATGATATCCGTTCCATTGCCCACTCCATCAAGGGAAGTTCCAGAAACTTGTCCATGCTGGAGTTGGGAAATGAGGCTGAAATTCTGGAACATTCTTCCAGAGATCATGATATGCTTACATCTCAAGAGGCCATTCCCCGGGTGAAAGAAGCCTTTCTCCGGGTTCAAAAAGCTGTTTCTAAGTTGCTAGAACAGGAATCCTAGTCCCTAATTTTCTAGGAATTTATTGATGGCAGACAGTAGATCTTTATACTCATCAACCGCTTTTATATCCGGATTTTCTTCTTGAATGGATAGGGGAGAACGAAAAAACAGTCCCTGTTCTGCGGTTTGGATCATGGTCAGGTCATTATAGGAATCTCCTGCGGCCAAGATTTGAAATCCCGCAGAGTGGAAGGCTTCTACGGCTTTTCTCTTGCCATCTTTTTGCCTGAGTGTGTATCCGGTGATTCTGTCTTTCTCGTCTATAACGAGGGTGTTGCAGAAGAGAGTCGGCCATTCCAGTTTTTTCATCAGCGGTGCTGCAAATTGTTCAAAAGTATCGGATAGGATGATCAATTGAGTCTTTGACCTCACGGCCATACTGAACTCGTAGGCTCCAGGCAGGGGGTCCATTGTATTTATTACTTCCTGAATATCTTTGAGGTTCAGCTTGTGTTCTTTTAGAATTCCCAGCCGTTTATTCATAAGGACATCGTAGTCAGGAATATCCCTGGTTGTCAGTTTTAACTCTTCGATGCCTGTTTTTAAGGCTACATTTATCCATATTTCGGGTACGAGTACACCTTCCAGGTCAAGGCAGACTAACTTCATTATACTTCCTCCAGGATGATCCGCTCGTTGTGAAACGGCGTGAGAAGTCTATTGTACAAGTTCACCACGGGCAGGACAAGTAGGATCATAAAATCCCTGAAAACTAAAGGTCTGACATCTCTATTGACCATTACGATCAGTTAATGATAAAAATAATTTGATGAAGAACGATTTAAGGACGACAGCGCCCCTCAGTTGTCTTTATCCATTTATAATTTGTAAAATCAGCCCTGATATTATTTCAGGGCTTTTTTTTGCCCTTTTTCAATTCTTAATTGAAAGATATCAATCTCATATTTCAATGGAGGCTTTATGTCAGAAGTCAGAATAGATGTACATGATAAACCTGTACTCAAAGAATGGATACCGCTGAGTATTCAACATGTTTTTGCAATGTTCGGTGCAACCGTACTGGTTCCCATGCTCACAGGGTTGAGCCCGGCTGTTGCCTTATTTACCTCCGGTGTAGGGACTCTTGTGTATATTCTTATCACAAAAGGGAAGGTTCCAGCCTATTTGGGTTCTTCTTTTGCGTTTATCGCGCCCCTTATCGCCATCAGCAACTCTCCCGACTTCGGGTTGGCTTACGCTTTGGGTGGAGCCTTCTGTGTCGGTCTGTTTTACTGCCTGATTTCACTGATTATCAGCCGTTTCGGCATTGGATGGGTGGACCGCCTTCTGCCTCCTGTGGTCATTGGTTCTATTATTATTGTGATCGGACTGAAACTGGCTCCCACTGCCATGGATATGGCCATGACCGGGGGATCCGGTAACTACAGCCTGGCGTACTTCAGCATCGCCGTTGTAACCCTGTCTATTGCGGTGATCTCTTCCATTGTCCTTAAGGGTTTTTTCAATGTCATTCCCATCCTCATAGGAATTGTGGGCGGGTATGTCTTTACCCTGGTCATGGGATTAGTCTTTCCTGCGTTTAAACTCATTGATTTTGCCATTGTGGGTGATGCCGCCTGGTTTGGAGTTGCCAAACCGGTAATTCCCAAGTTTCACTGGGTTCCTATCCTGACATTCCTCATTGTTTCACTGGCTACAATTGCCGAACATCTGGGAGATACATTGGTTCTCAGTAAGGTTGTGGGAAGAGATTTTTACAAAGATCCCGGTCTACATAGAACCCTTGCCGGAGATGGTGTAGCCACTTCTATTGCCGCTCTTTTTGGTGGTCCACCCAACACAACATACGGTGAAAACATCGGCGTCATGGCCATCACAAGAGTTTACAGTATCTGGGTTATCGGGGGAGCCGCTGTTACAGCAATCATCCTGTCATTCATTCAAAAATTCGGGGCTCTCATACAGACCATTCCTGTGCCGGTTATGGGTGGTGTGAGCATGATGCTTTTCGGAATCATTGCCAGTGCGGGTATCAGGACTGTTGTTGAAAGCGGTGTAAATTATGGTGAAAAAAGACACCTCACAATCTCATCAGTTATTCTAGTCATTGGAATTGGAGGGGGAATGATTAAGTTTCCTATCGGCAGCGGTTTGAATTTTGAACTGAGCGGTGTTGCCCTTGCGGCTGTTGTTGGTATCCTTCTGAATCTGGTTCTGCCTAAGAGTCTGGATGATCTTCCAGAAGAGACAGCAGAAGAAATGATTGAGGATGAACTGAGCAAGTAAAGTAACAGTTGATTTTAGAATCAGCAGTCATTTAACCCGGGAGACCTGTCTTCCGGGTTTTTTTATTTCCCACCATAGTGTGTTTTTTAAAATAAAAAAATGTATGAAAAGTCGGAGAATTGTTATAAAAATATTAATAATATGGGTCTATACTAAAACATGATAACATATTACTCGATAATTTAAAAAACTTAGGAGAAAATAATGCCCCTGATTATTGTTAGCGTCCTACTGGCTTTATCTCTTGTAATGAATTTTTTGACATGCATCCGTAGAGATCGTGATATCCATCGGATTATTGAATTCATTGAAGCCCTCAGGAAGGGGATTAAAGAAGAATCCTTCAAAATATCAGTTCCCTTTGTGGAGCTCAAAGAGTCACTTCTTTCGAATTTTGATAAAGTCTCCCGTATGATCTCACTGCAAGAACAGAGTATTGGAAACAGTGAAAGAGCGGGGATGCGCTTATCCCGCAATATTGAAAAAGCCGTCAACAGCGCCTCCCAAATCAGCATCCATACCGAGGCCAATAGAAAAAGTGCTTATGATCTCTTTGACAGTGTGACAGAAGGCTCTGCTGCCGTGGAAGAGATCCAGGCTGCCCTGGGGAGTTTCAGAAAGCAGAATGACCGTCAGAATCAGTCAATCAAAGAAACTGCCGATGCCATAAGCTCTATGAACCAGTCAATAAAAGGGGTTTCCGGAATAGCCGCTGGACGCTTGGATAGTGTGAAAACACTCATCCGGGTCACCTCAGAGAGCAGTGAAAAAATTCAGGAAAATGAAGACGTAATACGAAATGTTCAGAAGCAGGTTGATGATGTTCTTTCTCTGATCACCGTTATCAATGACATTGCCTCACAAACGAATCTGCTATCAATGAATGCCGCCATAGAGGCGGCTCATGCGGGTGAAGCCGGGAAAGGGTTTGCTGTAGTCGCTGAAGAAATCAGAAGTCTGGCGGAATCGACTGGCCAGAACTCCCATATCATTTCCGGGACTTTGAATAAACTGGTGGAACACATCAATAGGGCAGGAATGATAAGCCGGGAGAGCGGAAAATCCTTTGAGCAAATTGAAAAAGGAGCCGAAACAGTTGCCGAGGCTTTTACGGTGATTCACCGGGATACAGAATCTCTTTTGAGCAGTGCTCATAAGTTGTCTCTCAATACAGAACGGCTTCAGGAGATTGCAGCAGAATCCACAGCCAGTATTAGTGAGATTGAGTATGGAACAACCGATATCAACAAGGTTTTACAGGATTCTAAACAGATTGCTTCCAATCTGACAGAAGATATGCAGAAGCTTTCCTCTGAATCGAAAATCTCGAATTTCAACCTCACAAAGGTATCGGATTCTTACCTCAAGACATCAGAGTCCTTTTTGGATATTATGCAGGCCAGTTCCGAATATCATGGAAAACAGAACCAACTGGAGAATAAGCTCTTCTTTTCAAATCTAATGGTCGCCCATGTGAACTGGATGGGGCTGTCCCGTGCTATTCTGGATGGCAGTTTTGATAAAAATGTTGAGTCCGTCATGGATGAAAAGCATAGCCGATTGGGGATCTGGATTAATTCCAGGGGAAAAGAGCATATAAAAGATAACAAGAAATTCGAAAAACTTAGATCAAGACATACCTATCTTCATGAAGTTTTAGCAGAAATTGTAGCCCTCAGAAACCAGAATAATATGATTGAAGCCGAGAAAAAATTCCAGGAACTGACTGAAGTTTCCAATGAGATTGTTCAGATATTAATGACCCTTGGATATTCTGACTTTGTGAGTTGGAATGACAACTTGAGCGTCCATGTCCGTGAATTTGATGATCAGCATAAAGTTCTTCTTCGTCTTATATCGGATCTTTTTAATAGAATGGAAGAGGGGTCGGGCAATGATATACTGGGTGAAACCCTTTTGAAACTCATTGACTACACCGAGTTCCATTTTGGTACGGAGGAGAAAAACTTTCATCTTTACGATTATCCTCATAAGGCAGAACATATTCAGCAGCATCAGCAATTGGTTGAAAAAGCAAAGGAATTATACAAAGGAATCGAGCGTAATGAAGGTGTTTTGAGTATTGAGGTTTTGGACTTTCTTCAGAATTGGGTGGTCAATCATATCAACAAAACTGATAAACAATACTCTGATTTCTTCAATAATAAAGCCATCAAGTCCTGATATCTTTCCCGTATGTCATCACCCATATTCAGTGGGTGATGAGGTTGTGGGAGTGATATCTTTCTCTCAAAATATTGAAAATACTCTTTTAATTTTATTTCTACTTTTGTTAGATTTCCTAAGTTGGAATTACTTATATTCTTTGTTTTTTTTGACAACTATTTTTAACTTTTTATTTGTAGTCTTATTGTGTTATAATAATAAAAGGTAAATAATAGAATAATATTCATCGTGAATGTTTAATAATTTATTGATCTTAGAAGGAGCAGCAAGTATGGCCAGAGCCAAGAAGACAGAAAAATTTGTTAAATTATATAGCGGATTGTCCATGGATGATAAAAAAATTCTGAGAACAGAACTGGATTATGCTATCAAAGCAGAAGAACGGGATATTTTAAAAATGGCCCAGGAAGAAGCTGCCAGAAAAATGCGGGATACTTTGAAGATCCACGATAAAATTAAATTTACATATAAAAAAGAAACGAAAGAGGGTGAAGTCATTACCATTTCTGTGGACAAAGTTCAGGTCCTTGTCAATGGAAAAGACAGAATGACAGTTCCCTACCAGAAAATTCTCAAATAACCAATTCTAATATCCAAGAGCCTACACCCTTTGAATTGACTGCCGGATTTTATTGAATCCGGCATTTTTTTTGAACCCTCAACATTTAAAGAGGGTTCCTACTTCACTAACTATGCGTTTCAGACCTCCCGCCCCCCCCCTTCACTGGCGGACGTTTGCAGTAGAAAGGTAGGACGATATGAAGATCAAAGTGATTGTCTAAAAGCGATCAGGATTGAAGTGACATCTTATCTTGTTCTGCAGTGTCATCTGCATCCCAGGGATAACAGATCCAGGGATCTTTGAAGTTCTTGCCAACAAAGTAATGTTTGATATAAGAGGGAATCTTGTGTTTTTTCTCTTTCTCTTTGTTGTGTATGACAAGGACTGCAATTTCAGCAGGTTCATGCTTCTGCAGCTCATCGAGGCAAAAGCCGATTGTGGCTCTGGTATCATCCACTTCGTCTACAAGGAGGATCTTTTTCCCCTTGATTTGCTTCTCAGGCTGGTCTAGCCATTGGGTGATGACAGGACTGTCTGTTTGTTTGTCATCCAGGTCATAATAGGCAATACCCACCGTCAAAATTGGTTTGTTCAAGAATGTCTTGGCCATGCGGGCCGGTATGAATCCTCCGGTTCCTATGGCTACCATCAAATCAGGGTCAAACCCTGAATCTTTAACGTCTTTTACCAGGCCTTTAATGGTCTCGTGAATTTGATTATATGTTATGTAGATCTTTTCCATGTGCAACAATAAAACAGGAAGCAGGTCTTTGGCAAGACGATGATGATAGGAAGATGCAGAGACTGGAGAATCCTGAGTAAATTGCCGATAATAGAAGCATGAAAATCCGAATGCTGGTCATATTATCCATGAGTCTCCTCCTCTTCTCTTCCTGTTCGAAAGAACTGGCAAATTACTCCTATTATAAAAATTTGCCAGAAGTCTCGGGAACAACCCGGGACGATCCCCCTTTATTTTATATCATCAAAGTAGATTTGGGTTATGACTGGGGTGATAAAAAAACCCAGTACAGCCTTGCGGATCTAACACCGGTCATCAGCGATGGAATGAGGAATCTTTTTAGCAGCAAGAGCGAATTTGACTATACAATTGAGCAGGAAGAGCAGCTCAAGCAGGAAATCATGGACATGGTAAATTCAACGATTCATCGCTATGAGAGTTTTAAGAAAGTACCAGGTATCAAAACCGTGGCAATCGTCAAAAAGCAGGTTTTTGAATTTCGCTGATTTTGATACCGTACTCTCTTCTAAATTGTCCCCGGAATGACAAAATTATTCTTAAAACTGATGTATTTAAAAGGGTGAATATCAAGGACATTTGGATACCATCCCTCCAGGAAGCGCAGATCAATCAGGTTTAAGGCAGGGGAATGGCTCAGAGGTAACACCTGGGCTGTCATCAGCAGCAGTTTTTCCGCTTCTCCCATCTTTTTATACCGGTCTTCTCCTACAGCCTCTTCCAGAAGACGGTTGTACTCTTCGCTGCTGAAAGAGGCATCGTTCAGGCTGCTTCCTTCCTGCCACATCTGGAGGAAGGTCATGGGGTCGGCATAGTCCCCGATCCATGTAATCTGCCCGAGGGTGTAGTCGGCCTCTTTGAGGGATGAGAAGTAGCGGGGAAAGGGAATCTCTTCAATGATGACTTCTGTCACCAGATGAGTCTCCCAGCTTTCTTTCATTATTTTAAGATTTTCTGCATCCCCATAGGGCACTCTAATTTTTATGGGAGGCAGTCCCTGTCCTTTGGGGTATCCTGCTTCTTCCAGGAGGGCCAGCCCTTTTTCCACTTCTTCCTTTTCAATTCCCTTGAATTGAGGATAGTCTGGAATTTCGGGAACAAGGCGGCTTGTCGGTAGATACTCGCTGTTTCTTATCTTTTCCCAGGGTAACAGGAGCGACAAGCCCGTACGGACTCTTGGATCGTTCCATGGTTTTTCCTGGTTGTTGAAATAAAAATAACTGGTGGCGAACAGAGGATGTAGAACTAGACGGTCAGGATCAATCTTTTCGCTTCCCCAACCAGAGACTACCCAGTCCACTTCGTAGAGTCTGAATTGTTCCATTAACTCAGAAGAATCTTCGCTGAATTGAATGTTCAGGGTATTGATGCTGACTTTTTCCTTATCCCAGTATTCCGGGTTTACTTCCAACTTCATTCTGTTCGTACCGGGCTTGTTTGAAAAACGATAAGGGCCGTTTACAGGAATTGTCTCTTCGTCCCACCAGGAACTTCTGTCATTCAGGCTAGGATGAATCGGAACAAAGCTGTAATGGCAGAGGATCTGGAGAAAATAAGGAACCCTCTTTTCCAGATGAACGATCAGGGTCTGATCGTCGGGGACCTCAACGCCAAAGTCTTTTTCGAGACCCTTGCCGGTTCTATAGTTCCTGGCACCTT
The DNA here is from genome assembly GCF_008329965.1 of Oceanispirochaeta crateris. Taxonomy (GTDB): domain Bacteria; phylum Spirochaetota; class Spirochaetia; order DSM-2461; family DSM-2461; genus Oceanispirochaeta; species Oceanispirochaeta crateris. Next base: position 3,393,082 of record NZ_CP036150.1, read on the forward strand.
TTATAACATCCAGTAAGGAGGCATAATCTGCTTTTTTACCGGGGGTCAGAAGCTTCACCCAGGAAGTTCTGATGTCTGAGGCTCTTAGAGAATCTCCATTGCTCCAGGTCAAACCGTCCCTTAAGTGAAAGGTGTAGACCAGGCCGTCGTCGGAAATCTCCCAGGTTTCAGCCATTCCCGGTTCGGGATGCAGTGTGACCGGCTGATACGACACGAGCCCCTCATAAAGGGCTGTAAAAATCTGTGCTTCAGCCGTGGTATACCCCAGCTGCGGATTCAACGAGATTGAAGAGGGTGAAAAATTTATTGTGAATTCCGACTGATCATTGGCTGAGAGAAAGGTTCCACTCAGGGTAAACAGGATAAGAAACAGAGTCATCATTTTTTTCTGCACTAGTTACTCCAGATATGTATTGAGAAGAGATTCATAGTCCTTGTTTTTTACGGGTTTGACCAGAACGCGGTCAAAGCCGGTTTCTTTCAGCAGAGGCACTGCTTCGTCATCACTTGTGATGGCAACCAGGGGTGTATGCCTGTCTTTCTGCCGGATTTTTTCAGCTACAATATCCCCATTGTAACCTGGCATGTATTGATCCAGGATCACCAGGTCAGGAGATTCTTTCCGATAGAGTTCCAGTGCCTGAAGACCATCTTCTGCTAGAATACATTGATAGTTCAATTTTCCGCAGATAATCTCCAGAATCTTTCTATTTGTGAACTCATCTTCAGCATATAGGACTTTCTTCATCATAGATCAAACCTCACTGTATTATCCCACGTTACAGGAACTACTTCAACTTTTATGATTAAATAGATTCGGTATGCCTTGAAATAACCCCTCTGCTTCAGTTTTTATGCTTTGCAGCAGGGATGAAAATGAAGGGGGTAAACCATCCTTTACCATCTGAAAATTCCTTTCAGCCTGAGATCTGTTTCTAACGCCCAACAGGACCGTATCGGCTGACAGATGATTCAATGTGAACAACGCGACGGCCTGTTCCAGAGGGATACCTGTCCTGCTGCTCTCCTCAAGGAGTCTTTGCAGCCATGGCCTGATTCTTTCAATGATATCCTCCCTGTAGAGGATCATTTTATGCCTGTAGCCTTCGTGGTTTCGGTCCAGATGATCCATTCCACTTTCTGTCAGTATACCCTGTGCCAGAACACCGTAGGGAATAAAGCCTATATTTCTTTTTGAAAGATAGGGGAGCAGCTTTTGCTCAAGGGCAGACCAGAACAGGTTGTATCCGCCCTGATATACATCGATAGAGCCCGCTCCTTCGAGTAGTTTCATCTGGTCAACTGTAAAATTACTGACACCAATAGCTCTTATTTTCCCTTCCTGACGCAAGGATTCCAGCATTTCCATTCCGGGACGCATATCGACCCCGCTCAAAGGCCAGTGTATGTAAAAAATATCAATATAGTCGGTGAGGAGGCGTCTCAGACTTGTTTCTAGACTGGTTTTCATCTTTTCCGGGGTCGTGTAAAACGCCTTGGTTCCGAGGATGATCTCAGAACGGAACTTCTTGATTTGCTGTCCTATCAACTGTTCTGAACGACCTTTTCCATAAACAGGAGCAGTGTCAAAATAGTTCACATTCATAGCCAAAGCTCGATGGATAGCACGGACGGAATCGTGATGACTTTGGGGACCCCAATACTCACCACCCAGAGCCCAGGCTCCAAAACTGAGAGGCGATAATCCGGGGATTTTTTTCAAGAGTCTACTTTTGCTATTCATGGTCGTTCTCTTTCTATATATCATCAATTTTCCATCAATTCCATGAAATAGTTCGTATTTCTTTCTATATTGGAGAATTCCTGTCTTGAGCAAAGACTCTTTTTTACATAACTATTTCAAGACTATTCAAGACTTCAGAAAATGAAGCATTTAAATATATGGTCCTCACATCAATTTTTCAGGGCCTAGACTATTGGGAGACTAATGAAATTACTCAGAATTATTTATTTCAGCTGGATTGTTTTACTGCTTTCTGGTTGTTCAAGTCATAAGAATGCCGATTCGGAACAGGCTGAATTGACCCTTGATCAGTACGAATCTTATTTGAAGAGTGCCGTGTACGGAACAATGAATCAGGTGAATGAAGACCCTGCTCTGACGAGAGAAAGACACATAGAGTATTTTACGATTGTCACTGGAAACAGGAAGATTGCTAAAACCATCTATGATGAAGCCGTAAAGTACAATATTTCACCGGAATTAGCCTTTGCTCTGGTTTTCTCAGAAAGCGGTTTTGATCCGAATGCCGTCAATGTGAACGACAATTCCGTCGATAGAGGTCTGTTTCAGCTGAATTCCAAGTCCTTCCCCAATCTCAAGGAAGCAGACTTCTTCAAGCCAGAAATCAATATTCCTTTAGGAATTGCCTATTTGCGGTACTGCCTGGACATGGGAGGCAATGAGGTCGCAGCCCTGGCTATGTATAATGCAGGACCAAATCGTGTTAAAGACAGCCGTACACCCAAAATGACCCTGGATTATATTGCTAAAATCCAGGATTTACGCATCAGTTTGGAAGAGGGGATCATACCCGATGAATTTGATTCCACAGTGGTTCCAATTCCGGATATTAAATCCATTAAGAATGTAACTCTCCTTATGGAACAAAGCGGAAAAATAAACTAAGATGTCGCCATGATTATAGTTCTAAAAAATAATGTCAAAGATGCTGAAAAAAAGCATATTCAGGAATATTTGGAGTCCAGAGGCCTTAAGGTTAGGGAAATCATCGGAGAAAAAGAAACTGTTTTAGGGGCTGTAGGCTCAGTTTCTATCGATTTTAGACAGATTGAGCTCCTTCCCGGAGTCTCTCAGGTTATACCCATTTCAAAACCCTATAAACTGGCGTCCAGGGAACTTCAAAAAGAGGATACAATCTTTGACATTGGACCTGTGACCATCGGAGGAAACAGAGTCGTCGTCATAGCGGGGCCCTGTGCGGTAGAGTCTCGTGAACAAATCATAGAATCGGCCCTGGCTGTCAAAAAAGCTGGAGCGGTCATCCTGAGAGGGGGTGCCTTTAAACCCCGAACCTCTCCCTACTCCTTTCAGGGGCTGGGAGAAGAGGGTTGTCGCTACCTGAAAGAAGCCGGTGAGCTCACGGGTATGCCAGTTGCTACTGAAATCGTCTCGCCCAATGATGCAGATATGATGAAAGAATATATTGATATCTTTCAGATTGGCGCTCGGAATATGCAGAATTTTGAGCTTCTTAAGAAAGTTGGATCTATGGGAATGCCGGTCATACTCAAAAGGGGCATGTCTGCCACCATAGAGGAATGGCTTATGGCTGCCGAATACCTTTTGTCATCTGGAACAGAAAAGGTCATCCTCTGTGAAAGGGGTATTCGAACATTTGAAACCATGACCAGGAATACACTGGATCTTTCGGCCATCCCCGTCGTTCAGAAACTCAGCCACTTGCCCGTCATTGTTGACCCCTCTCATGGTACGGGTCTGAGGGATAAGGTCCTCCCCATGGCATTAGCCGGTGTGGCTGCAGGGGCTAATGGGCTTATCATTGAAGTTCACCCGGACCCGGAAAAGGCCAGCTCTGACGGTCCACAATCCCTTTACCCAGAACAGTTTGAAAAACTCATGTGCGACCTAGAGACTCTCAGTTCTGTTGTTGGCAAGGAAGTTTCACGTATTCCTGATAAAAGGCATCAGGCTCTCGCTGCAGGTGTTCGAGCCGCCGGAATCCTCTCTGGAGCTAAAGAGAGCAAGCCCAAGGCTGCTTTTCAGGGAATCCATGGCGCCTATAGTGAATTGGCTGTGAAAACATATTTTCAAGGTTCTGATGTAGAGGCCGTTCCTGTCCCTCATTTTGCCGATATTTTCCGTTCTGTCTTATCCGGAGATGCAGATTGGGGCATTGTTCCCCTTGAAAACTCCGTGGCTGGTTCAATTTTGGAAAGCTATGATCTGCTCTACCGCTATCCCGATTTGAGTATTTGCGGGGAGATCAAAGTCCGGGTAAGGCATAATCTCCTGGCGAGTCCAGGGACAAAGCTGGAGGATATTAAAAAGGTTTATTCCCATCCACAAGCACTTTCACAATGTGCAGGATATCTGGAGAAAAGAGGAATAGAAGCGGTTTCATTCTATGATACCGCAGGGGCGGCTTCCTTTGTTTCAAAGGAAAATAATCCAGCCATTGGAGCTATTGCAGGGGTGGATGCCGCAGGGTATTACGGCCTGGAATCTCTGGCAGACGGGATTGAAACGAATCCTCATAATTATACAAGGTTCGCGGTTGTTGTCAGAAATGATATGGTGGATCGTGAGAGCCCTATAAACAAGGCTTCTCTCGTCTTCTCAACGCCCGATGAGGCCGGTTCTCTCTCTTCGTGCCTCTCTATTTTTTCTGAATATCATCTTAATATGAAAAAGCTGGAGTCCCGGCCGATTCATGGCAAACCCTGGTCCTATATGTTTTATGTGGATCTGGATATTCCCGAAGACCGCTCATTGTTTGAACAGGCTGTTAAGAAAATTACCGGTTTGGCAGAAGATTTCAGGATTTTGGGACTCTATCAGAGTTAAATTCGCGGATCGTCCCGGGGAGGCTCTCCCCGGGGAAGATTTATGGAGTCTTGTTTCTATGCGTCGGGGTCAATACCCAGGGCCCTGAGCTGTTCCATTTCTTCTAATTGAACCTGATACTCCTTGAGCCCCGCAATGACCCTGCCGACAATCATTTTCATCTGTTGTAATTCGGCCTTGAATCCCTTCATCTTACTCTTGATGTCTGTATCTGCCTCTTCTTTGAAAAACCGTTCCAGAGCGGCCAGTCTGTTGATGATCTTTTTCAGCTCCTGCTGATTCTTCTCCAGGAAATCTTCCAATTGTGGCAGTTCTGATTCGGCGGCTCTCAAATAGCTTGTGCTGGAGGTATTATTCAGGTTTTTATAGAAATTGGCCTTCATTCTGATCCAGTTCAGGTAGGATGTGAAGTTCAGCTTTTCTCTGCTTTTGCCCTTACCGCCGACATTGGTGTTTATCTCATAAAAAATTTCATTTTTATTTCTCATGACCCGCTGGAACCAGCGGGATAGTTTTTGTGTCAGGGTTTTGAGGTTTTCATCCAGAATATGAGAGTTGTCATCCAGTCGGATGATGATTGTCTCAAGAGGTATGTAGACCTTGGCTAGATCTCTTGTGATCTGAAGAAGGTCTTTTTTCATATCTGCTGATTTGTCTATTTTCTTTTTCTTGACAATTTTTTCTTTCACCTCTAATGATCTTAGAACACTTTCCTGAAGGGATTCTGAGCGGGGTGAGTAGTCTTCCTGGAGAATCTCTTCCACCAGATCCTTAAAATAGGGTGCTCCTTCCCATTTTACCGGGAATTCAAATTTGATGGCCTGAAGTGTTCCAGAAAGGTCTTTGCTGATCCTCGCAGGATCCAAAACCATATTGCTTAAGACATTCATCCGGCATTGAAGCTTGTAATTCTGGCGGGAATACTGGGCAATCTTTTTAAGGAGGGCTTTAATTGATTTCTGAAGATCCTTGAGGACATTGATGGAGTTGAGCATTATGTTGAGAGCTAAAGTATCTCCTGTTTGCTTTATCTTCTCGAGATAAAGAGAGAGGTTCCGTGTCATCAAATGCGCCGAGTTGGCAGAAAGCTCATTCCAGTGAAAGTAGTCAATGAGGGAGAGCATATTCTTGATTCCCCTCAGGTTGAGAGTTTCAGGGCTCATGAAGAAAAAGTTATTCAAAAAATCAAGCTGTCCGCTGTATTCCTGAAGACGCAGATTCATCTGTATAAACATCTCCGATTCTGCAAAAGGATCTGCGGGGGGCGCTTTCAGGTCTGAAATTTTCTGTTCATAATCATACTGATCTTCTTGTATCAGACCTTTTTCGAGGAAGACCTTGAATATGCCGGTGAAGGCAGACTGAAAGGTGCGGCATTGGGCTTTCAATTCTGGAATTTCCTCTTTGACCAGAACCCCGGCTTTTGCCACCAAGGCTTTATCAAGTTCGGCTATGAAAAATTCTGTTTGACTCATACTGGCTATTATTAACGAATATGGCTAAAGTAACAATATAAATTATTATGTCTGCGGCAATGTCCGAATCAATGACAGGAGTATTATCTTGGGCGTGGTAAAATCTTATGTTCCCGAAAAGTTGGTCATGGGAATCCTTATTTCTGACTTGGATATGCTAAGAGGATTGAAACTCAAGTTAAAGGCCCTCTGGGGAGAATTGGACAGCTGCACCGAGGCTGTGGAGTTTCGCTATACCGATTATTATAATGCAGAGATGGGATCTCCCCTTTATCGTATATTTTGTTCCTTCACAACCCTTGTTAATCCGGAGAATCTTGCCAAAATCAAGCTCAAAAGCAATGAGGTCGAGAATCGCTTTATCCGGGGAAGTGGCCGGGTTATCAACCTTGACCCCGGCATCCTCAGTCAGAGTAAATTCATTCTGGCGACGACTAAAAATAATGCCCATCGTATTCCCATGAGTCTGGGAATCTATGGAGAACTGACGCTGCAGTATCGCAATGGAGAATTCCGGGATCTGGAGTGGACGTACCCGGACTACAGAGGGCAGGCTGCCAGGCAGTATCTTCTTTCTGTCCGCAATACCTATAAAGAGCAGCTTAAATCGATTTCTCATAAGCCTTGAGTTCTATTTTTTTGAAGTAGGGTTTCTGTTTTTTCTGTTTCTTTCATATGAGGTCTTTGAGGTCCTTCAACATCTTTTTCTGCATACTCCTAGGCGGGTGTCATCTCCTTTCTTCCAACAAGGACATTTCTCTGGACGTTCCTGCTTGCCCTCAGGAGGTTTTGTCCTTAACAGAAGGTTCTTGGGTGCTGGAGATGAGTTCTCTCTCTGGTGATGTTCAGAGGATAGAACTGGACTGGTCTGGGAGCATGAGCGACCATATCACGGTGGAATGGTCCAAAGAGGAAGATCTTTTAGTTCTGCTCCGCCCCCCCAATGGGAGCCTGGTCTGGGACTCTCACCATGGGGAGCCTATATCCCTTCCATCTCCCATCAGGGAGACCTGGATTTTAAGGCGGGTGCTGCTGTTTCCATTTTGATTCGGATTCTAGAGGCTGGTGCCAATTTAGAAGGTTTTAACTGCCGCCGGTTCCTGTATGAGATGGAGTCTCTGGATGATCCTTGGAGAACAGATCATGAGATGTTGATGCGTCAGCTGGGAAGGCAGGAGATGAGGATTTGGTATATCCGTCCCAAAACGGAGTATCCAGTTGTTATCCCGCTTCCGGAGGGACGCTGGTTCTTCCCTTCCTTGCTTCATGAGCCGCTGGATTCCGATGGAGGGCTTGTGTCTTTGGATTTACCCGAGGGCTATAGCTGCCTCTTTCAACCTGCCTCAGCTGAGATCGCTGAAATTCAGGTCGATGATCATGGTGAGGCGGTCTGCCTGGTGAGGTCAATATCCGGAAGCCTCCATTCTATGGGAGTCTGCCCTGATTGCCTGAGATAGTTATTGGCCCGGCTAAAGGGTTTGCTTCCAAAAAATCCCCTGTAAGATGAGAGGGGAGATGGGTGAGGACTCTCTATTACCAGATGTCTGTCCCGCCTTATGAAACTTCCCTTTTTTCGCGCATAAGAACCCCATAAAATGAAAACGAGGTGTTCTTTTTTTTCTTCAAGCTCCCTTATGATTCTGTCTGTAAACTGTTCCCAACCCTGTCCCTGGTGGGATGCGGCTCTGTGGGCTTCAACGGTCAACACTGAATTAAGCAGCAACACACCCTGATCGGCCCAGCTGGTGAGACAGCCATGAGTGGGCGGTTTCAGCCCCAGGTCAGACTCCATCTCTTTGTAGATATTCACAAGACTCGGTGGAGGTGCAACACCGGGCTGCACTGAGAAGCTGAGTCCGTGAGCCTGACCCGGTCCGTGGTAAGGGTCCTGACCCAATATGACGACTTTCACATCATCAAAGCTTGTGCGGTCCAGGGCCTGAAATATCTGCTTTCCCGGAGGGAAAAGCGTTTTACCATCTCGTTTCTCTTTGAGAAGGAAATCGTGCAGATGGTCCATATAGGGTTTTTCAAATTCATCTGTCAGTACTGATAGCCAGCTGGGGTTCAGTTTTATGTCTCTGGGCATCTCTCCCTCCTCTTTGGTTCAAAGGGCAATTTTATTAGCCGGTTTTGAACTGACTGAACTGTTCTTTCAGGTTTTCAATGATTGTATTCATTTTTTTGGTTAAATCTATCATAGTTTTTTTAGAGACCTGAATGTCTGATGCTGCCTTAACAGAAGCGGCCATTCTGGTTGTTACTGCACCAGAGGCCTCTTTGATCCGTATGGCAGAGTCCAGCATAGATTGTGTCCCTGTTTGAATCTCCCTAGATCCTTCCTTGATCGAAACTGTAACGGAGTTGATTTGATTTGTGGATTCCAGTATTTGCTGTCCTCCAGAGTTAAGTTCGCTTACCGATTGTTCTATTTCTGAGAAGGCATCCAGGGTATCGCTGACCTCTTCATTGATCTGGGCAAAGGCTGTGGAGGTGGCTGTGACCTGCTTTTCCGTGTTCATCACAGAATCGGTGATGGTTTTTATCAATGTGGCAATGGATTTGGATGTTGTACCGGCTGAGTCGGCCAGTTTTCTGATTTCCTCGGCAACGACGGCAAACCCTTTACCTGAGTCTCCCGCATGGGCCGCTTCAATGGCGGCATTCATGGAAAGGAGGTTCGTCTGGGAAGCAATGGCATTAATCGTTTTGGTCATATCCTGTATTTGACCAAAGTATTCAACTACAGATTTAAAAGAGCTGGCTGTCTGGTCGATTCTTTCTTTTCCTTCTTTGGCAACTTCCCAAAGAGCCCTTGTGGCGGTCTTTTTATTTTGTGCCACCATATTGACACTGCTTAGGGAGGCCATCATCTGAGTGATGGCAGCGGTGGACTGTTCGACCATGGCGGACTGACTGATGATTTGCTGATCTACAGATTCTATGTTTTGAGTGACTTCTTCAATGACCGCTGTATTTTCACTTAAGCTATTGTCCAGAATCTCCAATTGTTCCCTGATTCCATCCAGATTGTCACTGATTTTATCAATTTCCAAGGAGGTTTGGTCTGATGAATCAGATATGGCTATTTTAATAGAGTCCGTATCATCAATGGCTATTTTAATCTGTATTACCAGGTCCTGAAGTTTTGTAGCAAAGGCGTTGAAAGATTCAGCGACTTTACCAATTTCATTTTTTGATTTGCTATGGATTCTTATGGTTAAATCAGCATCGGATTCTGCCAGATGGCGCAGTTCCTTATCCAGAGAGGAAAGAGGTTTTGTGATAGAACTGGCAAAAAAGAAACTTAAGAGGATGGATATTCCAACCCCGATGAGCATGGAAATCATAAAACCGATGATAGATTCTTTCTGAAGAGATTTTACATAGGATACATCCAGGTCCACACCAATGACGGCAGGAATCCCGTCGCTAGTTGCCAGGGGTTTATAGATGGATATAAAAGAGCCGTATTCATCGGTATAGGGTTCAGAGTAGTAGATCTTATTCTCAGCAAGTGAGAGGAGTGCTTCTTTTGCCGGAGATTCCCAGAAAATAAGCTGTTCTTCCTCCATAAAATTTGAAATTTCAATAGTGGGGACCTTATCACCATCCTGTGTCACAAGGTAGAGAAAGGCAATTCCGGAATCCATGGCGTACTGGCCCATAAAATTCCTGTAATCCATGCTGGTTGAGCTCTTCTCTTCTATCGCTTTTACATAAGAAGCAAAGGAGTTGTAGGGGAGGGTATGCTCTACAAAATTAGCGGTATTGCTTAAGGAAGTCCTAAGATTCTGATCGATGTTTTTTTTGAAGTGGAGGAAATCCATACCGCCGACAAGCAGGCTGACCAGAAAAGAGAGCAGTACAAAAATTAGAAGAAGTTTCGTTTTCAGAGAGTGCATGATTTTTCTCCAGTGCATCACATTCCGGAAAGAAGCGTGTGCTTATCATTTATTAAATGTCAGACAATTGAATTTCTTACTTTAAAATTTAATAGGAACAACATCAATAAAAAGTTAGTTTTTTTATTGATAGCACTTTTTATAAGAGGATGAATTTTGCAAAAAAAATGCATGCCCCGTCAAACAGTGTTGTTGGGGAAGCATGCATATCAAAATTTCTATGAACTAAACAAACGATTTTAGATCGTATGTCTAGAGCTGGAGAAGTGATCACATCCGGAATTATCGGATGACAATATTCACCAGCTTATCTGGAACGGCAATTTCTTTGATGATGGTCTTGCCTTCTATCAACTCTTTTACCCTATCCTGCGCATGGGCCGCGGCCTTCATATCGTCCAAACTTGTTCCGGCTGGGAGGATCATCTTACAGCGCAGTTTTCCATTGATTTGTACGACAATCTCTTTTTCATCGTCCTTGGTCAACTCTTCAACCCATTGCGGCCAGGATTCATAGGCCAGAGTGTTGTTATGTCCCAGTTTCTTCCACATTTCTTCCGCAAGGTGGGGAGCATAGGGAGCAATGAGGAGTACAAAGGGTTCCCAGAGTTTTCGGTAACATTTTTCCAGCTTATAAGCCTCGTTGATGAAAATCATCATTTGTGCAATTCCCGTATTGAACTCAAGGTCTCTTGTATCTTCGGTTATCTTTTTAATTGATTTATGGAGGACCTTAATCATATCTTTCGAGGGTTCTTCGTCAGTGATTTCTCTCTCGGCAATATCCCATACTCGGTTGAGGAAACGGTTGACGCCCACAAGACCTTTGGTCTGCCATGGTTTTGAAACTTGGAGAGGACCCATAAACATCTCATAGACCCTCATGGAGTCGGCTCCGTAGTCACGGATGATATCATCGGGATTGATGACATTTTTAAGGCTCTTGGACATTTTGGCAATGACACGGCTCAGCTCTTCCCCAGTGGATATTTCAAAGAATTTATCGTCTTTTTCTTCCACAAGGTCGGTTGCTACCAGTGATTTGTCGCTCCTCTGATAGGCAAAGGATGTGATCATCCCCTGGTTAATCAGCCTCTGAAAGGGCTCTTTTGTCTGCACAATTCCCAAATCAAAGAGAACCTTATGCCAGAATCTTGAGTAGAGCAGGTGTAGAACCGCATGTTCTGCTCCACCTACATAAAGATCTACAGGCATCCAGTACTCTTCTGCTTCTTTGCTCACCATGGCCTTGTTGTTTTTGGGGTCTAGGTAGCGCAGGAAATACCAGCAGCTTCCAGCCCACTGGGGCATGGTGTTGGTTTCCCTTTTACCAGGACCGCCGCATTCTGGACAGGTGCAGTTTACCCAGTCGCTTATATTGGCCAGGGGGGATTCTCCCGTACCGGATGGTTCAAAATTATCTGTGGGAGGCAGTACTAAAGGAAGCTGGTCTTCGGGGACAGGTACAATCCCGCATTTCTCACAGTGAATAAGTGGAATGGGTTCTCCCCAGTACCGTTGGCGGCTGAAAATCCAGTCGCGTAGCTTGAAGTTCACAGCTCCTGAACCTATTTTTTTCTCTTCCAGCCAGGCAATGACTTTGCTTATGGCTTCTTCTTTGCCCATGCCGTCCAGAAAACCGGAATTTACATGAGGACCATCTCCGGTAAAAGCCTCTTCTTCTACATTTCCACCCTTTAAGACTTCAATGATGGGCAGATCAAATTTTTTAGCAAATTCCCAGTCTCTTTCATCGTGGGCAGGGACAGCCATGATGGCTCCTGATCCATAGGATATGAGAACATAGTCTGCCACCCAGACAGGAATCTTCTCACCATTTAATGGGTTTATGGCATAGGCTCCTGTGAACACACCGGTTTTTTCCTTGGCTAGTTCGGTTCTCTCCAGATCGGATTTGAGGTTTGCCTGATACACATAAGCCTCAACAGCTTCTTTCTGTTCGGCAGTGGTGATTTTTTCAACCAGCTTATGCTCGGGTGAAAGAACCATATAGGTGGCACCAAAGAGGGTGTCAGGGCGTGTGGTATATACCTGGATGGGATCGTTCGTTTTTTCGGTCATGAAGGTCACATTGGCCCCTTCGGAGCGACCTATCCAGTTCCGCTGCATGGCCTTTACGGAGTCAGGCCAGTCCAGGGTATCCAGATCTTCTAACAACTTGTCTGCATATTCGGTGATTTTGAAGACCCATTGACGCAGGTTCTTCCTCTCTACCTGATGCCCGCAGCGATCGCATCTTCCGTCCAAGACCTCTTCATTGGCCAGACCAGTTTTACAATCAGGACACCAATTGATGGGCATATCGGACTCATAAGCCAGTCCCGCCTTATAGAGTTTAAGAAAAATCCACTGGGTCCAGTGGTAGTATTCGCTTGTATGGGTTGATATTTCACGGTCCCAATCATAAGAGAACCCCAGGGCTTTGATCTGTTTCAGGAAGTTATCAATATTGGCTTGAGTTGTAATTTTGGGATGAGTTCCAGTCTTGATAGCGTAGTTTTCAGCGGGGAGTCCGAAGGAGTCGAATCCCATGGGATGAAGGACGTTGAATCCGTTCATTCTCAAGTACCGGCAGTAAATGTCGGTGGCGGTATAACCCTCGGGATGGCCAACATGAAGGCCGGCTCCTGAAGGATAGGGAAACATATCCAGGACATAGGCTCTCTTGTCCTTGGGAAAGGCAGGATCTTCTGTAACTTTGAATGTTTTATTCTCTGCCCAATACTTTTGCCATGTGGCTTCGATGTCTTTAAAAGGATATTTACTCATAGGCAAAGATAATATCAGAGAGAGGGGGTTTCGTCTAATCCCAGCATGATTAATTTGATATCTTGGGCATGATTTTTAAAAATTCTTCGAATGCGACAGGCTTCGAACCATAATATCCCTGGAATTCTTCACAATTCTGATGCTGGATAAATTTCAGCTGTTCTTCCTCTTCAACACCTTCTACAATGATTTTAATTCCAATTTCTTTAGCCATACTCACTATGGCTTTTAGGATCGTACCATCATCGCTATAGGGGTAATCCTTAATGAACATTCTATCGATCTTTAATTTGTCCGATCTAAGGTTTTTTAGATAACTCAAGGATGAATACCCTGTTCCAAAATCATCAATCGCAACATAAATATCGTTGTCATGTAAATAATCAATGATGCCATTTGTATGTTCTATATTTTCAACCAAGGTTGTCTCTGTTATTTCAAAGCAAAATTGTGATGGTTTGAGTTTGCTCTCTCCAATTCTTGCAATGAGTTCAGATATGAGGGTTTTATCATTGAATTCCTGATTTGATAGATTTATAGATATTTTGAAATCTTTAGGAATCATTTCCAGAGCATTTTCAAAATCATTTATGATGATGTCCAGAATGTATCTACCCAATTTTTGAATTTTATTGCTTTCTTCCATTATGGGAATAAAATGAATGGGAGATATGTTTCCGAGGGTGGGATTGTTCCAGCGAACTAAGGCTTCAACACCAGTGGTCTTTAAGGTATGAGAATCTTTTTGAGCCTGGTAGACCACTGAGAATTCATCATGAAAGAATCCATTGTCAATTTGATCCCGAATGGTTCTATCTTGAACCACCGACTCAAAAATACTGTTATCAAAAATCAAATATTTAGATTTCTTCAGCTTTATTAAGGCTTCCAGTGCAATAAAGGAGTGATTGATGAGTTCTGATGCATTGGTCCCATGATCCCCGGAAATTGCGATTCCTGACAAATAGTTTATATGTATGTCTTTTGAGCCGGCAAAACGGACAGAGGCAATTGCAGTATCAATCTCGTTCATTAATTCATTGATCTGTTTTTGTTGTTTTGAAAATGGGAGTGCCAGAACAAAGAGAGTCGAAGTTGGTGCTGTGACTAATCCCCCCTGGTTTAAGATGTTTTTAAATACATTGCTAATGATGCTAACAAATCTACTTTCTTCGGATTGGGTTAGGCTATTTCTCAAGTTGCTATAGTCGTAGATCTTTATTGTGATGATGGCATATTTATTATCACCTTGAAACTCTTTGTTGAAGAGGGGATTGATGAAAGACATGAGCTGGTCATCGAGATATTTTAGTATCAAAGCGCCCTTTTGCTCCGGTGAAGATTCCAGAGTATTTGCTTTTGCTTCAGAATAAATCCCTATGTAGTAGACCGGCTTCTGATGTTTTTTTAAAACGACTTGGACTTGGAGGTATTTTAAAATAAAAGTCCCGCCCTCAGTTTGATCCCAAACATTTCCTGCCCAGATAAATCCATCTTTTGTGTCTTTACCGAGGTCAATGTTGTTCATTCCATTTAGAAAAACCTTTGGTTCTTTACCCTTGATTTGGTTGAATTCATACCCAAAGGTGTTTTCAAATACCTTATTGCAGTAAATCACCTGTTTCTTGCTATCGGTAATAATGACTCCATCATGGGTTGATTCCGATATATATCCAGAAGCCAGAAGTAGCATGTGTTCATCTTCTTTGAGATGGATGATGATGATTATGATCAATGAAAAAAGAAAAACCAGAAATAATAAAATAAACCTTATCATAGGGTGCTTTAGTATCATATTCGCTTCAGCTTCCAAGGCCGATGGAATATTAAATGAACTAATGAGTATCCATGGACCACTGGTCTCTTCAAACCGAGTATCAGTCTTATCATTGAGGTCAATTTTACTATAGTAATAGTATTCATTCTCGAGCATGAATGACTCTCTTACATTGTTGTTCCTCTTCTCCCTAATGATCCGATATAGATCGTCATTTTCATTGATCGAGAATAAAAGAGAATCAATAAAACCGGTTCCCTCTTTCTGCAGAATATTCAGAGAAATCAAATGATTCTTATCCAGCAGGCCGAGTTTCATGAAATTGTAAGGCTGACTATCATACTTCTCTAATATATTAACGAGGGTGAGCCCGTCATAATTGATTATAATTGAACCAATGTATTTTCCATCCATGAAGACGGGAGTTCCAAACCTGACTATCGGTTCATAGGGAATAACAACGTGTCCATTCTCTATATTCAGATCAAAGTCAGAGATATAAAGAGATTCGTTTTCCATATTTTGGAGTGTTTTTGTATAGTATCTATCAGCTTTGTCCTGAAGCTTATCACTGGCTACTAATTCAATAATCTGTTTGTGGCTGTTCACTCTTGCTGCTTCCATGCCGGAAGCATCTAAATACCGTATTTGACGGAAATAGCTTTTACTTTTTGCCACTCGAGCAAACATCTGCAGCATATTATTATAATTTTCAGCATTGGGATTTGAAAGGTAATCCTGAAACTCATCAGAATTCTTAATAAGATTTAAATCTGTGTGTAGGCTTTCAAATGTTTTGTTGAGATGATAATCAATGATGGCAATGATTTCCCGCTGTCTTGTTTCATTCTTTACAAGCATGAGTTCATATTGGCTATCAAAAATCTCTTGGTATCCCCAATTCAAAAGAACCAGCAGTGGAAGAACAAAAATGAGAATTCTTTTCAGTATTGTTTCTATGCTAGCTAGCAATTTGCTCATTGAATCTCCTATTTTTATCATCCAGCTTCTGATGAGGCTTTATTCTTACTGAATCCAAGATACACAGCGGGTAGGACAACTTCTATAATCCAGCAAAAGTCCTTGATATAATAAACTAATAATATTTATAAGTTAAGATTTTTTTAAATGAAAATCTTCCTGCTTATATTGTAACCCTTATTTCGGGAAGGCACATTTTTTTATTTTTGGAGGCCCTGGACTTGTCTTCTTGAATTTGCCAAGAAGGGAGCTATTGATTATGTTCTTGCTAGAAGAAATTAATAAAAATTATGGAGGTTATATAATGAATAATTTGTTTACACCTTTTTCAATAAAGAATGTTACCTTGAGGAACAGAATCGTCATGGCTCCTATGTGTATGTACAGCGCCAAAGAAGACGGGAGAGCCACATCCTGGCATAGCTTTCATTACCGGACCCGGGCTCAAGGCGGGACGGCACTGATTATTGTGGAAGCAACTGCTGTGGAATCCCAGGGGAGAATCTCTTCCCGAGACCTAGGCATCTGGGATGATTCACATATTTCCGGCTTAAAAGACATTGCTCTGAGCATAAAAAAAGAGGGAGCAGTTCCGGCTATCCAGCTAGCCCATGCCGGGCGGAAGTGCTGTGCTGCCGGGGAAGATGTCATCGCCCCTTCAGCTCTTAATTTTGACCCCTCAGACAAGCAATACAAGACTCCCCGTGAGATGGGTATAGAAGATATCGACAGAGTTGTTTTGGCATTTAAAAATGCAGCCAGGAGAGCCTTGGAAGCGGGTTTTGAAGTGCTGGAGATTCATGGTGCCCACGGATATTTGATCAATGAGTTTTTGTCTCCTTTGTGCAATCAAAGAGAAGATGATTTTGGAGGGACTCCAGTCCAAAGGGGGGAATTCCTGAAGAGAGTTGTTGATGCTGTCCGTACAGTCTGGACTGATGAGAAACCTCTTATTCTCAGGGTGTCTGGAATGGACTATGCCGAAGGTGGAAACCGGAGTGAAGATGTGGCACAGATGGTCAACCTTGTTAAAGATCGGGGAATTGATATTGTGCATGTGAGTTCCGGAGGGGTTGTTCCTTATGCATCGATTCCTGTGGGTCCAGGCTATCAGATACCTTCGGCTAGAGTCTTAAAAGACTTAACCGGACTTCCCGTTGTGGGGGGCGGTTTGATCACTTCTCACACACAGGCGGAAGAAATCCTTTCATCGGGAGATACGGACCTTATCTTTTTGGGACGGCAGCTGCTCCGCAATCCCTATTTCCCATTGTTGAGTGCAAAAGAATCCGGAGTGAGTCTCCCTTACTGGCCTGTGCAGTATGCGAGAGCTTAGTTATTCTACTTCTTCTGAGTGAATCAGTTGGAGTCAAAACAAAAAAAACTCCTTTGGGTTTTGTTTTAGTCCATTTTCTGACATGATGGGTGAGACAAAATCGGAAGTTGCGAAGGACGCTAGAAGGGATATGGAGAAACTGGATCTGCATAGCATCGTACCCGACGGTACAACAGAGGATTCTCTCCTGGAATATATGGTCATTGCGGCACGGAGCCAAGATCGCTGGGTCGTTGTTAGGCTGAAAGGGCGGAAGGACTGGTGTTTTCCCGGTGGACACAGAGAGCCGGGAGAGACCATGGATGAAGCGGCTCACAGGGAGCTTTTTGAAGAGACCGGAGCCAAAGAGTACAGTCTCTCCAGGATTGCCCAATACTCGGTAGATCATGGAAACCGGATGAGCTGGGGGAGTATCTATGAGGCGGAAATCTCATCTTTTGATCCTCTTCCTCCGGAATTCGAAATAGAAGAGATTGATTTTGTGGATGACTTTCCCCTCGGAAACACTCGTTTCCCCGGAATCATGCCGGAATTAATGGACTGGTTGAATCAGCGCCTTCTTAGTCTGAAAGATTGATGTCCCAGGATTCTCTCACAGGATAGCGTGAATACTTTTTATCCGGATATCCCAGTGTAAAAATCAAACCTATTTTTCTGTCCTCGGGTATGCCGATTTTGGCACGGTGTTTTTTGCTGTACAAAGCCGATTCTGCGAACCCGATCATGCAGGACCCTATTCCTCTGGCGTGAGCCGAGAGCATCATGTTTTCACCCGCCAGGGCGCAGTCCGTCCGGCCGAATCGCTTCCCTCTTTTGGCAGGATAGGTCAAGACTACTACGGTTGGAGCTCTGTGAAACAGAGGATCGGCCTTTCCATCGACAGTTTGTTTCAGTAGCTGATAAAACCCAGTGATCACTTCCTTCTTTGCATAACGGCCTAAACCGCCTGCCTTCAACAGAAGCCTGCCTAAGGGGTTCTGCCCGATACGGACAACTTTGAGGAGTATCCTAGCCAGGTCTGCTGCCAGCACAGGAACTTCAGGTCCATGAAAGAGGAGGGCATCACAGTATTGACTGTTTGTTGCTGTTGCGGTGGTTTCTCCTATTTTGATAATGGATTTAAGATCTTCTTTGTTTATAGGAGCACTCTTATAATGACGGACAGATCGCTTACTCAGCATCAGGTGGTCCTGAAGCTCTTCTGTTGTCAACTGTGTTACATCTTCGGGATATCCCGGGAGTTCTTTACCGTCTACTCTTACCGCATTAACGGGACAGACCATACCGCAGTGGCTGCACTCGATGCATCCCTCGCTCATTATCCGTGCAGAATCCTTCTCTCTGCGTATTGTTTTGGACGGGCATTCTGAAATACAGATGCCGCAGTTGGTACATATTTGTGGGTCAATTTCAAATTTCATGGAGGGATTGTACATTTCCAGCGCCCGGGAAGCAATAATCAAATTGATATGATTTTACTATTGTCTGTTAAAAAATTGTAAAGTTCTGAATAATTTGATGCAGAAATTATAGTATCAAAGCGTTTATTTATGGTTTTCTAAGCTTTAAGGGTCTTTTTAGCCTATAATTATAAACAGTTTTTACTTTGAGGAGTAGAATATGAGAAAACCAAAGGTTTCTATAAAAACTGTTTATGCACTGGGAATGATTGCAGCCCTTTTTATAACATCAACGATAATGTCCGGATGTACCGATTCAGGACTTTTAGCTGATCGAAGTTTATCCATTGGAGAATTGCCCGATCAATCTGAAGGTTCTTCTGTCATTCCGCAGGATTCTGTTTTTGATACCGGCCGTTCTGCCCAGGACTTTTCCTTTGAATCCTATGTTACTGTTGGTTTGGATTTGAGTCTCTCCATAATTGATGAAGAAGGGGAATACCTTCCCGGGGATGATAATATTGTCATTGTTACCGTGACGACCTTGCAGGACAACGAACTTTTTAGGGGAATGGCTGCACCGGACGGAAAGGTTCAGGGATTTTTTGGAGTTCCTACTTCGATCGATTCCATACTTCTTTCAATCGCTGGTCCCGGCTTAGACGGCCGTGTTTTAACCATTGATAATCCTGCTGCTTTGAGCGTCATCAAACGGGATCTCCAGGTAGTCTCCCTTTTGACAGGCCGCACCCTTTCCGCTGCTCTTGTTGATTCTGATGGAGACGGTGTGCCTGATATTTATGATGCCTTCCCCGCTGACCCTACGGTCGCCTTCGAAATTGCCTTCCCGGGAGACGGAAGCAATGTGTTCACTGTTGCCTATGAGGATAACTTTCCCAATTTGGGTGATGGGGATTATAATGATTTTGTGGCTAATTATTCTGTTTCAGCAAGAGGGCTGAGCAACAAGTTGTTCTTGCTTTCCGGTACGGCAACGGCTCTGGCAAAGGTCGCCGGATATGATCATGAGTTTGGGCTGGTCTTTCGCATTCCCGGTGCCTCAGGGACTCTTTCTACAACTTTAAATGGATCCCCTGTTATCCAGAATCTAGCCGTGGCTGATGAAATTCAAATTCCCCTGTTTGCAAGCACTTCTGAGGCTACGTCTGACGGATACTCCACTGCCTCTTTTACGATTATCTTTAGTACAAACCCGGGTGTGCCTCTTACAGATCTCCCTCCTGCTCCTTTTGATCCTTATCTGTATATTAAAAACACCGATTATGATGTTCATCTTATAGGTGAGTCGCCTCTGCCCGGCTCCCAGTTATCTTCTGATGAGGATTACCGGGATGCAGATGGCTTCCCCAGAGCCCTTCTAGTTCCCGGAGATTTTGCAGCTCCACAGGAAATGACAAGTATTCTGGATGCTTATCCTCGTTTTCAGGCTTGGGTGGATGCTGAAGGGGGAATCGATCCTGATGGGCTGATTACTTCAGACTGGTATTTTTATCCGGATTCTACATTAACCATGGATATTTCCTCCTAGTACCAGGAAGGTAATCTAATCTTTTCAGCCCCGGGTTTCGGGGCTGTATTTATATCCAGGTTCAGTATACGTATAAAAATCAGTTGATTAATAGATAGGGAGGCTCTTTCGTGATATATTTAGATAGTTGACAACAAGTCGTGGTCAGATAATTAATGAAAATTCCTTTGAGCGTTTTTTCCGGGTGGCAGGATTGCCAAAAGACTACTTATGCATGGAGTTCTTGGGTAAATCAGTGATGATATGTGATGGATTTCGTAAAAAGATAAAATTTATATTCCTCCTGGTTTTTTTGATTGCATTGCTTGTACCAACCTGGGGGCAGAATCAGACCCAGTATCCCAGTGAATCAGGCAACTACTCTGCCGTTGTGGGCAGCCTGGCCCAGGGCGCTTTAGACCGGGTCGAAGTTGTCTTTTTTGAGATTCCATCAGAAATTACAAGTGATCTGTATTTTGCTGTTAAGGGAGCCACACAACGGAATGCCGATCCTGATGAATCAAATGCAGGCACCACTACTTTCTATCTTATTGGGGGAGTCGGTGCTCATTCCAGTGCCTCCTCTCAGAGTGTTTCCTATGCCGATACCTCCTATCTGACAGGAACACCCCTGCGGGCTTTTCAGGTTGTAAACCGGACGGTTCAAACTGGTACGGCTCCCGATACTTCCTTAACCCTCCAGGCTCCACTGGATACGACAGGCACAGCTTACGCGACCACAGCGGATGCCTTGCCCAATGACAACACAACCTGGATCTATTTTCCGGCAGTTAACGCCACCCAGGGAGAACTCATTGGGTCAAAACGGTATTTCAAAGTTGTTGTTCACCATTCCACATCTGGTTCGAATCAGAAGAATGCTTTTCAGTTGGATGTGTCTCTTGTCGCTCCCGCTTCTTCTCCCACTCTTGTTCCCGATGCCCGATCCTTTTCCTATTCCAGGGTCATCGGAGCCTATAATGCTACAGCGGGAGGAACCTGGAATATTCATCCCTTAGTCCCCGCAGGCTCAACGGGAACAGTTGATTTCTATAATTTTGACATGGATAGTACTGAGTCTATTTTTTGGGAAAATATTGATGACAGCCGCTCCGGAACTTTAACCGTGGGCACCGTGAGTGGTGGAACGGAGGTTGATAATATTTCCATCCTGGATTCTACAGCAACCGGGGAAGGAATCGATACGAAAGGGACATGGCTGTATCAAATTGTGGAAATATCGGGCGCCGGCACGGATCCCAATCCCTTTGAAGTCTGGGTTGAAAACGATGGCGAACCTCTTCGCTTGTATTCATCGGAAATCAACACGGTCCCGGATCCCTATTATGTCGCGATAAGCACCACATCCACCACAGCAACCACGGGTACTAGTGTACAGATAAACCTGCAGATTGTGGACAGTACTGGGAGTCCCGTGGATTACCGGCAGAATATTTATGTGGAAGCACAGGACGTGGATGGGACTTCTTTACCCGTTATTTCGCCGGATTCCACAGGTACGGCCGATACCGAGGTGATTACCACCAGCGCCGCAGGAGCCGCCAGTTTTACCCTATCCGAGTCTGATGATGGGGATATCGTAACCATTGCCCTCTTTACCGATGGAACCAACGGTTCGGATGATTTCGGTGCTGGTACTGATGACAGTGTTTCCATTACCTTTGCAGACAATCCCCTGCCTGTGATCGAATCTCTGGGAGATACTTCTGTTCTGGAAGGTACTGCTACGGCGGCTCTGCAGAGGGTCGTTATTTCTGATGATGGAGTCGTCGACCTGGTCAGCGGTAATACACTGAGCCTCAAACTGGATACAACAGAAACTGTCATTTTCAAGACTACCTCGCCCACCGTGACCGTCTGGGATTCAGCAGGAGGAGCAGGAACGGGTGTTATTGGTGCCACATCACGTAATGTGGACACGAAGGTCTTTGATTTTCCCATTACGACGACTTTTGCATCCGGAGACTATGTCACCATAGAGGGGCTGGAAATCGATGCTTCTGGTGCATCAGTTACGTCGGATCAGAGTTTCTCTCTTCAGCTGGATTATGACGGTGATGCTAGTTATGATGCCACCGATACCCGGACTATTACCATCACAGATTCTACAACCCGAACCTATATTGGTTCTGATGGAGTCTGGACTACGGATTCCAACTGGTCGCCTGCTACGGCTCCGGTTGACGGAGATTCGGTCATCGTTTCACCTACGGCTACAACGGGTACACCTCTCATTCTGGATGCTTCAGTGACCTCTCTGGCGAACCTCACCATCCAGGGAGGAGCTTACCTCGATCTCAACGGAAATGATTTAACTGTCGCATCTATTTTTTCCAATAATGGAACTTTGCGTCTGACTGGAACAGAAACTACAACCATCACCAATGATACAGACAGCGGAACTGTGCAATATACCGCTGGACCTATTGCATCACTACCTTTAGGAGATACTTATTATCATCTGACATTTGGTGATGGTTCGGCAGTAAGCTATCTGATGAGTGGAAATCTAACAGTTAACGGTGATATGGTAATAAATGACAACTTTTCAGTTGTCGATAGTGGTTCATTTAATCTTGTTGTTACTGGGAATCTGATGCTGAGTGGGGGAAGCTCCGTTCTTTCATATTTTGCAGGAGGAACCATTGGTGTTTCCGGCAATGTGGTCAATAACGGTACTATTCAGAATAAAACCGGGCTTATCACGTTTCAGGGAGCCTATTCAGGGACCGGAACTATGGATTTTGCAGGTACCGGCGACATTGTGTTTCAGGGAAATGTCGATTTTTCAGGTGGAGCTATAGATAATCTGGATAGCAGTGATCTATTTGTTTTTTCAGGAGGAGCGGCTCAGCAGCTGACAACCGGGGGTGTTACAATGCCCCCCCTTCAGTTAAACAGTGCCGGTGGAACCGTGTCCCTTGCAGATGATGCAACTCTGACTGCTTTGGCGGATCTGACTCTGACCGCCGGGACATTGGATCTGGATGGGAATACAATCACCATTCCGGGCAATTTGACCTTTGCTGCCGCAGGAATACTCATTGACTCCGCCGGGGTTATTGATTTAAGCGGAAATTGGGACAACACCCTGGCCGGGACCTACACGGCCAGCGGTACAGCTCTCTTCAGCGGAACAACGGCTTTGACCAGTGGCGGTGAAAGTTTTAATGACATGACAGTCTCCGGAGCTCTCACTCTAAATGACGGGACAGATGTTAATGGTGACCTTGGTATTGCTGCTGCCGGGACCCTGACCGATGGCGGCTTTCAGCTGAATACGGCCGGTGACTTTACGGTTACATCCGGAGGAACCCTAACTCTGACTGGAACGACCGTCTTTGATGGGACAACGTCTCTAACCAGTGCAGCTGAGAATTTTAATGATGTGACTGTGACAGGCGCTCTGACCCTTACTGACGATGCTGCATTGAACTCTTCCGGGGATTTGACTTTAAGTTCGGGAACATTGGATTTGGATGGGAATACAATCACCATTCCGGGCAATTTGACATTTGCCGCTGCAGGTACACTCATTGATACCGCTGGAATCATAGATTTAAGCGGTGATTGGGATAATACTGCAGGTGGTACCTATACAGCAACTGGAACGGTCAGATTTTTGGATAATGCTACAAGCTCTGTCATTTCGGGAGATACAGGATTCTTTAATTTCCAGGTTCCCAATACCGTCGGAGCAAAAACTCTTCAATTTACAGCCTTATCAACACAGAGTGTCTCTGGTGCCTTTAATGTTCAGGGGACTGATGCTGCTAATCGGGTTATTCTTGAGAGCACCAGTGCCGGAACTCTCTGGCTCCTTGATTTGAGTTCTGCAACCGTAACCGCTGATTACCTGGAGATACAGGACAGTGATTTGGTAGGGGCTGCTCCGGCGCCCTTGAGCCCTGTCACGTCCGGGAGTTTTGTTGATAATGGAAATAATGATATTTTTGCAGCTGGAACAGGTTCCTTTGGGGATGATAATGCCCGGTGGGATCTTTTGTATACCTGGACCGGTACTATAGATAATGACTGGGATACTCCCGGCAATTGGAGCCCTACAACCGTACCGGGGGCGGGAACGACTGTGGTTATTCCCAATGTTGCCAATGATCCTGTAAAAGCGGCCTCAAGCGGAGCTGTGTCTCTGGATTCTTTGGAAATCCAGGCCGGAGCTTCTCTCTCCATGGAAGGCAATAGCCTTACTGTCACAAGCACTTATACCAACGCCGGAACAGGCGTGCTTCAGCTCCGGGGGGATGAGGCAGTTGTATCTCTGCCTGCCTCTCCCATACCGGGAATAGTTGAGTATTATGGCTCAGGCGGTACCCAGACAGGTTTGTCCGGAGGGAACAGCTATACAAATCTTGCTTTTATTGACAATACTCCCGGGACCCTCGGAAGCGACACCCTTTTTGAGCTGGGTGCAGGGTTGACGGTTTCCGGGATACTGGAGATTGACACAGGATATGAACTGGATCTGACCGGGTTTGCTCTGGATGTAACGGGACTCTCTTCATTTACCAACGCCGGTGTTCTACGGGCGGCAGGAACAGAAACCATCACCAATCTCGCGGGATTGCAGACCGGTGCCGGAAGTGCCATTCCCGGAAGTGTTGAATATGATGGAACAGGATCAGCTGTGCTGGGAAATGCCTATATTGATCTTCAGATAAATGGAACCGGAGATATAACTCTGGGAGCAAATCTGGATGTCAGCGGTACATTGACCGTAACAAGCGGAGCCTTGAGTATTGCAAATCGGACTCTGACGGTAGCCACTTTAGATCATCAAGCCGGCGGATCATTAAGCGGTACGACCGGGGCAGTATCTGTCACTGATGCCACCCTTGGATCGGATATCACCATGTCCGGAGCGGGAACCATCAGTTTTAGCGGCGGTGCTGTTGACCTGACAGGAGACACAGTTCTGAGTAGTGTCGGGGGGGATATCACCCTGGACAGTACCTTTGATGGAGCCAATGATCTAACTGCGAATGCCGGAGCCGGGGATGTGATCATAAGCGAAGCGATAGGTGGAGGAACCCGTGTTTCAGCGGTTAGTCTAACAGGGGCCGAGATTAGACTGGGATCAGGAATTTCTACAGATAACAGTGCTTTGACCTTCAGCAGCCCTGTCTTACTCATGGCGGACACTCTCCTCGATACCAATACAGGCGCAGGGAACATCACCTTCTCGAGTACTTTGAATACCAATGCTTCTCCTTTTACCCTGGGGCTGACAGCAGGAACGGGAGATATCACTTTTGACGGTGTTGTGGGAATTGCCGACGGC
Organism: Oceanispirochaeta crateris; assembly: GCF_008329965.1. Classification (GTDB taxonomy): domain Bacteria; phylum Spirochaetota; class Spirochaetia; order DSM-2461; family DSM-2461; genus Oceanispirochaeta; species Oceanispirochaeta crateris. The sequence goes on from NZ_CP036150.1 coordinate 3,418,164, forward strand.
AATGCCAATCGCCCTGGAACTCTGACGATTTCATCTGCGGTAACAATCAATCAGAATGCAGATGTATTTTTAGCTCAGGATTTGGCTGTAACAGCGGGAGACTGGCAGCTGGGAGCGGTAACTCTTGATTTGGATGGAAGTCTCAGCGGAGCGGGAAGCCTGACAAGTACAGCTGCCAGTGCCATCAATATCGGAACAAACCTTACGGTCACAACCTTCACCCACGGGGGCAGTTCCATAGTTACCTTTGATGAAGCTCCGGCGTCTTCAGTAGGAACATACAGTTTTTTCAACCTTGTGATCAACAAAACCGGAGCCGCGAATACGGTCTTAAGTACGGGAGCCTGGACAGTCACCGGCAGTTTGACCATGACACAGGGTACCTGGACAGCGGGAGCTTTTACCCATCAGATCGCGGGTAGTTGGGATTCTTCCAGTGCGAATTTCAGCTGGGTTGAAGCGGGCAGTACGATTCAGTTGACCAGTACAAATCCGGGAATCATCACCAGTGGTGGAGCCGCAGATCCATTTAATAATCTAACTCTGGATGATGGTGGGGTTTTAAGTACCAGTGCTGTCAATGTAGATGGAACACTCCTTCTTAGTAGTGGAAGTTTGAGTACAGTTGATCAGGATCTTACCGTTGCTACTTTGAATCATCAGGGGGCGGGTACCATCTCAGGCACGACAGGTGCCATTACTGTAACCGATGCCACCCTTGGATCGGATATAACCATGTCCGGAGCGGGAACCACCAGTTTTAGCGGCGGTGCTGTTGACCTGACAGGAGACACAGTTCTGAGTAGTGTCGGGGGGGATATCACCCTGGACAGTACCTTTGATGGAGCCAATAATCTGAGCGTGAATACCGGAACAGGGGATGTGATCATAAGCGCAGCGATAGGTGGAGGAACCCGTGTTTCAGCGGTTAGTTTGACAGGAGCCGAGATTCGACTGGGATCAGGGATTTCCACAGATGACAGTGCTTTGACCTTCAGCAGTCCTGTCTTACTCATGGCGGACACTCTCCTTGATACCAATACGGGCGCAGGGAACATCACCTTCTCAAGCACTCTGAATACCAATGCTTCTCCTTTTACCCTGGGGCTGACTGCAGGAACGGGAGATATCACTTTCGATGATGTTGTGGGAATTGCCGACGGCAATGCCAATCGTCCTGGAACACTGACGGTAACATCTGCGGTAACAATCAATCAGAATGCAGATGTATTCCTGGCTCAGGATTTGGCTGTAACAGCGGGAGACTGGCAGCTGGGAGCGGTAACTCTTGATCTGGATGGAAGTCTCAGCGGAGCGGGAAGCCTGACAAGTACAGCTGCCAGTGCCATCAATATCGGAACAAACCTTACGGTCACAACCTTCACTCACGGGGGCAGTTCCACAGTTACCTTTGATGAATCTCCGGCGTCTTCAGTAGGAACATACAGTTTTTTCAACCTTGTGATCAACAAAACCGGAGCCGCGAATACGGTCTTAAGTACGGGAGCCTGGACAGTCACCGGCAGTTTGACCATGACACAGGGTACCTGGACAGCGGGAGCTTTTACCCATCAGATCGCGGGTAGTTGGGATTCTTCTTCAGCGAATTTCAGCTGGGTTGAAGCGGGCAGTACGATTCAGTTGACCAGTACAAATCCGGGAATCATCACCAGCGGTGGAGCCGCAGATCCATTTAACAATCTAACTCTGGATGATGGTGGGGTTTTAAGTACCAGTGCTGTCAATGTAGATGGAACACTCCTTCTTAGTAGTGGAAGTTTGGATACGGTTGATCAGGATCTAACAGTTGTGACTTTAGATCATCAGGGGGCGGGTACCATCTCAGGTACAACAGGTACTATTGCTGTAACAAATGCCACCCTTGGAAATAATATTACAAAGTCCAGTGGTGCCTTAAATGTTTCCGGCGGAACTCTTGTCTCTCTTACGGGACCGGTTGCTCTGGATGCAGGATTAGGTACCATTTCTCTTGGTACAGATTTTTCAGGCGCTTTTGCTCTGACTTTAACCGCGGCTACTAGTACCATTACTTCAGACTTGGGAACAACAGTTGATTTGGCCAGTTTTACAGCCAATGGAACGGTGAATATTACCACTACATTAGAAACTTCCGGCGATATGCTCTTCAATGATGATGTTGTTCTAACTGGTGGAGACAGTAGTCTTACCAGTTCTGCAGGCAACATCACATTTACAGGGACAGTCGAAGACGATGTTGCTGCTGCTGTTAGGGCTTTAACTCTCGACAGTGGGGGTACTATCATATTCAGTAATACTGTAGGGAGTCTCAGACCTTTGGGTATTTTGACTGTGGATGGAGCAACAACGGGAGTCACAGCATCCAATACCATTGACGCCTACTCTATGGTCATTACCAATGGAGGAGCGGTAGATCTGAATGGTACAATTACAGTCCCGAATGGTTTCTCCAGTACAGGTACAACCTTTGATAATACAGGAGCCAGTATAACAACAACTGATACAGATATCGTTATTGATCATACCGGGGATCTAACTCTTCATGCCGCCTTATCCACAGGAGTAGGCGGGGTCGGGATTATTGATATTGATACAGATGGGACAATAAGTCTGAATGCCCCTATAACATCTGGAGACGGAAATGTGACCATCGACTCTGTTGGGCTGGCAACCTTGACAGCTTTTGCTGACATAACGACGACTTCAGGAACTGTTGAGTTTGGAGGTACCAGCACTGGTTCCTTAAATACTGCCGCTGATGTGACAACAGTTGATGCTGCTATTACCTTTAATCAGGCGGTCACTCTCTCAGGTGGGGGTACTGTCACAATTGATTCTGATGCGGGAGCAGGGGATATCACTTTTAATGGCAATATTGATGGAACTAGCAGTGAAAATCTCATTGTGGATGCAGGGATTGGTAATGTTGCTTTTAACTCTGCTCCCATTGGATCTACAACGGCAATTGGAGATCTTACTGTAACAGGAACTTCTCTGGATCTCTTTACAATTGGAGGAGGTTCCGCCGGTGCCGGGACAGTTTTATTGACTGCTGACTCTGCAGGAAGTATCACATTAAGAGGGACAGATTATTTTACATCAGGACCTCAGACCTATGTCTCCGGAAGCGGTGGAATTCAGTATTTGAGAGGGGCTGGCAGCGGTGCAATGAATGCCGGTGCCAATACAATCACCTTTGGAAATGCTGTGGATTCAGCAGGCATTGGAGATCTATATCTTAATTTTTCAGGATTCACTCTCACTTTGCAGTCTGATGTTGTTTGTGGTCAATTTGTATTTCTTAACGGAACCCTCAATTTAAATGAAAAAACACTGTCTACTTCAAATAACGGTGGGCGCGACCTTGTCCTCCTTAATGGTACGGCAGCAACCATTTTTGATGATCCTGATTGGTCTGCAGCTAATACTCGCTTTGAATATATTGACAGGTCATCCTTACTCTTTGATCCAGGTACTTATAGTGCTGCTTTTTCAGACCTCGAGGCCAGTACTATCAATGTGGAGGGGAATTTTTATTCTAATGGAGTGGACCTTCCTGCAACAGCCTCCTGGTACCTAAATGTGCAGAATAATAACACATCCACTCCAGTGCATAATCCAGGAAACACTGCTACTGACTGGGGAACTCCCTATAATGTTTTTTTTAATGGAACTGTTGAGAACTCAGTGCTAAATGGAGGCGGAACTACCGGTTCTGTTGCCGCAGCGGCATCCGTCGGGGCGAATGATACTGGAATGAACGCCACAGATGGTGGAGGAAATACGGTTTTTATTCCTGTCACAGGGGCGACTGGTGAAGATGCTGGAGGGTGGCAGTTTTCAAGACCTTCTATTACATCTATTGAAACCGTTTGGGATAACACACTCCGCATTACATTTGATCAGAGGATTGAGAACTCTAATAATGAAATTCAGAATGCATTAGATAATGTTACTGAAAAGATGACTAGCAATAATGGCAACTATGATATCGCTTTAGCATACAGGGATTTTGAACTGACAACGGGAACTCCCAGCACCTTAACCAGTACGATTGCACAGGATCTGGATGTTATTTATGTTGTTACATCTGCTCCAGCTACTGAAACCTGGAATACCGATGCAGACGGCGTGTCTGCAGGAGCTTCCGGCGACAGTACCGATTCCTATGGTGTTACCCAAACTGCTCTTCCAGACCTCACCCTGTTTAAATCCATGCTCTATAGTGCCGGCGGTAAAACACCCATAAGGGACTATGGAGGGGCAAACAACACCGGGACAAGCAGATTTACTGCTACTACCGATGAATGTCCCCCTCTTCTTGTTGCTGTAAAAGCCGGAGTGACAGCCCATGGTAGCGATTCCTCTCTTTACCTGCACAATGATGCCCATAATTATCTAACCTTCAGGTATTCTGAACCTGTCGATTTTTTTAATAATGCAAGTGACAGTTCAACCGTGACCATTCCTCAGAGTAATACAAGAGCTAATGCTATAGATCTTGATGGCGGAGGTACTAATTTTCTGGGGCATATAGACAATTCTCTTACGACTGTACAGGTTAATGAGATCATGACTTTTCCAGGAGAGTTTTACTCTGGTAGTTTTGATGGTACTTCCCAGGTCAACTCTTTTGAACAAAGAAGCAGCGCCTTTGATTATGAGCTGCAAATCAATATTGCAGGATACAGCACTCCTGCGGCACCCGGTGCCAGCTCTCGGGACTGGCCCGGATACCTTGGTGCCTCAGGGTATACTCTTACCAATCCCCATGATGTTACTTTCACTGGTGTCGTTAGTAATTTTGTGAAGGATGCTCTGGGGAATTCTTCAGCTATAAACAGTCGGAAAATCAATACAGATGCTCTTACCGGAGTTCCAGGATGGGCCGCAGCAGACATGCCTTCGGGATGGGACGTAGATGCACCTACTGTGGCTCCCTATCGTGTTTCAGGCATCTTTGAGATTATTCCTCTGGATGAAACTGCAGATACTGTTTTAGACCGTTTTGAGTTTCATATTTTAGATGATGGTAGTACCAGTGGTTCATGGGACAGTGAAACGAGTCATTCTGATTCGTCAAAAGGAATCAGAGATAGTTCTCTGAGAAATGGAACTTCAGCCTTTCTTTATGAGAGTGCCGGTGTGACTCCCATGCTCAATACATATAATAATTCAACACTCTCTACAACTGTTACCAATGATACCTTCGGTCCTACAGGTTCTGTTACGGATGTAGATGATCCCTACTTTTCCGTGCTGCTGAATCCCGGTGCTCCCTGGGATACCCTGACAAAAATATGGGTAGAATATCAAGAAGATGTTGGTTATCTCACTGATCTGGCAGGAAACCGTTTGCTGAGTTTTGATGAGAAAAGAGCCGTTGAATACATCCCTCCAGAAATTTCTTTGACTCTGGCTGTACCCGGAAATGACTGGATTTATGTAAAGTTCTCAGAGCCGGTGTATGGGAATACAGCTGCTTCAGCAGCTATTGATGCAGGAGATATTTACTATTCAGGCGGATCTCTCACGATCACGGCTATAGAAGATTATCCCGGTGGAACTTCAAACGAAGAGTTCATCTTCCGTCTCTCTGACAGCCTGGTTCGTGATGATATTTTCACGGGACGTATCGTGGTGAAGCCACTCTCTATATATGACCTAGAAGGAAATTCCTACCAGGATAAATTTGTCAGAAGGATTTCTGACCTCGGTATTGATGTTGTAGAACCAATTTGGGCATCTGATGGAATTCATGATGAAAGTATTCAGGATGGGACATCTTTAAAGGTTTTTGACGGTTCAGGAAGGCTCATGGATAGAGATATTCTGATTCAGGCACGCATTAATGCCTCTACTGTTTCGAATTCATCCATGAGACTCTACTATGATGCGAATGTTCCTGATTCCAGTGTTGTTGATAAGCTATGGCTTCCCAGTTATCATCCAGATCTCTCTCCTGAAGGGAATTTCTCAGCCCGGTATTTGAATGCTTCAGAAGTTGTTGGGAATGGCCTTCAAAATTTTATCATTTCATCCTCCGATGAAGAGATGGAGGACGGAAATACAATTGAGTTTCTCTTTTTCATAGATAATCTACCCTGTGTCAGGCTTACAAACAGTAGTGACATTTGGAGTTTTGAACCCTGGAAAATAAGAATTGATGATATCAGAGAACAACGGGGTGGAGTAACCATTTTGAACAATGTGATAAACCCCAACAATGGAGATAAGGCTGTTCTTATGTACGAAGTCTCCAATCCTGGTGTTGTTACGGCTCAGATTTTTACTCTCAACGGTAATCTTGTTAGGATACTTCAAAGAGGCCGTCAGGCTGCAGGAAGTTATCAATATGTGTGGGATGGCAAAAATAACGGTGGAAACATTGTGGCCCGAGGCGTCTATTTTGTACGGGTTGTCGGCCCGGACATGGATGAGATCAGGAAAGTGATGGTTGTAAAATGATCAATCCCAGGGTGTAGAGGAGTATTCAAGTACCGGTTCAGAAATCAGGACGGAGCCCGCTGTTAGGCGGTTCCAGCCGGCATCGGAAGTTCCCGGGTTTGACGGAGAAATCGTTAGTTCCATGACAGGGTCCTGTGAAATATTGGGAAGCTGAATGAGTTTATCTGAAGCAAGGACTAACTGAATCCAACTGCTGGACCAGTCGCCTGTATAACCCTCACCGCTCTGAGAATATAGATCATGCAGAGTTTCGTCTTTATAAAAAACTTGGCTGTCTTCAGTACTTATCTGATTACTCGTATCATAACCTGTGATACTCAATTCTACTCTATCTGAGTTGAATGTATTTAAACTGGTTATGGTCTCATCTTTCACATAGACAGAAAAGCGGTAATAACCGGGGATCAGTTCCAAATCCTGTCGATGGTCCAGGTCGAGTTTGAGGCGGAGGCGGAGGTCAAAATCTCCTGCTGTATCCCGGACAATTCTAAAATTATCAAAGTAGCCTGACTGAGACTTGTCTGTGGCAAAAGTCCATGTGTCTCCTAAAGTGGGGTAGGAAGTATTTTGAGCACCAAATACATTCGGTCCTCTGGCCTCTGCTAGTTCAGGGTCTATGGGGGCAAAAATATTATTATTGGATAGGCTCGTGTCTTCCTGGGAGCCTCCGGCACCTCCTGATGATTGAAACCCATAGGTATCGAGGAAGCCTCCAGAACTCTCACTCCAGTCTGGTTCAAAAAACATCTTAATAATAGAGGCAGTCCGATAAGAAAAATTGAATACGTAGTTCTGATCGCTGATATAGGTCTCCGGATTGACAAATGAATCTTTGAGTTTTATGGCTGCCCGGTATCCGGTATCAGTTGAAAAAAACACAGTTCTATTGCTGATCTCATTGGTTCCGGTTATCACATCTATGACAGAGGCGGCAGGAGATGCTACAATTTCTGGAGTTACTTCATCATAAATAAACCAGGGAGAGTAGGCCGGGCTGGCAGATGTATCTTCAAAATCCCCATTTTGAAGCAAATTCTTAATTTCCAGCCTGTACACAGGGCCTCCGTTGGGTCCCCCTGTAGCGCTTTCAAGGGAATAATCCATATAGTCTTCGGCTGTAGTGCCTGTTTCAAATGAATAATCCGGCATCAGTTCCCAGTTGTCTGATTGTAGGCTTGTCGTACTTAGGAAGCTCTGTCCGTCGTATTCGCTGAAGAGATCGGAGACTGTGCATGTGAGTGTCAGGGCCGCAGTTGCCATAGCAGCAAACAGTCCAATAAGTCTTTTCATACCCTTAACATACTCCTCAAACCGTGAATTCTCAAGACTTTGCCCTTTTTTCTCGGGAATGCAGACCGTGAAGAAGTGGGGTAAAACAACTCCCCCTACTCTTCGTAAACATGATAAAATAAGCTATGAAAACTGAATTTCCCCTCATCTCTGCCATCATTCCAGTCTACAATCGACCTGATCAGATCCTGGATGCACTCAAGTCTATACTGGCGCAAAAGTACAGGCCCTTAGAAATCATTATCGGCGATGACGGCTCAGAAGATCACACTCTGGATGTTATAAAATCATTTTTGGAGGATAAACACAGCGGTGGAGATATCCCGGTTCATATCCTGGAACTGGATCATTCTGGTTTTCCCGGGGCTGTGAGAAACCGTTGCGCCAGGGAAGCCTCGGGAGAATTCCTTGCTTTTCTAGACTCGGATGATCTCTGGCTCCCAGAGAAGCTGAGTCATCAGTTTGAGGCTCTCCACAAGAACAAACAATGCCTCATTTCCCACACGAGAGAAGAGTGGAATCGCCGGGGTAAGATTATTTCCCAGGCGGGTATGAATCATAAAAGAGAGGGATTTATCTTTGCGGATGCCCTGAAAAAGTGTATTATCGGACCCTCTACTGTTATGATTTCTAATGAACTGTACCAGAAGACCGGTGGCTTTCGGGATGACCTGGAAATTGCAGAAGACTATGAATACTGGCTCCGTCTGACCTCATCCCTGGATGTCGGGTTTCTGGATGAGGCCCTCACAGTGAAAAGGGCAGGTCATGAAAATCAGCTCTCTGAAAAGTATGGGCATATAGAGATTTTCAGAATCAGAGGCTTGAAAGATCTGGTAGATCAGGAGTTCTTTACGAAACCGCTCCTGGCTAAGGCAGCCCGAGAGCTTTCCAGGAAATGCATGGTCTATGGACGGGGTTGTCTGAAAAGAGAGAAACTGGATGAAGGCCAGGAGTATTTGGATATGGCCGGAGTCTATGAGGTATTAGCGGACTCAAAGTCCGAAAACTAAAACAAGGAAAATAATATTATGGGATCAGCCGCAAAGAAACAGCGTCGTATTGATAATCAAATCTTAAGCCAATTCTATATAGACAGTCAGGCGGGAAGAGCCCGGCTGAAGGATGTACAAGAGGTTAAGGACATTCTGATTCAACTGGGTGAACCATTTGCCGATGTCATCACCGACCGGGAACTCTTTTATTTTTATCTGATCTTTTCCTGGAATCTGTCATTTGCACCTGAGGATCAAGTGGATCAGGAACTGGACAGATTCCTCGAACCATACAAAGAGGCGGGTGAACGGTTTTACAGAGCCTCCCGGGAACTTCTTCTGTCTATTGTTTCACGGAAAAAGAAGATGTTTCCCCAGGAACATTATACCTTTGGCTCTCTTAACCCGGGAGAAAAGGCTTCCGGTCTGTCCTAATCCGCTTATAGCTTTGCCGCTTCCTCTTTGATGATGGCCTTAAGAGCTGGGTCTTTCATGGCATAACGGAGAGTTGCTCTCAGGAACCCCGCAGGTTCTCCCGTGTCCATCCGCTCCCCCTCTGTCTCCTTGAAGACTACCTTGCCTTGGTCCATCAGTTTTTTAAGAGCATAGATATGGAAATACTCTCCTCCCGTGTGTTTTTGCCATCCTTCCTCAAGGTATTTGAAGAATTCCGCGGTATAGAGGTAACGGCCGATAGAGACTTCCTTGCTGGGAGCATGACCAAGCGCTGGTTTTTCCACAATATCTTTAACATGGATTCCGTCTTTTTCCAGTGCCAGTACACCGTAGCGTTCCAGGTGGGGTGGGTTGTGGATGGTGGCCAGTACTGAACATCCTGTTTTTTCATAGCTTTCAATCAGCTGTGCACTTAGGGGCGTTTCCCCCATATGGATATCATCGGGGTAGGCAACGATGCAGGGTTCATTGCCTATCAGGGAAGCCGCCTGAAGCAGGGCATGGCCGGTTCCTTTCATCTCTGTTTGGCGGATAAAAGCAAATCGGGCTTCGACGGGGCTTATCAGATCAAGTTTCGCCGAGGCGCCTTCTTTTTCAAAAACACCTTCGAGCTCCACTTCCCTGTCAAAAAAATCTTCAAGAACTTTCTTTCTTCTGGAAGAAATGACGATAATATCTTTAATGCCTGATTGAATGAACTCATCTATGATGAAAGATATTGAGGGCTTATTGATAAGGGGCAGCATCTCTTTAGGGATGGTTTTTGTGACAGGAAGAAAACGGGTTCCGTAACCTGCGGCGACAATGATACCTTTCATGTTGTACACTCCTGGAGGAAAAAAGAAAACTCAGAGCACATTATGATCAGGGAGATTGAAAAAATCAACAGAAGACATTTAAACAGGTTCATCCTTATCTCATTTACGGCAATGATTCTTTCTGTCACGGCCTGCTCTGTTTTGGATCCAGTCAGACTAACCTATGAAAATGACAGACAGAGGATCATTGATGAAATTTTGAAACGGGGCAGATTGTACACGATCCGCAAGAGTGACGAGAAAATTTTAATCTCATTGCTGGATGATTCAGATCCACAAATCAGGTTGGCAACGGTTAAACTCATGGAACATAATCCATCTCCTCATATTTATGATGCCCTGGTTTCCGCTGTCTTAGATGAGAATGATGAAGTTTCAGAAGAGTCTCAGCGTATTCTTCTGGAAGACTGGGAAGATTCCTATAAGGCGGTTATCCGGGGATTGAATTCCTCCCAATCGGCTATTATATATGCCTCTATTGATCTCGTGAGACAAAAGGGGAGCCGGGAGGAGTCGGAGTATCTGCTGACCCTCTTTGACAATGAGCGGCCCACTGTTAGGGCCAATGCTTCCCGGGTTTTTGTTGCCCTCAATGACTATGAGAATCCATGGTTTCAATCCCTATTGGAGAGTCCAGATCCTCTTGTCAGACAGACCGCTATTGAAACGCTTCCTCGGTTTAGAAATCCAGGCATTATTCCTGTGCTGATTCAATACATTCTTGATCCTGAACCAGAAGTCCGAAGGGCGGCTATTTTTGGAATCTCTGAGTTTGATAAAGAGGCTCTCCCTGCTCTTCATGAGACAGTCAGGATTACAAGTAGAAGAGAAATCAGACTCAGTGTTCTGGAATTGATCGACGGAATCCTTGAAGCAGAGAGTATTCCCGTATTGGTCTCTCTTTTAAGTGACAGAGATTCACTGGTTGCCGCGAAGTCTGAAGAAATTTTGTTTCGTCAGGGGCCAGATTCCATTCCGGAAATTCTAAAAAATCTACCTCAGATGCAGGAACCGGCACTATTGCTCTCTTTTGATTTGTTGAACCGTTTTAAGGATCTAAGAGGCCTCCCGGGACTGGTTCGTTTTTTTGACCATAATAACCCGGTCATTCAATTGGCTGCCGTTGATACTGTGAGGTATTTCGGGTCTGAAGCCTTTCCATTTTTGATTGAAACTCTAGACCATGATAATCCGGAGATTCAAGGCCAGGCTCTCCAACTTCTGGTTGAGCAGAGAGCCCCTTCTCTTGTGTACGACCCTCTGGTGGAAGATTATCCTGTGAATCGGATTTTTTACTTTTTTGAATCGTTGACAGAACCAGAAGTCTTTGATTATTTGAGCCGGGTATCCTTACCGGACAGAGTAGTCTCCGCTCTGACTCATTTGTATGAAATTGAGTTGAATACCAGACAGTATCAGGAAATTAAAGCAATGAGAAATGGAGAGTCGTTTCCCTACTTGTCTGCCTTTAGAGATTGGGAGGAAGCTCTTATTACGGCTGAATTGAGTCGTCAGGGATCTTTTTCCTACATGCATCAATACTTTAGTTCGGGAGAAGAACTTTGGTTGACCGAGTCAAAACAGTTGAGAGAGGCGGCCTCCCAGTATGATCAGTCCGCCCGAACCTTCAGGGATGATGCGATCAGATTCGGTGCATTGGCAGGTAATGATGAAATCTCTTTAGTGAGCCGCTACCTTTACAGCAGGAAACAGTTGTCAGAGAGTTGGAGGGCCTTGTCTTCAGACATTCAAAATATGGCAATGCTTATTTTCTTACGCTATTCATTGGATATTCAGGCTGTTGTTCGTGATTATGATTTTTTTAGAACATTAGCACCTGGAACGGCTCCAGTTCCTGAAAACCTTTAGATCTAGGGTCTTATTCGTGATAGGGTTTGAGGCAGGGCTCAGAATCGCCCATTAATTCCCATGATGCCATTAAAATCTCGTAAATATTGTCCACATGGTAGGGCTCTTTGTAGTATTTGTTCAGCATTGAAATGGTTTGTTCCTCTTTAGGAAGCTTGTACTTGTAAATAAATGCCGTATCCGTAATAAATTCCGATGGGTCGATGGCGTCGCACCAGGGAGTATGGAGGCGGAAATACAGGTAGAGTTGTGATCCGGGAAAAGCTCCAGATTGGACAGTTTTTAATATGACCCGCAGAGAAGAGTCTTTAACTTCCTGAATGTTTTCCGAAAAATTATTGTATGCAATGCTCTGATAATTCACAGCAAGAATATATCACAGTTCTCTGATAGATGTAATACCCAATAAGTAAAGAATAGTTTTTTGATAGCTGCCTTTTGACCAAAAAAAAGATCATCCCAAAATTGGATGATCTCTCATTTTCTTGAATTATCGGAAGCGACGGGCCTCGAACCCGCGATCTCCGGCTTGACAGGCCGGCGCGATAACCAACTTCGCTACGCCTCCAGAATCGCACTACATTATATGGTTGCAGAAGACCAAAAAGAAAGCTCAGAGGTTTACCCTGGGGTAAACATTCAGCTGACTTACGGAAGCGACGGGCCTCGAACCCGCGATCTCCGGCTTGACAGGCCGGCGCGATAACCAACTTCGCTACGCCTCCAGAACTTTGTCCTGTGATAAAAAGGTACCCCGGGGACGATTTGAACGTCTGACCTGCCGCTTAGGAGGCGGCTGCTCTATCCCCTGAGCTACCGGGGCACAGGATGACGGTATAATATATAATCACTATATTTATGTCAACTACGAATATCCAGTTTTTTGGGACCACGGTCCTTCCGGATTCGTTAAGCCAAAAGAGGATTTTTGATCCTTGAATTTTAAAAGAGAGAGAACGTAAGGGGGACTTCATTTGTTATTTCTACAGGCAGCGTCCATTGATCTTGAAGCCATAGAGCGTTACTCTGTTTTTGTAAATTTTATTAGAATATATATGTTGGACAACTTATTCTTATTTTAAGAACTAAAAAAAAGAACCCGGGAGATATTCATAATGAGTGCATTGAACATCAATATACAGGAACGAGTGCAGGAACGATTTTTGAGGTATGTCAAAATATGGACGACTTCTGAACCGGAACTTGCCCCTACCAAGACTCCTTCTACCCTCTGTCAATGGGACCTGCTGAGGTTGCTTGAAAAAGAGCTCATTGAAATTGGAGTTCCTCGGGTCTCTTTGAATGATTTGGGATATCTGATTGCAACTCTTCCTTCTAATATGGAGAAGGACGTACCCTGCCTCGGTTTTATGGCCCATGTGGACACAGCCAGTGATGCCCCCGGTAAAGATGTAAAACCCCAGGTGCATGAAAAATGGAGTGGAGAGCTTATTCCTTTGAGCCAATCGGTGACTCTGGATCCGGAATCCATTCCTGATATGAAAGACTTTGTGGGTGATACTATCATCAGCAGTGATGGAACGACTCTTTTGGGTGCCGATGACAAGGCGGGGATTGCCGAAATTATGACGGCTGTTGAAATCCTTGTGAATCATCAGGACATAAAGCATGGTCCCCTGGAGATCATCTTTACTCCCGATGAAGAGACCGGTTGCGGCATGGATAAGTTTCCTGTGGAGGCTCTGAAATCCAAGTTCTGTTTTACCCTGGATGGAGGCCGTGAGGGCGAACTGGAGCTTGAATGTTACAATGCCTGGAGGGTCGATCTTGTTTTTCAAGGCAATGTAATCCATCCTGGATATGCTCGGGGGGAACTCGTTAATGCGGTTTCAATGGCCTCCCTGTTTGTCTCTCTCCTTCCCCGGAATGAAAGTCCGGAAGCAACCGACGGGCGTTACGGTAACTATTGGCCTCACACCATTGAGGGTACCCTGGATAAGGCAACAGTGACCGTCATGGTTCGTGATTTTGACGTTCAGGGGGCTAGCAGGCGGTTGGAAGCAATAAGGCAGTTTGCCCGCGCCGTTGAGGCCTCTTTTCCCGGAGGGACAGTCAGTGTGACAGAAAAACAGCAGTACGCAAACATGAAGCAGGAGCTTGATAAATATCCGGAGCTGGAGCCTCTTATGCTGAAAGCCTATGAACAAGCCGGAGTGGTTCCACTTCTAAAACCGATCCGGGGAGGGACCGATGGCTCCAAGTTGACGGCTATGGGTGTTCCCTCTCCCAATATCTTTGCAGGCGGGTTTAATTTTCACAGTGTTCGGGAGTGGATTCCGCTCAGCTCTATGGAAAAAGCGGTTAATGTGATTTTGGCTTTGGTTAAAGTAGGATCAGAAACCTAAAAACTTTAGAATTCACAAAAAGTTCTGAGAACAAACAGTGTTTCCTGATCCACTCTGTGTTAAAATAGAATTAGAGGGGCTTGTGTTTATCAGAAACTTGAGAACTATTCCATTTTTAATTCTTCTCATCTTTATTTCCTGTTCGCAAGAGAGTCCTGTCATCATGAACGAGGGAGAAGGGTACAGTTTTGAATCTGTAAACGATGGAACCATCCTTGAACCGGGAAGTTCTGTCAATGTTGTTTTGACTGAAATCGGGGACAGGTCTACTCTTGTTCGGGTCATTCTTGAAGATGAGTTGGGAGAAGACATTGCCACGGTTGAAATCGAACCGGATTTGCTCAAAGGGTTAGGGCTCCCCATGGATCTCCCCTCCGATCTTGAAGATGGCGTTTATCATTTAAGGTTTGAAATCCTCGATGGTGACATTCTCCTTCATGAGGAAAATCGCTACCTTTTTATTGCCTCTGGAGACTATGAGATAAAGAGTCTTGAAACATACCCCCCGGGGATTAAGCCGGGTGATAACATAAGTGCACGGGTTGTCCTTTCCTATCCCGAAGGCTCAGATCCCTGGTTGAGGTGGTCTATTGATGAGACCCTTATTCAGGAGGGGTTCCTTTCCGAATTAGGCCTTATCTGTGATCTTACTGTGCCAGATGTCGCGGGAGTTTATTCTCTTCAGGTAGAACTCTTTCCAATTGTTCCTGAGGACAATCAGTTCAGCAGCAGCTTCAGGCAGTCCGATCTCTTTGTCCTTTCGGGTGAAGGTGATGAATCTGCATGGGCTTTCACCGAAAATAGAACCTATCAGTATTTTATTGATTTCAATGATGGCATGGCCAATAAAATGAATCCTTCCGATGTTCCCCAGCTTGTTGGTTCTCCCACTCCTTTTACAATAGGAAACTATTCAGGCATCTCCTTTGGAGAAGAAGATGGTCTCATCTTCGATCAGTATGCCTTGCCCCTAGATTCTACAGGGAAAGCCGAGGGATTTCTGATGTCAATGGCATTTTCTTATTCCTATTTGCCCGATAAAGGGGTGTACAATATATTCAAAACCGGAGATGAAAATACTTATTTTTCTGTCCTTTATCTGGCAGAAAGCAGAGAGTTTCTGTGTGAGTTCAGTTCCTATTCTCGCCACTTCGTCTCCATGCTCCCTGTTGATCAAATTTATAGTTCCGAAGCCATCTATCTTGAGATAGATTATATGCCCGGTCAGGGTGTTGCCTCGCTCAGCTGGAAAAATCAGGGCGAAACTCTGGTTCGAGATGAAGGTCTGCCTGTTTCCTCTTTAATGGAAGGACAGACTGTGATTGGTAGCAATAATGAGTATTTAGGGTTCCCCATGAACTGGTACACTCTGGGGGTTTCATCCAAGAATGAAGCAACCGACCTTCTCCCTCAGGACGGTATTTCCAATGAAAAACTGAATGATATGACTCTTTTATACGAGAAATCGCAAAAAAGATTAACTGGTCTTCAAGTTGAAAATGCCGAACTTGGCGATGGATTGGCTACTTTGGAGATCCATTCTATTCAAGGTAATGATGATAATTGGGTCTTTATTCTGAAAAGCATGGATGGCCAATCCCTATACTCTTTCTCTGTGCCTTCAGAATCAGAAGGGAGTCCGGAAAGTGTGGTCATCTCAATCATTAATGATAATAGAGGTTTGTTCCTCAGTACATCAATGGACACAGGCATGAATGGTCCTTTTGAATATCAGGATTTATTAAATTTTGAAATCATTCCGGAAAACGGGTCCCCTGAGGCAATGGACGGCATTGACGTTATCCGTTTATTTCGGGATTGAAAATATATTATTATAGAAGAGCAACATTGAAAAACATCCGAATTTTGACCGACATACTTATTGCTTTATTACTCATCCTTTTCTTGGCGTCCTGTGCGACTCGTGGCAAAACAGATCCTCATGCACCGGACTGGTATTCTCAGATTGAAGAGTCTGAAAATTCTGATGGCTACATTATAAAGATCTCTGGTGCATCAAGCTCTGAGAAGGAGACTCTGGATCAGGTCATTCAGGTTCTGTATGACAGGATTATGGAGATTTCCGGGCAATCTGCTTTGTATTCTCAAGAAACAGACAAGGCAATGCTGTTAGGAGCAATCAGGCAAGTTATCCTAAAGGAAGAAAGCTCCATTGATGAGTTTTTGTCAGTTATACAGCAGGAATGGGTTATCCCGGATGATCAGGTTTTATATTACGGTGCTTTTTTATTGAAAAAGGATGCCGATGATTTCCTACAAAACCTGATCCTCCAAAGGTACTACAACGATGATGAAGCCTTGAAGGAAATGCTGGAGAGCTCTTCTGTTTTTGAGTCGGAGCTCAAGTATTATTCCGCAGCAGAAGAACTTATCAGGGCCGCTCAATATGTTTTGTCCCACTCAGAGCCTCTGGCCGATGAGATCGCCCAAGGGTATGTTGATAGGGCCGGAGTTCTGTTGAATAAGATCTTTCTTAAAAAGCTTGGTGCCCCTGATTCTGTTCTTTCGAATCTGAAAATCTCCGATCCTTTCCATATCCTCTGCGAGACCGAAGAGGAGCTTGGCATCGGGGGAGTGGAATTCCTTGTCCGCTATCAGGGACGGAAGCGGGATGGTTCCAGGGGTGAATTTGAAAGACGGCTGATCAGTAATCTTTCGGGAATCATGGAGTTTTTTCATCCCTTCATACCTTTTAGCGGTAAAGCTGAAGTCCAATTTAAACCCGGGAGTCGTGATTTTCATGCAGGAATCTCAAATCTAGAAAAACTAGGAATGAATGTTACCTTCATCAAGAAGTGGCTGGAGGAGTCGACCATCGATTATGAATTGGATGTTGCCTCAGGAGCCAGAACCGTATCCATGGGTGTCGTCATTCTCCATACTGATAGTACAGGAGCCGCATTGAGTCAGCAGGACTCCTCAGTCAGTCTGCAGGAAGCTCTCTCTCAGGACGGGTTTAATATCCGGCTCATGAATCTGAATCCCCGGGAAATCATGAACAAAACGGAAGCGGAATTCATTCGTGATCTGCGTGCGCTCTATAAAGGGGAGTATACACGGGTTGCTTTTGGTGTTGTCGGTATCCGTGATTTTGAGACCAGGAATGACTCCTACAGAGTGAATACCTCGGGAACTGTCAAAGTCGTGGATGTCGACAGCGGAGAAATCCTCCTTGTTCTCGATCTTGATAAATCCGTTGAGAGCCGTAGCAATACCTTGGCCGTCTCCGCATCCTTTCGGGAGTTGGGGAAATCCTTTGCCGAAGAAATGATGAGCTATTTGGAATAATCTCCATGTTCCTGAATGTCTCATTGATCAGTACAGACGAACATTGTATTCTAATCCTATTATGAATCATGAAACCTATGATCCTGATGACAGGATCGCCGCCTTGGCAACACCTTGGGCGGAAAGTGCCCTGGCTGTCATTCGGACCTCCGGACAGGGCTGTATTGATGCTATTTCCCCTCTATTCAGTGCTGACCTGATACATCAAAAATCAAGAGAAATGTTATATGGAATCCTTTCGGATCCTCATACAGGTGAAGCTCTCGATGAAATTATGGCTGTCGTCTTCCGGGCCCCCGGTAGTTATACGGGTCAGGAGAGTGTTGAACTCTACTGCCATGGAAGCCTGCCGGGAATCCAGAAAATTCTCAGCCTTTTGTTTCGTTCCGGTTTTAGGCAAGCCTCTCCGGGAGAGTTTACCTTCCGGGCTTTTATCAACGGTAAGATGGATTTGACCCGGGCTGAGGCGGTTCAGGAAATCATTAGCTCCAAGACCGGCAAGGCGCAGTCTATGGCCTTAAACAGACTGTCTGGGTCTCTTGAAAAACGGATTGATCATTTCAAGCAGATGGCTGCTGGAATGGCGGCTCTATTTGCAATACAGCTGGATTATCCCGATGATGAGGTAGACGCGCCACCAATGCCCATGAATGAAATCCGGGATATGAAACGGGGCCTCAAGGAGCTTATTGATTCCTATACTGTGGGAAAAATATATCAGGAAGGTGTCATCATCGCTCTGGCAGGACGAACAAATGCCGGGAAGTCGAGTCTGTTCAATCTGTTTTTGAAAGAAGACCGCTCCATTGTTTCGGATGTCCACGGGACTACCCGAGACTACCTTGAGTCCTGGATCTCCTTGGGAGGTATCCCTATCAGACTTTACGATACAGCAGGGCTGAGGCAATCAGAGGACCCTGTAGAAGAGGAAGGTATCCGCCGGACACGGGAAGTCATGGAAAATGCTCATATTCTTATCTATGTTTTGGATGGCAGCATCGGATTGTCATCAGAAGAAGAGGACATATTGAGGACAGAACCCTCAGAGGGGGGCAAGGAGCGTATCCTTGTTTGGAACAAGGCGGATATCAGTACAGTCACTCCTCCTGAGGGGGCCATTTCAATCAGTGCTGTGACCGGAGAAGGGTTTACAGAACTGGAAGAGGTTCTGAGATCCAGAATCTTCCGGGATGCCGCACATGTGGGTTCCGAGGCGGTTGTTGATTCCCTCCGGCAGAAAGAACTTCTCGAAAGGGCTTACTCCGGGGTTGTAAAAGTGGAAGAGGCTATTCATAATGGCCTGCCGGTGGATATTCTGGCCATGGATCTGCATGATGTACTGCAGGCATTAGGAGAAATCACTGGAGAGGTTTCCTCTTCGGATATTTTAGAAAGGATGTTCTCCAACTTCTGTGTCGGGAAGTAAGCCGACCTAAGGAACATAATATCAATGGATTTTGATGCAATCGTCATAGGCGGAGGCCATGCCGGCATAGAAGCGGCTTTAGCTCTTTCCCGCCTCGATTTTTCTACCCTTATTATTACTCAGAGTCTGGATGCCATAGGACGGCTCTCTTGTAACCCCGCCGTAGGCGGCCTGTCTAAGGGGAATATTGTCCGTGAAGTGGATGCCCTGGGCGGAGAAATGGCACGTCTCATAGATGCTTCTATGATTCAATTTCGGATTCTTAATAGAAGCCGTGGTCCTGCTGTTCAGGCTCCCAGGGCACAGGCGGATAAGAATCTCTATTCCCGTCTGGCAAAGCGAACATTGGAACTCCAGAAGAATCTTCACCTTTTCCAGGATACTGTGGTGGATATTCTCAGCGATGAAGATGACCGAATCTGCCAGGGTGTTCTCACCGAGAGGGGCAGGAAGTTCAGCAGCCGGGTCGTCGTGATGACGACGGGAACCTTTATGGACGGCAAGATCTTCATAGGTAATTTCACCCAATCCTCGGGGCGTCTGGGAGAGCCGGCGGCTGTCGGTTTGGGAAGCGCTCTTCGCAAACGGGGGTATACGGTCGGTCGCTTAAAGACCGGGACCCCTGCGAGAGTCAGCAAGGCGAGCCTCGATTTTTCCAAGATGGAAGAACAGCGGGGAGATGAAGACATGCAGGCCTTTTCATTTTTCAAGGAAAAGTCAGAAAGGCCCCATGTTTCCTGTCATGTGACATATACAAATGAAAAAACACACCAGGTGATTCGGGATAATCTACATCTGTCACCTCTTTTTTCGGGAGAAATTGTCGGAACCGGCCCCCGGTACTGTCCTTCCATAGAAGATAAGGTGAAGCGGTTTCCAGATAGGGAACGGCATCAGATTTTCGTAGAGCCCGAGGGCCTGGATACGCAGGAGATGTATCTTAACGGCATCTCTTCATCACTTCCCGAGTTGGTTCAGGAAGAGTTTCTTCGCACTCTTCCCGGCTTGGAGAATGTGCAGATCATGAGACCCGGTTATGCTGTAGAGTACGACTATTTGAATCCCACACAGCTCTTTTCTTCTCTGGAAAGCAAGCGGCACCGGGGATTATTTGTTGCCGGGCAGACAAACGGGACCTCCGGATACGAAGAAGCCGCCTGTCAGGGGCTGATGGCCGGAATCAATGCTGCTCGGAAACTTCAGGGGAAAGACCCTCTTGTCTTGAACCGAGCCGAAGCCTATACGGGAGTCCTCATTGATGACCTTGTCACAATGGGGACGGAAGAACCCTATAGAATGTTCACCTCCCGGGCTGAATACCGTCTGTCTCTCCGCCATGACGATGCGGATATGCGTCTGTTTCCCTACTGTGAAGAAGTCGGGCTGGCTACGGATGAGATGAGGGAGATGTTCCAGAAAAAGAAAAATGGAATTGAAGAAATCAAAGAGCTTCTCAGGCAAAAAAGAGTGAGCTCTCTCTGGGTAAATGATCATGAGAAGCTGACTCCTCATGTTGGTAAAAATCTCTATATGACCCTCAAAGATCCCGCTGTGACCATGGTTGACCTGGAAGAATTTCTCCCTGAAATACAGAACTATTTACCTCATTGGATTCAACATACAGAATTGGATGTGAAGTATGAAGGATATGTGGCCAGGCAGGAACGTCAGGTCTCCCGGTATCGGAAAATGGAAGACATGCTGATTCCTGAAGGATTCGAATATGATTTACAGGAAGGTATTTCTAAAGAGTCCCGGGAAAAATTAAAAATGATTCAGCCACGTTCTGTGGGGCAAGCCTCCAGAATTTCAGGTGTCCGGTCATCGGATATTGCTGTGTTGACAGTTCTGCTGAGCAGATTCGGCAAAACTCAGGAAAAGGAGAAATAATGGGAATTCTGGAAAATGGTCTCGCACGGATGGGACTGACACCGGACGCTGCTAAGGTGGCTCTCCTGGAGAAATATATCGCGGAACTGGAACTGTGGAATCCGCGGTATGGTCTTGTCAATGCCGAAGGGGATGATCTGATCATCCGTCATATCCTGGATTCGTTAGCCGGGGTCAAAGCAATGCAGGGCTTGGGTCCCTCCCTTGTTGCCGATATTGGTTCCGGCGCCGGAC
The DNA here is from genome assembly GCF_008329965.1 of Oceanispirochaeta crateris. Taxonomy (GTDB): domain Bacteria; phylum Spirochaetota; class Spirochaetia; order DSM-2461; family DSM-2461; genus Oceanispirochaeta; species Oceanispirochaeta crateris. The sequence goes on from NZ_CP036150.1 coordinate 3,439,285, forward strand.
TCCCCGGCATCCCTCTGGCCATTATGCTGCCACATATACGCTTTCATCTTGTGGAACGGTCAGGGAAAAGGACTGGTTTTTTAAGGAATATCATCCTGACCCTGGGGTTGACCAATGTCTCTGTTCTTGAAGAGTCTATGGAAAACTTGAGAGAGAAGTATGAACTTGTCACCTTTAGGGGATTTTCTCCCTTTGAAAATAAACTGATTAAACAACTCAAGAAGATTCTTTGTGAAGAGAAGGGGACTGTGTTGGCCTACAAAGGCAGACAAAAGCAAATAGACGAAGAACTGGAAGCCCTGGAAGATGATCCTGAGAGAGAAATTTCAATCATGGCGGTGGATGTTCCCTTCCTGGAAGAAGAACGTCATCTGGTTATAATGCATTTGCACTAGGCTGGCTGCTCGTTTTCAGTTTGTTTAGCAGTTTCATCAACTTTTCTTTTGGCAGAAGGTCTATGAGACGGGCTTCAACAAACTGATTGGCTTCGTCTGAAAACTCTCCCGCAGTAATACAGAAACCGCGCCCTGCATGAACTTCCTTGACATGGGCATAGAGCTCTCTCACAGAAAAATCGCCGACTTTTCCTTCTTCCCTATAAAAGCGGAAGACGATCAGATCTTCCCATTTTCTGGCTTTTACTTCCGCCAGAATGTCAATAAACTCATTCTTATGGACTGATATATCCACTACTTTAATCCTCGTTTTGGGAAAGAGCATCAAGGTTAAACGCCGGCAAAGTGTAATGAATTCGGAGATAGGAGAAATCAGATAGGTTTGTAAGTTTCTGTTGCCTGTGAGTTCTTTTATTTTCTTGCGCTGGATATCAACGTCTTTGTATTTGGGGTTGATGCCATATAGATCATTGAGCTCGCCCAAGGCTTTATCCAGTTCTGAAATTTGATTATAGCAGTCAGCCAGCCTGTATTTGAGTTCAAGAAGAACATCTTCAGCAATCTGTTTGTGTTTCAGTCCAATTTCGAAGTCCATGATCGCTTTTTCATATTCTTTTTTCTGTTTGTTCACAGTCCCGCTGTACAGGGCTGAACTGGGGCCCCAGTCGGGATCTGCTCTTAGATGACTGAAGATTTTTAAGGCCTGCTCCATCTGGGATAATTCATAAAGAGACCGGGCCAGGGCAAAGAGAATCTCTTTGTCGTCGGGATGTCCAGTAGCGGAATTCCGCAGGTAGCCAACGGCTTCATTGAATCTTCTCAGTTTGTACAGACTGAGTCCGCAGTATCGTTGAGAGTCATGGTCATTGCTGACCGATTTCAGGGCCTGATGAAGGTAGGCCACGGATTTTTCATAATTTTTCCGTCTATACTCCAAAACTCCCAGGGAAGAATTGATTTCAAAGTTTTCCGGTTCCTTCGTTCGGGCGATAGTAAGGCTCTTGTAGGCTTCTGACCATACCTTGGCTTTCATTGCGGAAAGACCGAAATTGAGGTTGATTTTCTGTTCGTCCAGTCTGGAATTGGTGGCACAGAGCCCCAGTAAGATGCCGTATGTTTTCATGGCCTGGGGATAATTCTGTTCTGCAAAGTGAAGATCCGCTAAGGCTGTTAGAGCCTGGGTATCTTTGGGGTTGCTTGCCAGTCTCTTGTTTGCTTCTTTTAGAATGGCATTTCTATCATGTACCTGATTTCCAGAAAGATTTTTCTTATTCTTTCCGGTAATGACAGATATCATTATAATAATCGCAACGAAGATAATTAAAATAGGTATCAGAAGTGGCAGAAATGACATCATATATACGGATTATGTTCTTTATAACTCTTATTTGTCAAGAAATGTTAGTTTTAAAGATAGGCTTGTGCTTCTTTTCGTCAAGAATTTCCCTCTGAGCTTAAGATAAATGTTTTCTGGACACACAGCCTGGAAGAATCTTACAATTATAGTGAGTGAGGATCGTGTAATGAAAAAAAAGTTGACTGAGGATAAGGTTTTCTATCATGTCAAATTGAGTAAAGCCATGCTGTCGGGTGCGCTTACTGCTGTCCTTCCCGGAGATCCCGGAAGAGTTGAAAAAACCGCCCGTATGATTGATCCAGATGCTGTTTTTCTGGTGTCCAACAGAGAGTATACGTCCTGGCTGGCAGATCTTTCCGGCCATAAGGTTCTTGTTTGTTCCACAGGCATCGGCGGGCCCTCCGTGTCCATATGCATGGAAGAACTGGCCGCTTTGGGCATCACCTCGTTTTACCGCATTGGAACAACCGGAGCTATTCAGGACCATATTAAAATCGGTGATCTCATCATCACTACAGGCTCTGTCAGGCTTGATGGGGCTTCGACTCACTACGCTCCAATTGAATATCCGGCAGTTGCAGATTTTGATTTGACCCTCTCTTTGCTCCAGGCTGCCTCCAATTTGGATATACCTCATCATAAGGGCATCAGTGCTTCCAGCGATACATTCTATCCGGGGCAGGAGCGTTACGATACCTTCACATCTTATGTTCCCATGAGGTTTCAGGGGAGCCTGAATGAATGGAAACAACTGAATGTTCTGAATTATGAGATGGAATCGTCAACCCTCCTGACAATTGCCTCCGTATTCGGCGTAAAAGCCGCCATGGTTGCCTCTGTTATCGCCTTGAGAGGGAAGCAGGAAACGCCGGATGATAAAATCCTTCCCTTGGCAGAAAAGCGTCTGGCGGACTGCATTCGAGAGGCTCTTTCCCTCCATCTGACAGGTGACAGCTACTCCTAATCCCTTCTCTTTGGGGAAATGAATGCACTGGGAAGATGTATGAAACAGTCCTCATGGGAAAAAAAGAGGATAAAAAAGTCTAAACCTCTACAAGCTCTGAATTTCCCGCTATATCAGGTATTGATGAAAGAGAGGCAAGTCTATATAATTCCGTTACAAATAATTGCTTTGAACAAACCGGGCATTTGCCGGGATGGACGAGACCTGAGGGTACATCTTTCGGCTGTTACAGCCAAATAGGGCTCCGGTTTTTAATTCTCCCTGCTTAACCGGCTATTTTAATACTAGAGAGGTTAGTGTTTCTATGAGTGCAGATATCACGAAAATGCGTAATATCGGAATCAGCGCCCACATCGACTCAGGTAAAACTACACTGACAGAAAGAATCCTGTTCTACTGTCAGAAAATTCATGCCATTCACGAAGTTAGAGGTAAAGATGGGGTTGGAGCCACAATGGACTCCATGGAGCTGGAAAGAGAGAGAGGGATCACCATTGCATCGGCGGCAACCAATGTTAACTGGAAAGGTCATGATATTAATATCATTGATACTCCCGGTCACGTTGACTTTACTATTGAAGTAGAGCGTGCCCTGCGTGTATTGGACGGAGCCGTACTGGTTCTCTGTTCTGTCGGTGGTGTTCAGTCACAGTCTATTACTGTTGACCGCCAGCTGAAAAGATACGGCGTTCCCCGAATTGCTTTTGTGAACAAGAGTGACAGAACGGGTGCTAATCCTTACAAAGTTTGTGATCAGCTGAGAGAAAAACTGAACCTGAACTCTGTTATGATGCAGGTTCCTATTGGACTGGAAGAAAAACTGGAAGGTGTTATTGACCTCGTCAGAATGAAAGCCATTTACTTTGACGGTCATGATGGTGAATCTATCAGAATCGAAGAAATCCCAGAAGCACTCAAGGCTGAAGCGGATGAACGGCGTGAAATGATGCTGGATGCAGTGTCTATGTTCAATGAAGAGATCATGGAACATATGATGGAAGAAACCGAAATTCCAGAAGAGCTGCTTCATGAGACCATCCGAAAGGCCGTCATTGCCCAGGATTTGGTCCCCGTATACCTCGGATCTGCCTATAAGAATAAAGGTGTACAGGAAATGATGGATGCGGTTCTCCGTTATCTACCTGCTCCTCCAGATGTTGAAAACAAAGCTCTTGATTTGGATAATGACGAAGCAGAAGTTGTTCTTCCTTCCGATCGTTCCAAGCCCCCTGTGGCGCTGGCATTTAAGCTGGAAGACGGACAGTACGGGCAGTTGACCTATATCCGTGTTTACCAGGGTATTGTTAAAAAAGGTTCCGAACTGATCAATGTCAGAAATGGAAGAAAGTTCAAGGTTGGTCGTCTTGTAAGAATGCACTCCAATAACATGGAAGACATTGTAGAAGCACCAGCTGGAGACATCGTTGCTCTCTTTGGTATAGAGTGTGCTTCCGGAGATACTTTCTGTTCTCCTGATTTGAACCTTTCCATGACATCCATGTTCGTTCCTAATGCGGTTATCTCTTTGTCTATCAGACCTGTTGATAAGTCTGCATCAGACAAGATGGCCAAAGCGCTGAACAGATTTACTAAAGAAGACCCCACATTCAGGACTCATGTCGATCCCGAATCCAACGAAACCATTGTTTCCGGAATGGGTGAGCTTCACCTTGAAGTTTATATTGAGAGAATGAAAAGAGAGTATCAGGCGGAAGTTATTACCGGTGCTCCCCAGGTTGCCTACCGAGAAGCCATCTCACAGGCCGCCGATTTCAACTATACCCATAAGAAACAGACTGGTGGTTCCGGTCAGTACGCCCGTGTTGCGGGTACAATGGAGCCTCTGGATACTAATGGTGAAAAAGATTATGAGTTTGAAAACAAAATCAAAGGAGGGGCTATTCCTACAGAATATATTCCTTCCTGTGATAAGGGTTTTCAGGCTGCCATGCTGAAAGGTTCTCTCATTGGAGCTCCTGTTGTCGGTGTTAAAATGTCTATCACAGATGGTCAGTTTCATGCAGTTGACTCTTCAGACCAGGCCTTCCAGACAGCTGCATTAGGTGCATTCCGGGAAGCGTATAAGAAAGCTAAACCAATTATTCTCGAACCCATCATGAAGGTATCTGTTGAAGGTCCTACAGAATTTCAAGGAAATATTTTTGGTACACTCAACCAGAGACGTGGTATGATTGTAGCTTCTAATGATGAAGGGAACTACAGCGTCGTAGAAGCAGAGGTTCCTCTGAGCGAAATGTTCGGTTACTCCACTGTGCTTCGTTCTTCTACTCAGGGTAAAGCCGAGTTCACAATGGAATTTGCCAAGTACGGCCGTGTTCCTTCAAGTGTGACTGAAGACTTGATCAAAAAGTATGAAGAGGAAAGGAAAGCCCAGCAGAAATAAGGCCCTGAGTACCCTTCTTCCCTAAGAGGTAGAGGGGCCGGAGCTGAAGTTTGCTCCGGGAGGACTTACACTATCGTGCCGAGGCTGTCCTTTAGCCTCGGTATAAACTGAAGGAGTAAAAAGATGGTAAAAAAAGAACTGACAGAAAAGAGCCCCCTCAGAAGCCTTGAAAAGGCCGTGAATGGGGGGCTTGGAAAAGGAAATATTGCAGTCATAGCTTCTAAGCAGGGTATTGGTAAGACGGCCTGTCTCGTCCATATCGCTACTGATAAGCTGATGCGGAACAAGCATGTTATACATGTTTCCTATGCAAATAAAGTAGACCATATTGTAAATTGGTATGAAGATATTTTCACAGAGATCTCAAAGAAGAGAAGTCTTGAAGGGGCAATGGATGTCCATAATGACATAATCCATAACAGAGTCATCATGAACTTCAGTCAGAAAGGGATTCCTGTAAGTCAGGTACTGGCCAGTGTTAAAGCCATGATGGACAATGGCCAGGTGGGAACCGACGCTATCATCATTGATGGTTTTGATTTTACAATTGGTACAGCCGAAGATATTAAAAAGTTTAAAGATTTTGCCCTTGAAGAGCAGATTGAACTCTGGTTCAGTGACTCATATAAAGGGGAAGAAAATTTTCAGGATGAACGGGGCATTCCCAAAAACCTGGTAAAAGCCCTGGATGATATATCTGTTGTACTGACCCTTCGGGCAGAACAGAATTACATGGTTTTGAAACTTGTGAAAGATCACAAAAGTATAGTTTCTGAAGACCTCCAACTTAAGCTGGACCCCAAAACTCTTCTCATTGCAGAAGTGTAAGGACTCAGGCATAGTTTTTATGATTGTCGGGACTGCTTCCTAACCGGGAGCAGTCCTTTTTTAAAGGCGGCGGAAGAATTTCTGTTGGTATGTTTATAGATAGTTTTTATATTCTGGAATTTAAATTCGATAAAAACTCAGAGGGGCTGGATCATCTGTTTCCATCGATGGAGCTTTTAATCCGTTCTCTTGAAAACATAGACCGCTGTCTTGTGTCGACCGTTGGATATTCTCTGGAATATAAGAGGTATCTCAGGAATATCGGAGAAGAGTCTTTCACTTTTTCTATAAGAGTCCGTTTGTTTCAGCCGGAACAGATTGCATTGGGACAGGATTTTTTGACTGAAAATGTATTGAATTGGATGCAGCAGGGACGGCAGGTTTTTATTGACGCCTCAAATGATCCAATAGAAAGTCCATCCGATCTCCTTGTGTCTCTTCATCCCCTTGTCAGCAAGTTTAACCTCGTTCATTCCATACTCTACAAAGACCTTGTCGAAGATGAGGTCAATTCTCTTTCTCAGGACTTGAGCAATGCCGTTTCTTTCCTAGGGGGGAAAGTCCTTATCAGTTGAGTCGAGAGTTTAGGAGGATATGGTTGTGGAAATGACCTTGAAGGCATTTTTTATGCGGTCATTTTTCCTGCTGAGTTCTTTTAATGAACCCTGAACCTGATTCAGTCCTGCTGCCATTCTGAGTTCTTTTAGTTCATTTTCGATCTGTTCAATTTCCTGTCTGATTTTGTCAAATTGACTATTCATAATACTGCTCCTTTGCTTTCATTTTCATGGCATTAGTTCCAGTTTCATCGTTGATAATCCTCTCAGGAACTGATTGAACATGCCCTGGAAGGTTCTATTCTATTTATCGGATCTCCATTAAAAATTATTGAGGTTTCTCTGGATTTTCAAAACATTTCTTATTATTATAGGTGACAGAAAGTGAGTATCCTTCGGTCACCCGACTAGGCTGAAGTTTCAATATTTTTCGTTGTTTCAGGAGATTTTAAAATGTCTATATTTAATGACAGCGATGAAGACATTGATGACGGAATTATTTCTCTGTATGATCTTGAATCAGATGATGACAGAGTAGATGACCATGATGATTGGGGGGATGAGTTTGATGACATGGACTCTGAATCATGGGACCGGGAATATGGAGATAGTGAAGAAGTGCTGGAAGGAGATCCCTGGGATCTGAATTGATGACTTCCGGCAGCACGACTCTTGCCGCAGAATCTTTCCGTCAGATTTTGTCTCAAGGACCTTATTCAAAAATTGAACAGCTCTTGAAAATAGTAGGACGGGATAGTTTTCAGCTCATAGATGTGCTGATTCGAGACAGCAGGCTTCTTCCATCTGGGGAACTTGAAGTACCACCTTTTTTTAAAAGTGACGGTAAGTTCTCTCCTTATTCTCTTTATTCCTTCTGGACCATGGTTTCCTACCTCCGGGAAAAACCTCTTTGGTACTATCATCTAGAATCGTTCTGTCTGGATGGGGCCCCCCAGGAGGAATTGTTTAAATTTCCCTCTGAATTGCTGAATTGCCCAGTTCTCAAGACCTTAACAATCAGGAATGCCGGTCTACGGCAGATTCCTGAAGATGTTCTGAAAATGAGGCGGCTAAGGGCGCTTGATGTTAGTTGTAACAGAATCAGCTGCCTGCCTTCAGGGATAGGCAGTCTCCGGCAATTGGTGTATTTTAATGCTGCTGACAATGATTTGAAAGAACTCCCTTTACAACTGGGAAGTCTTCGGAAATTGCAGATTTTGAATCTTTCAGGAAACAAAATTGGATCACTAGGCAATCTGCTTGAGTCCCTTGTAGGCCTCAAAAAGCTTAATCTCAGTGGGAATTGTCTTGAAAAACTACCGATCGGGTTAAATTCTCTGAATCAGCTGGAGCGAATACAACTGGCCTACAATGATTTGAGTGCAGAAGATGAAGCTGTCTGGGAAGAAGGAGATTTCTCTCAAATCCCAGGTCACCAATGGCATTTTTCTTTTTAAAACCAGACAATCTTGCTAAATAATGGAGATCACCATGATTGATTTATCCCCTCTGGAACGATATGAAACTCCTCCTCATTTCAAGGAGACCTTGAGCCGTTTCTTTCTTGGAAGAAGGTTGTCCTTAAATACAGCTGTAGCTAAAATTGTTTTACAATGCCGCGGACTCAGTAAGAAAGGCCAATTTACGAGTGCGGAATATTATGCGGCATCCGACCGCCTTAGAAATGTTTTTGAGAGTCATGGAGCTAGGTTCGAAATTACAGGACTTCAAAATCTAAAACAGGATCAACCCTGTGTCATCGTTGCCAATCATATGAGCCTACTGGAAACTCAAGTGCTCCCATGGGTCGTCGGCAGTTTCAACCCCGTATCTATAGTGATGAAGAAAAGCCTCTATGATTCATGGATCTTTCATCCCGTTGCTGTCGCAACTCAGTGTATTTCTCTCACCAGAAAGAATCTGAGAGCGGATATTGATGTGATCATGAAAGAGGGTGTTGAGTACTTGAACCAGGGGCGGTCTATCCTCCTTTTTCCCGAGGGGACAAGGAAGAAATACTTCTGCAGGGAGGAGTTTAATTCCCTGGGAATAAAGCTGGCAGTCCGTGCCGGAGTGAAGGTCATACCCATTGCCTTAAAAACCGACTTTTTAGTGAATGGAAAGTATATTTCTGACTATGGAACCTTACATCCTGAGCGGAAAGTGCATATTCATATTGGTGAAGCTCTAACGGTAGAGGGTAGGGGCAAGAAAGAACACCAGGTCGTATTGGATTTTCTGGAAACCAATCTTAAATCCTGGGGAGTCGAAATAAAAGAAAAAGGGGACGGGTCATGATATATTCATTAAAAGGAAAGGCTCCAACCATAGATAAGGGGGCAGGATTTATAGCTCCCAGTGCGGATATTATTGGTGAGGCTGTGATTGCCGAGGGTGTGAACATCTGGTTCAATGCGGTTATCAGGGCCGATATGGATTCAATCAGCATAGGCAGGAATACAAATATTCAGGATTGTGCGGTCATCCATACGGATTATGGTATGCCCACCAGCATAGGCGAAGGGGTGACCGTAGGCCATACAGCTGTTATTCACGGTTGTACAATTGGAGATAACTGCCTTATTGGAATGGGTGCTGTTGTTTTGAATGGTGCTCAAATAGGTCCTGATTCTCTCGTCGGGGCCGGTAGCATGGTCCCCCAGGGACTGATTGTCCCTCCCCGGTCTCTCGTCCTTGGTTCCCCAGCAAAAGTTGTCAAGGAATTAAAACCCGGTATGATTGATGCTATCCGAAAAAACAGTGCCGCATATCTTTCTAACAGTAAAGATTACCTAGAGGAACTGGCCACACGCTGAGCCTGACCCGAAAACGCCCTGTTTTCTCTCTTAGCTGAATTCCTGCGCATCTGCTCTGTCGCGGCTATTTCCAGCAGTTCTTCCATGTTCTCAATGGTGTCCCCGAGGAGCAACATTTCTTTATAAATATAATAGTACTCAAATTGATACCGCATATATAAAGTATAGCCCTTTTTTTACACATCACTATTCTTTTTTACAGTTTTTTAATATTTGAAATGCCTGTGGATAAGTGGTGGATAAACTGGTTCCAATTCCGATATAAAGGGGTTTTGATTTCCTTATCTTGTGTATAAATTGTGCATAGAATGTTTATTCATTGTTCCAAGTTTCTCTGAATAGCTAAAAATCGGCCATTTGAAAGGGATTTCAGCCTGATTTTTGTAAAATCCGGGTTATGTTTGGTAAATATTACAAAATCATAAACAGTGGAAGATTTACACAATATGCTTTTCTCTTGTGGATAAGTTGTGTATAAACTTGTAAGACTCGTTCTGTAGGGAGTTTGCTCGAATTTTACTCCCAAATTTGCGTATTCCCTATGAACTGTGATATTTTATACTTAAATTAAATAGGTTTTCAGGAGATCCTCATGCAGCGTCAGAGTAAAGGTTTCACTTCTCTCTTTTTTCTTCAGTTGGCAATTGCCCTGTTTTTTCTGATTTTGGGGTTTCAGGGTATTATCAGCAATATGTCGCAAAACTCAGGGTTTGCCCAGCAAGTAGCCCGATTTTTGAATGCGGAGAATCCGGCGGTTCAGAAAACAGAATTAGTCATGGGAATTTTCAGTCTAGTGGCAGGAATCCTACTACTTCTGGGGTTGTTCCGCTTTGGTGATTTCCGCTTGGTTGTTGTGTCTTCGGTTTTGATTTTCATTTTCTGGTTGACCAGGCTCATTATGGTCCGCTTTATGACAGAGCTTGTTATTAGAAATGGGAATATCTCTTTTATGCCGGATTTCTCAACATGGCTTCTGGCAGTATCCACCGATGTCATCATCCTCTGTTCTATCTGGACGATTGCCCGGCGATCATCCTGAGTTCATAATGTGTGCTTACAGGATTTATCAGAGTTCATCCTTACAGAATTTCATAGACAATTATTCTTCTATCCTCACCCCTGACTCTCTTTTTGGCCGGTCTCTTTATCTGGTTGTTCAAAATAAGAGCATGGGAGAATGGCTTAAGCTTAAGTTGGCAGAAAAGCGGGGTGTTAGCGGAGACGATCCCTATGTCCTGCCAGAGAAAGCCCTCAGGGAGTTAGCCGGTGGATATGGCTGTGTGCGGACACTATTGGGAGAAGATGATAGTTCTCAGGCTGTTCTCTATATGGATAATCTTAAGATAAGGCTCTATAAAATTCTGGAAGAGATGTTCACCCGAGGAGGGACTGTTCCTGCTGTTTGTGATGAGCTTTACCGGTATATATCTTCTTTTTCAGCTTTAAATGATAGGAATCTCACTCAGATACGGTCGGGCCGGCTTTATGAACTGGCAGACAGTATTGCCGGATTATTCTCCCATTACGGTATGAACTGCCTTCCCCTGGTGGAAGCCTGGGAAGAAGGGGTTCCCTACAGCGGCGTTTCAGCTGTTCTTAAAAAACACGAAGACTGGCAACGATTCCTCTGGGATAAAGTTTTTGACAACGGTTTGTCTCTCAGCCGGATTTTAAGGACTGTCGAGGCATCCAATGATGTTTATGACCATGAGGTCCGCCGGGTTGTGTTGTTTGGCTCCTCTTTTTTAGGTGAAACGGCGCTCAAGTTTTTTTACCGCCTTTCCAGGGATATCCAAGTTGATCATTTTATTCTGACACCCTCGAGCCTTTACAGGAAATATCCGGCCCAGGCGCAAAATCCACTCCTTGTGAGCTGGTGTACCCAGATGGATGGATTTGCCGAGTTGGCAGACAGTTTTGACCTGGAAAAGTCAGTTCATGATTATCCCATGCCTTCAGAACAATCCGCATTGAGTATCCTCCAGGCTGACATTCTGGAAGACCGAACTGTTCTTGATGAGAAGATTCCACTCTCCCAAGAGGATCATTCTCTGTCTATACATGGATTCACAAGTCCCTGGAGAGAAGTGGAGGTGCTCAAGGATCTAATTCTGGACGCCCTGAATAAGGATGAAACCCTTGGCCTGACAGACATCGCTGTTTTGGCTCCGGACATCAATACCTATGCCCCATTCATTGAGGCATTGTTCCCATCAAATGACTCCGGCTTGTACCTTCCCTTTAATCTCATCGATCTCAATAGTTCCGAGATGTCACCCCTCATTCAGGCCTTCCTTCATCTTTTTACACTTCCAGGGTCAAAATTCACCCGGTCAGAACTCTTTGCTCTCTTTGACAATCCCTGTTTCAGGGAGGGACAGAATATCAATCGGCAAGACCGGGACGATTGGCTGCAGCTCTGTGAAGAGCTGAACATCAGATGGGGATATGACCGGGAACATAAGGCGGAAATCTATTCGGAGGCAAGCGATTTTAACAGCTGGGAAAGAGGGTTTATGCGCATCCGGGAAGGTCTTTTCTGGGAGGAGCAGGATGCTCCCGAAATACTGCCTTATGCTTCTCCCGATGAAGACAGTAAGCGCAGCAGGGGTGTTCTGATGCAGGTAGTACAGAACCTCTTTAATGACTTTTATGAGCTGGACCGTATTTCCATGCCTCTTGAACAATGGGTTCTGCTTGCTGAATCCTTTTTAGAGTCATATTTAAAGCCCCGCAAAGAGAATCCCGGGGATGAACAGGACCGGTACCGCCTCAAATCCTGTTTTCGTGATATGCTGAATCTTTCCGAGGAAACGCCCCTGCCTGGGGACCGGGAGTTCGGGTTTTATGTGTTTCGAACCCTCTTAACCGAGTTCATCCGGAAGTCTTCGGGAGTGAAGGGCAGGTATTTGACCCAGGGGATCACCTGTTCTTCCCTCAAGCCTATGAGAGCAATTCCTTTCAGGAGAATCTATATCCTGGGAATGAATGAGAGTGACTTTCCCGGTGAAGATGAGGCTCTCAGTTTCGATTTGAAAGATTCTGTCGGGCAGACCATTGACCTTTCCAGAAGAGGGGGAGACCGCTATGCTTTTCTGGAAACCATACTCTCCGCACAGGAGCATTTGACCCTGTTTTATAAAAATCGGGACGCTCTGCGGGGAGAGGTCCTACAGCCTTCCATTCTTATCAGCGAGCTTCTGGATTATATGAACCGTCGCTTTGATTTCTCTCCGAAAGGGGCTGCTGAGGATTTTCTGATTCAGGAAGAATCAATTCATAATTTTGATTCAAGGTATTTTGACGGAACCTCCAGGAGTCGTTCTTTTAATCCCCAGGCTCTGGAAAGTGCGTCTATTCAGGTATGTACCGAGTCTTCCCAGGAGGTTTCATATTCTCTTATCAGGAGGGATGATACCGTATCTGGTGATGAAGAGGATCTCTCTTTGTCCATTGATGACCTCTTGTCCTATTTAAAGAACCCAGCAGCCTGGTATTTCCGGAGAATTCTAAAGATCTATCCCGAAGAAGAGGAGAGTCCCGAAAAAGAGAGTGGAGAAATCAGGGAGCTTACCTACCTGGATCGCTATGGTTATTTTGACCGCAGGTTGAAGGCTCCGGGGATGCTGGGGGATACTTCAGAGCTTGATTCCTACCTCAAAGAGCAGCAACTGCGGGGAAATCTTCCTGATTCAGATATCCTATTTCTGGAACAGGAACGGCTGCAACAGCGCTTGAATGAGATGGGTTCTCAAGCTGAATCGAGGCATCTGGCAGATGAACTCACAGATCTTCGTGACCTCCTGGTCGATCCTGAGAGGCTGAACCATCTTTGGGGGCATGACCCCCTCCTGCCTCAGTTGACTGCCCCCCAATTGCAAAGGAAGATCCTTTATCAGGGTGTCCTCCGTCCCGTTTATCTCAGCGGTATGCTGGACAGCCTCAGTGTTTCCGAAGACGGGAGTCTCTGGAAAACTCTTGAATTCTGCGATTCGGGAGAACCGGTGCACCGACACAGTTTGAAGGCTCTCCTCAAATTTCTAGTCCTCTCCAGCCTTGATGACACCATGAAAGAATTACAGCTCATCAGAATCGGCAAGCGGGACTATCCACGGATGGTCTTCTGCGGCAGTGGTGATCAGGAGGCTCATCGGGTCATTCTGGAAAACCCTGCTGCCAGGCTGGATGCTCTTGTGACTCTCTGTTTGAAAACTGATGGAGAGGTTCTGCCCCTGTATCCCGTTTTAGGGGAGGCCTTGGCAAAAGCCCTGGTTCTCAAACCTCAGATGAGTGATGATGAACTTGCAGAGCTGTGGTTGAAGCAGTGGCAGAAGGAAGCATCCAATAAAAGGGGCACACAAACGTTTCACCGTTGTGTATATAGGCATCATTTTCTCAAAACCCCGCCGGAAGTGGACCCTGTAGCATTGAGGGAGCTCCTCGAGCTTTTTTACGTACCTCTGTCCAGAGCTGATGAAAAAGGAAAAAAAAGTGGCAGATAAAACCTTTGATCCCTCTAAGGCGGATCTTCTAAAGTCCATTCGCCTGGAAGCTTCTGCCGGAACGGGAAAAACATATAACCTGGAGCGTGTGGTTTGTGAGTTGATCAGCCGGTACGGCATCCCCGTTGAGTCCATCCTCGTTGTGACCTTCACCAATAAGGCGGCCAGAGAGCTGAGGGATAGAATCAGAACTCTTGTTACTCAGAGGGCTTCTGAAACGGATGAAGGAGACCCGGAAGGATTTCAACGGCTGAAGGATGCCAAGAAAGATTTTGACAGAGCCTCTATCTATACGATTCATGGTTTTTGTCAGCATGTACTAAAAACCTGGCCCTTTGAATCCTCTTCGTCTTTTTCGCAGGAATTTTTGACAGATCACTCACTTATGGAAGAAGGAGTTGAGGATGTGCTCTACAGGGAGTTCCGCAGAATTCCCGATTCAAAGAAGGATATGATTCGGAGCTTCTTTTCCGGCGGGCTGGAAGACGGGGTCGAAGGACTTGTCCGGGATGTTGTTCATCTAATGGAAGAAGAGGATGTAATTTCCATCCCTTCTGAGTATCAGATGCGCCTTGTGAGAGAGGAGACAGCCGCCTTTGCTGAAAAAAGAGGGGGGATACGTCAGGCTCTGGAGGCTCTTATTCCATTCGCCCCAACAGAAGAGCGAATCAAGATTATTCTCAAGGAGATGAATACGGGACAAAGGCCTCCCACTCCCGCCAATATTGCCGGTGTCTGGGAGTCTTTACCGCCCGGAGACAGTCTCTTTGAATGGTTGGGGAATTTCTTCGATTCAAAGAAAAATCAGGCTAAATATCTATGGCTCCTCTGCGAAGACACTCTGGTTGAGAAAAGTAAAAACGGTAAATCCCTCGCGGCCCTTTCCAATCAGGATGATGTGGATCTGATCCGTTGTGTGAACGATCTTTTCGAGGCATTGGAACCCCTCATGGTACCAGGCAGGACGGATCAGACCATATATTTCAAGACTCTTTCCTACGGATATATCAATGAGGTGATATCCGCAGCCAGACCAATCATTGAAGAGAAGAAAGCCTTAAGAGGCGCTCGTGACTTTTCTGATTTAATCCGTGTTCTATCAGACCTCCTGGAAGAGGCTCCCGATGGACCCCTTGCAAGAGCCATAAGACGACAGTACAGAGTCGTTCTGGTGGATGAATTTCAGGATACGGACCGACGACAGTGGTCCATTTTTCAGACTCTCTTTGACCGGCCTGATCATAATTTCTTCCTTATTGGAGACCCCAAGCAATCCATTTATGGATTCAGAGGGGCTGATTTGACTGTCTATTTTAATGCTTGTGACAGTGTGGATGAAGAGAGACGCTACTCCCTGAGTACCAACTACCGTTCCCGCCGGTCTTTGGTGGAAGCCTGCAATTTCCTGTTTTCCCGTCTTTTCGCTCTCAAGGTCCCCGGTTTCCGGGAGGTCCCTTTTGAAGAGGTTGATGCCGGAAATGATCAGGCCTGCATTCCTGTTCTTGCCGACGGCAGCACTGCGGCGGCAGTTCAGTTATGCGAAATTGAATTAGAAATTGAAAAACCCCTGGCTAGAAAAGACGACCTGAAAGATGCCTGGATGAACCGGGCTGTTTTAGAAATTGAGAATATTCTTTCGGGCTCTATCACTCTGAACCAGGGAGAACAGTCTGCTCCCATATCCCCCGGAGATATCGCCATTCTTATGGAGAAGAATCAAGATTGTGAAACAATGCAGGCACTCTTGGGGCGACAGGGAATTTCGGCGGTCATTTTTTCCGAGAGGAAAATCATGGAAACAGAAGAAGCGTCTGTTTTTGGTCTGATTCTCAGGGCTCTGGCTCATCCGGGGGGCAGCAGTGCTCCTGGAGCGTTGTTGTTGTCGCCGGTCTTTGCCAGGACAACGGCGGAGCTTCAGGAGATAAGGCAGAGTGAAGACTATGAGCAGTATCTTCTATTTTTGAGAGATGCCCAGATGCTGTGTGATCAGGGACAACTGATTAAGGTTTTTCGTCAGTTTTTTGAGGAGGAAATTCCCCTTCCCTTTATGAAGGGAGAAAAATCCTGGAGGAATCGACTCCTGGGTGAGAGCCGAGGGAAGAGAAGCTGTACAAATCTGACTCATCTGGCCGAACTGTTTCACTTTGAACAGAGGCAAAGAGGGCTGGATACACGGGAACTCTATGACTTTTTTCTTGCCCAGCTTCACGACCCTACGGGAGATGAAGAAAGACAGGTTCGTCTTGATCAGGACGGGCAGGCCGTGCAGATTCTGACTCACCATTCCAGCAAGGGGCTTGAGTTTCCCATTGTCTTTTTCTTTGGTGCCATGTCCAACGGAACCATGCCCAATCCAAGCAGCCTGAGTTATTCTTGGGAGGATAAGAGGTATCGGGATTTCCTCGTGACAAGAGAGAGCATCCAAAAAGCGGCTCTTTCAGACTGGGAAGAGCGTAAGAGACTTTATTATGTGTCTCTTACCAGAGCCTCCGCTCTTTTGTACATGCCCTGGTTCCCTCAGAGTGACTTTTATTACTTAACATCTATTTATGCAACCCTGGCAGGGGAAGCCTTGTTTGAGGAAGAAGATGAACTCCTCTCCTGTTCGACCCTCCAGGAAATGTGGCCTTTTCACAGCCATTGCGCCTTTTTGAAGTCTTCTAAAAATGCCGGTGACTTGAAAAAACAAATGAATGAGAGGATTGGAACGGGACTCCGTTCTCTAACAGAATCCAGGCCCGATCTTTTTGCTTTTTCAAAGGAGCTTCCCTCTCTGTTGCCAGAGAAGCAGAGAGATAATCAGAAAACTGATCAAGGTCCGGTCGGACTGAAGGCGGCGGAATTGAGATCTTCGGTCCCCTTCAGCCGGCGGATTATCCCTGTGGTTAGTTTTTCATCCCTTACTTCCAGCGGACATGAAGACTTCACCCCCCGGGATGACCAGGACCGGGATAGTCAGGAAGAAAGTATCGACTCTGAAATCCTCGCCGGGGCATTGGGCCTTACCAGAGGAGCTGTATTTGGGAACCTCGTTCATTGTATCCTCGAGGAAATTGATTACTCTCTGGCATCTTCGAGCCTTGAGGAATGGCTTGAAACAGGATTGTTCGGGCCTTCAGAGGCGATGGCCTTCCTTGAAGAAAGGACTTTGCGCTTCTTTGATCAGACCTGGTGGAAGGAAAATGGCTCGGTTCTCTCCAGGATGATCCACGATGTTTTGAACTGTCCCTTAAGTGAGGTCGGTCCACTGAAGGAGCTTAGTTCCTCCCAGAGAAAGCATGAGTTGGAGTTTCTTCTTTCTACGGAAAAAGGAAGTTCTATCAACAAGGATGACTGGTCAGTCATGTTGCAAAAAGGATATTTAAAAGGGTTTATAGACCTCATTTTTGAAAAGAACGGGAAACTCTATATTGCTGACTGGAAGACAACCGTTCCTCCCGGGAAGGGAACCCTTTCTGATTACAGCCCGGATAATCTTAAAAAAACCATGGACTTGCACCGATATGATCTACAGGCCTGGATCTACGCCTTTGCCCTGAGGCGCTATATGCTCTCAATTGATCCGGGGTTTTCCTACGAACGGGACTTTGGAGGGATATACTATTTTTTTGTCAGAGGTATGGGGGCTGATGGGAATACGGGAGTTTCTTTTCAAAGGCCTCGGGAAGAGGATGTCTTGAATCTTTTGAAAGGGAGTGAAGGATGAATCGAAGCCGATCCAAAGCGGTCCAACGTTTTTTAGAGTTGAAGTCCATCCGTGAAAATCCTCCCTCCGGACTGATAAGGAGATTGAAGCCCCGCAAGGAGGGGGAACGGTTTCCCCTGGCGGCCATTCTGACAGGCAGTGAACCCCTGTGGATTCAGAGTGCGGAACATATGGTCAGTCGATATGCTGATAGCCGCAAAGAAGAGTTGAGGTGGCTTCTGCTGTATTTTCTGGAACTCAGCTCTCAGGGGCATATCTTGATCTCTTCTGAGGATATAAGGGATGATTTACCCCTTTGGGCAGGGAAGTGCTATGCCAGGGCGGATCAGCTGTATGATAATTTGAGCCTCATAGTTGAAGAGAATCCCCGTCTCTTCTCAGCTCTTCAAGAGGGGGAAAGCCGGGGTATGTCGGAACCTGGGGAAAGAAGACCCCTCCTTTATGCGAGTGATTTCTCCTGTTTTTACCTATTGAAGAAAAGGCGGTTTGAGCAGCAGTTTCTGGAGCTTTTAGGGAATATAAGTGGAGAAGAGGGGAAGATTGATGTCTCTCCCGATTTGATCTCGGGGTTGCATAGGGCCTATGAGTCACTGTGTGATAGTGGAGATATTCCTATCTCTGAAGACACTCTGAAGGCGGCCCTCATGGTGGGAGGCTCCCGTCTTTCTATTATCACAGGTGGTCCAGGAACAGGTAAAACCACGATACTTGCGGGGCTCCTGCGCTTGTTTTTAGAAGCCTCTCAAGATTCATCATCCAAACTTCCCGAGGTTCGGCTTTGTGCTCCCACGGGCCGGGCAGCCAAGAGGATGATGGAAAGCATGGAGAACCTATTGCAGAATCCTGTTTTACAGAGTGCCTTTTCCCATCCAGCGGAAACCATTCATAAGGTTTTGGGACTTAGGCCGGGATCACCGGCTCTCTACGATGAAAAGAGAACCCTCAAGGCCGATCTCATTATTGTGGATGAAGCATCCATGGTCGATCTGAATCTCATGACCGGTCTGTTTCGGGCCATGAAAAGCAGTGCCAGGATTGTCCTGGTGGGAGATCGAGACCAACTTCCCTCAGTCGAGTCGGGAGCTCTCCTCTCGGATCTGCTTTTTGAAATGGAAAAACCGAATCATAGGCTGTCCGGGAGAGTCCTTTCTCTTTCTAAGGTACATAGAAACAGCGGGGCAATCCTTGAATCTTCCCGCCTGGTTATTCAGGGAGATGGCCCTGAATTTCTCAACTTTCTAAAACAGCATGAAGGGCTCCCTGTTTCAGCATCAGAGAACAGTGGCTGGCTACGCTATGGAGATCTTCCCTCTTTTAAAGATCTCCTGAGTGAATTGGCTTCCGAATTCAAAGCCTCTTCCTTGAAATTTGGAGGAGCAGGATTTCGCAGACCCTCCCGTGAATGGAAAGGCATCATTCATGAAATTGATCCCTATTTTAAGCTCTACAGAGATCACATCATACTCAGCCCGACCAGAAAGGGGCTTTTCGGGACAGCATCCCTGAACAGAGGCCTCAACGATGTGCTGGGAGGAAATCCCGATGGTGATTACCACGGTCAACCAGTGATGGTGACCCGCAATGATTATGAGCGGTCTTTGTTTAATGGTGACCGGGGGGTTGTTTTGCGTTTTTCTGATGGTCTCTATGCCTTTTTTGAAGATCCTGAGGCGGGGTATCGGTGTTTTCCTCTTTTATTGTTGGAAGATCGGGAAACTTCCTATGCTCTCACCATTCATAAGAGTCAGGGTTCTGAATATAATAAGGTCCATATCCTCATGCCCGATGGCTCAGAGCGGCTCATCTCTCGTGAGATTCTGTATACTGGTATTACCCGGGCAAGGCTGGGGGTAACCCTTTACGGCAGTGAGGAGGTTCTTCTTCTTTGTTTGTCCAGGGGGGTGAGGCGTTTGTCGGGGATAAGAACATTTATGCAGAGCTCTTGAATTCAAGGCATGACAGAATCGAATTTATTGTGTTAATATGCGGCTTCGGGGCTGTCCTTAGACAGCTCTCCATGATTTTAAGCAAGTAATCACCGAGGTTTTATACAAGCTTGGTAGTACATAGTATGGATTAAATAGGAGTAATAAATGGCAGAATGCCCATGCGGGAGCGGAGCGGAATACGAAAAGTGCTGTTCTCTTTATATTAAGGATGGAATTCCTGTTCCCACAGCTGAAAAATTGATGAGGGCCCGTTATACGGCCTATGCCCTCGGGGAAGTCGACTACATCATGTCTACCCATGAAGTTGATCCCAAAGATGTGGAAAACTCCAGAAAAGCAACAGAAGACTGGTCAAAGCAGTCTGACTGGCAGGGACTGGAGATCTTGAAAACTAGTAAAGGTGGAGAATCAGACGATACCGGAACGGTAGAGTTTAAGGCTCATTATATGATTGACAGAGCCCGTTATACCCATCACGAGATCAGCACATTTAAACGAAAAAATGGAAAATGGTTATTTACAGAGGGCCAGGAAATAAAGAAACCTGTCCATCGGGAAGAGCCTAAAATCAGCCGTAATGCCCCCTGTCCTTGCGGCAGCGGTAAAAAATATAAAAAATGTTGCGGTTGAAATAATTTCTTTTTTGAAGGATGAACCCGGCACTCAGTCTTCTGGGTCGCCGGGCAGTCCCAGTTCTTCTTTCATTTGAGCCTTATAGGAATTAATAAACTCTCTATATTGGATATTTTCCTCCCGGAGTTTTTTGATTTCGAAAATCATCCAGCGAATATCTTCTGTCGCATCGCTTATGTCGTAATCAAATTCTGCATTTGGATTGTACTTCATCCATATGAGCTGACTGCCGTTTCTCTTCTTGAGGGCCAGTTGGTTTTCCAGTTCCGACAGCCTGTCTTTTTTTTCTTTTTCCACATATTAAAAGTAACACTCTCTAGGGTAATTTCCAATGAGAACTATTCTTCACTATTCATTTCATTCCTTCCGGCAAAGACAATCTGATCGATTTTATGATAGTCTTTTTTCATGTTGGACATCAAAGACAGGATTCTCTACGAAGATAATCACCTGATCATCATCAATAAAGCCTCCTCAGAAATCGTTCAGGGTGATAAAACCGGGGATGAGACTCTGGGAGAAAAAGTACAGAAGTATATAAAGATAAGAGATGAGAAGCCTGGTAATGTTTTTTTGGGGGTCACACACCGGCTGGACCGGCCTACAAGCGGTCTTGTGGTCTTTGCCAAAACATCAAAGGCCCTTTCCCGAATGAATGTCCTGTTCCGGGAACATCATTTGAAAAAGACCTACTGGGCCATCCTTGAAAAAGCCCCTAGGAAGGATGCGGCTCAACTGGTCGATTATCTGAGAAGAGATAGAAATAAAAATCGCTCTTTTTGCTGCAATTCTGGGAGGGATGATGCAAAAAAAGCCGTTCTCTCCTATGAGGTGCTGAACCGGATTGGGTCTGAAACACTTGTAGAAGTTGACCTCGAAACTGGCCGTCATCACCAGATTCGGGCGCAGTTTTCCGGTAGAGGCTGCCCCATTAAAGGGGATCTGAAATATGGGGCCAAAGCACCCAATTCCAATGGAAGTATTCACCTTCATGCCAGGAAGATCGTTTTTGTCCATCCTGTTTCAAAAGTAGAGATTACAGTGGTGGCTCCCGTACCGAGAAATGACATCCTCTGGCAGGAGTTTGAAGCTAACTCAGCCAGGGAAAAGACCGGTGCCGATGATTGAATCCTCATCATCTGAAACTCTGGTCTCGGGGGATGAAGTAAAGGCTTTGATTCACTGGTTTCATCAGTATGCTATTGATTATCCCTGGGGTGACAATCCGACACCCTATAGAGTCTGGATTTCTGAAATTATGCTCCAGCAGACTGTTGTCTCCGCAGCCATAGAACATTTTATTCAATGGATGAAGCTTTTTCCGGATATCATGACTCTCGCCAGGGCAGATGAACAGGCCGTTTTAAAGGCTTGGGAAGGTTTGGGGTACTATTCCAGAGCCCGGAATATTCACAAAGGGGCCCGGTATATCACAGACAGCCATTCTGGAATCATTCCCGGGAGTTATGATGAGTTGATCAAGATACCCGGCATAGGTGATTATACTGCCAGAGCCATCCTTTCTCTTGCCTTTTCTCAGGCATTTCCTGTTCTGGATGCCAATGTGAGGAGGATCGGCCAACGTCTCCTGGCCCTCAGAGAGTGGCAGGTTCGTGATGATAAGCGGCTTCTCATACAGCTGGAGTCTTTGATTCCTCATGACTCTCCGGGTGTCTTTAACTGCGCTCTCATGCAGCTTGGACAAATTCTCTGCAGAGTCCGTTCACCTGAATGTTCGCTCTGTCCTCTTTCTAAAAGCTGCCAAACCAGGACGTTGGGCCTGCAAGGGGAAATCCCTGCAGCCAAAAAGCGAAAAATCAAGGAAAAGGAGAGCACCCTCCTTTTACTGGCATCCCGGGGGACTGTTCTTTTGACCCGCCGGAATAAAGGCCTCGGCAAGGGCTTGTGGTTTATCCCTTCCGTTCCCAGAGGGACAGAACAGCCGCTCTTGGAGGCTTTAACAGAAGGGACCGCCGAGGTTTTGACGCTTCAGGAGAGGGTGCATCTGTATACAACGTGGAAGGAACGGTTGTTCCCCTTTCTTGTCGTTCTCAAGGATGTTTCTCGGGATATTCCCTCCTGGGTTCTCTCTCATGAAGATGATGATGCCGCGTGGATACAAGTGTCCGAACTTGATTCCTATCCGACTCCTTCTGTGTACAGGAAAATCCTGGAAGAAATACCCCCCTTATTTTAGATGGGACTGGCTCATCGGGCTGGGTTCTCCTTGCCATAAACATATTCATAATGTACTGTTATCACTATGAAAAAGGGTATTCATTTTTCCATATATCTCATGCTCTTCTCCTCATTCTTCTTGGGATCCTGCCGCTCTGTAGAAAAAGTAGCCGTCTCAAGACTGTCTGATATGCTCTCTTCCGATGCAGGAGCCAGTGCTTTTACCAGGGATAATGATCCCCAGCTTGTTGCGGATGCTCTGCCTTTTGCCCTTAAAATGTACGAGCTTCTCATGGAGATGAATCCCGAAGATTCGGCTCTTCGTCTGGCAGCTGGCAAGGCTTTTATTATGTATGCCAATGGTTTTATTCAGACTCCGGCGTCTATGCTCAGCGATGACGATTATGAAGAACAGCAGGCCATGCTGGAACGGGCTGGTTTGATGTACATCCGGGGAAGAAATTATGTGCTGGAATCTCTTTATATGGAAATTAAGGATGGAGAGACTCTGGTGGAACAGGATCTTGCCGAGTTTCTGGAGAAAAGCGGGAAAAAGCAGGTTCCCCATTTGTATTGGGCTGCCGCAGGAGATTTTGGAGCTTTTTCCTGTGATCCCTTTGATATGGAACAAGGACAGGAGCTGTACAAATCTTTCGCTTTTCTTTACCGGGCTCTTGAGGTAGATGAAGCGTATGCTGACGGCAGTATTCATGATCTTTTGATGACTCTCTGGGCTTCTCTTCCAAGGTCTATCATTGATAATGCCTTTCTTGAAACAGCTGAATCGGCCGGATTATTTGCTTCCGGATATTATGAAAAGTTTCAAATTTCCCAAGACGCGGAGGCTCGGAGCAGATTCCATTTTGAAAAAGCCATTGATCTCTCAGAAGGGAAAAACCCTGGTACATACATTTCTATGGCTTTGTCCTATCCTGTTATGAAACAGAATTATGATGAGTTTGAAAGCCTTCTGTTGAAGGCGCTTGAACAAGATCCTTATGAAAATCCAGACACTCAGCTGATGGTTCTCATCTATCAGAAAAGAGCCGCCTGGCTTCTGGATCATAGAGAGGATTATTTTTTAATGGATTTTTAAAGAATGCCTCTGTGATCTAGACGGCATGATCGAATATTATAATCGAATACAAAGGAATCCTATGAAAATAAGAATGAAAAAAAACATATTGATACTGCTTCTGTTGATGCTTATCGGCACGACCACTCTTTCCGCCTTAACCATCAAGATGGGAAGTCTGTTTCCTGAAGGCTCTGCCTGGGATGTGACATTGAAAAAAATGGCAAGAGAGTGGAGTGACCTAACCAATGGAAAGGTTCGGATGAAAATTTATCCCGGAGGAATTGCTGGAGAAGAGAGCGATATGATTCGTAAGATGAGGATCGGTCAGCTGGATGCAGCGGTGCTCACCAATGTGGGCATGACCGATATTGTTACAGATTCACTCATCTTCAGCCTTCCTTTCCTCGTTCAGGATGAGGAAGAACTGGACTTCGTTGTCAAAGAACTGCTGCCCCGTTTTGATGATCAGTTCAGAGAAAAAGGTTTTGAGGTTCTCATCTGGTCAAAATCCGGGTGGATTAACTTTTTTTCCAACAGCCAGATTATGACACCTGAAGATCTGCTGAAAACCCGCATGGCCGTATCTCCCAATAATCCGGAAATGATGGAGGCCTTTAAGGCTCTCGGTTTTAAGATTATTCCCTTAGGTATGAATGATACTCTAATGGGTTTGCAGAGCGGAATGATCGACACATTTTATTCTATTCCCATGGCGGCTGCCGCCTTCCAATGGTTCGCTCTGGCACCGAATTTAAACCCCATTGATGTGACTCCTGTCATCGGCGGAATTGTTATTTCCGAAAGGGCCTGGCAGCGGATTCCCGACGAGTATCACGCCGAGTTGAAAGCCTCAATGGCCTCGGTTCAAAGAGAATTTGTGAATGAAACAGACCGCCTCAACCAGGAAGCTCTCAGAATTATGAAGGACAATGGCCTTCAGGTTATGAGCCCCGGGGAGAATATGGAAGAAGTCTGGAGATCCTTCTTCAAAGACTCCTACTCAGCCCTTGTGGGTGAGAATAAACTGATCAGTGAAGAAACCTACAATGAAATGAATCAACAGCTGGATTCTTTCAGAGCGAATAAGTGAGGTTGATCAGTAGGGTCCTAAACAAAATTGAATTTAGGGTGGCTTCTCTTGTTTTTCTCATCCTGGCCTTCGTTCCCGTTTTGGAGATTTTAACCAGGCTGTTTTTCAATAATGGTATAAAGGGTGCGGAATCCTATGTGAGTCATGCTGTCATCTGGGTGGCATTTCTGGCTGGAATGATTGCCTCTAAAGAAAAAGCACACCTTTCTTTGACCTCCGGCAGGGATCTTTTTAAGGGTTCTCTTGCTGTTTTTTCAACTTCTTTGAGTCGTATCCTCTCCGGAGGAATCTGTTTTGGGCTGACCTTCAGCGCCCTCTCTTTCATACTGATTGGGTTTGATCCAACTCAGATGGTAGGTCTCATTCCCATCAGGTTTGTCGCTCTGATAATACCCCTTGGATTTATGGTGATGGGACTGCGATTTTTTTACATTGATGAAAAAAAGATGGTAACAACTCCTATCATCCTAATCACCATCCTGCTGGGACTCTTTTTGGGAATCCCCTCGATGACGAATATGCTGTATTCTCTGCTCCCTGATCCGCCCCTTTTCATCGATTCTTTGAGCATGCTTTATTATGATTTTTTTCACTATGCAGCCTATCCGATGATTTTTTTATTGCTCCTTAGCACAATAAGCGGAACTCCTATTTTTATTCTTCTGGGAGGATTGGCCTTCTTTCTCTTTTCAAGGGATTGGGGGTCTTTGGAGATAATTCCCAATGAGGCATACAACCTCCTCACAAGTTCTTCAGTTCCGGCTATACCCCTTTTTACCCTCACAGGATTTATCCTCTCAGAAAGTAAGGCTGGAGAAAGGCTTGTCAGACTGTTTAAGAGTCTTTTTGGCGGTCTTCCCGGAGGAATGGCTGTTATGGCCGTTGTTGTTTCTGCTTTTTTTACAACCTTCACCGGGGCTTCTGGTGTTACGATTCTTGCCATGGGTGGTCTACTGTCCTATATGCTTCATGAATCGGGTGACTACAAAGAGGGGTTTATTAAGGGATTACTCACCTCTTCGGGCAGTATAGGACTCCTCTTTCCCCCCAGTTTACCCATTATCATGTATGCCGTTATGGCTCAGATTTCTGTTAAGGATATGTTTTTAGGTGGCTTGATTCCGGGACTGATCCTCGTTCTTTCACTGGCTACAATGGGAATCGTGGCTTCATTCCATAAGAAGAGGAATTCCAGTTTCAACGGATCGGAAATTCTGCCGGCCTTGAAGGATGCCACGGGAGAAATCTTCCTCCCGGTTCTGATCCTCTCGGGATACTTCGGTGGTTTCTTTACCCTTGTAGAAACCGGTGCCGTGTCGGTGGTGTACTCTTTGCTTTTGGAAGGGTTGATTCATAGAGATATTAAAAGATCGGATCTGTCTAGGATCATGCAGAAGAGTCTACCCATTATAGGGGGTATCTTGATGATCCTGGCCGTTTCGAAGGGTTTGAGTTATTATCTCATCGATGCCGAGGTTCCTCAGGCTCTGACCAGCTTTGTTCGAAACAGCATCAGTTCAAAGCTTGTTTTCCTCATCATCCTGAACATCATCCTCCTTCTTACAGGCTGTCTGATGGATATTTATTCGGCTATTCTGGTTGTGGGGCCTCTGGTTATACCCATGGGTGAGCTTTTTGGAATTCATCCGGTACAGCTGGGAATCATATTTTTGGCGAATCTTCAACTGGGATATCTGACTCCTCCGGTGGGAATGAACCTCTTTCTGGCCTCTTATCGGTTTGAAACACCATTAGTGGAGATCTATAAAAAGGTCTTTCCTTTTCTGATGGTATTACTTGTCATGGTACTACTGATCACCTATGTTCCCTGGTTCTCTCTCGCATTTCTTGGAATTCAGGGTTGAAATGAATATAATGATGAATAAACGGCTTGTAGCCGTAACAGCTTTAACAATTGAGGGTATTTAATGTTTAATCTGACCAAGAGCGAAAGGAGCTGGGTTCTGTATGACTGGGCAAATTCAGCCTACTCCATAACGATAACCACGGCCATTTTTCCACTGTTCTTTGGACAGATTGCCAGAGAAGGTGGATTGTCCGACACGACATCTACCGCTTTTCTAGGGTATGGAAACAGTTTTTATGCCCTTCTTATCGCCATAATGGCTCCTCTATTAGGAACCATGGCGGACTATAAGGGACGGCGGAAAAAATATTTCACTGTTTTTATGGTCGTAGGGACTGCCACGACAGCTCTCATGGTTTTCATTCAGCCCGGAGCTTGGATTCCGGCCATTGTTTTGTATATGCTGACGGCGATAGGGTTTTCCGGGGCGAATATCTTTTATGATTCCTGCCTTGTGGATGTCACTGAACCGGAGCGTATGGACAAGGTCTCCACTACTGGTTTCGGATGGGGATACATTGGCAGCACCATTCCTTTTGTTGCCAGTCTTGTTATCATTTTTATGATGGCCGGGGGAGATATGTCTGTTCTAAATATGACAGCTGTCCGCATAGCCTTCATCATCACAGCCCTTTGGTGGTTCGGATTCAGTATTCCTTTTTTGAAAAATGTAAAGCAGCGTTATGGTATAGAGCCTTCTCCACAACCTGTGAAAGATGCCTTTGGACGCCTATATAAAACCTTTCAGAACATTCAGTCCTACAAGCATGTTTTTCTCTTTTTATTGGCTTATTTCTTCTACATTGACGGTGTCGGAACCATCATTAAGATGGCTACGGACTATGGATCGAAAATGGGGATCAGCTCGACGATCCTCCTCCTGGATTTGATGGGGCTGCAGATTGTAGCTTTTCCTTTTGCCATACTCTTCGGCATCCTTGCCAAGAAAACATCCACCCGGTTTATGCTGTTTGTCGGCATTGGAATCTATACTCTCATCACGATTCTGGCGACATTTCTTCCTCTGATGGGGCCTGATATGCTGATCCCTATGTTTATTCTTATTTCTTTCCTTGTTGCCACTAGTCAAGGAGGAATCCAAGGGCTGTCTCGATCCTATTTTGGAGCGATTATCCCACCTGATCAGGCGGGTGAGTTTTTTGGATTCTTTGATATATTCGGTAAATTTGCCGCTATTATGGGTCCTTTTATCCTTGGTTTTGCCACACAGCTTACCGGTTCTTACAGCATCGGCCTTGGCTGTATTGTTATCCTTTTTGCTTTGGGGGCCTTTTTTCTCGTACTCTGCGGAAGGGTTGAGAAATGAAAGGACCGGTTTCTGTTGAAGAACTAGTAGCTCTGGGTGTGAGCTATTCAGAACAGGGGAAGCGGATCAAGGCAAAAGACTGTTTTCGGAAAGCCCTTGAACTCCTGCCAGAAGACCCTGTTATCAGTTACAACCTCGCTTTGGAGCTGATGGAAGAGGAGAATTGGTTTGAATCTCTCACTCTTCTTAACCAGGCTGTTAACGGAGAACCGGATAATCCCGATTTCTGGTGTGAACGGGGAATTGTTTTGTTCCGCCTGAACCGCTTTGAAGAGGCTGAAGAATCCTATGATCTGGCTCTTACCTATGGAGAAGAAGATTCCCGACTTTGGAATAGTCTGGGAGTTCTCCGGTTTGCCACAGAAGAGTACAAGGATGCGGAAATCTTCTTCCGTAGAGCCATAGAACTGGATCGAAAAAATAGTGACGCCTGGTTTAATTTGGCAGATACACTGGATGAGTTAAACAATAAAAAAGGTAGCAGAGAAGCCCGTAGGGTCTTTGAAGAACTCCTTTTGGAAGAGGCTGATGAGAGCTGAAGAGCTTGTTGCCGAAATCTACAGACAGAAAACAGAACTTCAGGATCAAGGTAGAAAGCCTCATCAGGTCATCATGAGTATGGAAGCCTGGCGTCATATCCGGGCATGGCACCTTGCCAGAGGCGTGATGGAACAGGCCGCACACATGGATTATATCGGTGAAGACCGCATCTTTGAGATGGACGTTCTCATCGATGGAATTGACTCGCCCAAAGTCCTTTAGAATCTATTCTCTTCTTTGACAGATCAGACGAACAGTCTTATGTGCCCCTCTCATCATCAGGTTCACTAAATATGTATGAACTAAGAATACCGTAGATTATGATTGATGGATTTGTAAAGACAGTAAAATCCTGGAGACGTCTGAACTGAGGATAGAAATTCTACCCCGACTTTAGGAGGATGCAGAATGAGTCAAGAAGGACATATCCTTTCAAGGAAGATTATTAAATCCTGTGATATCAGAGGGATCATTGATGAAAATCTTAACAGCATGGATGCTTTTTATATCGGGAGATCTTTTGCATCTTTATTGAAAGAGAAGCACCAGCATAAATGTGTCGTGGGGCGGGATGGAAGGCTCAGCTCCAAAGATTTCTCAAAGCAGTTGATAAAAGGTCTCACTGATTCGGGTATCCACGTCATCGATATTGGCCTTGTTCCTGTCGGGATTGTTTATTTCTCCCTCTCTTTTCTGGACATCTCGGCTGCTGTGATGGTTACTGCCAGTCATAATCCGGCTGAATACAATGGATTCAAATTCATCAGCAACAAACAACCCTTCCATGGTGATGACCTTATTCAGTTGGAATCTATCTGTAGAGAAGGTGCTTTCATAGACGGACAGGGTCGGCTGGAGACTCAAGATGTTCGTGCTGCCTATGTCAGCTCTCTTCATGCTCTCTTGGACAAAACCGAACATTCTGGTTTGAAAGTTGTGTGGGACCCCGGGAATGGCGCCGTTTTCTCGGTGATCACTCCTTTTACAGAAGGACTGCCTGGTCGCCATGTTTTGATCTGTGCTGAGGTTGACGGCCGTTTTCCTCACCATCATCCAGATCCCAGTGTGGAAAAGAATGTGAGGATGTTAAAGGATGCCGTACTTGATCAGGGGGCAGACCTGGGACTCTCTTTTGATGGAGATGGTGACCGCCTGGCCGTGGTTGATGGTCTGGGACGGTTATATTATGGAGACCAGCTCCTTGTTCTATTGGCGCAGAAACTTTTAGAAAAACACCCCATGGCTGTCATAATGAGTGAAGTTAAGGCCAGCCGTTTCTTTGTTGATGAAATTGAACGCCTTGGGGGGAGGGCTCTCCTTTGGAAAGTGGGGCATACAAACCAGAAGGAAAAAATGCAGGAAATGGGAATCCTTCTGGCAGGAGAGACAAGCGGACATTTCTATTTTAAAGAGAATGGTAATTATGATGATGCTCTTTTTACGGCTGTGAAGGTACTGCAGATTCTGTATTCAGATCCAGATGCACTCCTGAATTTAGACCAGCGTATCCCCATTTATTATGACAGCGCTGAGATCCGAGTCAAATTACAGGATAAAAAACCTGATATGATCCTCAATGGTATAAAACGTTATCTCGAACGCACAGAGTCTGAGTTTCTGGATGTGGATGGTATCCGAAAAGAGTCCAGTCATGGTTTCTGGATTATAAGAAAATCAAACACGGAACCACATCTTACAGTCCGCTGTGAGGATCAATCTAAAGAGGGATATGAAGAGAGTCTTCGCCTGATTAAGAAGCTCCTCCTCGAAGCAGGCTTACAATTCAATCCATGAAAATCCATTTCCATTGAATTGAGCTCTGGCACCTGGACCAAAAAAAAGACCCGGAAACCGGGTCTTTATTGATTATTTGGATAGTTCTTCCAGCTGGTTGTATGGGAAAATTCCTGAACTATGTCCATCGCTCCAGCTGATAGCCATAGCATAATTTCCCAGGGGACTGGTGGATTCTACCTTAATATCCTTGGGAATGTCCTCGTCGTTCAGGATCTTCTCTCCGCTATATTCATCGACACATAGGGCGCATCGGCAGCTGCTTCTCAGATGAACCGCATTGATCTTCCACTCTTTATTATCCTGCCAGTGAAAGATGACCGTATCCCCTTCCTGCCTAACTTCTGGAGGGACAATCTTTTCAGCAGTGACCTTCCCCAAGGCTCTGGCTACGTTCTCAACCAAAGACTTATTCAGATCATTGCTTTTATAACCTTCCATGTTCCGGCCTCTGCCGGGTTCGAGTGGAATCTGTGCCAGAGTATCCAGGCCAAAACGCTCACCCGGCGCCTTAGCTTCACCAAAGATGTAGTGCTCTTTGCTACAGTTGTCACAGATGAAATGAGACATATTCTCTACGACGCCCAGCATGGGAACGCCTACTCTTTCAAACATCAGAATACCTCGGGCTACGTCCACAAGGGAAAGAGCCGCTCTCGTTGTGACAATCACAGCCCCGTCGACCTGAATAGTCTGGCTTAGGGTCAACTGAATATCCCCTGTTCCTGGGGGCATATCGATGACCAGGTAATCCAGCTCTCCCCAGTCTACCTTGAGAAGAATCTGCTGCATATATCCCGATACCATAGGGCCTCTCATGATAGCCGGTGAATCTCCCAGGAGGAATCCGAAAGACATCAGTTTCAGACCGTCTTTTTCAATGGGAATCATCATGTCGTTTCTCTGGTAAACACCGGGTTTGGTGATGTTAAACAGAGTCGGCAGGGAGGGGCCAAAGAGGTCGGTATCCAACAATCCTGTTTTATAACCCTGGTCGTGAAGTTCGCAGGCCAAAGTCGCCGCTACTGTGGATTTTCCAACTCCGCCTTTGGCGGAAGCCACAGCTATGATCTGTTTGACCCCTTTCAAGCCGTTTTCACTCTGATCATTGCGAGCATTCCTGGCGGTCATGGTCACATGGACTTTCTTTACACCATCCAGTTCACCTACAAGCTTTTCCGCTGCCATCTTAAACTGATTTTTTACCGGACAGGCGGGGGTAGTCAGTTCAATGGCAAAGCTGACAGTACCGTCGCTGATAACCAGTTCCTTGATGAATCCCAGTGATACTATGTCCTTATGCAGGTCGGGATCTATGATTTCTGAGAGAGCCTTGAGTATTTCTTCTTTCTGAACCAAAATTTTCTCCAATATATATTCTTATCTTACAATTCTTGTTTAAACCTCTGTCCAGGCGCTTTTATCCGCGGAGGATTTTAGTACGGCCTGAACAAAACGGAGGCCTGCCAGACCATCCTTTTCGTCAGGACAGGTCAGGGCTTCTGGACGTGGGGATGAACCGGCCCTTTTGGCGGCTACCGCTTCTGCGGCATCCCTGTAAATGTTCGCAAAACCGTCAGGGAATCCTTCGGGGTGGCCTGCAACAATATGGCTGGCATAGGCGCTCAGAGGAAGCGTACCCGGACCATTGGGAGTTCGGATTTCAGCCGGACGTCCCAGGGGTTTGAAGAATAGCCTCTGAGGAATTTCCTGTCCCCATTCAAGACTGCCCTTTGTTCCTGAAATCCTGAACTGGAGTGAATTTTCTACACCGGCGGCAGCCTGGGTGACCCAGAAACTGCCTCTGGCTCCATTTTCCATTTTGAGGAGGGCACCCGTATAGTCGTGGATGACTCTGCCCGGGACTATGGCTCCTGCTTCGGCGGCAACTTCTTTGACTTCCATTCCCGTTACATAACGGATAAGGTTATGAGCATGGGTTCCAATATCTCCCATGACGAGGGAAGGACCGCCTTTATCTGTTCTGTAGCGCCAGGGAGCATTCGTACCTTGGGGGTCTGGCGTAGATTCGTCCGCTTTGCCTCCCTGCACATATTCGATTTGTATCAGTCTGATCTCTCCAATTTCTCCGGCTTCAACCATGGCTCTGGCCTGGCGGGTCATCGGATAACCTGTATAATTATGGGTCAGGCGAAAGATTCTATTTGTCTCTTTTACAATCCCGACAAGCTTTTCTGCTTCTTCTATTGTGTTTGTCATCGGTTTGTCACAAATCACATCCATACCGGCTTTCAGAGCCGCCGTCGCATAGAGGAAATGGCTGTCATTGGGAGTCATTATGGCAATGATTTCAGCTCCATCGGTTCTTGATGCTTCAGTTTTGATCAGTTCAAGGCCATCATTGAAAATTCTGTCTTCTGGGAGACCTAAGGCTTTGCCACCTTCAAAAGCCCGTTCAGACCGAGTGGAAACAGCGGCTGCCACAAGGTCATAACAATCTGTCAGCCGGGCTGCCTGGCGATGCATTCCTCCAATAAAAGAACCGGGGCCTCCTCCTATGACTGCCAGCCTGAGGCGTCTATTCAGGTGATGAAGGGCCGGGTTGTATCCGTCTTTACTCATCTAATCACTCCATTTTATTGTTTGTGACAAAATCAGTATAACTCTCCCCCTTAGTAAGGTTCAACTAAGTTGGAGAGCCTGAATGATCATTTTTTTGAGGTATTGTCTCATTTTTTAAGGATTCTAATATTAGACAGATTCTAAAAGGGGACTTCTCCTGGAGGCTTAACCGACGGTGGCCCAGGTGAAATGGTTTGAATGTTCGAAAAGGAAGATTTTGTTAAGGTGGGGGAGGGATTTCTGACCCAATGTCAGAACCGTATCCTGTCTCTTCCAGGAAAAACCCAGAGAGACAGGATCGCTTTCAGCGTATTTAAAGTCCTTTATTTGAGGTCTTTGCAGGCACTGTAGATATTGTTGAAAAGTTCTTCAATAAATTTTTCGGGAAGAGATGAGTAGGCTACGCGGATGAGAGAACCCAATGCAATAATACCGGTATCATAATCACTGAGGAGTTTTTGTCTGACCTCTTCGGCGTTACCTTTTTTCAAATCGATGCACATGAAATATCCTGAATTGTAAGGGACTGCATCAAAAAATTCTGAATACTCCGGATGATTGTTCAATGTCACTCTTACCCGATCATAGCGAGACTTCATCAGCTGATATTTTGATTCTTTGTCTGCTGAATAACCTGGATCATCATAGGCAGCGAGCAGTAGGTTTTGTGAGAGGATGGAGTCGTTTGAGATATTTCCCCTTACCGCACCGGCTATTTTGTCGACCATGGCCTGTCCTGACTCTTCGGTCATACCCTTCCAGCTGAAAGTGACAAAGCCGACTCTGAAGCCCCATACGTAGTCTTCCTTTGTTGCTCCATCAACCTTAACGGCAAGTACATTTTCATGGAGTGTGGCCAGATGGGAAAATATGGATTCCGTTCCTACGCCTTTTTCAAAAACTAAACCGAAGTAGGCATCGTCAATGAGAACCGCAATCTTTTTCCCTGCTTCTGCCGCTTCAAGCAGAGCATCTTTGATCCCAAGCATTTCTGATTCGGTAGGAGTGTATCCTGTGGGGTTGTTGGGAAAATTCAAAAGGAGAACTTTTTTCTCTCCAGGTGAAAGCAGTTTGTTTTTCATACCCTCTAGGTTGAAACCATTGTTTTTATACATGGGAAATGTATCAAATTCAGCCAGGTAGGCATTTTTGAAAACCAGATTATAGTTCCCCCAATAGTATTCGGGGAGAATGACAGTATCGCCTTCATCCAGAAAGAGGTAGCCTGCCATGGATAGACCGTGTGTCAGTGCATTTGTGACAACAGGCAGTGTCAATCTTGTTGACTCCAGGGAGGGGTTTTTCTTCTTAATAATGGATTGCCAGCTTTTTCTGAGGGGAAGAAGGCCGTAGCTTGAGGCATAGGGGAATACTTTTTCTGGGGGAAGTTTTACCAATGACTCAATGGCAGACAGCCTGAGTGGAGAACCATCGTCTTCAGTTGCTATTCCTATGGAAGCATTGATTTTCTTTCCGCTTGCATCCTGTCCCTGCATGAGAAGGCCTTTTTTGGGGAAGAATATTGCTTTTCCTCTTTTCGATAATAGGGAAAAAATGGCGGGATTCTGTGCTTCCAGAATACTATTGAGTGCAGAAGCCTGTGGATTCATGATAATTCTCCTCACTGTTCATTTAAGGGTTTTTGATTTCTTGATTTTGTCATATAGGATATAGGATTTAATCATATCGAAAGTTCTCAATCGTGGGAATCCTCTTGTCCTATCCTGGTGTGTGAATTATCATTAAAATGATGGAATATCAGGTAAAAATTCATGGAACGAGTCAAATAGAAGTCAAAGTCAGTTATCCATTGATCAATAAAGAAAAATACAGTCATTTCAGGATGACCGCTGTCTTTTTTATTCCAGAACAGCTTGGTGTCCATGAAAGGGCCTTTCCCAGAGAGCGGCTTTTATCAGATTTGAGCGTTTATACCCGTTTTACAACTCCCAGAATTTCATTATCAGAACTCCTGTCAAAGGACTGTGAATCCAGTCCTCTCACCAGGCTGAATCATTTGTGGTCCAAGCCTCAAAAGAGCAAATCCTGGAGAACCAGGGTCATATACGAACTAAAAACCCTTGTGAATATTGTTCTTTCAGAAACGGGTAGTTTAATTGAAGCCTCAGAATATGTAGAACCTGAAGTTACCGATGCAATCATCGATGCCGTTTCAAAACTGATCAGCGCGATGCATAAAAACAAAAAACCATTCCCCGGGAAAATCAAGCAACCCCTCATCTGGACCCTGGAAGACTTAGGAAAAGACGGGCCGCCTTCCAAAAAGCTGAATAAACGATTTGAATCTTCCTTGAACCGAATCCTGCACACGAGGAAAAAATATGGCTGGGATATTCCTGTAGACCCTCATGATTTTATGGCAGAAAGAATGGTTTACCGGAGTCATAAACTGAAAAAATGGGCTCAGGAGTCTCTGTTCCTTTCTGTTTATAATTCCAGAGCCGCCGCCAGTGTGGCTCAATTTCTTTTGGGACTCGCCGCGGCAGTTGCCATGGCCTTTGCCGTCACTGCTACAATCCTTTCCATGAAATGGTTTCCCCAAGGCAGCATGTATTGGGCTCTCATCGCTGTCATTGCCTATTCTTTAAAAGATCGGATCAAGGAGAATCTGCGCAGTATTTTCCTGGGAATCTCTCCTTTTCTGGTCGCTGACCGCTTGCACCGGCTCGTCGATCCCAGGACGGATCGCAGATGCGGTAAGATCAGGGAATCTGTTTCTTTTTCCGAGATGAAAAAGCTGAATGAGGATATAAAGCATTTCAGGAGAGCCGGGAAGGATAAGCTGAGCCTGGGGCTGCTCCATGAGAAAATCCTTAAATATAAGAAGGATTATATTATCCACACAGTTCCTCTTTTTGAGAATCATACCCGCTTGTCTGGAATCACCGATATTGTCCGTTTAGACATGTCCAACTGGGTGCAGAAGATGGATGACAGCATTGAGTATCTCTCCTGCCGGATTGGCGACGAATATGGGGAGATGAAAACCAACAGAGTGTATCATGTCAATATGGTTCTAAAACTCGAAAGGCCTGAATCCAAGTATCCCGATATCATGCAACGGTACCGAATCATCATGGCTCGGAAGGGTATTTTGCGAATTGAAGAAGTCAATATCCGTTAGTTTTTTCATGACATGATCATCTTCATTGATCAGGCTCCTTGTCGACAAACTGAAGGTACTGTTTTCTATAGATGGACGGGGCAGTCCCTGTGTACTGTTTGAAGACCCTGCTAAAGTGGAATTCGCTATAAAAGTTTAGATCCTGGGCAATGGTCAGCAGTGTTCTGTCCGTACTAGTGAGCATGGCGCCAGCCGCTTCAATCTTTAACTTCATAAAATACTTCATGGGAGTGGTTTTCATTTTCTGTTGAAACAGACGGATAAAATAGGAATTGCTGAGTCCAAGCCTCTGGGCTATATCCTCCAGTTCCAGGTTGTTGGTGATGTTGTTTTGCATGATTCTGAGTGCTTTTTCAATATGGCTGTTCCGGCTGTCCGAAAAATGAAAATCCTCTTCACCCGATAGGACATAAAGAAATGAGATCAATTGATGAACCGCAGACTGTCTTAGGGCTCTATTGGCGGAGAGTCCTTTCTCCTTGATTTCTTCAAAGAAAAATCGGTAGTTCGTTCCGAGATGATACAATCTGTTTGATTTGAGATCTATGGAGAGGAGGCGGTGAATTTCTCTGTCGGAATCTTCAGTCCCTATCAACACGGCATAGTAGGAGAGAGGGTTGTCATCATCCTGTACAATGATGGAATGGTGAATCTCGGGGGATGTGAGGAAGAGGGTCCCCGGCTCGATTCGGAAGCGTGTCCTGTCATTGAGAAAACTGGCATTTCCCTGAATAAAATAATGAAGCTCAAACTCGTTTTTACCATGAGAATGATAACGGCTGTGCCACCTTATTTCGGTTTCTTCCTTCATCTGGTAGACAAATACAACATCCAGAATCTTCATTTTAAGCCCCTGTACAGGTCAATTATATGTATGAACAGTCAATTCTGTCCATTCCTTTCACTTCTTGCCCGACGAATACTATATAAAGATTGTATTTCCCGAGTATTCAGCTTTGCTATCCAGAGCTGTAGACGGGGACCGTATTCAATACAGTTGATAGTGGAGGATTCTTTGAAAACCATAATTGGAATAGATAACGGCACACAGAGCACTAAGGTCGTCTTTTATGACTTTGAAAATAAAACTATTGCAGCCTCAGCGTCAGCAGGGCATGAAATGATTTCCAGAGATGACGGCAGCCGGGAGCAGAAGGCTTCCTGGTGGATAGAGGCCCTGGCATCCTGTTTCGATCAGATTGATCCGGAAATCCGGAAAACGGCCCAGGCTGTGGGTGTCTCCGGGCAGCAGCACGGCTTTGTTCCCATTGATTCCCAGGGAATGGTGCTCAACGATGTCAAACTCTGGTGTGATACGTCTACAGCGGCGGAATGCAGGGAATTGACCGAAGCCTATGGTGATGATACAAGGCTGTTGGAAGAAGGGGGAAATCTGATACTACCAGGTTATACTGCTTCTAAAATTCTTTGGTTTAGAAAGGCTCATCCAGACGCCTATGCCAGAATGGCAACGGTTTTACTGCCCCATGATTATCTGAATTATTACCTCACAGGAAAGGCTGTCATGGAGTATGGAGATGCTTCGGGAACTGCGCTTCTGGATGTTCGAAACAGATGCTGGAACAGGGATCTTGTGAAGGCTCTTGATCCGGACAGAGATCTTATGAGTTGTTTACCCGATTTGATCGAACCTTGGGAGGCCGCCGGCCGTGTTTTACCCCATGTGGCTTCCCGTTTTGGAATTCCTGCAGGAATTCCTGTTTCTTCCGGTGGAGGAGACAATATGATGGGGGCGGTGGGAACCGGGACGACAAAGGATGGTGTTCTGACAATGAGCCTGGGAACCAGCGGAACCCTCTATGGATATTCAGATAAACCCATAATAGACCCGGATGGGAATTTGGCGGCTTTCTGCTCCAGTTCCGGAGGATGGTTGCCCCTTTTGTGTACCATGAACTGTACGGTGGCTACGGAGTTAATGCGACAGCTTTTTGATATTGGTGTCAAAGAGTTTGATGAGCTGGGAGCCCGCTCTACAGTCGGAGCCGAAGGAATCCTCACTCT
This sequence comes from Oceanispirochaeta crateris, assembly GCF_008329965.1. Classification (GTDB taxonomy): domain Bacteria; phylum Spirochaetota; class Spirochaetia; order DSM-2461; family DSM-2461; genus Oceanispirochaeta; species Oceanispirochaeta crateris. The sequence continues at coordinate 3,477,023 of NZ_CP036150.1, forward strand.
CCCTTTCTTTAATGGAGAACGGACACCCAACCTTCCTCATGGACGGGGATGTATTGTGGGTATGACAGCCGGGAACGTCAAAAAAGAGAATATGTTTCGCTCTGCCCTGGAGGCGGCCATTTTGGGATTGAAGCTTGGGCTCGACTCCTTTGAAAAATTGGGATTCAAACCCCGGGAAGTCCGTCTCATCGGAGGAGGAGCCAATTCGAAAATATGGAGGCAGATCACGGCGGATGTCATGAACCTTCCTGTGGTGGTGCCAGTCAATGCCGAGGCAGCGGCCCTGGGGGCGGCAATTCAGGCTCTATGGTGTCTGAAAAAGCTGGATGGACTCGATGCGGATCTCAACAGTCTCATCGATGAACATGTAGAACTGGATTCGGGTAAGGGCTGTCTTCCTGATCCGGAAAGAGTCAAAAAGTACAAAGAGGTTTACGCAGAGTATAGCAAATATGTGAATGCTCTCACTCCTCTTTTTTCATAGAAGTTGTTTTTGGTTTAAAGATTATTGTTACATAGGAGTATTTTATGAGTCAGGTATTTATTGGGGATAAAGAGTATTTTAAGGGGATAGGCAAGATTCCTTTCGAAGGGAAAGGTTCTGATAATCCTTTGGCCTTTAAGTTTTATGACGAGAACAAGAAGGTCCTGGGCAAGACGATGAAAGATCACCTCCGCTTTGGTATTGCCTACTGGCATAGCTTCTGTGCCGATGGGGGGGATCCCTTTGGTAACGCCACACTGATTCATCCCTGGGCACAGGCTGAAGGGTTGGAAAAGGCAAGAAATAAAGCCGATGCCGCCTTTGAGTTCATCTCGAAACTGGGAGCACCCTACTACTGCTTTCATGATGTTGATGCCTCCCCCGAAGGTTCGAACCTTTCAGAATATGAAAGCAATCTGCAAACAGTGACTAAAATGCTGAAAGAAAGACAGGATGCCACAGGGATTAAGCTGCTTTGGAATACAGCCAACCTGTTTTCTAATCCCCGGTATATGAACGGGGCTTCCACCAACCCAGATTTCAGAGTCTTGGCCTATGGTGCGGCCCAGATCAAGGCTTGTCTCGAAGCCAATGTGGCCTTAGGTGGAGAAGGGTATACATTTTGGGGTGGACGTGAGGGATATATGTCTCTTTACAACACGAATATGAAGAGAGAGAAGGATCATTTGGCCCAGTTCCTCATAGCCGCAAGAGACTATGGAAGAAAAATTGGATTCAAGGGGAAATTTTATATTGAGCCTAAGCCCATGGAACCCTCAAAACATCAATATGATTACGATGCGGAGACAGTGATTAATTTCATCAAGTCCAATGGCCTCGAAGAAGATTTCGCCTGCAATATTGAAGCAAATCATGCCACTTTAGCGGGGCATTCCTTTGAACACGATATACAGTTGTCCGCAGAATATGGTCTTTTGGGAAGTGTGGATGCCAACAGGGGTGACATGCAAAATGGATGGGATACAGACCAGTTTCCCCATTCAGTCTATGAAACAACAGAGGTCATGCGGATCATCCTGGCCATGGGAGGATTTAAAACCGGAGGTCTTAATTTCGACGCCAAAATCAGGAGGAATTCAACCGATATGGAAGACCTTTTTCTCGCTCATATCGGCGGGATGGATACTTTTGCTCTGGGATTGGAAATGGCAGCCAAAATACAGGAAGACGGCCGGATGGATAAGATGAAATCCTCACGTTACTCCTCCTTTGATTCCGGATATGGTAAAGACTTTGAAGACGGAAAACTAACATTAGAAGATCTAACGAAACTGGCCCATGAAAATGGAGAACCTGCCATTATTAGCGGGAAACAGGAGCTCTTTGAAAATCTAGTGAATGAGGCCTTATTTGGATGATTGCAGATTCCTGGTCTTTTTGAAGACCATGTCATTGAATGTGCCTTTAGAATTGAATTAATCTATGCAGAAACCGGGTTTCTACAGTCCGGTTTCTTTTTTTTAGGATTATCTTTTCCATTATATTTAAATCGAAGCAATTTCTAAGCACGATTACAATTGAAACCATTGGTTCGTCCCACTATACTGAACGTATATACTCTAAAAAACAGTTTGCAGGAAGGGATCATGAATATCGGATTTATAGGCACCGGAAATATGGCTACCGCATTTATCGGTGGATTTTTAAAAGCAGGAATCATTGAAAAGGATCAAATATTTGTATCAGATGCATCTTCTGAAGCCTTAAATCGGATTTCTTCCCGATATGAAGGTCTTAATACGAGTACGGATAATCTGAAATTCCTGAGCAAACTGGATTTTCTATTCCTCTCCGTCAAACCCCATATCTACGAACCAGTGATTAAGCAAATTCGAAATAGTGTCTCTGAAAATACAGTCATCATTACCATTGCTGCCGGAAAAACCAGGGCTCAGGTCCTGGAACTTTTCGGTAGAGATCTTAAGCTTGTGAGAACAATGCCCAATACGCCTGCTCTGGTTGGAGAGGGAATGACCGCAGTGTGCCCCGGTGACAATCTGAGTAACGATGAGATCGATCAGGTTCTGACTCTGTTGAATGCGGTTGGTAAAACCGAGATTCTTGAAGAACGTCTCATCGATGGTTACACCGCTCTTTGCGGCTCCAGTCCCGCATATGTTTATTTGTTTATCGAAGCCATGGCCGATGCCGCTGTGAGGGAAGGGCTCCCCCGGGATAAGGCTTATTCAATGGCTGCCCAGGCCGTGCTTGGTTCGGCCAAAATGGTCCTAGAAACAGGTCAACATCCCGGACAGCTCAAAGATCAGGTTTGTTCACCCGGAGGGTCAACAATTGAGGCCGTCACTGTCCTTGAAAAAACAGGATTCCGGTATTCTGTCATGGAAGCATTGAGGGTTTGTGCCGGAAAGTCCAAGAAACTGTCAGAAAGCTGATACAAGGGAAATTGGAAAAGAGGTCGGAAGCATCTTGAGTCGTAAACATTTTATAAGTTTAATCCTCTTTTTTTTAGTCCAACTGATCCCCTTGGGGGCCAACTCAATTATATTTGATCACATCACTCAGAAGGATGGTCTGGCCAATAATGGTGTTTCTGGAATTGTGCAGGATAAGAGGGGTTATCTGTGGTTTGGAACCCAGAATGGTCTTAGTCGTTACGATGGAAAAGTCTTTCTAAATTACGAACACAATCCATTTGAGAAGAACTCCCTTCCCCATAACCTGGTTCAAACTCTCTACCTGGATCCTATTGATCCTTATCTGTGGATCGGAACCTATGAAGGGCTGTCCAGGTTCAATTTGGAGACCGAAGAATTCTTTAATTTCAGTTCCTATGAAAACAAGGCCGGAGATGTCCTTTCAAATGAAGTTGTGACCTCTATCGTGCGGGATGAGCAGGGCGTCCTCTGGGCGGGGACCTTAAATGGCTTGAATCGAATAGATCCTGTCAGTCTGGATATACGGTCGTATTTTCACAATGAACTGGATGAAGGGTCTCTCCTTCACAATACCATCCGCAGCCTATATGTGGATACTCGGGGGCGTCTTTGGGTTGGCAGTTATGGAGGCTTGGACCTGTATCAACCGGAGACCGATTCTTTTGGGCACTTCAGGGCAGAAGAGGGAAATCCCCAATCTTTACCGTCTCCCTTTGTTATGTCCATCTGTCAAACCGATGACTTCAATCTCTGGGTGGGAACCTGGGACGGAGGAGTTTCTCTATTAGATCCTCTTTCCGGGGCTATTCTGGAGCATATTCGCTTTGAGGGAAATACCTACCTTCTTTCTGCCGATCCATCGGGAGATCTCTGGATCGGTACCTGGGGGGACGGGCTGTATCGTTGGTCGGCTTCGTCAAAAGAACTGATTCATCATGAAGTAGATTCAGACGATCCATACAAGCTGAATCATGGTATCATTTATTCCTTTTTGAGAGATAGGGGTGGAGTCTATTGGATCGGAACCAATGGGCGAGGGGTCAATAAACTTAATCCACAGAAGAAGGATTTCCGGTATATTTCTCATACCCTAAATGATCCCCTATCCTTACCAGAAGACAAGATCCGGGATATTCTGATCGATAGTCAGGGAAGGTTCTGGATCGCTACATACTCAGAGGGGCTCTGGCGCTTTGAAGGAGATAAGAGAGACTGGAAGGTGCAGCACTGGATGCCGGATACTGAGAATCCCTGGTCTCTGTCTCATTTTAATGTGGCAACAGTGATTGAAGATTCTCAGGGACGTTTCTGGGTTGGTTCTCTTGGAGGACTTGATCGGTATAATCCGAAGACGAATGATTTTGACAGAGTGTCCCTCTTGGGATATGGAACGATTGCCGGGGATGAGCCGATTGTAGATGCCATAACAGAAGACGTTGACGGTACATTTTGGATCGGCACAAACGGTTCGGGAATCATCCACTGGTCGAAGTCCGATGGTGTACTCGATGTATTCAGCTACAGCACCGAAAATCCGAGGCTGAGTAATAATCTTGTCTTCAGCCAATTACTGGATAGCCGCGGTACTTTCTGGGTGGGTACGAATATGGGATTGAATCGCTATGATCGTGAAAAAGGTCAATTTGATTTTTTTTATCATAATCTGGATGATATGACCAGTCTCAGTAATAATGTAATAACAGATATCCTCGAGGACTCACTAGGACGAATCTGGGTAGGAACCGGCGGGGGAGGGATTAATCTTCTGAATCCCGGCACAGATACATTTTCCCACTTTACCCGCCTCGAGGGGCTGAGTTCAAATCATGTCCAGGCTATGGAAGAAGACGGTCAGGGGCGGATCTGGATCTCCACAATCAGTGGGGTCAGCGTTCTGAATCCTACAAATGGATCTATTCTGAATATTGATGAAAGTGACGGTATCATTGTTGATCAGATGGATAACAGCTCTACGGTAGATCAGGATGGTTATATTTATTTTGGCAGTTCCGAAGGGGTTCTGCGGTTTGATTCGGCCATCCTTTATGATAATCCTCATCCTCCGGCTTTGTGGATGAATGAAGTAAAAGTTATGGGCGAACCCTATCCCTTCTTAGAGGCTCTCATCACAGGAGAACCGCTTGTGTTGAACTGGGAGCAAAGCTTTATCAGTTTTGAATTTGCCGCATTGGATTTTACTTCTCCCGCCCAAAACCAGTACCGCTATAAGCTGGAGGGGTTGGATCGACAGTGGGTTTTCAGCGGTCATAGAAATTTTGCAGCCTATCAGAACCTACCTCCTGGTCATTATGTGTTCCATGTCCAGGGCTCCAACAATGATGGAGTCTGGAATGAAACCAGCTTACGCCTTCCCCTGTATGTAAAAGCACCTCCTTGGAAGCAGCGCTGGTTCTTTTTGTTGTATATCGCAGGGGCTGTTATGGCGGTCTTTCTCATTTCCAATCTTCAGGCCAATGTCATGCTGAAGAGAAAACTGAATTCGGTGAAAAGCAGTCACGATCATCTGCAGGTCATCAACACAAATCTTGAGAAACTGGCCTGGATCGATGGCCTGACAGGACTTTCAAACAGACGGTATTTCGATTTGTCCATGAATAACCTCTGGCATCTCGCCATCCGGGAGAATAAGATTATCACCTTGTTGATGATTGATGTGGATCACTTTAAGGCATACAATGATTTCTATGGCCATCAGATGGGAGATGAAGCACTCAGGACAACAGGACGTTTGATCAGGAGTGTTATGAAGCGTGATACGGATGCGGTTTGCCGTTACGGTGGGGAAGAGTTTACAGTTTTACTCTTTGATACAAATATTCAGGAGGGAGAAGCCCTGTGTGATTCCCTTCTAGAGAAATTCCGTGAAGAGAAGATCCCCCATGAAGGCTCCTCTGTTGCCCCGTATCTTACGATCTCCATCGGTATTTCAGGTTTTACTCCCGGTATTTCGCATGAGCCTTCCCAGTTGGTTGATGAATCGGATAAGGCCTTGTATGAGGCTAAAAACCGGGGTAGGAATCAATATGTCGTATTTTCAGGAAGATCAAAGGACAGCATAGAATCATGATGAAAGATAATGTAGAACTCATATGTAATATTGGAGAACTTTCCGATCTCTTCCGTGAAAAAAGCGACGTCAGAGGGTTCCTTATGAAGGTCGTCAAGACCGTCTCTGGTCATATGAAGGCCGATGTTTGTTCTATTTACCTCTATGATGAGGCTCAGGACCGCCTCATTCTGGAGGCAACAGAGGGGTTGAATCCCGATCTCATCGGGAAGCTCAAGATGTCCACTGAAGAAGGCCTTGTGGGAGTGGCTCTCAAGGAACTCAGGCCTATCCTTGAAATAAACGGGCGGGATAATCCTCACTTTAAGGAAGTCCCCGGAAGTGGTGAAGACAAGTATCAGGCTTTTATGGCCGTTCCCATACTGCAGGGACTCACCCGTATCGGAGTCCTCGTTCTTCAGCATCACATGGCAGGATATTTTAATAAGAATGATATGATGGCTCTCCGCGCCATTACTTCTCAGCTAGCGGCTACATTGGAAAATGCCAAACTCCTGATGGGAGTGACTCAAACGGCCAAGCCGGAGCCATCGGTTGAGCTGTCCCTGATCAAGGGGCAGGCTGTCGTGGAAGGAATCGGCATAGGCCAGGCTTATGTGATGGAATCTGGCAGTCGGGATGGGTTTCGTTCCGGATTGCCTCAGAGCTGCAGGGATGCCGGCAAGGAGGACTTTTCAAGAGCCCTCATACAAACAGAAGAACAACTGACAGATTTGCAGACGGAAATGGAAGAGAAACTCTCTGATGTGGGGTCTCTCATATTCAGCACTCATCTGTTGATGCTCAGAGATTCCGGGTTTATCGGGAAGATGGAAGAGGATATCCAGGAAGGAGTTCTTCCCTGTGATGCCATTATTTCCAGGGTGGAGCACTTTCTGAAGATCTTCGGAGAGAGTGGCAATCCAAGGCTTCAGGAGAAAGTTCAGGATATCCGCGACCTTGGGCACAGACTCCTGAGAAACCTGGCGGGCGAAAAACTTGAAAGTGGAGATTATTCCGACCAGATCCTTGTGGCCAGAGAGCTCCTTCCTTCGGAACTTGTGAAGATAACGGCACAGCATGTGGAAGGACTCGTCCTGTACAGCCAGGGGGCTTCGGCGCATATTACAATCCTTGCCAAGTCTCTTGGGGTTCCTCTCATATACACCGATGATCGCAAGCTGCTCACTATCAAACCGGGGAGTCGTCTTATACTGGATGGTCAGCAGGGAAACCTTTTGGTCAATCCCGGAGATGAAACAGTTGCTCAGTTCCTGGCTCTCAAGAAAGACCACAGCTTGCTGGATGATCATGCCGAGCAGGTTAGGGAAGAAACTTTCAGCCTCGATGGGGAGAGAATTTACCTGAGGGCCACAATCAACCTTATAAGCGATATTAAAACAGCGGTGAAGATGAAAGCCGAGGGAATCGGTTTGTACCGCAGTGAATTTCCCTTCCTCATCAGGAACAGTTTTCCCAGCGAAGAAGACCAATATCTGGTTTATAAGAAGATTTTTGATGGTATGGAATCTCCGGTGATCACCTTGAGAACACTGGATATCGGCGGGGATAAAATCCTGTCTTATATGCCCGATTCAGAAGAAGAAAATCCTTTTCTGGGATTACGGGCTATCCGATTTCTCCTTCAAAATAAAAAGATCTTTGTGGGCCAGCTCAAGGCCATGTTGCGAGCGGGACAGGGACGAAAATTCCGTATAATGTTTCCTCTTGTCTCTTCTTTAGATGATTTCAAACAAGCCAGAAGAATGGTTGAGAAGAGCATTGAATTCCTTAAACGGGACGGCTTTGAATGTGCCACAATTCCCGAATTAGGAGTCATGATAGAGCTTCCTTCGGCGGTTGTTATGATAGATGATCTCGCAAGAGAAGCAGATTTTATTTCGGTAGGCTCCAATGATCTGGTTCAGTATCTTCTGGGAGTGGACAGAACGAATGAAAAGGTCTCTGGTTTGTATGAGGCTCGCCATCCTGCTGTTTTGAGAACGGTGGCGCGGATTGCAGAGGCTTCTCAAAAACATAATTGTCCTTTGAGTATTTGTGGAAATATGGCCTTTAACAGAGGCTTGTCCTACTTCCTGGTGGGGGCGGGGGTCCGTAACCTGTCCATGCCTCCGGGACAAATTCCTCAGATGCAGACTTTTCTGGAGAATGTGGATGTGAAAAAGGCGGAAAATGACTGCCGTCATCTCCTGCAATTAGACTCGTTGGAGAGTATTAATGAGTTTCTTGACGAAGCTGTTGCTGCAGTAAAATCCTAAAAAAGTATTTTCTGGCTACTCAACATCCATGTATTTATCAAGAATCGTTTGAATGGTCTGGTTTCTAAGCTGATCTCTGATCATTTCTTCTGTATCGCTCCAGAAGGCGGAAATGGCACAGTCGGCAGAACGGCCGCAGGTGCCTTCGGGAGTGGTGCAGGGTGCTAGTTCTACCCCTTCTTCCACAGCTTCCAAGACATCCAGTACTGTTATTTCATTTAATTCCCGTGCAATTCTAAAACCCCCAGAAGCACCTCTTACTGATTCGGCAATCCCGGCTTTCTTCAATTTGGTAAAAATCTGTTCCAGAAATATGGGAGATAATTCTTCACTGTTGGAAATGGATTTGATGGATATCGGTTTATTTCCTGCATTGAGTGCCATGTTTATTATTGCCCTGATGGCATAACGGCCTTTTGTTGTAATTCGCATGCAATCATAATATCTCGATTACTATAGACGGGCAAGTGATCTCTAAGGTACTTAAGGCGACTTTGGGTAAAAAGTACCCGAAAAAGTACCAAAATTAGCGGGAGTTTTATATAAGACAGTCTTTCTCAGGTATTAACATAACTTAACAGCATAAAATATCCGGAGGATTAATTTTAAATGAATGGAAAAGACTTAATAATAAATACCTTTAAGGGGGAGCCTGTCGAAAGGGCTCCCTGGGTTCCCTATACAGGGGTCCAGATAGCCAGACTCAAGGGATACGATGCCCAGGAGATCCTCATGGATGGGGATAAGCTTCTTGAATGTCTGCTTGAATCCAATAAGCAGTACTCCCCCGACGGTCAACCCGTGGTATTTGATCTGCAGATTGAAGCAGAAATACTCGGCTGCGAACTTCTCTGGGCGAAAGATTCTCCCCCTACGGTCAAGAGTCATCCTCTGGCTGATACTAAGGAAATTCCCCTTAAAATTCCTAGTAGAACGGAAGGCAGACTTCCCATGGTCTTGGATGTTATGAAAAGAATGAAAGCAGAAGTGGGGAATACCACTGCTCTGTACGGTCTTGTTTGTGGCCCCTTCACATTGGCATCCCACTTGAGAAGCACCAATATTTTTATGGATATGTATGATGATGAAGAATATGTAAAGAAGTTGATATCCTATGCAACGGATGTGGCAATCGCAGTTACCGATCTCTACATAGAATCCGGAATGGATATTATCGGTTCAGTAGATCCCCTTGTATCACAAATCTCGCCAGAAATGTTTACCCAGTTTATGGCTTCCGATTACAAGAGATTTTTTGATCATGTTCGGTCCAAGGGTGCCTTCAGTTCCTTTTTTGTTTGTGGTGATGCAACTAAAAATCTTGAAGCTATGGCTCTTACAGGTCCGGACTGCCTCTCTATTGATGAGAATATTGACATAGTAGAGGCCAAAAAAATCACCGATGCCCATCATATTCTCATCTCAGGTAATTTACAGCTCACAGTTGTCATGCTCCTTGGAAATCAGAAAGACTGTCAGAAAGCAGCCCTCGATCTTATGGACAAGATGGGCACCAAGGGGTTTATTCTGGCTCCCGGCTGTGATATGCCCTATGGGGTTCCTGTTGAAAACATAGTGGGGGTCGGCCAGGCCGTACAAAATCCGGAAGCCACCAGATCCTTTCTTTCCAGCTATGTGAAGGAAGTCGTGGACATTGATGTGGACATGCCCGATTATGAAAATCTGGATTATGTTCTTATTGAGGTTTTAACCATAGATTCTGCCACCTGCGCCGCTTGCGGATATATGAAGGCGGCAGCTGACGATATGATCGGGATCTTTGGAGATGCAAAAGTTAAGGTCATAGAGCGAAAAATCCTGGAACCTGAGAATATAGCCAGGCTGGGACTACTGGGGGTTGCCAACCTTCCTTCCATCGCCGTGAATGGAAAGGTCACCCATGTGTCTCTCATTCCCAGCCGTGCTGAACTTGAAGAAGAGATCCGTAGTTTGCTCTGACTGGGGTCATACTGAAGAGGGCATTCAAGGCTGGTATTGGATGTCCCGTCGTGAATCACCGGGGGGCCTTTGGAACCCCGGTTGTCAAAGGAGGCTTATATGGGCAAAAAAATTGATATTATCCTGTTGGCTGGTTTCCTGGGTTCCGGGAAAACAACGGTTCTCAATGAACTCATCCGGTATTTCCATGGTAGGAAATTAGGGATCTTGGTAAACGACTTTGGGGAAGTACCAGTGGATGGGGCTTTGCTTTTGAATGAGAATCCAGAACTTTTGGAGGAGGGACACAAGATCTATGAAATTGGTAATGGATCTATTTTCTGTTCCTGCCTCAAGGCCCCCTTTGTTTATGGGCTGAAGTATTTTGAAGAGGAAAAACCCGATTTGCTTTTTATTGAAGCCTCCGGATTATCTGATCCTTCCAGTATGAATAAAATTCTTTCTGACCATCAGCTGGCATCACAGTTCTCTGTCAAGCATGTGGTCACATTGATTGATCCTATCCGCTACAAGGCTCTTGTTACAGTCCTGGATGTCATTGGGAGACAAATTTCAACGGCCGATCAAATTTTAATCAATAAGACAGATCTTATTCCAGATAAGGAGCTGAATGAGCTGATCAAGGATTTGAAAACACGTTCCTCGGCTCCACTTCAGACAGGAGTATTTGGAGCGTTTGACTACTCTTTCATTGATTTGGAGGTCCCCCGAACTCTGCATGGTGAATTGGAAAGCTGTAATACCCCCGAATCCAGACCTGCTAGTCTTTTCCTGGAAGGAAAAATTGAAAGTGAACAGGTTCTAAAGGATTTTATGAGCCGTATAGAGGGTAGTATTTATAGGGTGAAAGGTTTTATAGATATTGAGGGTAGGAGCTATTATGTTTCTGATAATACCGTCGGCTACAGTCTGACAGAGGTTGTAAAACCAGGAATGAAACCGGGACTTACGGTTCTCTGTCCCGTGAAGCATAAGGAAAATATCCTTCAGCTCTGGAATGAAATCCGGAGAATAGAGATCAGACCGAAAGGCTTTTCTCTTTCTTCTCCGGGATTGTGAGAATAGAATCAGAAGACATATCTGACTCCCAGAGCGGATGACCAGACGAAATCAATTCCATCCATGAAAGATAATCCCGGTCCTCCCTCTATGTAGAGGTTCAATGGTACTTCTTTGAAATCGTACTCCCATCTTACAATACCCAGTGCGGACATATTAAAGTCGTCACCTAAGTTGACATACAGTTGTGGTCCTGCTGACAGAGGGAAGGGCTGATCCTTGATCATCACATCCACCAGAGTAAACATCATGTTTCCACCTAGGGTGAAGCCATCATAGAAGGACCCAACCAGGGCGTTTATCTCGAGATAATTGGCCAGTCTGTATCCGAATACAAGACCCGATGGATATCCCAGGGCTACTCCGGCCTTGGCTCTTCCCTCGAGGCTTTCGGTGTTGAGATTAATCTCTTTTATTTCTTTATCTTCCATCTTCTTATTCTGACCGAAAACTGGCAGAACCAAGCATATCATTAAAATTATCAACACTCTTCTTTTCATTTATATCTCCTTGAGCACAATTGACATAACCAATCCATACAATGATTGTTTATTAGATAAGTATATCTAAAATAGATAAAATTACATCTGTTTAAACAGAAAAAAATCCTCATCTGGGCAGAATTACTGCTGTCATGTTACAATAGAGCAAATGAATAACAGTGACGATATTGAAGATCCCCAGGTGAGCCATGATGCCGCCCGGATTGAGCGGGTGAAAGAGTTGCTCGTGACTCAGGATGAGCTTGATCATCTGGTTCAGACCTTTAAAATATTTGGTGATCCCTCCCGACTCAAAATTATAAATGCCCTGATAGAAGATGAACTCTGTGTTCATGAAATTGCCGAACTGATGGGAATGAGCCAGCCCGCAGTGTCTCATCAACTCAGGCAGCTCAAGCAGGCTCATGTGGTCAATTCCAGAAGGGCCGGGAAGCACATATTCTATTCTCTCCTGGATGAACATGTCATCCAAATTTTTAGAATCTGTCAGAAACATCTGAGTGAGGGTTGAGTCTCTTTCCTTCCTGTTCGGCTCTCCTCATCTCTTGTCCTAATCTTATGGAAAGGTGAATTTAAGGGAAGATCAGCGTGCCGGCCAGGTCTGAAGCTTCGGCATTGGCTCTGACCTGATTTGGATTTCTGCATCCGGGAATGACAGTTGTAACGACGGGATCTCTCAAACACCAGGCTAGGGCCCAGGCGGCCATGGAAATGCCTTCGGGCATTTCCTCTTTCTGAATCCTTTGTACCTCCCTTAATTCTGAATCTATTTTTTCCTGAGACCTGTGACTCCGGACATCATCCTTGGAAAAGACAGTTCCCGGTTTATACTTTCCACTTAAAAATCCACTGGCAAGGGGAACTCTGGCCAGGACTCCCAGTTCTTGTTTTCTGCACTCTTTAAACGCTTTTTCTTCGGGTCGTCTATCCAGTCTGTTGTAATACAGCTGGAGGATTTCTGCACCGACCTCTGTCGCTTTTTCTGATTGATACTCCAGGACTCCCTCGTGTGAATTGGAGATGGATATTCCCAGGTGGCCTATGATGCCGGCTTTCTTCTGCTTGTCCAGATAGGTCCAAAGTTCCTGATTGTCAAAGACTGTATTCTCTCCAGAATGGAACTGGTAGATGTCAATGTGATCGGTTTTCAGACTCTTCAATGACTCTTCCAACTGAATTTTAACGTCATCGACGCTCCATAACTGATCCCTATCCAGGTAGTCGTTGTAATGGTGTCCGAATTTTGTGGCGACAATCCATTTATCCCGGTCCATTTCAATGGCCCTGCCGACAAAGGATTCGGAAAGGTGGTCTCCGTAACACTCCGCCGTGTCAATTAAATTGATCCCTTCCTCTCGGGCGGTATCCATGACAGCATCAACCTGAGGCTGGGTATAAAATTCTCCCCATTCTCCCCCATATTGCCAAGTTCCGATTCCTACTACCGACACTTTAAGGCCAGTTTTTCCCAGTGTTCTGTATTGCATTTCGGCTCCCTGTCTTACAGTTTTGAATTTCTGTTTAAAATCATAATATCAGAGCAAAAGAATTACCAATTTAAAGGGAAGAAGATTGACAGGTAAAAATGTTTATTCTAATATGAACATATAAGCATACGCAGATATGTATTGTTTTTTTGTGAGGTAAATATGTCTGTAAAGATTGAATATACTTTGTCCGGTCTCTGCTGTTCACAATGTGCTGCGGTTATTGAGAGAAAAGTAAAAGAACTGGACTGGGTGAAGAATGCCCGGGTGAATATGGCATCTCAGATTTTATACCTGGATAGCTCAGCTTCCATAGGTGAACGACAGCTTGAATTACAGTCTTTGGTGGACTCTATTGAGGATGGGATTATACTTGAAGAACGCGGAGGTTCTGATTCAAAATCGACCGATTTGAAGCCGGGTTCCGCTCTAAAGAAGAAGATCCCCGAGCTATTGGGAGCGGCCTTATTTTTTGTTTTGACCTTTCTCAGAGGGAATGAGACCTTGCCCCTTGTCTACAGAATCGTCCTGTATAGTACTTCTTATCTTTTGATTGGTCATAGTGTTTTACTAAGCGGTCTGAAAAATATGAAGAGAGGCCGATTTCTGGACGAAAATTTTCTCATGATTTTGGCTACATCCGGGGCCTTTGCCCTTGGCGAGTTTCCGGAGGCTGTGGCTGTTATGCTTTTTTACCAGATTGGTGAATTCTTTCAAGATATGGCTGTGGACAAATCCCGAAGGTCCATTCGGAATCTGATGGATTCCAAACCGGGTATGGTTTCGGTCCTTCGTGGAACAGAGTTGGTTGAGACTCCGCCGGATCAGGTGGAGCCGGGGACACTTTACCGCCTGAGGGCTGGAGACCGAATCCCTTTAGATGGTGTTGTTATGAAGGGGACGGGGTCTGTCGATACCTCTGCTCTTACAGGGGAATCCTATCCCCGGCGAGTCCATGAAGGAAGAACAGTTCTCAGCGGTTATGTGAATAAAGACAGCCTTTTGGAGATTCGTTCCACTAAGAGTCTCTCTGAGTCTTCCTATGCCAGAATTATTGCCATGGTCGAAGAGTCCAGCAGCCGCAAGGCACAGTCGGAGCAGTTCATCACACGGTTTGCCCGATTCTATACTCCTATTGTTGTTGGAATGGCCGTTCTTCTAGCGTTCATTCCTCCTCTTGTTCTAGAGGGCGCCTCTTTTGGGGATTGGCTCTACAGAGCTCTTGTATTCCTGGTTGTTTCCTGTCCCTGTGCCTTGGTTATCTCCATACCGCTGGGATTCTTTGCCGGAATCGGACGGGCTTCCAAGGAAGGTATCCTTGTGAAAGGGGGGAATTATCTGGAGGCATTGAACAGAATCGATACGGTCTTCTTAGACAAGACGGGTACGCTGACAAAAGGTGTCTTTTCCTTGACGTCCATCCTACCTGCTCCGGGTATCAAAGAAGCCGAACTTTTTAGACTGGCGTCATTGGCTGAGTCTGCTTCTCATCATCCCATCGCTATTTCCATTCAAAATGCCTGGACGGAACAGGGCGGGGCGAACTTGGCTCCCGATTCAGTAGAAGAAATTGCGGGTCATGGGCTCAAGGCCCGCTACCAGGGGCAGACTATCCTTGTGGGGAAGAGAGACTGGCTGTTGAGCCAGGGCATTGAGGTTGAGGGTCTTTCTTCCTCGGAAGGAACTACTGTTTATGTTGCAATGAATGGGGTTTATCAGGGAGCTCTCAATCTTTCTGATTCTATACGCCCGGATGCTGAGAAGATGGTGAAGGAGCTTCGGAAAATTGGGATCAAATCTATCATAATGCTCACAGGAGACGCAAATCCTACAGCTGAATTCGTGTCCAACACTTTGGGTCTGGATGGTTATGAGTCTGGTTTATTGCCCCATCAAAAGGTTGAGGCCGTAGAAAGAGCCATTGCCGCTGGACAGCAAACCGCTTTTTTGGGTGACGGAATAAATGACGCTCCCGTATTGGCGAGAGCCGGTGTCGGGATTGCTATGGGGGCTCTTGGATCAGATGCGGCCATTGAAGCCGCAGATGTTGTTCTCATGGCTGATGAGCCCTTTCGTCTGGTGAACGCCCTCAGAATTGCCCGAAAAACGAGGCAGATCGTTTTACAGAACATCATCATGGCCCTGGGGATAAAGGCAGTAATCCTCATACTGGCGGCCATGGGATATGCCGGTATGGGCTTAGCTATTTTTGGAGATGTGGGAGTGGCTCTCTTGGCAATCCTCAATGTTCTGAGGATTATGTCAGGTCGTGAACCCACTTCCCGGAAAGAACCCGATACAAGCCTATCATATACTTGATCACTTCTTCACTCAGGCATAGAAGGTATACCAGGGGAGGGGGCAGGTTTAGCACCAGCCCTGCAAACGCGGCAAGGGGTATGCTTACCAGCCAGAGTGGTATGAGTTCCAGTGCGGCGCAGAAGTGAGTATCTCCACCGCTCCTGAGAATACCCACTATGATATGCATGTTGGATACTTTTACAAATATGACGACCGTGAAGATCCGGAGCATCTGTACAATCAGGGTGCTGACGTAGGGAGATATGTTGAAGAATCCAGGAACAAAGGGCGCCAGGACAAAAATTATGATCCCCACGAAGGCTGCTAAAAGTGGTGCTACCATGAGGATGGTCTTTGCACTACGGCGCGCCTCGTCTTCGCGGCCTTCTCCAATTATGTTCCCCAAAACGATGGCCGTTGCATTTCCGGTTCCCACAAAAAGGACAATGGTCAGTCTGGAGAAGGTGTCCATGATGTTATATGCCGCCAGAACATCGGTTCCCATCCTGGCATAGACCAGAGTGAACATGGTCATCCCAAAGGACCATCCTACTTCATTCAGGATAACCGGGCTCACCCTGTGTATAAAACGCTTGAAGAACAAACGGTTTTGACAGGCCAGCTGCCTGATCGACCCGGCGATAGGATATTTCTGAATGTAGATGATGAGAAGTAGAGAGATGACTTCGAGGATTCTGGCTCCCGATGTTGCCATGGCTGCTCCGGCAATCCCCAGGCGGGGCAGTCCGAATCTACCAAAAATCAAGGCATAATTAAAGAAGGCGTTGAGGCTCAGGGCTGTTACTGACAGAAACAGAGGCAGTTTGACGACTCCGGTACTCCGCAGAACCCCCTGAAAGATGATGGTGCCCGCCGTAAAGAGATAACTGGCAGAGGCAATCCTCAAGTAGGGTATCCCCGCTTCGATGACCCGTTGGTCCTTGGTGTATATCCTCAGGATCTGAGCCGGAAAAATCTGAGCGGCCAATGTGAATATAGCCGCACCGCTCAGGCCCAATACCAAGGCCATTCCCAGAGACCTATGAATTCCCGGAAGATCCTTTTTTCCCCAGAATTGGGCAGTAAAGACAGAAGACCCGCTGGAAACTCCAAAAAGGAAGAGAAGCAACAGGAAAAATATCTGATTGCAGAGAGCCACTGCAGCGATGGAGGTTTCCCCCAGCTGACCTATCATCAGGGTATCCACAAGGTTCAGGAGGGTTTGAATCAGGGTTTGAGCTGCAATGGGAAGTGCCAGGATTAGTAATTTCCTGAAGCTTTCTCCATCTTGTTTTAATCGTGAGAGGATGCCTGAAGTATAGGGTTCTGTTAGTATCTGTTCGTTCATGTTGAGCCATAATACTCTTGCCCTGTTGAATAGTCCACAAACCGAGAGCCTCTTTTTGTAGACTCCAGACATTAGTCTGATTTTCGGAATCTAGAAGGGGCCATTTCCATGACCTTTTTAAACTGTCGGGTAAAGTAATTGCTGTCGTCAAATCCGCTTCTGTAAGCCACTTCAGTAATATTCAAGTCGGTTTGTTTTAGGAGGGTGCAGGCCCGTCTAATCCTTTGCCTGAGGTGATATTCCAGGGGAGGAAGGCCTGTCACCCGCTTGAAATGTCTGTTCAGAGAACTAATGGACATGCCCGTTTCTGCCTTCAGGGTTTCCAGGGAGATCTTCTCTGTGAGATGGTGCTCCAGATAACTCAAGCCTCTGGCAATCCTGAGAAGTTCCAGGTTCTGAACACTCTCGGAGCTGTCGTAACAGCGGCTCAGGAATCCTATGAGTTCCATGAACAGCAGGGCTCCCATATATCTGTAACCCTTCTGTCTGCCCTTGTATTCCAGTTCAATTCTGTCAATGAGGCTGCTTACCCTGATCAGGTCGTCACTCTTCAATTTGAGTCGGCTGGCAAAGTTATGCACCTGCCTGTATCGGGGCTCCAGATGAAACAGCGCCTGGTATCCGGGTATATAGCTGATGTCCATAAAGGGCAGCGGCAGCTGGTCCATGCGGAACAGAAGGTTCACCAGGCAGAGGTCTTGTATCTCTTTATACCCGTGACTGGTGGCTCCCTGAATGACAAATACATCTCCAGCATTGACTCGGTATTCATGGTCTTTTGTGAAATGCACGCCTGTCCCGCTGAGGACAATGACCAGTTCGGAAAAATCGTGGTTATGAAGAGGGTAGGGAATCTGGGGACTCCGGCGAATGAGTTTGATAGGTTCTTCATCGGAATCAAAGAAATCAGGGCGGTTCAATTGAAACATTCTTGCCTCCAGAAGCCTGACAATATTGTGCTAATAATTGATCGGATCGTCAAGGTTTTTCTCCCGGGAGCCCCTTATTATGACTAAAATGGAGGGTTTATATGAAAGAAAACACACAGAAAATGTATGATCTGGCCAAGGCAATGTATGCCGAGCTTGGCATTGATACAGATAAAGCCATGGAATCTCTGAAAAAGGTCTCATTGTCTTTGCACTGCTGGCAGACTGATGATGTGGGTGGTTTTGAGACTCCCGATGCAGAACTCTCGGGCGGAGGAATTCAGGTCACAGGAAACTATCCTGGAAAATCGGGCAGTATTGATGAGATGAGAACCGATCTGGACAAGGCCTTTTCTCTTATTCCCGGAAAACACAGGCTCAATCTACATTCTATTTATGGTGAGTTTGGAGGCCGTAAAGTCGAGCGGGACGAAATTGGTCCCGAGCATTTTCAAGGATGGACGGCCTGGGCTAAAGAACGTCAAATCGGTCTTGACTACAATGGTTCTTTCTTTTCGCACCCCATGGCCGAAAGCGGATACACTCTCTCCAGCAAGGATAAGAAGGTCAGGGATTTCTGGATTAGACATGGAAAGAAAAGCCGGGAAGTCGCCGCTTATTTCGGAAGAGAACTGGGAACCCCCTCTATCCTCAACACATGGATTCCTGATGGATCTAAAGATCTTCCAGTCGATCGAGCCGGTTACCGTGAGATCCTTAAAAACTCTCTGGATGAAGTCTTTTCCAAAGACATCCCCGCTTCAGAGATGAAAGATGCCGTAGAAACTAAACTTTTTGGAATCGGCAGCGAAGCTTATGTGGTCGGCTCTCATGAATTTTATATGGGTTATGCCATGAGCCGGAAGAAGATGATCTGTCTGGACTTGGGACACTTTCATCCAACAGAGCTCATTGCCGATAAGCTTTCCTCTATTTATCAGTTTTTTGATGAAATGCTCCTTCACGTGAGCCGTCCTGTGAGGTGGGACAGTGATCATGTGGTCATTCTCAATGATGACATTCGATACCTTACCGAAGAGCTTGTCCGCTGCGGCCGCATCGCCGACACACACATTGGCCTAGATTTTTTTGATGGGACAATGAACCGCATCGGAGCCTATGCAATAGGTTCCAGGTCCACTCTGAAAGGCCTTCTTCTGGGATATTTGGAGCCCACGGCAACCCTTAAAAAATACGATCTAGAGGGCAATGCCTTCGCTCGCCTGGCATTGATGGAACAGTTGAAAACCATGCCTGCCGGAGCGGTGTGGGATTACTACTGTGAACAGATGAATGTCCCCACTGAATCCGAACTCATTGCCAATGTGATGGATTATGAGAAAAGCGTCCTTACAGGGAGATCCAGATGAGTGTAGCAGAACTGATTGAAGTGACCCGCAGGTACGGTGGTAATCCGGATTATGTCCTGGCGGGAGGAGGGAATACCTCTTTGAAGAAAGATGGTGTCATGTATGTGAAAGCCTCTGGCACAACCATGGGTGAGATTGACGAATCGGGGTTTGTGAAGATGGATCAAAAAGCCCTTGATGCTCTGTGGACTGTTGAGTATCCAGAAGACAAGGATGAACGGGAAGAACGGGCTCTGGAAGATCTTATGAAAGCCCGTCTGGAGGGAGAAACATCCCGCCCATCGGTGGAAACGCTGCTGCATTGTTTTATCCCTTTTAAGTTTGTTGTCCACACCCATCCTGCCCTCGTGAACGGTATGACCTGCTCTAAGGGAGGACAAGGATGGGCGGAAAAAGAGCTGGGCGACAGAGTCCTCTGGATTCCCGTTGTCAATCCCGGGTATATCCTGGCTAAATATGTGAAAGACCGGGTTGATGAGCGTCTGGCCTCAGGTCAGGGATTTCCAGACTTTATTATGCTTCAGAATCATGGAGTATTCACCGGGGGAAATTCAATTGAAGAGGTTGACCTGAAATATCAGTACCTCATGGGTAAGTTGGAAGAGTCCATTCGTATTACTCCCAATATGGCCGAAGAACCGGTAGATCTGGCTGTCGCCGCTGTTTTGAAAAAAGCAGTTCAGAAGGCCTATGGACCAGAGGCAGGTTTTGAATTTAAAAATATCAGACAGTGCAAGGAGTGGCTCCAGTCAAAAGAAGCTGCTTCTCCTGTTTTTTCGGCCTTGACTCCGGATCATATTGTGTACATGGGACACAAACCTCTTTGGATACCCGAAGGGGGAGAGGCAGAACTTGAACAATCATTGGTGGAAGGTGTCAGTGCTTATGAAGGGGAGTTTGGGAAGAAACCAAAAACCATTCTGGTTCAGAACCGGGGCATACTTTCCTGCGGGGTGAATGCTAAGGAAGCGTTTTTGTCGGGAATCCTGTTCCGGGATGCCGTCAAGGTGGCAGTTCTCAGCGAGAATTTTGGTGGTGTTCAGTTTATGCCCCAGGATAAGATTGATTTTATAAATACCTGGGAAGTAGAAAAGTACCGGGCGAAGAAGAGCATCTGACCCATTGGTCCGGGCTGGCCCGGGCCAATGCTTCTTAGAGGGTAATCACCTCATAACCCTTGCTGATCCAGGGTTCCATGGGGGGATGCCCTGCCATATCGGATAAGAGAGGCAGGCCCTGGGCTTCTGCTTCTTCCAGTGTTCCCATCTGATGACAGCAGGCCCGGCAGACTCCGGCCAGTAGACCTTTGCTTATGATCTTTGAATACAGCTTGTGTTGGGGATGAGAAGGTTCATTTAAAGCTCCTATGAGTGAACAGGCACTCCCTTCAATAATCAGACCGGTTTCATATCCTTTTTCATCCATATTGAGGACATTCAACATGGCATGGGCAAAGCAGACCGGTTCTCCCTGGAAAGCAAAAATGATGACTTTTTTCATAAAGACTCCTGATGTTGGATACGCTTAGGAGTATTCTCCACTGGGATTAGATGAAATTCAAGAGTTCTTTTGCACCATGAGAACTTTTAGGATTTTCTAATCACACCACTCACCATATTTTCACAACTTCCAGTTTTTTCAATTTCATTCAAGTTGGTGTAGGTTGTGTCTCGTATATTATCAATAGCTTCTTTGGTGAAGAAAGCCTGATGGCTTGTGATCAGAACATTGGGGAAGGTTTGAAGCCGTACAAAGGTATCATCCTGGATTACCTGGTCTGATAAATCTTCGAAAAAGAGATCTCCCTCCTCTTCGTACACATCCAGACCGACGTATCCGACTATGCCTGATTTAAGACCGTTGATCACCGCATTAGAATTGATCAGGGGACCTCGGCTTGTATTGATGAGCATAACGCCTTTTTTCATGGCTTTAATGGCATAGTCATTGATGAGATGGTAGGTCTCATGGGTGAGGGGGCAGTGGAGGGTTATAATATCACTTTCCCGGTAGAGGGTTTCTAGATCGACATATTCCGCTCCCTTGGCTTTGGCCGAATCACTGGGAAACTTATCATAGGCAAGTATGCGGACTCCAAAACCCGAAATGACATCCATAAACACCTGACCAATCTTTCCGGTGCCTATAATACCCACCGTTTTACCATGGAGATCAAAGCCTAGTAGACCGTCCAGAGAGAAATTTCCTTCCCGCACACGAGAATGAGCCCTGTGGAATTTTCTATTCAGTGTCAGAATCAAACCCATCGCATATTCGGCAACGGCATAAGGAGAGTAGGCTGGAACTCTGCAAACCTTAATTCCTTTCTCCTGAGCTCTATTCAGGTCTATATTGTTGAAACCCGCACAGCGGAGAGCTATCGTTTTGACTCCTCCTTCGGCCAGAACGTCAATGACTCTGGCATTGACCGTATCATTGACAAATACACAGACACTGTCAAAACCGGCAGCAAGAGGAGCTGTTTCCTCGTCCAGTCGGGCTTCAAAGAAAGTTAGGTTAATAGGGTCAGGTTTTTTCTCAGAGAATGCATCTCTAACCCATTTTTTGGTACTGAATACAGCCAGCTTCATAAGAAGGCCTCCTGGATTTTAATCACTAGTTGATAAGTAATAATTTATTTAATTCTAGGGGAGAAGTCAATCTTTTGCGTAGACTTCCCTAATAACATGGTATTTCAAAGTTTAGCATATTTCCTTGCAGAATTGTAAAACCAAAACTTATACTTGAATCATAAGAACAGCCTGTTTTTCAATATATTTTTAAAGGAGTTACTATGGACATATTTGAGTTTTCTATTCAGATGGAACATGACGCAGAAGAATTGTATAGAACCCTGGCATCCAAGACGCAACAGCCCGGGATCAAAAAAATCTTTACAATGCTGGCCGATGATGAAGTGAAGCATGCGAAGGCCGTTGAAGTCCTTCAGAAAAAGCAGGATCCCTCTGCAGAGAAAGGGTCAATGGAAGAGGTTCAAACTATCTTTGCATCCATAAAGAATGAGGTTGTAGATGATATTTTATCCAAAGATCTTCTCTCTGAGCTCAGGCGGGCACGGGATATAGAAAAGAAAGGAAAAGAGTTTTATCAAGAACAGTTTTCAAAATTGGATACAGAAGCGGGACGTAAACTTTTTAAAAGTCTTTCACGTCAGGAAGAGTATCACTATATGACTGTAGATAACCTGATTGATTTAGTCGAAAGGCCACAGTGGTGGGTCGAAAACGCTGAATTTACTCCTATGGGTGATGACTACTATTGATATCTTTAGAACACAGAGATTCGGGCTGTCTTATACCAGAGACAGCCCATTTTATTTGAAGCGAGAGAGATGAAAAACGGCTTTTGAAGCCGTCTTAAGGAGCTTGGCCAAAGTGTTTTAGCCCTTTGAGTTCCCATTATATAAACTTATCATCGTTCATTTGATGGCTCATGTTTCGTTTCAGGAGTTTTCAATTCGGGATATAGATGCTAGTATGATTTTTAATATTGTTCTGGAGGAAATCATGCGAAAACTTGTCATAATTTACTTTATATTGATCAACCTGACAGGTTTTACCCTGGTATTACTGAAAGGATCCGATTTTTTGGCGGAAAGGGAAAACCCTGTCAGTATTGCCTCAGATATCAAGATGGTGGCTGTTTCCGCCTTTGGCGGGGGGCTTGGAAGTTACGGAGGTTATCTGGTTTCAGATCCTTCGGGTACTTTGAAGGACCCTGAGTATAAGATCGTTTTGCAACTCCTTATCCTTCAAAATCTTTTTGTCCTGCTGATTGCGCTGAAGGCCTTCAGAAAAAAACAAAAATCCTCTGGATATAATCGATCCTCTTTTTAAAATCTACTGCGAATTGTCTCCCATTCCTTCGTATTTCAAAGGTGTAAGAAAATGATTTTGAAATTCAATGGCATCTACGGGTGGGCTTGTAATATATCCCTGAATATATTGACAGCCCTCTGAAACAAGGCAGTCAAACTGATCTTGCTTTTCAATCCCTTCGGCCAGAGTTCTGAAATCAAAGGTTTTTGCAATACCAAGTATGGCACGCACAACTTCAAGTGAATTGCTGTTTCCCGGAAGATTATCAACAAACTCCTTGGGTATTTTTAGAGTGTGTATTGGAAGTTTATTCAAGGCGCTGAGGCTGGAATATCCTGTGCCAAAGTCATCCAGCATGACCTCCACTCCCATTTTTGATAGTTCCCTCAGCTTGAGAATCACATCTTCGGGGTTATCCATCACGGCGCTTTCGGTTACTTCCAGATGCAGAGCTTCCGGGGGAACTTTAATGACCTTGAGAGCTGTTTTGATCGTGTCCAAAAAATCATCCTGGTCTAATTGAACGGTCGATACATTGACTGAGACTTCGATATTCTTTTTAAATTCCTTTCTCCAAAATTTTATCTGTTTCAGAGCCGTATATAATACCCACTTTCCAAGATAATTGATGAGACCGCTCTCTTCTGCCAGAGGAATGAACCGGAGTGGAGGCACAGCCCCTCTGCCCGGGACATCCCAACGGAGGAGGGCTTCACAGGCTATGATTTCTTTGTTGTTGTTAACAATGGGCTGATAAGCTAGGTGAAATCCGTTAAAATCATTGAGGATCGATTGTCTGAGTGTCAATTCCAGTGTGTGGTTCTCATGATGTTTCAGGCCTCTTTCGGGGGAATATAGAAACCCGTTCCAACTTTTCTCTTCATGTATGCCAAGGGCAATCTCCGCATTATATTCCAATTCATCCAGAGTGCTGGCATGATCTGGAAAGAGGGCCACTCCGACATTGCAACCAAAACTGACATCAGAAGCCGGGGGGTTATGGGACTCTGAAACTTTCATGATCATCTCAGTGATTTTTTCTTCTACGTCTCTTTTATCTTTATAGTTGGGAATTAGAAACAGAAACTCATCGGATCGGTCTGATTGATAAAGGTTTTCTTCTCCCACAAGGGTTTTCAGGCGTTCTGAGGTAACAAAAAGTAAGACCTTCATCCTGTCCCGAGTGCGGCGTATCCTCTGATAATTTTTGTCCAGCCTGATGATTCCAAAGGCAAAATGAGGGGGAACTTTTCCATTTATAAGCGTATTCATTCTGCGAACCAGCATATGTCTCAGTAGGAGTCCTGTATCCGGGTCATGATTGAGTATAGCGTTTAGCTGTTTTGTTTGAATCCTTTCTTGTTGTAGCTCCCTTTGGAGCTTTTCAATTTGTTTTTTACAAGTTGATTGGTTATCAGCCATAATTTTTACCATCATTTGAGAATATCTTATGCTGAAAATGTCTTCAATTGCAGGACCTAGTCAAAATGGAAAAATGATGTGCATAAAGATATATAGGGATGCTTATTTTTCAATACCAATGATGTTCGCTTTATGGTATAAATAAAGCCAAATAAGTTCTTAGTATTCACAATTGGGGAAGTTCTGCCTGCGGAATTCCCTTATCCGGCTTTATGTCCTGAGAGTATATAGCCTTCATTAAAAAAATCACCAAGGCTTGAAAGTCTTGTAATTCAAGGAGTATTTATGTCTGAAACTGTTGTTCTGGGTGATGAAGCCGTCGCCCTGGGAGCCCTTCATGGGGGCGTCTCTTCATGCTACGGATACCCGGGCACACCATCAACCGAAATCATGGAATATCTAATAGAGAACAGCCAAAACGGCCCCTTGGCCAGTTGGTCCAGCAATGAAAAAACAGCTATGGAGGAGGCTCTTGGAACCTCTTTTGCCGGAAAACGAGCCATTGTTACCATGAAACACGTGGGGCTTAATGTTGCAGCAGATGCCTTTATGAACGGCGCCCTTTTGGACATCCGAGGAGGTCTTGTCATCGTTGTGGCAGATGATCCGGGGATGCACTCATCACAGAATGAACAGGACACACGCTATTATGCCGACTTTGCCCGGGTTCCTCTTTTGGAACCTGTAAATCAGCAGCAAGCCTATGAAATGACCAGAGAGGGGTTTGATCTTTCAGAAAGAATGGGCGTTCCCGTCCTTCTGCGGCTGGTTACAAGGCTTTCTCATTCCAGAGCAGCCATACAGACTCAGCCTCCCAGAGCGGAAAATGCCCTGAACAAGGCCGATAATAAACAGGACTGGATGCTTCTGCCTGCTAATGCCCGCCGCCGGTGGAGCAGTCTACTGGGGCGGCAGAAAGATATGATTGCCTACAGTGAAAAATCTCCTGTCAATTCTCTTGAACTCAATGAATCCAACCGGGAGAGGGCTGTTATCACTACCGGTCTTGGCTATAACTATTTTATGGAAAATAAGGGAGAGTTAACGGATCAACCATCCCACCTGCACATCGGTGTTTACCCTGTACCCGAGGAGAAAATCAGAACATTGGCGGCTCATGTCAAAAAGCTGGTAATTCTTGAAGAGGGATATCCCTATGTGGAACGTCTCATCGCGGGGCTTCTGCCCAGAGAGCTTAAAATCATTGGGAAGCTGGATAATATTGTCCCTCTTCAGGGCGAGTTGACTCCCGATAATGTCCGTCCCGCCCTGGGATTACCCGAAAGAAACGCTGCCGTGGCAAGCTCAATGACCCTCCCTGGAAGACCCCCTCAGCTCTGTGCTGGCTGCCCCCATGATGATACCTACAAGGTCATCAAGGAAGTTCAGGAAGAGCTTGAAGAAAGCACTGTCACATCCGATATCGGCTGTTATGCCCTGGGGGCTCTGCCTCCTCTGGGTGTTCCCGAAACCATCATCTGTATGGGAGCCTCTATTACGGCTGCTAAGGGATGTGCCGAAGCGGGACTTAAAAATGTCATGGCTGTCATCGGAGACAGTACCTTTCTCCATTCGGGGATGACCGGGTTGGTGGACTGCGTGTCTTCCGGCTCAGATGTGACGATCATCATTGTGGACAACGAAACCACTGCCATGACGGGAGGCCAAACAACTATTTTGCCTTCCAGCCGTCTGGAACAGGTGGTCAAAGGCATTATGGGGGATGGGGAACATATCCTGACGATCCCGGCTCATAGAAAATCACATGAAGAAAACAAGGAAAAGCTCCGGAAGGAACTGGCCTATAGCGGTGTTTCTGTGATCATTGCCGTTAGAGAATGCATTGAAACCGCTCGTAAAGCAAATAAGAAGAGGAGCTAAACATCATGAAATACGACATCATTCTTGCCGGAGTAGGAGGGCAGGGCGTTCTGTCTCTAGCCTCAGTTATTGCTACTGCAGCCGCAGAAGCCGGTTTTAAGGTTCGCCAGTCCGAAGTCCATGGTATGGCCCAGCGGGGCGGAGCCGTTATGGCGCATATGCGTCTATCCGATGGAGAGATTTATTCTGACCTTATCGGTTTGGGAACCGCCGACATGGTCATCAGTATGGAACCTCTGGAGAGTCTTCGCTATCTGCCCTGGTTGTCTCCCGAAGGTATTCTGGTGACATCCACCACTCCTGTTAAAAATATTGACAATTATCCCGAGGAGACCCAGGTCCTGGAAGCCCTGAAAAAGCTTCCCTCTGTGTGTTTAGTCGATGATAAGGCTCTGGCCAGGGATGCCGGTTCTGCCAGAGCGGGTAATATGGTCATCGTTGGAGCGGCCTCTAAGAGTCTGCCCATTGATATGACCTATTTGAAGAAAGCGGTAGATAAACTCTTCGCCCGCAAGGGAGATGAGGTGGTGCAGACCAATTATAAGGCTCTGGACCTAGGGAGTCAGGTGTCATGATTCAAAATCTCTATGAGGACGAAGAGGTTGAACGCCTGGATAGAGATGCCTTGAAAGCTCTTCAGCTTTTGAGGCTTAAAAAGACGATTACGACGGCCTTGATCACCCCCTTTTATAAAGAACGCCTTATGGCTGTGGGCATTCAGTCTGCAGAGGATATTCGAACCCTTGAAGATATCAGAAAGATACCCTATACAACCAAAGACGATTTGAGGGAAGCCTATCCCTACGGTCTTCTGGCGGTTGACCGGGATGAGATTGTCAGGATGCATGCGTCCAGTGGGACAACTGGAACTCCCACGGTGATCTACCATACTCAGAAAGATCTGGATAACTGGACCAATATGACCGTCCGCTCTCTAAAAGCAACGGGTTGCCATAAGGGTGATGTCTTCCAGAATATGATGACTTACGGTTTGTTTACCGGCGGTATAGGACTTCACTATGGAGCGGAGAAACTGGGGATGCTCGTCATTCCTGCCTCCAGTGGAAACACAAGACGCCAGTTTCAGCTGATGAAAGATTTTCAAACTTCCACGATTCATGCTACTCCCAGTTACATGCTTCACCTGTATTCCAGAATGGAGGAAATGGGATACTCCCTCTCGGATTTCAATCTGAAGAGGGCTCTCATCGGGGCGGAGCCTCATTCTGAGGAGATCAGGCAGAAGATTGAAGAACTCTTCCATATTGATGCCTACAACTCCTATGGGTTATCCGAAATGAACGGCCCCAGTGTTGCCTTTGAATGTACAGAAAAAAAGGGCATGCATATTTGGGAGGATGCCTATCTTGTAGAAACCATAGACCGGAACAGCCTTGAGCCTGTGGAAGACGGTGTTGAAGGGGAACTTGTCCTGACCATCCTGATCAGGACAGGAACCCCCATCCTGAGGTATCGAACTAAGGACCTGACCACAGTCATTCCCGAAGCCTGTTCCTGCGGCAGAACTAGTCGGAGGATTACACGTATCAAGGGGCGAACCGATGATATGCTGATCATAAACGGCGTGAATGTCTTCCCCTCACAGATCGAGGAAGTTATCATGAAAATGCCTGAGATCGGAACCAACTATTTGATTAAGGTCAGTAAAAAAGGAACCCTGGATCAGCTGACCATTCAGACTGAGGTCGGTGGGGATATGTTTACAGATAATGCTCAGGATCTGCATGATTTGAGACGGCGCATTGTTGAAGAACTTCAGGCAACCATTACCATCAAGGCTCTTGTGGAGCTGCATGAACCCGGTTTTCTTCCGGTCCAGCAGGGTAAGGCAATCCGCGTTATTGATGAGAGAAACGTATATTAGATCATGGCTCACAGGCCGTTTATTAGAGGAGTAAAATTGTGATTTGGAATGAAAAAGCTGAATGTGACAACATTGATGACAGGAAGGTGCAACAGCTCTACAATCTTAAAAAACTGGTACGCCATGTGTATGAGTCTGTCCCCTTCTATACCAAAAAATTTGATGAACTTGGTGTCAAACCAGATGATATTCAGTCCTTAGCCGACATCGCGAAGCTTCCATTTACTACAAAAGACGATATGCGTGAGACCTACCCTTATGGACTTTTGGCTGTGAATGAAAAAGATATCGTCGAAATCCATACTTCTTCTGGTACTACGGGGACGCCCGTCCTGGGAGCCTATACGAAAGATGACCTGGCCATGTGGTCGGAAGTCATGGCCCGCTGTCTCTGTATGGCCGGCGGGACCCCCGATGATGTCGTTCAAAATGCCTACGGATATGGGATGTTCACCGGTGGTTTGGGAGTCCATTATGGATCTCATACTCTGGGGTGCAACACAATCCCTGCCGCTTCGGGTAATACGAAGAGGCAGCTCATGCTGATGAGAGATTTTAAATCTACCATACTGACCTGTACACCCTCTTACTCCCTGTATATGGCCGAAGCGGCCAAAGAGATGGGGATCGATTTCCGGGATCTTTCTCTCAAGTCCGGAATTTTCGGGGCCGAGCCCTGGAGTGATAATATGAGGAAAGAAATTGAGGAAAAGCTGAACCTTCAGGCATATGATATTTATGGATTAACCGAAATTGTCGGTCCTGGAGTATCCAATGAGTGCGAGGCACATGATGGTCTGCATATCAATGAAGATCATTTTTATCCTGAAATCATCAATCCTGAAACAGGGGAGGTCCTTCCCGAGGGAGAGAAGGGAGAGCTTGTTTTTACCACTATTACCCGTGAGGGAACCCCCATCATCAGGTATAGAACCAGAGATATTACCTGGCTCTGGCATGATCAATGCTCCTGTGGAAGAACGACTGTCAAAATGCACCGCCTTTTGGGCCGTACAGATGATATGCTTATCCTGCGGGGTGTCAATGTATTTCCCAGTCAGATCGAGAATGTCCTCATGCGGATTGAAGGGACTGAACCTCATTACCAGATTGTGGTGGATCGCGGAGAATCCCACTTGGATGAGGTTGAACTTCATGTAGAAGTGGAACCCGGTTTCTTCAGTGATGAAACGAAGTCTCTGGAAAAAATAAGAGCAAAAATTGCACAGGAAATAAAACAGGAACTGGGTATTGCCGTTATAATCAAGCTCGTGGAACCCAAATCTATCGCCCGGTCAGAAGGAAAGGCCAAAAGAGTCATCGATAAGAGAACCCTGTAGGATACAATCCTCCGTTTTTCACCCTCCTGGGAAAAGGGCTTTCTCGGTAGGGAAGGAGAATTTTTGGGGTTCATTAAGTAAATATCAGAGTTGTATTATTCACTCTGAAAATAGGAGTAAACATATGAAAGTTAAGCAAATTTCCGTATTCCTTGAAAACAAAAATGGTCGATTGGCCGAAGTAACTAGAATCCTTGCTGAAAAAAATATCAGCCTCAGGGCCATGACCATAGCAGATACTGCCGATTTCGGAATCCTTAGAATCATAGTCGAACAACCAGACAAGTGTTTAGAGCTGCTTAAAGAAAATAACTTTACAGCCCGTGTGACCGAGGTTATCGGTGTGCGCTTGGATGACAAGCCCGGGGCCCTCCATGATGTGATGCAGGTTTTTGAGGATAATGCAGTCAATATCGAGTACCTCTACTCTACCCTGATGCTCATGGATGACAAGGTCGTCATCATGTTCAAAGTGGATGACATTGATCATGGTCTGGATATCATTAAGAAAAATGGTATGGAGGCCATCACCGCGTTTTGAATACATATAATATGGTTAGATCGGAGCATCTCAATCACCACAATCACCTTTTTGGTGGACAGATGCTATTCTGGGTCGATGAGTCTGCCTGGTTGACAGCGGCCAGAGATTTTCCCGGGTATTGCCTGGTGACCAGAGGAATGGATCGGATCAGCTTTGAAAAAGCCGTAATCAATGGGTCCATCCTTCGTTTCCATGTTCTCCCTGCTCATCAGGGAACAAGCTCTGTGACCTACCAGGTGGATGTTCACGCCGATGCTCCCGGATCGGATGGAGAGGTCCTTGTCTTTTCCAATAAGGTGACCTTTGTCAGTATTGACTGCCATGGGAAAAAGGTTCCGCTTCCCAAGCGGGATAAATTGCGGTCTGTAGCAGAAGACTTCTCTCCATCTATCCCAGAGGCTTTAGGAACGCAACCGGCCAGTTGCCATGATGAGGATGAGAGTTGAAAGGGTAAAATCAAAAGGAGTCGGTTGGTATGATAAAAACTGAAATTTGTGCCGGTGTCTGCGGATTGAACACGACCCTCCGCGCCGAGAGCGGGGATGGACAGAATGTTATACTGGATATCCAGTCAGAATGCCCTGATATCAGAGCCATGGCAGATTCGTTCAAGAGCGTCGATGCCTTTACCGCCTGCTTCGGACCCATGATTGAGTCTCCTGTGTATATCTCGGCTTCCAGACATTGCTCTCATGCAGCCTGTCCCGTCCCATCGGGGATTATCAAGACTCTTGAAGCGGCTTGTCAGTTGGCACTTCCGGCTGATGTTGCTATTAAAATTGAAAAAGAGTAAAAAGCATCATCCTTATCCCGGTATGTATAGAATTGACACATCCTTACCGGTCAGGTCCTGGTTCTTTTGGAAATTCAGCGGATCGGGAACAGGTTCTCCATCAATAAGGAAATAGTAGGCGTAACGACCGGGTTTGATAGAAAGAACAGCGCTGTATAAGCCGGGTTCCTTTTCCCTGAGAGCCGTCATGTAGGGGTCCCAGCGGTTGAAGTCTCCGGCAAGATAGACCCTTTTTCCCGGACTTGTCTGAATATAAAACTCAACAGTTCCTTTCTCATCTCTTAATACCGGGCTGAGTTGCCTGACCCGTTGTTCTGGAGGAAATGTCAGTCGGGAGAGATGCAGGCCATTTCTGTCTCTGATGCTGTTGGGGTTTTCGGGGTCTTCAATCCAGATGCCATCAATGATAATCCGGTAATCAACGACCTCCTCGCTGGGAAGAGGGAGTATGAGAAAGTACACTCCATGTTCGTTTTTCTGGTAGCTATAGATTTGCTGATAGCTGTCTATGGAAAAGGCTGCCCCTACGAAACGCGCCTGTCTATTGGGTTTGCTGGTCAAAATGAGATGATCTCTCCAGACCTCTGGGGGGCCGGCTTCGGTCAGTCCAGTTATCTTGAGATGTAGGTTTATATCGTTGATCTCGAATGCTTGAAGAAGAGTGGAGGAGATCAAAAAGAATAAAAGTATAAGTTTGTTTTTCATCATGCCTTTCATATGCTATGATTTTCGGAGAAACTGATCATGGAGTTTAGAGGGGGCGAAAAAACTTTTGTCCTCAGACGATTCTGCCGAAATATGTTAATAAGAAGTACCTATGCCTACACGGGAAGATATAGACAGTTTTAAACAGCAAGTAAATCTCTGGGGAAACGAAGCGGAAGTGCTTGAATCTATGGGTGAAACCATAGAGGATGTGCAGCCCCCTGAACCCTCACTCGAGGAATCATTGAATCTGGGTGAGCTGGATCAGGATGATATCTCCATGGATGACTTTCTCAGTCAAGTTGGCCTTGATGAGTCACTAGAGGATGAAGGCAGTTCCGGTCTGGATGAATTAATGGATGATCCAGTTCCGACGGGTCAAGCCCCAGAGACAGATGATTTCTCACTTCCCGGAGATTTGAATGATTTCGGTGATTTGGGTTTTGATGAAGCTCCCTTGGAAGAGGATTCAGCTGAAGATTTCAGTTTGGATTCTCTAAATGAAATGATTGACGGCGATGAGCTTTCCGGTCTGGATGATCTTTCTCCGGGTGAGGAGCTTAGCGGTCTGGATGACCTTTCTTCAGGCGATGAACTACCCGGTCTGAATGACCTTTCCCTAGGCGATGAACTACCCGGTCTGGATGACCTTTCCCTAGGCGATGAGCTTCCCGGTCTGGAGGATCTTTCCCCGGCTGATGAGCTTCCGGGATTGGATGATCTAAGTGGTGGTGATGATGACCTGGAAGAACTGGATGAATTAGACGAAGACGATGACTTGGAAGAGCTGGATGACCTGGGCTCTGAAGATGAAGGCTTTGATTTGGATGCACCGGGTGAAGAATTTGATTTGACTTCTCCCGATGAAGATCTCCCAGAACTGAGCAGCTTTGATGACATGTCTCTGGACATGGATGATGAAAACGGTGAGGCTCAATTCTCACTTGGTGATTTTGGTGAAGAATTTAACTTTCAGGAAGGCATCAGTTTTGATGATGATCTGGATGCCTCCCTAGATAGTTTGGATACTTTAGACGACACATTCCTCATGGACGATTCGGATGATCTTGAAATAGAGGAGGAAAACCTCTTTGAAATATCCGAAGAAGATCTTGATTCCGTACAGGAGAGTCTGAGCCGACTTCCTCTTAACCTAAAAGTTTCCATACAGGATGCCCTTGCAGATGCTGATGATCTGACTGGTGTACGGTACAGGAAACTGGTTTCCATGCTCATTAAGGGCAGCGCACCACGTCTGATCAATACCGAATTCTATAATATTACAGGGAAAAAGATCGAGCTTCCCAAGGGGTATCAGAAGCTAACGGGCCGTGAATTTGAGGTCAGAAAATCGGGCTTTTTCTATCAGTTTGCCGAAAAGGGCTGGCCTTTCGTCCGGATGGTAGCCGTTATCCTTGTTATGTTGGGGTTAACGGTCTATCTCAGTTTTAATTTCCTTTATAGACCATTGCAGGCTCTTATTTATTACAATCAGGGAATTGACCTCATAGAACAAGACGAATATGACCAGGGAGTTTCTCTGTTTAACAAGGCATATTTTGGATGGAGTCTGGGGAAACTCACCATAGAAGGGTGGCCTTCTAAGTCCCGTTTTCTGGAATATGCCGATGCCTTCCTGGACAGAAGAGCCTATCCTGATGCGGCTCATATGTACGAAGGTCTTTTGGGAGAATACCCGGATTATATCAAGGGATATCATGAGTACGGACTGTTCCTCACGAATATTACAGGCAAGTATGCCAAAGCGGCAGAAATCCTCTCCTCTGGACTGGGGCGTGACTTGTACAACTATGATCTGATGCTGGCCCTGGGCGATAATTACATGCTCTGGTCTGAGGAAGATCCGGATAAACTGGAAGATGCACGGTTTCAGTATGCCACCGCCCTGTCCCGTTATGATGGAAATGATGAGATCATGCTCCGAATGCTCCGGTATTTTCTGAGAGTTCAAGACGATGGTAATATTTCTATTCTGAGTAATATCTATTCCAAAAAAGCTGGCATACGGGGTGATACGGCCTTTATTTCTCTGACTCTTTCAGATCTAGCCGGCTACTATATTGATAGAAATCAGGTGAGTGAAGCCAAAGATCTACTCTTCAAAGCAGAAGATATAGACACAACCGTTCCCGATGTCCACTATCAACTGGCCCGATATTTCAGGCGTACTTACAATATGGATCAGGAAAAGAAAGCCCTGCAGAAAGCCTTGTTCTACATGGATCAAACACAGCCCTTAAACCGTTCCAGAATATTTAAAAAAATAGGGATCTACCGCAGACGGGGTGAGATTGGCTATGAAGAAGGTTTGTATGATGAAGCCGAAGAAGAATTTGTTGCTGGTATCCGGCTGCTTGAAGATAGCCAGGTTCGGGGACTGATAGGCACGAATCCGGAGATCGGAGAATTATATGCTGATATGGGAAACCTTCACTATGAAATATATGATGATCTGAGCGGAGCGTTAAACTATTTTAACCTAGCCGAGAAGAATCAGTATCATACTGGCGATATTGCTTACCGGAAAGGATTCATCTATTACGATCAGCAGCAGTATAATCAGGCAGTTCTGGAATTCGAATCGGCTCTCAAAAATCTAAGTGATACAAGAAATGCACGCTTTGCTCTTGCCAATACACTTGTGTACAGACAGAATCTATTTGGTGCCAGAAATCAGTATATGGAAATATTGAGAGACCTCAAACAGGAAGAGAGTTCTCTTCCCTATCTGGCTCCAGAAGATATTCTGGAACATCGTTCTCTGGTGAATCATTTTATTCAGGTTTACAACAACCTGGCTTATGTAGACTATGCACTGTCAGAACGGGGATCTGATCCAGCGAAACAGAGCCAGGCTCTCTTGTCCTTGACCAGGGCCGCCGATTATGCGGACAGAATCGACCGGGATCCAGACACACAGGTCAGGACCCGTCCGGAAGACAGTCTTGTCTTCCAGAATACCATGGCCATGATCAAACCTCTTCCGGGTACGGATGTCTTCATGTTCGATGAGATACCGCGGACCCCGGATGAGCTTCTAAGTAAATAAACTAAAGGTGTGAATCTAGGATATGACCGGCACCATCCAGCCAAATCGATCTTCCAGAACTCCGTACTGAATCCCTTTGAGCTCATTGAGCAGAGACTGTGACAGTTCTCCCGGAGTTCCCTTTCCAAAGCTTATTTCTTTGCCTTTGTGAGTGAGAGATGTGATGGGAGTGAGCCCTGCTGCGGTTCCTGTAACAAAGCATTCAGCTCCGTCATCAAGGACTTCTTCCAGAGACAGTTTTCGTTCTTCTACTTTGACTCCCTGATCTGAGGCCAGCTCAATCAGGCTCTTTCTGGTGATCCCAGGAAGGATGGTGTCTCCCAGTTCGGGAGTGACCAGGGTTCCATCTTTTTTAAGACAGAAAAAGTTACACGATGATCCCTCTTCAATGTATTTCTGTTCCACAGCATCCAGGAAGATTGCTTCCATAAAACCGCCTTCAATGGCCTGGTTTTTGGCTAGGCAGGATATAACGTAGTTGGCGTCACATTTGATCCACCCTGTACCCTTATGGTTAGATCGGATCATATCGGTGGTAACGGCATTATAGTTCTCTCCCGCAAAATAAGCGGAAACTTCTGTATTGATAACAACCAGCCAGGGGTTTTTTGACAGATTGATTCCGATACCCGGTTCTGACCAGCTGAAAGGTCTGATATAGATGGATCCAGCACTCTGGAATGAGTCTTTTTCCCATTGAGGGTTATATTTTACTGTGAATCCTAGTTCGGCGTTGCGGCCGGCTGTTCCCAAAATCGCCTTTGTGCAAAGCTCTTCATCGACTCCGGGCATGCCAAGGCCTGCCATGGAACGTGACATTCTGGCAGAATTTTCTTCGGGACGGAAAACTTTGAGGCTTCCATCTTTCTGTGGAAAGGCTTTTACACCTTCAAAACAACCCAGACCGTACTGGCTCGTAAAATTCACAAGCGGGAGCTGGGGAAATGAATTCCTTCGTTCATGAAGAGCATTCCTATCCGCTTCGCTTAAGGCTGCTTCTTCTTCAGGACTCAAGTGTTCCTGTTCAATAAAATCTCCCGACCAACTTTCATTAAATTTTCCAACAAATACCCATGGATGTATAGACAGTGTAAAGGCCATGTTCCCGCTCCTCTGTACAATTTCAGTAATTTTATCATATTATAATGGAATATAATAATAGTCGAGCAGGGTCAAAATGTTTTTTTATGCTGTTCATTTTTTGTAGTTCATTTATCGTCCCTTAAGGAGATTTTCTTATGGTAGATCATGTGATTATTATGGCCGGCGGGGCAGGCAAGAGACTTTGGCCTGCTTCCAATAACAGCAAACCGAAACAGTTTATGACGGTCCAGGGAAAGGACTCTCTTTTTCTTTCTACAATCAAGAGAGCCGCATCTTTAGGTATTCCAGGGAAAATCCTAGTTGTGACCCATCAGGATCACATTAAGGCAGCCCTCGAAGACAGCCAGAAACTGCCTCTGGAAATAAGACAGAAAATTGTCTTGTTGGCAGAACCTCAGGCCAGAAACACAGGGCCGGCGCTGGCCTATGCCGGAGCCTGGCTCAAGGAATCCACGGGAAACAAGGACGCCTCTGTTCTGGTTCTGGCCGCAGACCACCTCATTCAGGATCTCCGTCAATTTGCTAAAGATGTGGAAAATGCCTCCCTACTTGCCGGTTTGGACAAACTTGTGGTTTACGGTATCAGACCAGATTTCCCTTCCACTGGCTATGGGTATATTGAGGCAGGAGAAGAAACTGCTCCAGGGTTCAAGGTCCTTTCTTTCAAGGAAAAACCAGATCAATCCACAGCCGAAGAATTCCTCAAGGCTGGTAACTATTTATGGAATTCCGGGATGTTCACCTACAAGCTGTCCTTCTTTGAAAAAGAACTTTTAGCAGGTAGTCCCAAAATGATGGAACCCTTTCTCCCTGTTCTGAATTGTCCCGCCACAAAGATTGAAAATGATATAACTGTCGTCATGCCCGATGAGGCCCTCAGCCGGCTTTATGCTGCCCTTCCCCGGGAGTCCGTCGATTATGCCCTCATGGAGAAAAGCAGTCATATTGCCATGATCCGTTCTGGATTTGACTGGAATGATGTGGGAAGCTGGGATGTTATTGCCGATTTAAATCCTCCCACAGAGGTTCCAGTTTTTACATCTGGTGATGACAGTAACTTTGTTTATTCTGACATTCCCGTGGCCCTGTGCGGTGTCCAGGACCTCATTGTTGTAATTAAAAATGGTAAGGCCCTGGTCTGCAGGAAGGGTGAATCCCAACTGGTCAAGGACGCGGCTGAATCCCTTCCATTTTAAAGCCTTTTGAAGATTAAGCGGGTCTGTTGAAGGTCCGCTTGTATTGATGGTCTGCTCACAATTTTTCTTGCATAGATAAATATCTGTATACATATCACTGGTAAATCATCATTTTTTTTTATATGATTGAGAAAATAGCAGAATATGACAAAAAATCCTGATCAGCATATCTATTCTGTTCTCCCGGTATTACAATAATGCCATGGGTATATTAAAAAAGGTTCAGGATTCGGGACAGAATAGAATGAACATTAAAGATCCCTGTGACAGGGCGATAGATCTACACAAGCAAGGTTTCAACAGCGCTCAGTCTGTACTGGGAGCCTTTCATGAAAAACTGGGAATCGATGAAAAGACGGCCATAGCCCTGGCTGCTGGGTTCGGAGCCGGTATTGGCACAATGCAAAAAACATGCGGAGCTCTTACAGGAGCACTTATGGTGTTGGGTTGTCGATATTATGACAGTGATTCTGTTTTTGAAAGCAAACAACTGCTTTTTGAAGAAACACAAAAGATCCTCTTGGCCTTTAATGAAAAATTTGGTAGCACTGAGTGTTTTTCCCTTCTTAAAATTGATTTTCATAAACCGGGAGGATTGCAGAAAGTCCGGGAAAAGAGGTTGTTTGAAACCCACTGTCAGGCGTATATACGGGAAAGTTGCCGGCTTCTGAAGGAAGCCGGTCTTTGATCGGGGTACATACCTCTTTATCAGGTTTGTAAAAGATCAATGATTTCCGGGGAAGTGAGAATCTTCCCTATACTAATGACCTTTCCATCCAAACCAAGAGCTGGCAATGACATGACCTGGTAGGCCATGATTTTGTTTCGTAAGCCCTCAATTTAATAAAAGGCATTGAACAGCCATCCTGCACTGGTGAAAAAGACAAGAAGCATGATGAAGAAAATCAATAGAAGACGAGGTTTCATAACCTGTTTTAGCATCATAAATTCAGGGAAGCTGGCTGCTACAGTACTCATCATAAACGCTAGGGTCGTGCCCACGGGCAAACCCTTGGCTAATAGTGTTTCCGCTACAGGGACTACCGCCGATGCAGAAGTATACAGGGGGATTCCCAGTAGTACAGCCCCGGGAACGGTCCACCAGTTTCCCTTGCCCAAATTGTCAGTAATAAAGTGTTCAGGAACATAACCATGAAGAGCCGATCCAAGGCCGACACCTATGAATATCCATTTCCACACCCGGTTAACAATGGATTTTACTTCATCTTTAGCAAAAACATGTCTGTCTTTCAAACTCAGTTTTTGGGGCGCCATTCCGGGCTCATCCCTTGTTTTAAAATTCTTAGCCTGTTGTCCCAGGGGAGTCAAATATTTTTCGGCCTTGATGGCATCAATAAAAAAACCACCCAAAATACCCGCAGTCAAACCGGTTACAACATAGAAAATCATAAATTTGACTCCCAGTATGGAGCCTAGAAGAATCAGCGCCACTTCGTTGATCATGGGGGAGGTAATGAGAAAAGCCATGGTGATACCCAATGGAATCCGTGCGGAAGTAAAGCCAAGAAAAAGAGGGATGCTCGAGCAGGAGCAAAATGGTGTCACACTGCCGAAAAGAGCGGCCAGAATGTAGGCTATTCCTCTATTTTTCCCTTTCAAATAGTCTCTGATTCGGTCTGTATCTACAGCGGCTCTTAGCAAAGCAATAATATAAATCATGATAAACAGAAGGAAGAAGATTTTTGTTGTGTCCTCAATAAAAAAATGGACCGCTGAGGCTAAGGATGTGGTTGAATCCATCTTCATGACAGAATATGTTAAAAAATCTGCCAGGAGGGTAAAGATATGCATGGTTATTCCTTTTGTTCAATTAGATGTTTAGCTAAATGTAGCAATAAGCCGTTGCTTAGGCAAGAGTTCTCTGATATTTTTTTAGAATGAAGAATGTGGTGAATCAATTAAAAGCCTTGGGTGAAACCAACCGCTTTAGAATTTGCATGATGCTGCTTGAAAAACCTCTTTGTGTCTGCGAGCTACTCTCTGTCCTTGATATTGCCGGGGGAACCTTGTCAAACCATTTGAAAATTCTTAGACATGCCCATTTGGTTGATCAAAGGAAGGAAGGAAAATGGGTTGTTTGCCATATTGCGGATGAAGGTGCGGAAAAATTAATCCGTTTTGCGGCTTCCTGTATGACTGATACAGAAATCACAGATGATGATCACGACAGGATTTGCTGCTCCAGTAGAGAACTTTGCTCTGTTACAAAATCTCCGGAGTAGACTTAGGCAGCAGGTCCGTACGGATATGACTCAGTGATCTGTACATGTTGTATTTAAGGCTATCCTTGCCTCCGCTCATCAACTCAAGCACCGAGGCGGCTTCCTTTCGCCGTGTTTCTCCTTCATAGGGACAGTGTTTTGCCGGTATATTCCAATTCATCTCGTTAACAAAGCTCTGTATATGGTGTTCCTGAAGCAAACATAAGGGGCGGATCATCTTTAGTTCAGAAGTATAATCCAGACGGGGAGGCATGGCTGCCAGTTCCCCCTGCCAAGTCATGTTCATAACCAGTGTTTGAAGTAGATCATCCATATGATGACCCAGGGCAAGGACTCTGAAGTGATGTTCCCGGGCAAAATTAAGAAGAGCCTCTCTCCGGCTGCGGGCGCAGAGAAAGCAGTTAAAGTCTTGCCCCGGTCTGAGTTTGTTTTTAATTTCACTGCTTAGTATGGTATGGGGAATTTCCCACTCATTCATCAGAGATGACAGAGTGGCGCCGAGCTCCGGAGGATGAACCTCGGAACGCACATGGAGGGCATGGACCGAGAAAGGGATCGGGAAGGAGCGGGACATCCGGTTTAATAGCCAGCATAGAGCCAGCGAGTCTTTTCCTCCCGAGAGGGCTATAAGAACCTTATCATTTTTTTCTATGAGGCCATATTCCATGATCGCTCTGCTGATCCTCTTGGAGAGGAGGCCTTTCTTGCTTTTAGACATGGCTAGGAGTATACAGCCCTCAGCCTTGGGGGAGCAAGGCTGTGTTTACTACGAAGCTTGAGATAGACGTCCTTGCCCATCCCAAGCTTTCCTGCATCAGGAAATAGCGTGAATCTGCTTCAGGAACTGTATGGTTCGTTCGTTCTCGGGTTGAGTAAAGAACTTATCAGGAACCTGACGTTCTACGATCTTTCCCTCATCCATGAAAATGACATGGTCGGCTACCCTTCGGGCAAAACCCATCTCATGGGTGACGCAGAGCATGGTCATTCCTTCATCGGCCAGGGTCACCATAACGTCCAATACCTCGTTGACCATTTCGGGGTCCAGGGCAGAGGTTGGCTCATCAAAGAGCATGATTTTAGGCTGCATACAGAGGCTGCGGGCAATGGCAGCTCTCTGCTGCTGTCCCCCTGACAGTTGAGAAGGAAATTTATATGCGTGTTCGGCAATGTTGACTCTTTTCAGGTATTTCCATGCCAGTTTGTCTGCTTCTTTCTGTGAAATCTTCCGCAGCCAGATGGGTGCAAGCGTCAAATTCTGCAGAATGGTCAGATGGGGGAAGAGGTTAAAACTCTGGAAAACCATACCTACTTCCCTTCGGATGGCCGATACGTCTTTTGTGTTTTCTGTGAGTTCGTGACCCATCACATTGATGCATCCCTGTTGGTGCTTTTCAAGTCGGTTAATACAGCGGATCAAAGTAGATTTACCAGATCCGGAGGGACCGCAGATGACTATTTTCTCACCCTGGGCAACCTTGAGGTTTACGTCGATGAGAACATGGAATTCATCGTACCATTTGTTCAGATTATCAATGGAAATTATGAAATCCTCTCCGGGGGTTTTTGTTTCCACCCTTTCGGTCATTTCTTGTGTTATCATTTTATTGCTCCTGTTGTAGGCAGTTCATTTACTTTTTTTTCTACCTTATAGGTCAGTCTGGATATGCTGAAACAGATGATC
The DNA here is from genome assembly GCF_008329965.1 of Oceanispirochaeta crateris. Lineage (GTDB taxonomy): Bacteria > Spirochaetota > Spirochaetia > DSM-2461 > DSM-2461 > Oceanispirochaeta > Oceanispirochaeta crateris. The sequence goes on from NZ_CP036150.1 coordinate 3,517,932, forward strand.
CAGTAGAGTATTCCTGCAAAAATAAGACCCTCCGGTTCCATTCCCAGCCAATTGGTATCGCTGGCCAGGGGACTTACGATTCCCAGAAGGTCAAACATTCCAATGATCAGGACAAGGGTGGTGTCTTTAATATAGGAAATCGAAATGCCTCCGATATTGGACACGGTCATCTTTAGAACCTGAGGTAGGATGATGAGATAGGACTGAAGACCAAATTTAAATCCCAGAGCATCGGCGGCTTCGTACTGCCCCTTGGGGATAGACTGCAAACCTCCTCTAATAACTTCTGCCAGATAGGCAGACTGGAACAGGGTCATCCCGATGACAACACGCACCATTTTGTCAACTGAGACACCTTCGGGTAAAAAGAAGGGGACTACAACCGAAGACATAAAGAGGATTGTGATAAGGGGAATCCCTCTGAAAAACTCAATGTAGGCAACAGACAGGCCTTTGATTACCTTGAGCTCGCTTCTCCTGCCAAGGGCCATGATGATTCCTATGGGGAAGGAGTAAAGAAGCCCTAGGATGGAGAGGATAAAGGTCAGAGTCAGTCCTCCCCAGTCATTGGATGAAATCTTTTCAAGACCGAAACCACCGGAGAGAAAGATACTGATGATCAGAGGCCAGAGGATCATCTGTGCTCCCATGACCAGAATCTTATGCTGAATCTGCTTCATGAAATAGGGAATCATTGTGAGGCTCAAGACCAGAATGGTGACAGGTATACGCCATAACTGTTCTTTAGGATAAAAGCCAAACATGAAGAACCGGAACTTTGTGATGATAAATGCCCAGGTGGCTCCACCTTCGCGGGCAACATCTCTTGTTTCGCCTGTCCATACGGCGTTAATAAAGGCCCAGTTAATGAACCATATTCCTGTTTTGACAACCAGCCAGGCCATGAATAGTGTCATTATTGTGTTCAGGGGTGTATTAAAAAATTCCTTCCGTAGAAAGGTCATATTTTTTTTCAAACTCATATTCAGATTCATAGAGGTATGTCCTCCTTGCTCAGCAAATCACCTTTCTTGTCGATGATGGCCTTGTTGTACCAGTTCATAATCAGGGATGTTACAAGGCTGATGATGAGGTATGTCATCATAACCATGGACATGACTTCCAGGGCTCTTCCTGTCTGATTGAGGGTTGTTCCCGCAAAGACTGAGGTCAAATCAGGGTAGGCTACTGCCATACCCAAAGAGGTATTTTTAATCAAATTCAGGTACTGGTTTGTTACCGGGGGAATCATGGTCCTCAAAGCCTGGGGTATGATGATCAGCTGTAGTCTCTTCCAGGAGGGGAATCCCAGGCTCTTGGCTGCTTCAAGCTGTCCCAGAGGAACAGACATGATGGAGCTTCGCACGATCTCGGATATGTAGGTTGAAGTATAGGTACTCAATGCTACTACCACAGAAAAGAGTTCGGGACGCATGGTCATTCCGCTTGAAAATTTGAATTTTGTTATTTCGGGCAGAACCATATCATAGGGATTCATGATGGGGGCTGCTATCACAGGAAGGAGGAGAAACAGGAGCTGCCAGGGCCATAACCGTTTATGGACACCCCTCAAGACCATTCTCTTTTTCACCAAGCTCAGATAGATGATGGCTATGATGGAAACAAAAATCAATAAAGAATAGGTATGGGCATTCTGCTGTGGAATGAAAGAGGGTATGGTGATTCCTCTAACATTGATATACAGCCATTCTCCCATTTTGAATGATTCTTTGAAGGGAGGAAGTACGTTTAGAAAGACAACTTGATACCAGAACAGAACATGGAGCAGGGGAGGAATGTTTCTCAGGGTCTCCACATACACCAGTGCTGTAATGCTGATGAGTTTATTCTTTGACATCCTCATCAAACCTACCAGAAACCCAAGGGCTGTGGTCAGGATTATCCCGATAAAGGAAGCCAGAAGAGTGTTTAGCAGTCCAATGACGAAGGTGCGGGCAAAAGTGTCTGCTTCGGTATAGGAAATCAGAGTCTGACTGATGGAAAAACCGGCTGTATCGTCCATAAACCCGAAACCAATACCGATATTCCTTTTGGAAATGTTTTCAAGATAATTGTATCCGAAGTAAGTAAAAAGACCCAGGAGCAGGAGAATCATACCTGTCTGGATCAGAATATTCCGGCCTTGTGTTTTATTCATTTGTTTACCTGTAAGTGAGGATCAATCAAACCCTCTGCCGTGTGCAGCAGAGGATCTGACTGTCAATAGGGGATATCAGCGTACGGGCATACCGTACTGAAGTCCACCGTCAACCCAGAGGGCGTTGTATCCTCTTTCAATGTTGAGAGGCGATCCTGCTCCCAGGTTTCTGTCAAAGCTTTCTCCGTAGTTTCCTACCTGTTTGATGATGTTGTAACCCCAGTCGTTATCAAGACCGAATCCTTCGGCTACTCCACCTTCAACACCCAGCATTCTTTTTACGTTGGGGTTGGTACTGCTTGATTTCATTTCATCAACATTGGCAGAGGTCACACCGTATTCTTCGGCATTGAGCATAACATTCAATGTCCATCCAACAATGTCAAACCACTGATCGTCACCTTCACGGACAACGGGTCCCAAGGGCTCTTTTGAAATTACTTCTGGCAGCATTATGAAGTTATCAGGCTCTTTAAACTTGGTTCTTAAGGCGTACAACTGAGACTGGTCACTGGTTACCGCATCGGCACGTCCTGCTTCCAAAGCGGCAGAAGCCTGGTCATTCTTTTCAAATGTAATCAGTTCCAGTTCCATTCCCTGTTTTCTAAAATAGTCAGACAGGTTCAGCTCTGTAGTTGTTCCGGCCTGAACGGCAATGGTCGCTCCATCCATATCAGCCAAGCTGGTGATGCCTGAATCTTTGGCAACCATGAAACCCTGACCGTCATAGTAGTTGACTCCTGCGAAGTTCACACCCAGTTCGCTATCTCTGGTCGCTGTCCATGTGGTAACACGGGACAGAAGGTCAATTTCACCAGACTGAAGTGCTGTGAATCTTTCTTTTGCGCTGAGGGGACGGTACTCGATGGCGTCGGCGTCTCCCAGAACAGCCGCTGCAACGGCTCTTCCGAGGTCTACATCAAATCCTTGCCATTTTCCTTCGCTATCCGGTGCGGAGTAACCGGGGACACCGGCTGTTACACCCAGAATGATTTTTCCGCGTTCTTTAACAATTTCAAGAGTGGATTTACTCTCTTCTACAGGGGCAGCTGTCTCAGTACCGGCAGCGGGTGCTTCTTTGGCACCACAGGACACAAACAGAACAGCCATTACAATGAATGCAATTGGCAGTATTAGTGACTTTTTCAAGAAATCTTTAATCATCTTACTTTCTCCAGATCTAATTTGTTTTGTACAAACTTCCTTAATGCAAAGTTTGTGCCAAGTGCTCTGGAGTAGGTAATAGGTGGGTGTTAAAAGGCTTTTATGTCTTTATAGCTCATTATAAGTTACATTTTAGTAGTATGATTTTTTTGATAGTACAAATGTGTAGCAAAATTCTGAACTTGTTTCTCCTTTAAGCCTTCATTTCCTTGGTGGAGTTCTTTTTCATATTTGTTGTCATTCCTTAAAATATGATTGAGATAGATTCGTGATCCTATAATCCCTGTAAGTAGTACAAAGAGAATGAGGAGGAGAGCCCCAAACAGATACTTAACACTCTTCTTCATAGACTTCATCCTTTAGAAATTTTTCATAACCCTCTGTCAGCTCTTGTATATTGATATCCAGCAGAGTGATCATTCTGTAGAATTCAGGTAATGTCTGTTTCATAAAATCTTCTTTTTTCATGGCCTTCAGCTCTTTGACTGCCCCGGGTGAAACAAAATAACCAATGCCCCGTTTATTGTAAATGACGCCCGCTTCCTGTAAGTGCGCATAGGCTCTCATAACAGTATTCGGATTTACTTCCAGTTGAACAGCCATCTCCCTGACAGAGGGTATCCGGTCTTCCTTCTGCCATACTCCCTTGAGAATATTATCCGAGAAATAGTCGGCGATCTGGACATAGATTGACTTTCTTTCCTTAAATTCCATCTTTAACCTCAATTTCTCTCATTCTGATCCAGGATATAAACCAGAAAAATGGGGCAACCACTACGAAATAAATCAGTTTTAAAGAATTTTTTAGAAGGGGGTTGAGATGGTGGAAATTCAAATTCATGATGAGACTGCTTTGTTCAAAGAAATCGGGGTTACCATTGAGAAATTCCCTGATGGGGCCCCAATATGTCAAGGATGCGATTCCACCTACTGTCAGGGCCAATAGAATCTGCAGGATGTTAATGGTCAGAACGGTTTTTATAAAATTGTATTTTCGGAACCAGATGGCACCTAAAAAGAAAATGGACTGGATAACCAAGTAATGACTAATGTTCAGCCATACCCAAGACTGTGCTGGGTTGAACAGAGGGACTGCCTGTTTGAAGATGATCAAATAAATAAGGCTGTTCAAACATGTCGCCAGGAAAAATCCAATAATGAGAGCTAATACATAAAAGACCGTTGTCAGAAGGAGCTTTTCTATGAATTTTTCGAGAGGCGAGGCCGGGGTCATTAGCCAGTTATGTATCTGGCTGGATGAGTGAGTCTCTCTGAAACAGATACTGGTGAAGATGAATCCTCCTATCCAGAGAAGAGATAGAAACAGGCCTTCTGGGATTTCCCTGGAGGCTCCATTAGACGTAGAAACGAAAAGTAAGAAAAGAATCGTGGCAAAAAGGGCACCGGACGTGACCAGTAGGGCCTTGTAACTCTGTATGATATCTCTCTTGAAAAGGAGTAGAAGACGCCGCGTATTGAAATGGTTTTGTTGTTTCATGATAAGCCTCTCGTATTGATTGAAAAATTGAATAGAAATTCAAGATCCATACTTTTTCCCTCTAAAGACGGGCCCTCTTTGACGACGGAGTAACCTCCCAACACCTTTTCCCAGTAGAGGGCTTCTCCTGGTTCTGGCTTTGATTCCTGAAAGCTCATGTGGTATTGGCTCATAATCTCTTCCATGGACTTGTTTAAAATGACTTTTCCTTTTTCAACAATGATTATGGGATCAATCAACATTTCCATATCCCTAACCTGATGTGTGGATATGACCAGACTCCTGGATTCCATATCCAGGCCGGCGACCACCTGCCTGAACTGACTCTTGGATGGAATATCCAGCCCGTTGGTTGGTTCATCCATAAGGAGGAGGGTGCAATGGGTAGCTATGGCAAAGGAAATGAAGAATTTCTTTTTCTGACCATAGGATAGTGTACTTAGCTTTTTGGTCTCATCCACTTCAAACTGTCTCAGGACCTGGTCAAAGGTTTCTTTTCTGAAGCGGGGATAAAAGGGTGCATTCAGGCTGACATACTTGTCGCCCCGTATTTCAGGACCCTGGATGTCTTCGGGTAGATAATATATGTCGGATAGCATGGAGGTGCTGCGGCGGACGGGATTTTCCCCCAGTGTGGTACATTGTCCATCCCGGGGATAGAGCTGTCCGGAGATGATTTTCAGTAAAGTGGATTTTCCCGCTCCGTTCTTCCCTAAAAGCCCATAGATACCAGGGCCAATTTTCAAGGTCAAATCTTTAAACAAGGCTTCTTTCCCATACTGAAAATGTAATGTTTCGATATGGATGATTGGTTTCTCCATTGCATATTCCTTAATATCCAGTGTGTACTACATAAGTAATACACTAATAATGTAGTCTCTAAACGAGCCTTTGTCAATGTTTTAAAAAGCGGTTCAAGATTCTGGAAGAATGGGAGAATCGTTAAAAATTTATAAAAAACAATTGATTCTATGTATAGAAACGGTTACAATCTTCCTGTGGTCGAAAAAAGATATATGAGATAAAGGAAGATACTATGGGATATTTTAAAACAAACCCTGATGAGAAAGGTAACTTCGGAGAGTACGGCGGCTCATTCATTCCACCGGATTTGCAAATTGAAATGGAAAAGATTACAGACGCCTATTTTTCAATTAGTAAATCACATGATTTCATCACCGAACTGAGATCCATCAGAAAACATTTCCAGGGAAGGCCTACCCCTGTTTATTATGCAAAATCCCTATCTGAAAAGTATGGAGGCCGGATCTATCTGAAAAGAGAAGACTTGAATCATACTGGTGCTCATAAACTCAACCATTGTATGGGTGAAGCCCTGTTGGCAAAATATTTAGGAAAAAAGAAACTGATTGCAGAAACTGGCGCCGGACAACACGGAGTGGCCCTGGCCACAGCTGCTGCATATTTTGGCCTGGAATGTGAGATTCATATGGGTGAAGTCGATATTGTCAAAGAACATCCCAATGTGGTTAGAATGAAAATACTGGGAGCGAATGTCATACCTGTTTCTTTTGGTTTAAAAACTCTCAAAGAGGCCGTCGATTCCGCCTTTGGTGCTTATATGGAAGATCCCATTAATAGCATTTACTGCATTGGTTCTGTCGTCGGTCCCCATCCGTTTCCCATGATGGTCAGAGATTTTCAAAGGGTAGTGGGGATTGAAGCGAAAGAACAGTTTCATGAGATGACAGGAGAACAGCCTGATAATCTTGTCGCCTGTGTCGGCGGTGGCAGCAACGCCATGGGGCTCTTTTCGGCATATATTGAAGATGAGTGTGAAATCTATGGTGTGGAACCTGCTGGACGTTCCCTTAACTTGGGCGATCATGCGGCTACCATGACTCTTGGTAAACCCGGTATGATTCATGGATTCAAGTGCTATACCCTCCAGGACGAAAAAGGTGAACCCGCCCCGGTGTATTCCATCGCCAGCGGTTTGGACTATCCCGGTGTCGGGCCTGAGCACTCCATGCTCAAGGATATGGGGAGGGTCAATTATGTCACCGCGGATGATAAGGAAACTCTCGATTCATTTTTTGAACTAAGCCGTCTTGAAGGAATCATTCCGGCCCTTGAAAGTGCTCATGCAACAGCATTTGCATGCAAACTGGCACAGCAGAAACCAAAGCAGTCTATCCTGGTGAATCTGAGCGGCAGGGGAGATAAGGACATTGATTTTGTCATGGATCATTATGGAAAAGAATACGGTATACTCTAGAGACTAACCTTTTTAATCATTTGAGGAGCCCTTGAAGGGCTCCTTTTTTTATTGAATAGAATTAGAGGAAAGGATGAATACCCTGAGGAACAAAAATAAAAATTAGGGGATTGTTCTTTCAGGATTCATGCGCTCTTTACAATATAGATAAACCAAATTATATTTGGTTCACTTTTAGCACAAAGAGAGATTTTAATGATTGATGTGATCCGCATTGCCGGCATAATTCTTCTTCTAAGGATTGGTCAGGATACCCTGTTTCTGGCCAAAATAGATGCCTTCAATAGAGGTAATAAATACTATTCCATGGGGATCAATTTTTTTGAAGCCATGTATGGAATCACTGTCATTAAGATTATCCTCGATCTGATGCAGGCTAGTCTCTGGTATGTCTTGATTTATGGTTTTGGATCCCTTCTGGGGGGATTGCTCAGTTCTACAATAAAAAAGAAATTGGACCATCGTCTTCAGGGGGAGAGACAGTATTTTGCCCGTATTTCACTGGAGAGCGATATTGACCGTTCCGATCTTATTCGAATTCTATCTGACAGGAAGTTCGCCTTTACCCTGGCAAAGCGTGAATACTTGTCGGGGGAGACCAAACTTGTGATTGAAGGGTCTTTGGATAATCGCAACCGGATGCTGGAACTCAAAGAAATTTTGAGGGGCAGACCCGGTAAGCATGTCACCATATTCAAGGCTGATGAAGTATACTTACTCAAGTGATCTCTCCGGAAGATAATTCTTTCTTCCCATTTTAGACATTCTGATAATTTTATTGGTTAAGGATAAACTATTGAACCAAAAATATTTGAATAAATTGACGCCTATAGGCTGGAGAGAGTGGGCCTCCTTTCCGGACTGGGGAATTGATTATATTAAGGTTAAAATCGATTCGGGAGCAAAAACTTCCTCTATTCATGTGGATGACCTCGTCTATTTTGAAAAAGAGAACACATCCTGGGTTCGTTTTAAGGTCTCTCCCTGGCAGAAATCTAATGAAGATCAAATGACCGTGGAATCTCCTGTTCATTCACAGCGTGAGATCAGAAGTTCTTCCGGATATCTTGAGAAAAGGCCCGTTGTGGTGGTTTTACTCAAGGTTGCTGGAAAAGTTCTGGAGGTTGAACTCTCCTTGACCAATAGAAGTAAAATGGGATTCCGCATGCTCCTGGGAAGAGAGGCTCTCAATGGTAATTTTCAAATCATAACAGGGAAATCATACCTAAGCGGCAAACCTCCCAAAGAGATTCGTCAAATGAACAACAGACGCAAATGGAAAAAAGAGCGCAAATGAATCATTTCAATATGGGAGCAATGAATCCATGAAACTAGCTATCCTCTCAAGATCACCCCAGTCTTACAGTACCCAGCGTCTGAAACTGGCGGCCCTGGACCGGGGCCATAATTGCAAAGTTCTCAATACTTTGCGCTTTGCTATTGACCTCTCGGGAAATTCTCCGGATCTTCAATTTCAGGGAAAGCAGCTTTCCGATTATGATGCAATTCTTCCCCGTATAGGTTCTTCCATCACCTACTACGGAACGGCTGTGGTTCGGCAGTTTGAGCAGATGGATGTGTACACACCCAATACAGCGAATGGAATTTCAAATTCAAGAGACAAACTCAGGGCCACTCAGATTCTTTCCCGTCATGATATAGGTATCCCTTCTACAACCTTTGTGCGTGATCGTAAGGATGTGACTGCTGCCATAGAACGTGTTGGGGGAGCTCCTGTAGTCATCAAACTCTTGGAAGGCACTCAGGGTATCGGTGTGATCCTGGCTCCGGACAACAACGTCGCAGAAGCCATCATTGAGACACTTCACAGCACACAGCAGAATGTTCTGATCCAGCAGTTTATATCCGAAAGTAAGGGAAAGGACATCCGGGCTCTGGTGGTGGGCGACCGGGTTGTCGGTGCCATGAGGCGGAGTGCCCAGGGGGATGAGTTCCGATCCAATGTTCACAGGGGAGGAACAGTAGAAGCCATTGAACTGGATTCTGTGTATGAAAGAACTGCCGTTAGAGCGGCCCAGATCATGGGCTTAAGAGTCGCAGGTGTCGATATGTTGGAAGGGCATGACGGCCCTCTGGTTATGGAGGTCAACTCCTCTCCCGGTTTGGAAGGCATTGAAAAAGCGACGGGTCTTGATATTGCCGGGTCTATCATTGACTACATAGCCAATCAGGTTGACTTTCCAGAACTGGATGTAAGGCAGCGTCTGACCATTAGTACTGGTTATGGCGTAGCAGAGCTTATGGTGAAGGATGACAGTCATCTAGTGGGAACAACTATTGCTAACTCGGGATTACGAGAACAGGATATCACTGTTTTGACACTGCACCGGGATACCGAGGTCATTCCGAATCCCCGCGAAACCAGAATACTAAATGCGAATGACCGGCTCTTGTGTTTTGGACGGTTGGAATCCATGAGAAGTATGATACCAAAACGTAAAGAGAGACGTCCCTCTATCAAGAAATTAAAAGAGAGTTTGTTACCGGATTTTCATGACAATTGATTGTTAGGTTGAAAAAGACAGGCAATCTTCCTGAAAAGAGATGTCCAGGAATCTTGTTGTTGGAAAGAAAGTATCCTTTTAATATGAAACTACTTGTTATGTAATTGTTTAATTAGAAACATATATAGTGATGGCACTTCGAAGAAGATCCACCCTATTAAAAGGATTAGAATAAATCTTATTTATATATGAAGAATTAAACTCTTCTTACATTCACAGCGCAGGGACCTTTGGGTCCTGAACCGATTTCAAATTCTACTTTATCACCTTCATTGATGTTGCCCTGGACTTCATTCTTATGAACAAACATGTCCTCTCCACTTTCCTGTTCGATAAAACCAAATCCTTTTGTGGGATTAAACCATTTCACGGTTCCTGTTAACATAAATTACCTCTTAAAAAAAATATTGATTGCATAGTAATCGTAATGTCTAAGTTAAGCAATGGATAAAAATTATGAATGAACATAAATCCACTGAATTAACACAATAATCATCACATAAAGGATTTTTTAGACATTTTTTCTAGAGTATTCAATAATAACTCCCTTTCCTTAGCGTAAATGCATATCGAGGATGCTGCCGGTTCTGCCAAAAAGATCAGGGCGTTGAGGATGAAGATCATGAATAAGAACGATACGACTCATTCACATTCTACGGATACAAAATCCTGGACCAGTTTTTCAATTTTATTGCGTATCTGCCTGATATTTTCTAAATTGGAGCTGTCTTCAGTATAATACTGGGAAGGATCAGCCAGCTTTAACTTTCCTGGGGTGAATTCATTTTTGCATACTTTTTAAAAGCCCATCCGAACTTTAAAGTCCTTTTTACAGGACAAGCTGCTATACACTCCATACAATTTATACACTGTGCGTTACGGACATCGGGGTGTTGGGATATTTGTATCTGAGAGGGGCAGGCTTTATCACATTTTTTACAGGAAATACATTTTGTTTCATCTCTTGTAATTGTGAATAACCTGGCCAGGCTGACGATACCGTAACGGGCTCCCTCGGGACAAAAGAAGCGGCAAAAAGGTCGGTCTATGATGAACGAAAGAGTCAGAAAGCTAATCATGAGGACCCATGCTGCCTGGGTAATGTAGCTCATATTTCGATCCACTACTCCCATGAATGAGGCATAGGGACTCTGCAACAGCAGAACTGCTGCCAGTCCGGTCATTGAAAGACCTAGAAGTATATACCTGCTCAAATTGAGCCAGCGAACAGCCTTTAGAGGAATCCTGATTTTAGGAATTCTAAGGAGCTGCCCCAGTTTACCTATCCACTCCTGGGCAAAGCCGAAGGGACAGAACCAACCGCAGAACCAGGCCCCTCCTAACAGGGTTGATCCCATGAGAACTCCCATGAATATGATATTTTTACTCATAACCCCTTCGATCAGGAGGAGCATATAGGCAATGGGCATGAGTGCCCTGACGATTTGATACCAGCGGATTTTTTTTAACATTGTGTTCTCCTATTTACTTCGCATATCAACGTTAGGTTTTAAGCTTTGGTTTCTGTTTCACCGGCAACTTGACTTTTCAGGTCCCGGGTTTCTTGCATTCCCCGTTCAAATTCAAGACGGGCTTTTCCAATATTCCTTGCAAATTTTGGCAGAGCTGAAGCTCCAAAAAGTAAGACGACTACTCCGCTGACGACTAAGACTTCTGTTGTTCCAATCATTTTATGACTCCTGATGTTTGAGAGATGTTTTTTCCCTCTTAAATGGTTTTTTTTTGTAATCAAATACTTTATCTTCATCAAAACTTGCTGCGGTTTTGATTTCTTCTTCAAAGCGTGCAAAATTCTTTCTTATTCCATTCATCTGCCTCATAACCGATCCATAAACTCGTCCTATCTTCCTGACAAGGGCAGGAATATCTCTAGGGTTCACTAAAACAATTATGACGATTAGAAGAGTTATTATTTCTGTAATTCCAAATCCGAACATCACTCATTCTCCAAATTTAAATATTTTTGCAACCAGCAAGGTCAGATAAAATAGGCCTGTCATAGGCAGTGCCAAACCAACCTGTGTCACAAAGTCCGGGGGTGTCAAAAGTGCTGAAATCAGGAAAAATAGTACCACCATATAACGACCAATTTTCAACAGTACTTTTCTCTGAACGACATTCAACACGAGGAGAATCTCAATCAGTACGGGCATCTGAAAAACAACCAGGGTCATTAAAATAAACTGGAGAATGTAAAAGAGATTCCCTCCGAAACTCAGTAGCATTCCTGTATTTTCAGGTATAAATCCAGTTCCTGTCAGAAAAACGATAGAAACGGGTATTATGCTGTAATAGCTGTAAAAGAATCCCCCTACAATAAAGAAAAAACTGCATATCAAGGTTATGATAAGTATTTGCCGCTCTCTCTTTATAAGACCTGGAAAGATGAAATAAAGGAGATTGAACAGGTGTACCGGCAGAGAAATGATAAATCCGGCCAAGGCTGATATTTTCAGTTTGACGAGAAATCCCTCTGCAAGGGTAGTAATGTACAGCACATTACCGCCACTGCCTTCAGCCAACTGCAAAAGAGGTTCGAAAAGGAAGGCCATAATTTTGTCATACAGGCCGATGGCAATCCCGAAGCCTCCTGCCAGAGCTATGGCAGAAATGATAAGACCGCGTCGCAGCTCCATAAGATGAGCGAGTAGGGGCATCCGGTCTTCCGCTGTTCTCTTCATGCTTATTGAGCTGGCCATTTGTCAAAGTCCTGTTTTTCTAACTTCATTTCTCCGTCACTCCCTTGATAAATATTGATCCAGGCCTGCCAGTTTTCGTAATCGACCTCAGGATAATCCAAACGAAAGTGAGAGCAACGGCTCTCTTTGCGCATGATCGATGCCTTGAGCTTCATTTCGGCATTGATGATCATGTTGGATGTTTCGTGAGCCAGTCTGAGTTCATGTAGATTGGCTGCTTTGAGCATGGGGCTGTGGTGATTCCGGAGTTCTTCAATATAAGCCAGAGCTCCTTTGAGGATGCTTTCCTTTTTGATATAAAGAACAAAGTTGGGGATCATAATACCCTGCAGTGTCTGGGTTACCCAGGCAGGACTGTAACCGGAGTCCCTTTTCAAGGGAGCCAGAATTTCTTCTTTGATCCTGTTAATCTGCCTTGTAGAAATCGTTTGAAACTGCACTGTTTTAGAGTATTCTGCTGCCGCTTGGGAAACGATTGTGCCCTGGACTGCCGACCCTGCCAGTGATGATCCTATTTGGGTATAGATAGCTCCGGCCATATAGGAGCCCAATGCATCTCCTGCTGCATATAAACCAGGAATATTGGATTCTCCCTTCTCATTGATAGGAACCAGTCCCTCTGATTTATGAATGGACATCCCAGCAGAGGCTCCCCCGGAAGAAGATCCTGCCATCCCGGGAGGGGCTCCGTCTTTACCTCCAGGAGGAGGCCCGTTTTTACTGCCTGAAGGAGGTCCGTTTTTATCTCCGGGAGGAGGTCCTTCTTGTCTGTCTTTCATCGAGAATGCAGCCGGTATATACGGTCCGCCTTCTACTTCCACTGAGTCTCCTCTGCCGGGCATCATGGAGACAGGATTTCCCAGTTTATAGGCCTTGTAGTTTACATCTACTCCCAGATCATGGTGAACCTCAACTCCAGTTGTCGAGGGGGTTTGCTCAAACATACCATGCCATCCGTCATAACAGGCGGCGGGGTTTATTGTTGAACCGCTATGACCATCGTTCCACTCTTTTCCGGTTATTTTAGCGCCGATTTTGTAGGCCATGATCGAGCCGTCATGTGTCAGGTCACAGATGGGGAAACCATTGGGTTTGAACCCTCCTGCACCTGTACAGAGTATGACAGATTTTGCCTTAAATACGTGTATAACGGCATCGTCTATGCTGAATCCTGCGGCTCCTGCTATGCGCCCGTTTTCCTTGATCAGGTGGGTAATCATGATCCTTTCCATTACAGGAATTTTCCTCTCGGAAATAGGCTTGTTGAAGGAATCGTAACAAAGAGGAGATTTAAAGAATCCCCATTCTTCAAGTTCATCTACTCTCTCTTTTGAATGTTCAGCCATTTGTCTCGTATAGACTGGATTGTTTGTTTGCAGTGCTGAAGCAGAAACCTTGTTTGTAAACTCGTCCAGAGTGAGGCTTGCTGTGTCAGAATCGTAGGACATGATTCCCTTGGCAAAAGGGGTTTGTCCCGATGTTCCCAGGCGTCCTTTGGATACTACCAAAACTTTTGCCCCTGCATCATACCCTTTCACGGCAGCGAAGAGACCTGTCATGCCGCCGCCAATGACAAGGACATCTGTTTCATTTTCCTTGTAATCCACTTTATCGGGATCCAGTTCTCTATTGTTTTTTGTCCAATTGATATTCATTCCCATAGATGCCAGTGCGGCTGCTCCGAGAACTCCGCCGGTGAGACCTAAAAACTGTCGTCTGGATATTCCATTCTTGTCATTCATTTCATTTACCCCCATGACACGATTACCGGTATTGATTTTTCAGGTGTAATTGTTATGGCATCTACAGGACAGTACATTCTGCATAGATGGCAGATCTGACAGTCTTCGGGATAAGCAATGTAAGCTTTGCCATTGTCTTTCAACCTGATTACATCTGTAGGACAGGTTTTGACGCAGGTCCCACAGCCTATACATCCGTATATACTCTTGATAGCCATCTATTTATCTCCTCAGTTTTATTGGATTTCTGCGGTTTATACTTCCTGCAGAGCGTTGATTACATCGGATAACATTTCAGTCATATCCATCTTTTCTGGTCCAGGACCATTTGAAGGCCTGCTATTGTTATCACCCTGAGGGGGAGCTCCATTTCCGCCTTGAGGAGGGGCTCCATTACCACCTTGAGAGCCTCTTTCTCCACCGGGAGGCGGAGGGAGCATCGCATTCTGCTGTTCCGTGAGTTCTGAAGTTATACGTTCTACAAAGGTTTCTGGATCTGTTTCGGAGTCTTCCAATCGAGCATCCTGCCACTCTTCAAGAATGGGGATAATCTTTACAGCTTGATCTGCTGTGAGGGCTATGGCGTCCTCTTCCACTTCTGCAAGGTACTGAAGCTTTACGACTGTCAGCTCAGATTCTGAAGGCATGGGGCGGTCCTGTTCTGGACCTCCCTCCGGTCTGGAGTTTCCAGAATCTGAGGGATTGCTCCCTGAGGCAAAGGTGAACATGGCCAGGTTGAATAGAAGAGCAACCATTACGAATCGAGTGTATTTTTTCATTCTTAATCCTTATCTAGAGTTTCAGGTTGTTACCTGTTGAATCCAGATTAGCAGAATTAAAAATATCCTTGGTAAAGGGTGTGTAAAAGAAGTGTAAACTGTGTAAATTAGGGGAAGAAATTCCGGATCAAAATATCTATCCTGTCTGTGCCTATTGGAATTTTTATCCTGTATTTTAAAAACTGTAAATACAAAGGGCATTCATCGAATGCCTCATAGGCCAGGCAGAGAGTTCGTTAAAGTCATGACTGTCAAGGTCAAATAATCCTGTGTAACCAAACTGGACACTGAAGCTGCCAGAGAAATTATGAGTGACGGCGGGTAGCAGAGTCAGCGCTCCAGAATCCGGGGCAATCAGGGCTGATATAGTAATCTCTGTATTGATGTCATAGAAGGGCTGGCTCAGATTCAACAGGAAGTAGTGACGTCCAAAATAGCCCGGCGAATAGTGATCAAAAAGATCGGGGATTATGGGAAGGGCACTTTCAAAGTCGGATCTTTCTGATTTGTTATACCCTTCGCCGTTGTAAAAGTATTCCACGACTGAGGACAAGCCACTTTTGAAGGTGTATTCTAATCCCAGGAGTCCGGAAAAAAGCCAATCCGTTTTTCTTTCTCCAATACTGCTTGCGGTGGGAAAGAGGTTCCGGCTGCCTTTGCGTAAAGCAAGCTCCGAATAAATCCCGGCTCCCCATAGGTCCAAAATAGCCGCTGTGCCGAGGGCCGGTGTGTAACCGTCACTTTCCTTGCTGTTCTCATCATCCCAGAATCCGGAGAGCATCAATTCGATTCCCGGAAGGTAGAGAGTCATCTCAGTCCCCGCTTTTGTCTCGCCGTATGTCCATCCCTCTTCAGAGGGAGATTCAGGCAGTAGGGCATAAAGTTTGAGAGATATCGTTTCATTGGGATAGATCCGGAGAGACACAGCGTCTACACCTTTGAGCTCGGCATCAGGATCAGATGGATCTTTTTGAGGATTGGCAAAATCAATGGGATTCCATCCATAACCGTAGCCTGTCAGCATGCTCTGCCGCCCTGTTTCTACCGAGATCGTATTGTTTATGTAGATGAGGGCAGAAAGGCGCAGCAGATTCAGAGAGTAATCGCTCCTCTCGGGGGCAGTGCTTTCTCCCAGGGAAAACCAGGCCGAAAAGGTCGTTTTTTCATCACCAGCATCAATTTTTGCCGTGAGGGAAGAGAGCATCGACAGATCTGTTATTCCCAAATCGTCCCTTGAAAAAAGACTCTCACTATCCAGAGATTCGGGAGCGTTGGCTGTGATATTCATTTCAGCCTTCCCCGAAAAGCTGGCCTGGGAAAATAGGGGAATCGTCAAAAATACTGCCAATAGGGGTAAAATCATTTTCTTCATGTCTCTCACCTTATGCTTTCCAAGTAGCCTATGGTAAAAAGTCTGTCCTGGACTTTGGAGCTATCCATTTCCAATTTGATGACTTCAACCACTGTTACAGATGGCTTCGTGTGATTTTCCATGGTCTGACGGAAGGGGTATACCTTGGATCCAACAGTTCTGAAATCATGGAGAGTCATGCTCTTGATGTTGGCGTTTCCTTCATAATAATCAATCCTCAGGTACCGGAATCCTTCTTTGGTGATAAAGACGACCATCTTTTCATAGGGGGCATCAGAGTCGGCAGCCAGGAGTTCCACCTTATAGCAGTCTTCTCCTTCGACTGTGTCATCTCCCAGGAGTCTTGCCCTGTATTTTTCGGAAATACCCTGTCCGCCATCTCCCATGTCGGCATAGGAAAAATCGGTACCTCCCGCGGAGTTCTTCTTGGCCGAACTGCTCAACTTCCGGGTTCTCCCGGTCGAGCCGAATCGAACCCACAGATCATCCTCTATCATTAAGTTTGCCGTTCCTTTCATCCTGTTCGGGGCCGTGTAGATCGATAGAGAATAGGATTTTCCCTCTTTCTCCATGGAATATCCTTCCATTTCCTGAACCGGCTGTGCTTTACCTGATTTGTACACGGTCATACGGCTGGTGCTATAAATACGATCTCCCTTGAGGGCTTCATCAGCTCTTTTTACGATTTCATCCGCACTTTGGGCGGCAGCAGAATTGGGTAAAAAAGCTGTAAGAAGGGTTACAAGCATGAATACCATGATGGGCTTCAAACGATCCGTTTTCATTACTAAAAAGCTCATTTTTTCCTCCAAGGGGCCAGATTCCATCCCCATTTTTCATGAACTATGATCAGTATTGCCGGATGGAGCAATACGGAATACAGAAAAGCTATGGTCATAGCCAGGGTCAGCACGATTCCCGTACTCTTCATGGCCCGCATCACTGAGGGAATAAAGGAGGCAAAACCGAAGATGGTGGTGAGGGTCGTCAGTAACAGAGCGGTCCCTGTTCGGGCTATGACAAGTTCCATTTTCCCTTTTCCCTCTTTAAGGTATCTGTGATTGATATGGACCGCATCATCTATGCCTATTCCTATTAAGAGGGGGACAACGATAATGTTTAAAAAATCAAATTTTATATTTGTTAAACCCATGAATCCAAAAAGAGTCAAAAAGGAAGCCATGAGAGGGAGCATTGTCAGAAGAGCTAGCTTTATATTTCTAAAATCGATGACCATGATTATAAAGATAACTATCAGGGCGAGTATAGCTGCTCGGACACCATCTTGTTCCGCCATGATGGTCAGCTGGTCTCCGGCGAGGATCGTTCCTGTGGCCTTGTCTGTTACAGATTCTATCTGGGCGGTATAAATATCACGGAAATCTCCTTCCCAGGGGCTCTGGGTCGGGTTGATTGTTATGAGATAGGAAGATCCATCTTCTGATATCATGGAGTCTGTGATATTAGAAGGCAGCATCTCTAGAGTTACTCTGCCGGTTTCGGCCATGGTTCTCACACGATGATTCATAGCATCGAAAAGCATATTCTGAAAGTGGTCAAGAGCCTCTTTTTCCTGAGGCTCCGCGGGATTTTCGAGGGAGGTAAAGAGGCTGTCAAAGCTGGTTTTCTTTGTTTTTACTCCTTCCATGTTGATCCCGGTTAGCTCTCCCAGGGTATATACCAAGCGGTTCATATTTCCCAGGAAGGCCAGATCTCCCAGTTCTATCAGGTTTGCTTCCAGTCGGTAGAGTTCTTCCAGTAGTTCTACCCGGTTGACTGTCTTTAGGGGTGATCGTTCATCCAGCTCTGTAATGAAGGATTTGATGAAATTTCCTCTTTCAATATATTCACTGTCCCGTACATAGAATTCTGATAATGATTCCACTGATTTTACAGAAGAGAGGTCTTCGAGTTTTTCTGTTAAGGCTCTTACTTCCTCCAGATCATCACTTATAATTGATAGCCCATCCGGAGCCATTCCAAATTCTTTGGCCATCTCATCGTTCAGCTGTACCGATTCGAGACCTTTAGCTTCCATCTCCAGGATATTCTTCTGAAGACTGATGTCTTTAACCTTGAAAGAGAAAGCTACGATTGTAAGGATCATGACGACTGTGATTGTTACCGGAGCTTTAACGATAAGTCTCCCAATTCCTGCGGCGGCATCTGACTTGATCTTTACTTTTGAAAACAGTTTCTTTTCGGTTTTCCCCTTTTTTATCATTCGGTATTCTCTAAAAGACAGCAAAGGAGGAATCAATAAAATCATAACAAGGAGTTCACTTAAAATCCCCAGGCCGGCTACGACTCCCAGTTCTCTCATGATGCCGGTTTTAGCAATGGTGAGTGTGAAAAACGCGGCAGAAGTTGTTAATGCACCAGTTAGTATCCCTGAGCCGCTTTTTATCAGTGAGTTTTCGACGGATGTTTCAAAATCTCTTCCATCGTCTCTTTCCTGAATATATCCAGATAACAAATGAATGGCATAATCGATTCCCAGTCCCAGAAGAGCCACAATATACATGGCTGTCATAATGTTGAGGCGGTCCAGGAAATAACCGCTGAGGCCTACTGCCCAGAGTATTCCCGTGAGAAGCGGTATTCCTGCGATGAAAGGGACAGAAAACATCCTAAATACAAAAATCAAAAGTCCAAGAATTAAAACAAAGGCAATGATGGAAGACCCAGCAAGTCCTTTTTCAGAGCTGACCATTTCATCCCGGCCAATCACTGTGAAACCGGTTATTCCTGCTGTAACTCCATGCTGGGAAGCAATGTGTTTGGCTCCTGATTCTACTGTATTCACCCCAGCCCGGAGTAGGGCTAAATCGTTGATAGTAAAGGTAGGCTGAACAACCATGAGACCCATTTTATTGTCGTTGCTCATAATATATTCATCACCCAGCATATAGGCATCCAGAGCAGCATGGAGATCCTCATCAGAGATTTTTCTACCCTGTGTAGCTTCATTTATCAGCTGTAAAAGCTGGTCCAACCCTCTAAAGAGTCCCACCGCTTGTGTCTCATCCTCTGCAAGTTTATCACTGTTTCCAGAATACTCAGCTTCAAAGTCATCGTTGATGTGTCTGATCAGCGGAACGAGGTTGAGATTTCTATAGGTTCTTTTCTGGCGTTTAAGATCTTCCATTTTTGTGAGCATAAGTCCATGTTCTTTAAAGAAACTCATATCCATTCGTCCTGTCGTTCCAGAAACATAGGGCTCGTATTTTTCTCCTGAGTACTCCTCAATGAGGCTATCTATTGTATTCTTTACAATCCTTTCCGCCTCGGCAGGATCTAGAATGGACCGTCCATCAACAACTACAAGAATTCCGGAAACTGCAGGAAACTCTTCGACTATTCTCTGCAAATCCCTTACCTGGTTTGATTTGTCCGGAAGGATGGAATAGAAGGTCATTTCCATCCTGAGTCTTGTCATTCCATAAGCAATAATGATGGTCAGTCCTAAGACAATAAGGAGTGCCTTCCCCCAATTCTTTACTGACCACCGGGCCCACCGGCTCAGGATTTTTTCTCTCAGATTCAGTTGTTTCATCGCTTCTTTCTCCCTATCCCGCGGATCGGGGTGAATGGTCTTATTCTATGCCTGGACTCTCTTCAGGGTGGACTGAACAAGACTCTCACCAATGGTTGTGAAATCTATATCGCTTGTAAATTCTGAAATCAGCATGACACCTTCTGCCATGGCAACAAGTTCAAAAGCCAGCTGCCGACAATCAATCTCTTTACGGACATCACCTTCTGTTTGTAAATGAGAAATTAAATTCTCTAGGTCCTTTTGCATTCCCCTGTAAATTTCGGTAATCAACTCCTTAATCGCAGGGAATTTCTTAATCCCCATAAACATGAGGTAGCTGAAATTTAGATAATTTCCGGCAAAGTCTATCCCCGTGTTTTTTTCGAATTCATTCAGGTAGGTTTCAAAGGAAAATAGACCCCGCAGCAGTTCTTCCAGGGAGTAATCTCCTTTGAGTGAGTTCATCGTAATGTTCTGCATTTTTGAAAAGACAGTCCGCAGACACTCCTGGAAGAGTTCCTCCTTGCTACCGAAGTAATGATAGATGCCGCCCTTGGTGATTCCTATGCCATCTGCAATAGAATTGAGGGAGACTCTTTCATAGTCATTTTCCACCAGGAACTGTAGGGCTTTTAGTAGGATCTTTTCTTTTGTCTCTTTCACATATACTCCATTGAAATAACATACCTACGGTCGGTATGTTTAAATTTTAGTCTTTCCATTTCGAACAAGTCAAGGTAAAAGACAGCTAAGCCGAGAGGAAAGTCTCCATCTTTTACCTCGGTTGTTGTCAGGGAGTGTCAGAGGTCTCAGTTAAAACCGATGGGATGGGTT
Organism: Oceanispirochaeta crateris; assembly: GCF_008329965.1. Taxonomy (GTDB): domain Bacteria; phylum Spirochaetota; class Spirochaetia; order DSM-2461; family DSM-2461; genus Oceanispirochaeta; species Oceanispirochaeta crateris. The sequence continues at coordinate 3,538,501 of NZ_CP036150.1, forward strand.
TTTAAAAAATTATTCCATTTTTTAAATCAGGGAATAATTCTCTTCTGTAAATAAGGTAATTCAATCTTTTTGTTAAAGGAGAAATGTATGAACAACCTTAACAGCGTCATTTTGGAAGGTAATCTGGTGCGAGATCCCGAGGCCAATCTGACTCCCAAGGGAACCCCTGTGTGCAAATTTTCTGTAGCCAGCAACCGCTATTACAAATCAGAAGGTATCCGTCAGAGCGAGGTGTCCTATTTTGATGTAGAAGTGTGGTCAAAGGTGGCTGAAGCCTGCGAAAAACATCTGCAGAAAGGTCGAGGTGTTCGTGTTGTGGGACGATTAAAACAGGACCGCTGGACTGATGAAGAGGGGAGCAGCCATTATAAGGTGAAAGTTGTAGGGGAGCATGTGGAATTCAAACCTCAGCTTAGTGCCTCAGCGGGGCCTGGTAGCACGAATGAATCAGAAGAAGAGCCTCTTGGGGAATCTGTAGAGGACAATGCCGAGGAGAATATGGAGGAAGCCCTTAGCTGACGATCTAATATCAGGCTGTATTTTTGGCCAGAGTTTTTTTGCACTGGTCAAATGATTCCTTCTTCAGCACTACCACTTAGTTCTATTTCCCGATCTTCTGGGATGTTTCCCTTCTGGATTAAGAGCAAGTGCTACAGCAAGGTCCAAATCTGTGAGATGTTGTGGAAGTAGGGCAGGAACATTCGTATAAGATGCGTAAGGGGTAGAGCTTAACAGCAGGGTGTTACTATGTTTATGGAGCCTAAAATCGCTTGCTTTCTACTTTTGCATCTATCGATATTTTGAAACAGAATTCCCAGGATCAATACTTCTGAAATGATGGAATCTATGTGCTTCTTCTCTCATTTTGATTACGTTTGTAACTACTTTAGTTCTGTTTTCACTCTGCAATTATGGCTTTCCTGATCCGTGTCAGAAGATTCAAATCAAGAACTGGAACAGTTAAGATGAACAAGCATGCTATGATGAGACCAATTCCATACCATGCTGTCAATGAAATTTGTTCACCAACAATAATCACTGCGAAGAGTGTGGCTACTGCTGGTTCAAAAAGGGATAATGTCGTCGCCATGCTCGCGTTAATCTTTGAAAGACCGTAGCCAAAGAAGAGATAACCAATAAACATGGGGATAGTTGCCATATACATGCCGACGGCTAAATTTAGCCACGAATTCAGAAAGGACTTTCCTGTAAATAAGAGAACCGGTAAGAGTATTGCTCCACCCAGGCCGAATAGTGATCCCATGGCTGCACGGCTGGCAACACCCCGTTTCATCAGCTTATGAGCAACATACGAAAAGAGGGCATAGGTAAATGCTGCAAGGACTCCTGTCAGTACACCGAATGTTTTTTTGTAATACATCATTTGAATTTCGTTAGATTGCTGACCGGACTTTGTCAGACAAAGTAATACAACCCCCAGAATTCCAATCAATGCCCCCATTTTCCACTTCATTGAAAGCTTTTTTCTGTCAATAATAGATTCGAGAAGCGCCGATATCAATGGAGCAAGTCCGATAGATATCACTGTCCCCACTGCAACACCTGCGAGCTTCATTGAGGTATAGAATGTCAGTGGATAAACTCCTATGGCAACGCTGCCTATAAGAAGCAGTCTCCATTGTTGGACTAATACATTGCGGTAGATCGATATCAAACCTCTTGCCGAGAGGAACTGCATGATTCCACCAATTCCCATAGCCGCTGCTCCTATGGCTATAGGGTTCACATCAGGAGCAAAAGTTGCCGCAGTGCCCGTTGTCCCCCAAAGAAAGGATGCAGCCAACACTCCCATGGAACCACAAAAGACCTCATTCCTTTTCATAAGGTCTCCAGCATATGAGTCGCTAACTTTTTAGCATGAATTATTTTTTCACTGCTTCCTTCCAGGCCGGCTCTGGCCATTGCGCCTTCCAGAAGAAAGGATAAATGCTCGGCAATAGACTCTGATTTCTCCTGAGTCATAGAAGGATACTCGAGTAGATGCATTTGTAATATAGCTTCTACTTCGTCCTTGTGTTTCCTAACAGCCTCTCTACCTCGGGATTTCGCCGGGAGTTCCGCAGCCGCATTAAGAATGCCGCATCCCCTGAAACCCCGTTCATACTCAAACGCGGCATGATCAAGGTACACATCAAATACAGCCAGGACACGCTCCCTCGGTATATTTGATTTTTTTAATCTATTTCTATACAAATCCAGCCATTCAGAATGTCGTTTATTAATGTATGTTTGCACCAAGTCGTCTTTAGACGAAAAATTATTATAAAGGCTCATCTTAGCCACTTTGGCTTTTTTAATAATTGAGTCAATTCCTGTCGCTGCTATCCCATTGTTGTAAAAAAGATTTGCTGCCGCATTGAGCAGCCGTTCGCGAGCAGAAGTTTTTTGGGTCGACACTCTTGGCAGCCTCTTTCTGATTGAAGTATACAGATCAGTCTACCTATTGTTTGATGATTGTCAAGTCGGGTTTTAGTAACGTCTCTCTGATCAATTTATAATAAATAAGAGTCCTAATTTCTGATGTTGTCTCATATTGTTCCTCTAACCCTCAGGGGCAATTATTCATAATACTGGTCATCTTTACTATCAGAAAAAAGATGGAAAAATCGGAGATTGTTTTAGTTGACTGTTTTATTGTAAGCGTTAAATCTACAGGCCCTTGAAAGCCACCTTCTTGATCGCTTCCTTGTCACATTTCCAGGGAAGCAGTGTTTCATTATCAAAATTATCACCTTTGCCTGCGTACTGCTCGAAGATCCAGTAAAGATATCCATAAGGATTCAAGTCGTTGGCTTTTGCCGTCTCGATCAGGGAATAGAAAAGGCTGCTGGCCTTGGCCCCGGTGGGCGATCCTGAGAACAGCCAGTTTTTTCGTCCCACTACGAAGGGCTTGATAGATTGTTCTGCTGTATTGTTATCCGGAGTCAGATAAGGAGAATCCAGGAAACGGATGATCTTGCTCCACTGTCCCAGAGTATAGGAGACAGCCTTTCCTGTAGCCGTTGAAGGGCGGACCTTTTCAGCCTTATCGTCCAGCCAGGATTTCAGGTCATCGAGAAGCGGCTGGATCTGTGTCTTTCTTTGGTTCAAGAACTCGGACTCATCCAGATCCTTATCTCTCAGTCTGCTCTCAATCCGATAGATCTCCTTGATCTTCTTAACCGCGATCTGGGCACTTCCAGCCCTTTGACGCCTTGGCATCCTCGACAAACTTCCGGCGGGCATGAGCCATACAGCCAACATGAACGATGTCGTCATTGCCATCAAGAGCAGTTTCATAGGCCTGGTAGCCATCGGTCTGAAGGTATCCCGAGAATCCTTCCAGGAATGCCTTGGCATGCTGAGAACTTCTGGTTTCATGGTACTCGTAGATCACAAGAGGCGATTCCGGAGGACCTCCCCGTGCCAGCCACATATAGGATTTTGAAGTATCGGGACGGTTCTCTTCTCCCATAACCTGGACCGTGGTCTCATCCATCTGAATAACCGGCCCTTCTTTGATCTTTTCTTTGAAGATATCCATTAGGAACTGGAGGAAGTCATATACTTTGTTTGTCCAATTTGACATATCCTGGCGGCTGATATGGGCGCCGATGCGTTCGAAACGTTTCTCTTGTCTGTAGAAGGGCAGATGATCGCAGAATTTATTCACCAGGATAAAGGCTTGAAGACCAGAAGTAACGATACTGCCAGGTAGAATGGAGGGAGGCGCCGGTGCAACCCGGAAAACAGGCTTGTCTTCGTCTCAGGAGCCTTCACAGTTCTTACAGGCGTATTTGGGACGGATATGCCGTTCCACATAGATCTGCTCGGGTATATGTTTCAGCCTCTCACTGATGACCTCATCTACCTTTACAAGCATATGACCGCAGCGGCAAAGCTTCTCTTCTTCGGGGATGTCATGGATGATGTCTTCACGGGGAATACTGGGGTCTAAGGGCTTGCGACCTGCCTTGGTTCTGCGATGAGGCGGTACGGAGATCTGTTCTTTGGGGACGAGCTCTTCTACTGAAGGGGTATCTTCCTCGAACATATCTTTCTGACTGGGATCTATCTTCTCACTGGAACGGCCGAACTTTCGATGAAGAGCAAGGCGAAGCTCATCCTTAAGCTGCTCTATCTGAGCATCGCGTTTTTCAACGGTTCCAGTTAACTGTTGAATTAGCTCAAGAGCTTTCTTCGGTGACTCCTGTATCTCCGCCAAGTCCATGACGAAATTCTATCATCTTTGAATTTCTGTGGGAAGATGGTTCAGGTAATCTCTTCATAACAGAGAGTCTGGTGGGCATGCCAGAAGTCGATACCATCAAGAAGCATCTTCAACTGGTCCTGTGATATATGTCTGGCCTGCTCTTCTGTTTCAGGCCAGGGGTACTTTCCTTTCTCAAGACGCTTCTGCCAGAGACAGAAGCCATTTCGATCCCAAAAGATACACTTGATCAGCTTCCTGTCTCTACTGCAGAACAGAAACAGGTTGCCAGAACCAGGATGAAGTTCCATCTCTTCCTCTGTGATGATGGATAGTCCGTTTACCTGCTTTCGCATATCAGTAGCACCGGGACGAACATAGATCTGGATGCTCGATAGATCAGGGATCATTTGAACACCTCGTTCAGATCGGTAACCAGACGCCGCAGCATATTGGAATTGTAGTTCCCAGGAATGTGAATCTTATGACCTGAGGGATATTCGAGAGAAAACGAACCGGATTGAGTCGGTTGAATTACAACCGGAAGCTTTACCAGGCTGTCCCCTTCTGCCTTTTCAGACTCCTTACGGATTCTATACCGCCAGTAGTCGAAGGTTGAAACGGGAAAATTATTCTGCCTACAGTACTCTGCTCTCTTTAAACCGCTCTCTTCCCATTCTTTAAATCTCTGTACCCAAATGTCTTTTGTTTCCATGCTGTAATTCTCCTTGCGGAAATTGTGCATGGAACTTCTGAATATTCGTAGGGCCTGTAGATTTGACGCTTACGAAAGAACCTTAAAGAGATAAGGAAAATGGGCATCATTTTATATGATTAGTGGATAACTGTTTTCACGAAGTGTTAAAATGGGGACTCTTTATTCGAATTAAAATTAGTACGAGCAATGCTAAGTAGGAAGTGTTGAATAAGGATTCTAATTCATCTTTCGTTAGATTAGTCTCATTTACTTCGTAAATCCAGCTTGATATCTTAAATCTTATATATGATCATGTTAATGATAGATCTCTATTTTATTTCAATGCAAAGGCTTTATTATGGGGGATCGCTTCTTTTTTAAGGCATCATTACGGAAATCGCGAGGCGATTTACCAGTCAATTTCTTGAATGTACGACTGAAATGGTGCTGGTCTTGAAAACCGATAAGTAATGATATGTCTCCAATTTTCTCATCAGTCTCCTGAAGATATTCTTTTGCTTTCTCTATTCTGAGTCCAAGAAGATAACATTGGTAATTTACTCCTATTAAGTTCTTAAATTCTTTACTCAAATAACTGATATTTAAATTTTGTTTGTTACAATAATCTTGAAGTGACAGGGGATTGGTAAAATTATCATCAATATAGGCTTTAAACAGAAAGACTCTTTTTTGACGGTAATCAGTACCAAAATCTAAATTTTCTTCCAAAACCACTTTAGAAAAAATCATTTTGATATGATCGAATAGTGATTCAACATTATTGAATTCATATACTTTCTGATCTGTTTGCAGGACACTTACATACTGTGAATCCTGAATAGAATCTCCTAGAATAGAAAACAGTTTTTGAAAAACGCTTTCGTAGACTCCATACCCGAACCCACCATCATTAAGATCTTTCTTTATCTTCTCTAAAAACTCAATAATACGGCGTATATCACTTTGTCTGATTAAATGGGTGAGTTGTTGGGTATCTACAATCTCAAGTTTACCAGAGTTTTTTAACATTACAATATCGTCATAGGTTATTACACGTTTCTCAGGAAATAGTATTTTATGCTTCATCATAAAGCGACTATCCTTCATTGAGTTGTAGTGCGTCAGATTAGAGCGCCCCAGTCCTATTGTGGGGGCTTCAGATGAGATCTTGGATAATTGTTGGTGAATTGTTTCAGCCAGTACTAAAATCCTTTCCTGATTCACCGATAATTGTATTTGATCAACCAGGAAAAGAATGTGATATTCGTGTTCGGATATTTTCATTAAAAAAGAATTCTTCTGACGATTCCAATACCGGGAATTCTCGATCGAATTTGCAATTGTAATAAGAAACAGTTGTTCTTCTACTAGGGGTGCATAAATGGAGAGAGACTGGTACAACGAGTTCTGTTTTTTTGACTTCTGATCAGATGCATGGTTTATTGTATTTTCGTTTTTGCTCTCCATCAGTATTTTCCAATTGTTTCGAGATTCAGATACAATGGTTGCAATTTCAGAATATTCTCGATTGCTCCTTTTCAGATGAATTTTAGAAATAGACCTATGAATCGCTAGTTTCAAATCATCCGAATCTATTGGTTTTAAGAGATAATCATTGACATTGAGAGATAAAGATTTTTTTGCGTAGCTGAAGTCACTGTACCCGCTAATTATTATTATTTCAGAGTCAATCTTTTGATCGGAAATCTTAGTGATCAGTTCAAACCCAAACCTATTTCCTATTCGAATGTCACAGATTATGATATCGGGTAATTCTTCCGAAATTAACATATATGCTGAATCAATATTAGATGCATCTTTAATCCATATGAAATCTATCTGCATCTTATTTAATTTTTTTATAATACTCTTTCGAATTATCTCTTCATCATCAACAACTAAAACTTTATACATTCTTGTGCTCCAACCCTTTACAAAATATTCTTTCTGCAGGGAAGTTTTATCATTATAGTCAATCCACTAACAGCTCCTGGCTGAACTGTTATTCCATACTCTTCCCCATAGTAAATTTTTATCCGATAGTTAATGTTGCTAAGACCAATGTGGTTAAAATACATTTTATAATCATCTGATTCATCTATATTTCCCAGGTTCTTATTCATTTCATCTATTTTATTAAATTCCATTCCGTCTCCATTATCAGTGATTGAAATGGACATATCGTTCTCATTGCTTATTACGCCTTCCACAGATATTTTTCCTTTTCTGGTGTCAGAAGGAAAAGCATGAACAAAACAATTTTCCAAGATTGGTTGAAGTATGAATTTAGGTATTGTCATGCTCTTTAGACGCTCATCGATATAGAAAGAAATATCTACTCTATCACCAAACCGAATTCGTTCAATGACACAATATTTCTTTGCCATTTTTAATTCCTGCTCAAGGTATACAAATGTATTTGCTTTTAGATTGTATCGAAGAAGAGATCCCAGTGACGAGGCCATTATCTGAACCTCTTCCTGGTCATGAATTTCACCATATGCTTCTATCGTTTGAAGGGAATTAAATAGGAAGTGTGGATTAATCTGCAGCTCAAGCATTTTCAATTGTGCTTCTTTTGTTAAAATCCTATTTCGATAGACTCTGTTGATCAGATCATCAATTTCTCTAGACATTTCATTAAAATGTCCAAAGACCAATTTTATATCTTCATCAAGATTTTCAAGATTTAATTCAATAGAATAATTTCCTTCTTTGACAGAACCCATCGCTGCTGTCAGTTCATTCAGTACAAACAATTTCTTTTCAAGGCGAATTCGCATCCCGTATGCTGTTGATAATAAAAGAACCAGAAGGATGACAGCATTGAGGGTCTGAACGTGTATCATATCAGAGACTAAGTATTGGTTAGGAATTTCAATGACTATTTTCCAATTCGTATATTCGGAAAATATTTCAATATAAGTAGAATCCTTTTTCCTTCTGGGCATTTCAAGTTGATTCTTGTTAGATGTTACAAGCTCATTTTGTGAATCTATCAGAAAAATTGTACAGTCATTTTTCCTCTCGTTATTAATGATTTTAGCATTTTGCTCCAGGACCTGACGTAACTCAAAAGTATCCAGCAATACGGCTACAAAAGCCATTGGTCCATCACTATATAAATTCCTCAATGGTTGAATATAGATACAGAATGTGTTTCCTCTATCGTCTACTATTCCATGTTCATTGGGTGAGACTAATTGAAAACGACTTTGATAAACCTTATCAGGTGATTTGAGACCATCAAGTAGATTCTCTTCTGACCAAATTCGATAAGGGGATTTCAAAAGTAAATTTCCTGTACTGGAATAAAACTCAGTCGAAATATTATCTCCCATTAAAGTGCTGAAGATAACCTGATTACTTATATCCCGTTCCAGTGCATCTCTCTCTAGAATGGAGTCTTCACCAAGCGATTGTATTCCGACTAATGCATTCTGGATTTTAGTATTTCCAAGGATAATCTTTGCTGTTCTTTCCATAATGCGAATTTGTGCATCAATGCTTTGAGAGATAAATTCACCCGAAAGCTTCAAAGCTTCCATCTTTTGAGCTTTGGTTATTCTGAAGGCTTGAACGTAAACAAATAAGATACTGATAGAAATACTCATGAAAGCAAAAACAAGAAAAATCTTTGCAATATTGGCAGATATTGATTTGCTACGTAAATTGAGTCTTTTCATTCCACATTAATACCATACTAAATGGTGAGTTTGGAAAAAAGAATTTCTTTCAAAAAAAGTGGCAAAATAATGCACAAAAAAGAGAAAATAAAGGCATAAAAAAGTATTTTTCCAGTTTTAAGCATAATTCTTATTAAAAGTTGACACAAAGGTAACAAATTGAATGCATCGACTTTGAGCTTTTCTGCTTTACCATGTATATAACAATACTTATACAATATGGAGGTAAAGTATGAAAAGGAACTTAATCGTAGCTCTTGGATTATTCTTTATGATGACAGGAGTGGTCTTTTCTAATGGAACTGCAGAGTCTGGGGATGAGCAGTTAGGTGGAGAATTGACCGTATTAACAAATGCAGAAGGAGCAACAGGTCTTGATGCTGCTATAGAGGCATACAATGAACTTTATCCAGACATAGATTTGGAAGCCACTGTTTATTCTGATGATGCAGCCAAAAATGCTATTATTGCTGCAAAAGTTGCATCTGGTGACCTTCCCGATGTTATTCTATCAGTCATCAACAGCCTCACTGTTGATCTAGCCAAGAAAGGCTATTTGTTACCCCTTACAAATACAGGGTTTCAGGATCGTCTGTCGGATATTGAATATCCACTAGGCTGGTATAATAATGATGTCTACTGTATTCCAATGAATCTTAGTGTTTCTGGTCTTTTTGCTAACGATGACCTTCTTAAAGAATATGGTATTGCCGACTATCCCCAATCACTGGATGAATTGGTTGCTATCTGTGATCAATTGCAGAAAGCAGGGTTGGAAGAACCATTGTTGGTCGCAGCTAAAGAAGTTAACCCGGTAAATGCATTTGTTTATCAGTATATTTATCAGAATCTGTATGGTTCAAATCCTGATTGGTATGCTGACCTGCTCACTGGCGATGGTCGTTGGAGTGATGATGATTTTAAAGCTGTCTATTACGGTTATGGTCGTCTGAAACCATATATGAATAAAGACGCTTTAGGATTGGATGATTCTGGATCTATTAGACGTTTTGCATCAGGACAGAATGCATTTATGGTTGGCTCCAATTTTGGATCAAACATACGAATTGCTAACCCAGATCTAAACTATTCAATTATTCCTGGACCGTTTAATGAAACAAAAGAAAACTTTTTATTGACTACTGATGCGGGACAGGGGTTCAGTATTACTGCAGATTCAGAGAATCAGGACCTTGCAATCAAATTGCTTGATTTCTTGACAACCGCTGAAGGAGCGGGAGTTTTTTCTAAAGCTATTGGAAATTTCTCATCTGTTATGGGCGTGTCAGGTTCAGTTGATCCCGCCGGTGATTATCTTCAGGGACTTCTCAGCAGTGGTTTCCCTACTACTAGAACTATGACCAGAACATGGATTCCTGGAATTAAAGAATACATGAAGAAAGGTACTCAGGAGTGGTTTGTCGGTGGTGATGTCGATACTATTGCCGCAGGTATTGAAAAGGAGCATCAACGTTTAATGAAAGCTTCTCCTGACTTTGTCGAGTCCTTCCTCGCAGATCATAAATTCCAGTAATATATTATTAGGCCGATTTTCAGACCTCAATTATGGTTTGGAAACCGGCTTTCATGAAAGAGATAAGATATGAAATTAAAAATTAATACAGGAAGCGATGCAATCCTGGGATCCCTGATGCTCCTACCTGCTCTGGCTTTATTCCTTGTTTTCGTGATAACCCCGTTGATAGGAGGAGCTTTTCTTGGCTTCACAAATTGGGATGGTGTTTCTCCTGCTCTGAATTTTGTTGGACTGAAAAATTACGTTGAAATATTCACAAGTGAAACATCGATTACTCCCTTGAAAAATACAATTGTATTTGCTTTTCTTTCTACAATCTCAATCAATGTGTGTGCTCTTGCTGTAGCTGTAGCTTTGAATCGGAAATTACATACAAAGAAGTTTCTAAGGACCGTTTTCTTTCTTCCGACAGTACTAAGCCCTCTTGTTGTAGGATTCGTCTTCAGCTTTATTTTTTCCGTTCCCATCGCAGATTTTGGGAAAAAAATCGGTGTCGAAGTTATTGCGTATAATCTTATTGGAAGTTCCCAATGGGCACTTCATACTGCAATATTTACAAATACCTGGAGAATGCTTGGATGGTATATGATTATCTATATAGCTGGTCTTCAGAATATTCCTCAGGATCTTTATGAAGCTTGTGATATCGATGGTGCGTCTGCCTGGCAAAGATTTAGGGGCATTACTTTTCCGTTGATTGCCCCCGCATTGACCATCAACCTTGTTCTTTCAGTTTCCCGGGCTTTTAAAGAATATGATTTGGTCTATGCCCTTACAAATGGTGGACCGGGTATTTCCAGTCAAATTATTTCAATGAGTATTTACAGAGAATCTTTCGTGAATCGCAGAGCCGGATATGGATCTGCCTTAGGAATTGTTCTGTTCGTTATGATACTAATAATTACTCTAATTCAGATCAATATATTGAGAAAGAGAGAACGAAATGCTGAGTACTAAAATATATAAACAGAAACGAAGCCTGGTGGCTTTTGAAGGTATATTAGTCATTATTGGTTTGGCATTCCTCTATCCATTTTATATTATGCTTTTTGTTGCTGTAAAATCCGGACGGGAAGCTATTATGAGTCCAGCGTCATTTCCTAGAGAATGGCATTTCGAAAATTTTTTGATAGCTGGTAAGAAAATGAAGTTTTTTCTTACTTTTTTCAACAGTTTTACAGTGACTGCCGTCGCTGTCTTTGGTGTCGTCCTATTAGCTGGAATGGCAAGCTTTATCATTGTTAAATCAAGAAGTAAGTTTGTTCGGAGCCTTTACCTGCTATTCATTTCCGGCACAATTATCCCGTTTTTTACATCCATGGTGCCTTTAATACGAATCATGGGGGACCTAAATCTACTGAACTCAAGACTGGGGCTTTCCCTTGTTTATATTGGTAAAGCTTTACCATTCGCCATATTCCTGTATGCGGGATTCATCCGAAGTTTGCCAAATTCGATTATTGAATCTGTTCAAATTGACGGTGCTAACAGATGGCAAACTTACTGGAGTATCATTTTTCCAATGATAAAACCAATAACAGCAACAGTTGTCATAGTAGATGTCTTATGGTTCTGGAATGATTTTTTATTACCTCTTTTAACCCTCGGTAAACGCAGACTCAATACTATTCCTATGGTCCAAAATCATTTTCATAATGAGTTTGCAACTCAGTGGGAATTATCCTTTGCTGTTTTTGTCCTAGCAATGATTCCTGTATTGTTAGTTTTCTTTGCTTTGCAAAAATATGTTGTCAGTGGAATGACCAGTGGTGCACTAAAAGGATAAGAAAGTGTTCTCTCGAGAAAAAGCTTCAATCATTAGCAAAATGAGAGAATAGAAAAATGATGAGAAAACCTTTATCAAAAATGGTTTTAAGTTATATGGAAAACTTGAATGAAGATAATCTTGGGTCTCTGGATCATGGCGGGTTGGTTCAGTACTTCGAAAAATAGAACAACGTTGAAGTAAAAGAAGATTGAATATGAGAGTGCTTCTTTAAAAGAAAATAATTAGGAGATATAAATGAGTCATTGGAGTCAACATTTTCCATGGAGGCAGATACAGACAAATCTTCCCGAAATAGATATGGAAGATATAGATGCAGAAGTGTATGTTGAATCATTGAAAAAAATGCATGCTTCAGTTGCTATGATAAATACCTCTGGTATTATAGCTAGTTATAAAACGGACTTACCTTTTCACTTCCAAAGTCCTCATTTAAACGGTGACAGTCTTGAGACTATCATCGCTGCTTGTCATCGGGAGGGCGTTAAAGTCATTGCAAGAACCGATTTTTCTAAAGTACGCAGACCGATATATGAAGAACATCCGGACTGGGCTTGTATTTTTCCGGGAGGTGTTATTGAGGACTTTGCCGGAAATGTACATTGTTGCGTGAATAGTGATTATCAGAGAATTTATGCTCCTCAAATTATAGAAGAAACTCTGACAAAACTCGACATAGATGGAATCTTTTTCAATATGGGTGGGTATAATACTGAAAACTATGAGCATCGTTATCTGGGAATCTGTCAGTGTGAAAAATGTAAAACTATGTTTTATGATCGGTTTCAACTTATTTTGCCTGTTCAAGAAGATATGAACGATCCTGCTTTCCGCAAATACCTAGTATTTAAACGTGAAACAATCAGCAGTCACAGAAGTAGAATCGTTAAATTTATTAAAAAAATACGTCCTGATATAATGATTGATAAGGTCACTGAGGGAGACTTTGGTTTTGAGCGGGTCGAATCCAATACCGAGTTCAAAAGACCTCTTCCTCATTGGCAATACAGTGGATCAGATAACTCTAAATGTGTGGTAGCATCTCATCCTGAATTCAAGTCCAGCAATACCAGTGTCGACTTTATAGGATTTTTTTACAGGCATGTAGCAGTAGCTCCAGCATTGCAGGAATTAAGACTTTGGCAGGGCCTTCTAGCCTGTGGAGGCTTAGACTACTATCTCATAGGGCGTCTTGATAATCATAGAGATCGCAGTGGATATGAAGGGGTTAAAAGAGTCTTTTCTTTCCATGAGAAACACTTTAAAGATACGTACGATGGTTTAACTCCTGATTCTAAGACGTTACTGATTTCTCTCGGTGGATTTGAGTCGACAGATGATTACAGGGGAATGTATCGTCTACTCTCTGAAAATCATATTCTTTTTGATGTCATCAGTATCGGTCGTATTACGAAAACGGATCTCTCTGAATATGATGCCCTGGTACTCCCTAACTGTAAATATTTCTCTGATGAGGCGGCGTCATGTGTTGACAAATTTGTCGAGCAGGGTGGAACTTTAGTTGCTACTGGAGAAACAGCATTTTATGATGATGAATATGAAAGACGGGAGTCTTGTGCTCTGGAATCTACCGGAATCTTACATGTAAAACATGTGCGTCATGATATGAGATCTGCCATGCTGGAGCTAGATAGTAAAGAAGGTTATCCATCAATGGAAGATCGAGATCTGATATATTTTGGTGATACTTTCATTTTTGCTGAATATTCCGATTCTGCTAAAGGATCACTTCGTCTTATTCCCCCTCACTGGGTAGGCCCTCCTGAGCGTTGTTATTGGAAACAGGTCAGTGATATTCCCGGTGTTGTTGTCAATTCTTATGGTAAGGGGAAATGTGTCTTTCTTCCATGGCTTCCAGGGCGTCTGTTTCTCCAAGAAGGACATGATAATACTGTTGTTTTTATGGGAGATCTACTGAAGGAGACTGCTGCACTGAAATCTGTTGGCGGAAATCTATCTCCAATGGTTGAAGTTAGCATGGCTAGAGGAGCGAATGATTTTTTCAGTCTGATACAGCTTGTTAATACATCAGGGCACTATGGAACAACTTTCTATGATCCAATCCCGATGGCAGATCTAAAAATCAATGTTCCGTTCAATGTCGATCCTGTCAGAGTTATTAAACTCAGTGACGGAAGTGAAGTTCCATTTAGTTATAATAAGGGGCATCTTTCTATCACCCTAGACCGGTTGGGATTTCATGAGGGCTTGAAGATCCTTTTGGTTTAATTTTCCTTTAAATATGGGAGCGTTTGTGTTGTAGGATAATAGATCTGGACCCTCTCATATATGAATTAGTATATAGGAAAGGAAGTACTGTAAATGATAGATATTCACTCCGTGTTGATAGCTGTATCTTTCGACGAAAAATATATGCAACAAATTAGAGATATCTATACGCCAGCAAAAATTATTGAGCTGAATTTTGATGATGAAAAAGGCATTGTCGAGGCTCTTAAGAGTGTTGATGTCGCCTTTATCGGGGGAGATTTAGATGACCGATATATAAATGCTCCCAAACTTCAATGGGTTCATTGTGGGCATGCGGGTCTTAATAAATTTGCCAAAAAAGAAATTTTTGACAAAGGTCTGGTTGTTTCCAGCTCTGCTGGTCGTTCAGCCCCCGCTCTAGCAGAACATATCATTCTGTTTATGCTGGCACTGAGCTACAAAATCAGTGATTTTATTGAGGCTCAAAAAACTCATACATGGGGAATCAAAGGACAGAGTAATCTTAGAGCCCTGTATGGGCAGACCATTGGTATTATTGGAATGGGACACACCGGGAAGGAACTTGCTGTTAGAACAAAGGCTATGGGTATGAAAGTGATCGCATACAGCAATAAAGAGAAAGCTCCAGAAAATGTTGATTCCTATTATTCTGCGGCCAAAGAAGATACCTTAGATGACATTCTCAAAGAAAGTGACTTTTTAGCTCTATGCATTCCTTTAACTGATAAAACCTATCATATGATCTCAACCAAAGAACTTAAGATGATGAAACCTAGTTCTTGCATTATCAATATGGCTCGAGGGGCTGTCATTGACGAGTCAGTTCTCATTAAAGCTCTCAAAGAGGGTTGGATCGCAGGGGCAGGACTAGATACATTTGAGCAGGAACCTTTGAGTTCAAAAAGTGAATTGTGGGATCTCCCCAATGTATATATGACTCCACATTGTACTCCGCAGGTACCAGATAGAACAGGTAGAACCATAGAGATATTAAAAGAAAATGTACTGCGGTATAGAAAGGGACTTCCATTGTTGAATCAGCTGATGATTCATGATATTTTCAGCCGTTGAAATCTTTTTAGTTCTGTAATTTTACAGGACTACTGCTATGGCTCCTGAGGTACTCTTGGACATTCAAGAGTACCCCTGTCTGTAAGTTTGTCTTGTCAAATTATCGATTCTTTGGCAGTCTTTAGGTGGCTCTTGAAAGAAAGTGCATAAAAATGATTTATGAACTCGTCGTTTTTTGCCTCTGGAGCCTTTTATTCTCTAAATCTAGCCACTGTAGAACTCATAAAAAATATAAGTCCAGCAACCATATAAGCTACTGAAATCAGGAGAGATTTCAGGAACCGTGTAAACGCACTGATTTCTATCATCCCGAGAGTCTTGAATCCCTTTAGATCATACCAAGGGGCTGAGAAGTCTTGTGGGGAGTACAGGTAATACTCTCCTTCCATAAAGGTCAAAGTTGTAGATTGGTATGCTTTTTTAATCAATTCATCAATGGGCAACAGGTATAAGTTTTTCTCCCGTTCTACTTTATTCTCTCTGCTTAGTGCTTCCGGGAGGGGAAAGTCTGCGTATATAAAGAGGGGATAGGGAGTGGTCCTTAACTGTTCATGAGAATTGCTGAGCTGTAACCTTTTCCACCCTATCCCGGCTTCATCATAGATTCCCATTTTGACATTTGACGCCAAATTCTGGACCAGCCAATTTATACGGTCCCTTGAATAGGCAGGATTGACGATCACATCATCCAGGGGCATTCTGGCATTGTAGCGATGATCCTGGGACAGATACTGCATCAGCCGGCCTGGATCTTTGCAGATTACAGTTTTACTGTCCATGTAATAAAACTGTTCTGCATCCAAATCCAGCTTGGAACCATCAGCATGGCGGAACATACTGTTCATTGATCTGGAAAACTCAGTCCAGTGCTGCTTCAGGGATTCTGTGAGCTCTTGTTCTGCAGGATTCGTATGTTCGAAGAGATCCATGGGAGCACTGACGGGTAGAAATCCTCCTGATATGATGTAGTCTACCGGTTGTATCAAAAACTTCTCAAATCGGATGGTCTCTCCCTCTTTGAGGTTTTGGGTCTCCTCTGGAGTGTGCAGAACCCGGGGGCCGTTTTTCAGATTCCCCGGAATTGCAGCAAGAAGACTCCAAGGCTTGTCATACATTGTTATAGAAAATACAGTGAGTCCTGTGAAAAACAGGGTCAGGAAAAAAGGTACCCAGCAACGGGGGGCTTTGATGATTCGAGACCGAAGCCTTTGATCCAAATCATAGGAATCGGCTCGAACGAGTTTACAGGAAACTCTCCCTGTAAGAGCCTTCTTCTTAAAAAAAATATCAACCTCTCCACGAAGTCTTTCCTCAGATAGATTCTTTTTAGCTGCTCTTGAGAGGGTGAGCCGGATGTCTGTTCCCTTTAAGCCATAGCGATGAGTCCTTGGATTTCTACTTTTTATTTTTTCCCAGCGACCAGATACCGAGCAAATCTCATCTTCACCCTTCCTTGAGGGAGCCCGCCAGGCTTGTATTAAGAAGGATAGGATCATCAGCACAGATCCTGCGGTCAACAGAAACAGGGCATCTTCCTGATTCTGCATGTCTTTCATATAGAAGGAACCTAAGAAAAGTGGTGCTGTAGGCAGCAAAAGAAGTATGGATGGCCAACGAACTGTTTTGATCAAGGCTTGTCTTTCCCGTGGAGTGGCATCCCTAAGATGCCAGCGGGGCTGAATTAATTGACCAGAAAAGGAACGTTCTTCTTCGAAATTGGTTGTAATTGAATATGAGCCGATGCAGACAGGAAATGCTTTTCCCCGGGAATCGAGGATATACTCGCAAATCAGAGACTCCTTCTCATCCAAGATATTTTCTATAAGTTTGTCATCTTGTGATTTCCGGGGACTCCTGCGACTCTGAATCTGTATGCCGTTGACCCAGAATTCGCGATACACCGAATACCGACCTTTTAGTGTGAGAGATTCTATGGCTCCTTCTGTTTTATAAACTTCTGTATTTGAGGGAACCTGTACACCGAACATCCATCTTAATCCCACAATTTCAGAAGCATTGGCTGTTCTGATGGGAGTCTTTCCCTTTCGGATTTTCTGCTCCCTTTTTTTCAGAGCATGCCGGCTGTAGTAGTATCGGAAAGATATAGAGACAACGTAGATGACAATAAAAGCATAAAAAATTAATGAAATAACAAACATTTTATCAGGTTAGCACAGACTATAATTTTGGAAAAGAGAATCCCTGGTTCGCGATCAAGAGAGGAATATGCTCCCCCTTTAAACCCTAGAGAATATTTTATAAAAAATAGTAACTTCACTTTTCAGCAACAGGATCACTTCTGTTTAAACTTGGATTCAATTCTTCTCCCCAGACCTTCCGGGTCATCACATGACAGCTGTATTTATCATTACATTTTAGTTTCATAATGACCGGTTTTTTGTTGGATTCGAGGATGAGCTTGTCAAATAATTCGCGTGTTAGTTCTTGCTGCATGGTGGAGTACTCGGGAAGATTGTAGAGATTCCTTGTCTCTTTAGGGTCTTGATTCAAGTTGTATAGCTGCCCCCCTTTTTCTCCGGCAAAATAGATAAGCTTCCAACCGTCGTTCCTGATTAAAATATGCTGATCTGAAACAGATGGGTTAAGAACAGATTTTGCATGATGGACAGTCAGAGAAGTCCTAAGGGCCTCTTTTTCTCCCTGGATCATGCTTTTTTGTGAAATTCCATCGTAGGGCAATGCGGGCAATCCCTCTTCCTCCTTAATGCCCAGAAAATCAAGAATTGTCGGAACGATGTCTATAAAGGAGAATAATCCGTCTCCACGGGTGTTCCTTTTTATTTTTCCAGGTAAAGAGGCGATGAACGGGACATTGATGTATTCTTCCCAACAGACTCCTCCTTTTGCCATCATTCCGTGGGCTCCCATATACTCCCCATGATCCGTAGTGAATATGACCAGGGTATTCTCCCTCAGGCCTTCATCATCCAGTGCTTTTATTATCCGTCCAATGTTTTTGTCAATGAGGGAAATGGTTCCCCAATAGGCACGGGTGATGATCTCTATGTCTTTGTCCGCGAGGACTTTATGTCCTCCGCCATCAAAGTCAGGCATACGACCCATTTTGAGGTAGTTCTTAATGACAGTGGGGTAGTTTTTGAGGTTGGGATCATTTTCAAGAGGCTCGTAGTCTGTGTTTATGGTTGTGTTTTCATACATTTTATAATAACTGGGAGGTGGCATGATCGGCCAATGGGGATCGGGAAAGCTGCAGAAGCAGTAAAAAGGGGTTTCTGCCTGGGCCATCTCCTTTAGAAATGCGGTCGTTTTATCTCCTACGTATGTGGAAGAATGAACCTCTTCCGGTATTTTTGTGAGGTAGACTCCCTGGCCGCAGCTGACATCAGCGGGAGTTAGATTCTCTTCGGCAAAGAGATTTATTTTATCTCGGTGTTGTGTTTTCATCCAATCACCATAATGTCCTGTTAAGGGATTACTGTGACCAAGGATTATGTCCACTGTTTCAAATCCTTCATAGGGGCCGTGCCATCCGTCATAGGCCCCGTTTCTCCAGTCTTGGATGGACTCTTCTGTCCCTTCCTGTTCCTGTGATTTGAAGTGGGGTTTTCCTATGAAGTGAGTTTTGTATCCTTTGCGTTTGAGATAGTCTCCCAGGCAGGACTCATTTTCAGGAAGATTACTGTTATGAACCGTCGCCTGATGATGGATCGACTTCCTTCCTGTGATCATCGTATTCCTTGATGGTATACAGATTGGATTCTCACAATAAGCCCGGTTTAATGTGATTCCTGATTGTGCTAATGCATCAAGGGAGGGAGTTTTTATCAAATTGTTCCCGTAACAGCCTATTGTGGATTTTTGCTGTTGATCGGTGGTTATAAAGAGTACATTCATCTTTTTCATGCCTAGATTATAGAAGATATAAGGGGTCCTAGAAATGTCATTCTAAAATCAAAAGATGTCAAAAAGTACCCATTTGTGTATAATGTAATTTATGATGATTTCAAATTATGAGTTACATCTCATCGAGTTGATTCTTGATCAGTTGTTCTTCAAGGGAGACGCTTTGGAAAGAATCGATGTTCTCAAAGTCTTTAATTTGAGAGTTCCCGTTCATTGGAGAATCGAAGAGAGGACGCTGGGGCACTTTCTTTTCTCAGTAATTTCCGGAGGGAGAGGGCAGTTGTTTATGGATGATGAGGAGTACAAGCTTGGACCGGGATCGGTCTATCTGATTGCCCCTGGAAAGGAGCATTCAATCTCTACAGATCCAAAGTCTCTCCTTGAGATTCATTCTGTTCATTTCAGTCTGGGAGATATCGTTGTTGAGTCCAATTGTATTTATAGAATGCTGTTATGGAATGAAACAAGGCAGTATCTTGATGCATTGAAAAATAGCTCCTATGCCAACTATCTCCCATTGGATCGGTATCACTCCTACGCGGTTAAAAACTCAGTTCTCCAAATTCTATTGATGTTTCGAGGCTGTCTAATGAATCTGCCAAAGGGAGAACATAACTTTATTTCCAGATTAAATGAACTGGATGGGGCCGCTGATTTGACCGTCAAAGAACTGGCAGGGGTTTGCGGTTATACCGAAAAAGCCTTCATAAGATCTTTTAAGAAGCTCTATGGAACGACTCCTCATCAATATATGATAAAGAATAAAATCCTTCAGGCTGAATATCTCCTTCTGTATAGTGACTTCTCAATTAAAGAGATTGCTTCAAACTTGGGGTATAAAGACCAGTATATATTTTCGAAGCAATTTAAAAAACAAACAGGGTGTTCTCCCAAGGGCTATCGCGAACAACTTAGTTGAAGAATGTTGAACATGTTTTATATATTTTGAACATTTTCTTGAAGTTAAAGAGGGAAAAATGGTTTAATTTACATACTAGTACTACTTTAGTCTAAATAATCAGTTGATATTTTTCTTGACAGTTGATCTATTCTCCATGGATAATAAATTGAACATGTTTAATTTGCATGAAAGGAGATGTATTATGAAGAAGGTTTTTATTGTATCCTTTTTGATTCTTTTGACACTTGGTTCAGTTTGGGCGAATGGACAGCAGGAATCTAAGTCCGAAGAGCAAACTGTTTTGAACTATTGGACATGGTATCCCGGTGAAGCAACTATTCGGGAAGCCTTGGACGCATTTGAAATGCAGAATCCCAGTGTAAAAGTGGAGCTGACCGTATTTGAATCTCAGGCTTATCAGGAAAGGCTTCCTCTGGCATTGGCCTCCGGCGAGGAACTGGATGTCTTTGGCGTGCAGACAGGTGTGATGGCTCCCCAGGTAAAATCCTATTTGGAACCCCTGGATAGTTATTTTGAGGCGATGGATGGAGCGGAATGGGAAAGTCAGTTTAATGAATTGGACCTGGATATCGCCAGAGGACAGACCGAAAGCGATGAATTGCTTTTTATAACTGCCGGACGCTTGGGATCCGCAATCGCCCTCTATAATGCGAAAATGTTCGATGATCTGGGACTTTCTGTTCCCAATACCTATGAAGAAATGAAAGCCGTTGCTGCAACCATAAGAAAAGAGCTTCCAGGTGTTCTTCCTGTTGTGTTTACAGGTGACGGATGGTTCGTTGATGAAATGCTTCTCACAGTCGTCGCACAGGAATCCGACCTGTTCAATGAAATCCGCTACGACGGTGGACGTTTTGATGATCCTCGTTTTGTTCAGGCTTTGAGTGATTTCAAACTCATGTTTCAAGACGGTGTTTTCGAAAATATGACAGATATTTCTTATGGAAGGTCATTGGAGCTTTTCGATACTGGCAAGGCTGCCATTCTCTATCAGGGAACCTGGGAAGCGGCAAGGCTATCCAGCACTTTCAGGGAAAAGAGCGGCATTGCTCTTGAGAATGTGGGAGCCATGGCAATGCCTGTTATGAGAGATTCAGGTAAGGCAACACTCAGAGCGTATACTGAGCTTGGATATGGTATTTCCAATAGCTCTTCCAATAAAGATGCAGCTGCAAAGCTTGTTCACTTTCTTACAGCCGGCGAAGGTTTTGAAATTATGAATCAGGGGATGTTTTTGATTCCCAATAATAAGAGAGCCCAAATGCCAGATTCATTGTTCAACTCAGATGAAGGCCGAGAAGGCTGGGAGTTGGTTCAGAAGCTGGTTGCCGAATCAACTTCTCATCGGAACAACCTATCAGGATTCAGCAATACGGCAGGACAGGTCATTCAGATTATGCTCGGTGGCGATCTTACTCCCCAAGAAACAGCAGAGATGATTCAGAAGGAATTTGAAAGATCTGGTCTTTAATTTAAATTTGTAAGGTTTACATACGGCTGTTTCCTTTCGAGTGGAGACAGCCGGTTTCAAGCAGGAAAACAATTCTGGTAAACCATATTCATCATCATAGGATAGGAGGAAATAAGGGTGGTAAACCTTTCTAGAAGCAAACAGAGGAACAACGATAAGAATGCAATTCTTTTTCTGTTTCCTTTGATGTTAATTGTCGGAATCCTGCTTTTTTACAGCATTTTTTTCATTATAAAAAATAGTTTTTTTAACTTTGATTTGTCGTTTCAGAAATTTACATTTGTAGGTTTGAACAACTATGCAAGACTTCTGACAGACCCGATTTTTTACAAAAGTATATTCAACAACCTGGTCTTTTCTGGAGTTGTCATTTTGGCCGGGGTCACCCTGGGATTCTTATTTGCCGTTCTCCTGTCGACGAATATAAGAGGAAACCGCTTGTTTTTTGCTATTTTGTTTCTCCCCTCCATCGTTCCTAGAGCCTTGATTGCCACTGTTTTCAAAGAAATGCTGGAATTCCATAGCGGCACCGTGAATGCGGTCTTGAGTTTTATGGGGATGAATGTCCAGAATCTGACCTGGCTGACTGACCCTGGAATGGCTTATGTTTCAGTCTTCACTGTTCTCATCTATATGATCGGGATACCACTTTTGTATTATAATGCAGAACTGACAACTATAGATTCCAGTATTTTTGAATCTGCCCAGTTGGATGGTGCTAACTTTCCGACATTGATCACAAAGATTATTTTTCCCCTCGTTAAAGCCAGTCACAAAACGATTGTCATTTCGACGCTGTTGGCTACGTTTAGAATGTTTGAAGTCATTTTTCTGCTCACATCCGGAGGCCCCGGTTTTACAACAGAAATAACAGGGACCTATATTTATCGTTTTACCCGCAGGGGATCCGATTTGGGGTATGTTTCTGCCGCAGCTACGATCATCCTGGTTATTGCCCTATTTTTATCGGTTCTTCAGATAAAACTACTCTACAAATCAAAAAAAAATTAGGAACGTAATATGAGTAACACAAGTATACTTTCATTTTCGGGATGGAAGAAAAAGACCCTGCAGGCTGTCATGATAATCATTGCGTTATGCTGGTTAATTCCTGTGGTTTCCGCTGTTTATAGATCCTTCAGGTTCATGGGATTTCAGAATTATGTTTATGTTCTCACTACGAGGATCAATGGAATCTATTTTGTCCAGGCCCTGCTTAATTCGTTTATCATTGCAGCAGTAGCCGTTTCGCTGACGGTTTCGGTTTCCAGTCTTGCAGGTTTCTGCTTCTCGAAAATAGACTTCAGGTTGAATCGACTTTTCTATCTGTTGACTCTTTGCCTTCTGGCTATTCCAGGGGTTACTATTTTGATTCCTCTGTTCTTCACCATTAAGAATTTAAATCTCATGAATACTCATCTCGCTGTAGCCCTGCCGGAAGTAGCTCTTACGCTTCCTTTTGGTGTGCTCCTTATGCGGAATTCATTCGATGCCATCGATAATGCCTACCTGGAAGCGGCGACTATTGATGGGGCCAATTATTTCCAGGCATTCATTAAGATCTATTTTCCTATGAATATCGGGACGACAATAAATTTGGCTATACTTCAATTTATCTGGTCTTTTCAGGACTTTTTACTGCCTAACTATTTCATTTCTAAGAAAGCAATTATGACGACAACTCAGTTGATAAGCTCTTTCAATCGAGCCATGACGGTCACTCCAAAGGATTTAGGGGCTTTCAGCGCCTCTCTTGTTCTTCTGGCAATGCCTATCTTGGTCGTATATCTAATATTCAGCCGATATATTAAGAGTGGGCTCACCTCCGGCGGTCTTAAAGGCTAGAGCTTCAAAGGTAAAGCAACATATGGATACGACGATTCTACAATTCAGAACACCGGCCTCACTCTGGGAAGAGAGTTTCCTTTTGGGAAACAGCAGGATTGGTCTGGCTCTCTGGGGAGGACTGGGACATGAGACCATACAGCTCAATCATGATACGTTTTGGGCAGGTCATAATTTGGTTTCACCCATCAAAATATCGGCCGAAAAACTAGGCTCTATCAGAAACCTTCTGAAGCGAAAGGAGTATTCTAAGGCCGAATCCGCACTGAGCTCTACCTTTACCGGGCGTTATACCTTTCCCTATCAGCCTCTGGGAGAAATCAAAGTCAATTTTGATGGGCAGTATGAAGAAGGCCTTTCAGATCAAGTCAGAACTTATGAACGGGAGTTGGATCTTTCTACGGGTCTTTATACTCAGGTTGTCTCCAGGCGCTACAGCTCCGAGGGATTTGTGTCTTTTCCGGACAATTGCGGAGTTCTTCGCTTTGATGCAGCTTCGGGACGGCCTCTCTCGGGGCGCATTACTTTTTGTTCTCCGTATGAAGATAATCCTGCCATTATTATTGAAAATGACAACATCCTGCAGTTTGTTCTATCTGCTCCCCATGATGTTGACGGATTCTTCGATCAGGGAAGAGAGGATGTTTCATATACGGGAATCACAGGCTGCACAACTCTTGGAATCACTTACAGTGGTGGAACGATGAGATTGCATGAAGGCAGTATCATCCTTGAGAGTGTTGAACATTTACAGCTCTTCATTCACACAGGAACCGATTGGAACAACCCGGAATTTTTAAGTGATGGCATGAATACCGTACAGGATTGCATTGGCAAAGGGTATGAAAGTTTGCTAAATCGGCATATTGAGGACTTTCAGAGACTCTATCGGTCGTTTGCTCTAGAATTAGGTGTGGACGATGATCCGTTTCTTTCACTCCCGCCGGACGCCTCATGCAGGAGCGAGTCGGTAAAGCAAAAGCTGATCAAGGGGCTGTTTGATTATGGCCGGTATCTACTGATTTCTTCATCCCGTCCAGGAAGTCAGCCGGCTAATTTACAGGGAATTTGGAATTCCAAATTATCACCTCCCTGGTGGTCGAACTATACCATGAATATCAATCTGGAAATGAATTATTGGGGTGCTTCCACGACCGGATTGTCTGAATGTTCACTTCCGCTTTTTGATTATGCGATGAGGCTCATGGAAAATGGATTAAACACAGCTCAGAATCTTTACAGCGCTCAGGGCTGGTGTTCTCATCATCAAAGCGATCTTTGGGCGCAAACTCATCCCAGAGGATGCACAAAGGACAGTATTTCCTCGGGCAATGCCGAATATGCTATTTGGCCCTTCAGCGGTGTCTGGTTGTCCCTTATGGCCTGGGATCATTACCTATATACTCAGGATGACATCTTCCTTAAGACACGGTGTTTCCCTCTCCTTGAGGGGAGTGTTCGTTTTCTAAAAGATTTTCTTGTGGAAGATGAGGCGGGCCATCTGATAACGAGTCCTTCCACTTCTCCGGAAAATCGGTTTGACTGGAAAGGGGAGCGGAATGCCGTTTCCACAGGAAGCACTATGGATCTGTCCTTGACCCTGGAAGCTCTCTCCTCTTACCTTGAAATGAGCCATCATATTCAATGTGATGACGGTCTGTTGAGCTGGGTAAATGAAGCCGTAGGGAAGATTCACCCTTTCCGTCTGGGGCGGTGGGGGCAGCTCCAAGAGTGGTCTGATGATGTGGATCGCGAATTCGAAGAGCACCGTCACCTTTCTCATCTCTTTAGTTTGTATCCGGGTAAGAAACTCATGGACAATGATCTGGACCATTTTCGGGAAGGCGCCGCTCGTTCCCTTCATGGGAGAGATCTTGAATCAACGGGATGGAGTACTGTTTGGAAGATTGCTCTGAATGCCCGTCTGGGTAATGCTAATAACATCCCCGACCTGATCGACAGGTTCATTACTCCTATTAATCCGCATGATAGGGGAGTCCAATTCAAAGGAGGTGGGATATATCCAAATCTCCTTTGTGCCCATCCTCCATTTCAAATTGATGGGAATCTTGGAATTGTTGGAGCATTGCTGGAGCTGCTGATACGTCAGGTGGATGACAAAATCTTCCTCCTCCCCTGTCTTCCGTCTTCTTGGTCTAAGGGGCGAATAAAAGGCTATCATCTGTCTGGAGGTGGAATAATTGATTTTCAATGGACTGACAAAGTGTTAGATTATATTAAGATTACCCCCTCGTATTCAGGGAGTTGTGTGGTTCAATACAATCACAAGAAAATCAGGCTGAATTTGAAGAATAATGAAATTGTGAGGTTGAATAATCAGTTATGCACGATGGAAAAACAACCGTTACCCTAAGGGATATTGCCCGCAGAACCGGTATTTCACTTGGGACTGTTTCTCGTTTTATAAATGGCGAGACCGTGAGGGAGTCTACAAGAGAAAAACTCGAAGCAGCCATATTAGATTTAGGGTATAAGGAGAATATCGTTACCAGAGCTAAGCGTACCGGTAACTCCATGACGATTGCCGTGGTTGTTTCTCAGCTGAATGCGGAGTTTTTCATGGATATTATCCAGTCTATGGATAACTTCCTGAGAGATCAAATGTACAGCATATTGCTTTGTAATTTCCAACACGATTCCCATATTCTTAAAAAGCGCCTGGAGGAACTGCGATACAGATCCATTGACGGCATCGTTCTGTTCCCTTCTGGATTGGAAGGGGATGTCGTTTCAGAGCTGAAGGCTTTTTTGAATGAAGGGACTCCGGTGGTCGTAATTGATGATAAGGTTCACGGTTTAAAAACAGATTCTATATCTACAGATAATTTTAATGCGACCTATGGTGCAACGGAATATCTTATTCGTAAAGGCCATAGGCGAATAGGGTTTCTGGCAGGTCGAAAAACTTCCTTTGTCGCCATGGATCGTTATCGGGGCTGTAAGGCTGCTTTTGAAACCTATGATATACCCTGGGATGATGATTTGGTCCGATGGGCGGATTTCGAGGTAGGGAAAAGCAGCACTCTCTTTAACGAACTGGTGAGTATGCCCGATCCGCCTACGGCGGTTTTTCCCATGAGTTATGACATGACTCTCGGGGTCTTACTCTCTACGGTCAATAGACATATCCAGATTCCTGGAGATCTGTCGGTTTTCGGGTTTGATTTGTTTTCCGGGGTTGAGGCCTTGTCTACGAAATTGACACTTATGAAACAACCTACAGCCAAGATGGGGCAGGTCGCAGCCGAAACTCTCTTAGAACGGATTCAAGGGCATTGGGACAGCTTTCCCTTGAATGTGGAGTTGAAGGCTAAGATGATTGTTCATGACTCCATATCTGCCATCGGCTCATAGGATTGACCCTTCGGACAATCAGGACTATAGTTTTTACTATCTGGGTCGATTCCATTAGGAACGGTACCGGGTGAAATACAATATTTTATCAATCAGGCTTGATTCGTGGAGGACAGGTGCTGAACAAATTCAAAAAGCGATGATACTGACAATAGATGCAGGGAGCAGCCGGATATTCGGAGGTCTACTGCAGGATGGACAGATCAAAGCTACTTTTCAGAAAAACTCTTCTACCGGCATGAGCGCAGATGAGATAGGTCTTTTTCTTATTCAATGGCTGTGTGTAAACCACTTCAGTGCTGATGATATTGAGGGATTTGTCTACTGTTCTGTTGTGCCTGAACTCAACAAAGTCCTGGACGAGTGCAGCCGGAAATATTTCAATCTGGAAGCTCTGTCTCAGAAAGCAGGAGTGAAAAGCGGTTTGCAGGTCAAGTATACCAATCATCATGAATTGGGTGCAGATCTAATAGCCAATGCTGTAGCAGGAGTTAAACTTCATCCCGGAAAAAATCTCATAATTGTAGACTTTGGCACGGCAACCAGCCTTTGTGCAGTCAGCCGTCTCAAGGAATATCTGGGGGGAACTCTGGTTCCCGGATTGGATATTGCCATGGAAGCCCTGGCTGATCGTACAGCATGGCTACCGGAAGTCGAGATAAGACAGTCGAAAAATGTCTGTGGAAGGGATACGGTGAGTGCAATTCAGGGCGGTCTTTACTTTGGAACCATAGGCATGCTCAAAGAGTTGATTTACCGTATGAAGAAAGAGTGTTTCTCACAAGAAGGAGCCTTGGTTCTGGCAACAGGTACCTATGCTCAGTTGTTTCAAAATACCCAAATATTTGATGAAATCGTTCCCGAACTCGTCCTCCTCGGTCTGGAAGAAATTAGAAATCTCAACCTGAATTGATAGAGGCTGGAGGTCGCAATGAGCGAACAGACCTGGTCTGCAAGACAGACTGCAAATTGGAAAAGTAAGGTGGGCCTGGCAGAAATGCTGAAGGGGGGAGTCATCATGGACGTCGTCACTCCCGAACAGGCTATGATTGCCGAACAGGCGGGAGCTGCCGCAGTAATGGCTTTGGAAAGGGTGCCTGCGGATATCAGAAAAGACGGGGGTGTGGCCAGAATGTCCGATCCCATGATGATTGAAAGCATACAAAACGCCGTCACCATCCCGGTAATGGCTAAATGCCGGATCGGTCATATTTCCGAGGCCCGCATGCTTGAAGCCTTGGAAATTGACTTCATTGATGAATCGGAAGTTTTGACACCGGCGGACGACAGGTATCATATTCTAAAAAGTGATTATGCCGTTCCCTTCGTCTGCGGATGCAGAAATCTCGGCGAAGCTCTCAGACGCATTGCCGAGGGGGCTGCCATGATCCGCACCAAGGGGGAAGCCGGAACCGGTGATATTCTTGAAGCTGTACGTCATATGAGAACCCTTAAAGAAGATATAGCCCGCATTCAGGGGATGCCTAGGGAAACTCTTATGACAATTTCAAAAGAGTTTGCTGCTCCTTATGATCTCATCCTCGAAGTGGCAAAAACAGGAGAGCTTCCTGTGCCCAACTTCTCAGCGGGAGGTGTGGCAACACCTGCCGATGCCGCTCTTATGATGCATCTGGGCGCTCAGGCTGTATTTGTAGGGTCTGGAATATTTAAATCAGAAAATCCAGAAAGAAGGGCCAAGGCCATTGTAAAGGCGGTTACATATTTTAATGACCCGGCCATTCTGGTAGACCTGAGCCGTAACATAGGGGCTCCCATGACAGGCATTTCCATGGATGAATTAACGGCAGAACAGAGGCTGGCCGGAAGAGGTTGGTGATGAATGTTCCGGGAATCCTTGCACTGCAGGGTGGCTTTGCCGCCCATGAAAAGATCCTGAAAGAAATGGGATATTCTCCTATTCTTGTTAAAAACGAAAAGGATTTGGAGACGATTGACCGCCTCATATTACCAGGGGGCGAGAGCACCGTAATGATCCGTTTACTCAATGAATCAAAGCTCAAAGGTTCTCTTATTCAAAGGGTTCGGGAAGGGATGCCTCTCTTTGGGACCTGTGCCGGACTGATCCTGCTCTCATTGGAACTCATAGGCTTGGGCCTTGAACCCCTAGGGCTCATGGATATTAAAGTAAAACGGAATGCCTATGGCCGTCAAATTGACAGCTTTGAAACAAGTCTTAGCTGGAGAGGGATGACTCTGCCTGCTCTGTTTATCAGGGCTCCCCAGATCTGCGAGTACGGACCGAAGGTGGAGGTTTTAATCAGCCATAAGGGAGTCCCTGTCCTGGTCAGGCAGGGAAAGATGTTAGCGGCAAGCTTCCATCCAGAATTAAACAAATCTACAGTCCTTCACCGGTATTTTATGGAATTTTGATTTTTATCGCGGTAGGGTCATTTTTATTGCATTGGCTCTGCTGTGATTCTATTCATCTAGTTGATCTCTCTCAAAATTTCCTTTGATCTCATGTGTGATAAGATATATTTAGAGCATGATGGGTAATATTTATAGTAGATGATATGTTAATTACCTTACAGAATTGTATTATTGG
The DNA here is from genome assembly GCF_008329965.1 of Oceanispirochaeta crateris. GTDB lineage: Bacteria > Spirochaetota > Spirochaetia > DSM-2461 > DSM-2461 > Oceanispirochaeta > Oceanispirochaeta crateris. The sequence goes on from NZ_CP036150.1 coordinate 3,567,805, forward strand.
GTGAAAAGGAATATTTGACAATCACCTATGAATCTAAAGGGAAAAAGGAGAATCAATATGTCAAAAAAAGTCGTTTTTATGATTGCCTTCTGTCTGATAATCAGCGGATCATTTGCATGGGCCGCCGGACAGGGTGAAGAAAACGTATCGTCAGAACAAACTTTGAAGTTCTGGAGAATGGGGACAGATGATGTCTGGGTTAATTATGTCCGGGATTTTATCGGTCGCTATGAAGAGAGAAACCCCGGGATCAAGGTGGAATATGAGTATTTCATACCTAAGGATCTTCCCCAGAAATTAAATACATCCCTGGCCGCCGGTATCGGTCCCGATGTTGTCGGCTGTAGTATTCAGCATGTATCCGAGTATGCAGACAAGGGTGTTTTTATGCCTATCGATGAGTATCTTGATTCATGGGAAGCTAAATCCGATATACCAGACTCCATCTTGAATGTCTCTCTCCTCAATGGAAAGCACTATGCCTTGGCTTACCATCCTGACCCCTATGTTTTTGCTTACAGAAAGGATTTTTTCAGGGAAGCAGGGCTTGATCCGAATGATCCTCCTGAAACATGGGAAGAACTCCTGGAAGTGGCTCCAAAGCTGACAAAACGGGATGGCGATATTGTTACTAGAGCAGGATTTCTGATGCCTATCGATGACTTCCTAACCTTCGTTCCCTTTGCCGTTATGAATGGCGCTTCTTATATAAGTGAAGATTCACAACCGACTTTTAACGGACCTAAATGGGTAGAGGCTCTGGAAGTTCTGACTACTCTGGTAAAAGACCAAAAAGTCACCATGGAAACAACAAATAATCAGGAGTGGACCCAGTCTACGTTCTCTAAGGGGAATGCCGCCATTGCCCAGGTCAATACCATTACACTGCAGCAGTTCTTTAATGCTTATCCAGATAAAAAAGATGAGGTTGGATATTTTGCCATTTCAAGAGAGCGGGCAAGCAACTGGAATGGTGCATGGCTCTATGCCATCAATTCCAGGTCTAATATGAAAGATGAAGGCTGGTCCCTTATAGAACAGTGGATGGAACCCGATGAAGTCTGGACCTGTTATCAGGCTACTGGAAACATCCCGGTTCTCAAGAGTCTGTCTGCAAAATTCACCGCTGAGAATCCCGTGTTAAACAGTGCTCTGTTTGCCGGAATCGAAAATGGTCTTGGAAATCCTCTGGTTCCCTGGGCTACTCTTCAGATCAAGTACATGAGAAAGGCCATGTCTGAATCCTTCTATGGTATGTCAGATCCTCAGACGGCTCTGGAAGAGAATTATCAACTACTTTTAAATGAAATTAAATAATCATTAACAATCAGAGATCCCGCCTGAATCATGGGGCGGGGTTCCTATTCTTCAGGATATAAAATGAAATATAAGCATAACATTTCAGGACACTTGATGATCCTTCCCTGCTATGTGATCTATCTGTTTTTCGTGCTTCTTCCGGTTCTTATGACCGTATGGTTCAGTTTCCGAGATTACGATTTATTTACACAAAGTAATTTTGTGGGGATAGATAATTTTACACGTCTGTTTACGGACCCGCTTTTTCTGGTGTCTGTTAAAAACACATTCATTTATGCATTGGGAACCATTATTCCCCAGATTCTTTTGGGGCTTCTTCTGGCCGTGCTGCTGAATACCAATATACCCGGTAGAGGTTTCTTCAGGTTGGCCTTCTATATTCCCTATCTTGTTTCTATGGTCTCTGTAGCAATGCTGTGGCTGTGGATCTATGATCCTGCAAGCGGAGTCCTTAATCGATTTGTGAAATTCATCGGCCTGCCGCCTCAACGCTGGTTATTTGATATGAAGTTGGCATTAAGTTCTCTTATGGTTATGGGAGTCTGGAAGATGTCGGGGTATAATATGATTATATACTTGGCTGGCCTCCAGCAGATTCCCCCTCAGCTCTATGAAGCGGCAGACATTGACGGCATCAGTGGGTTTCGGAAATTCCTGCACATAACGATTCCTTTGATTCAGCCGACAACATTCTTTCTTGTCGTCATTAATACAATCCAGTCATTTGCAGTATTTGAACAGGTCAATATTATGACCGATGGAGGACCCAGTAATGCGACGACGACGATTGTCCATCAGATGTATGAACGGGGATTCGTCGATTTTCAAATGGGTTATGCCAGTAGTATGGGTGTTTTTCTTCTACTCATAACTATTCTCTTGACAGTCTTCAATTTTAAATATGGCCGAGAGGGCCAGGATCTATCCTAGGAGAGCCACATAATGCAAAAAAAATCAGCATCTACCTATATTCTCTTCATTATTTTACTCCTGGCATCCATTGTTGTTGTCATGCCTTTTGTCTTAATGATTACAGCCTCACTCAAGACCTCTGCAGAAATCAATGCGTCCGTCTTTAAGTTCTTTCCTGCGAAAATGCAGTTTTCAAATTATCCCAAAGCCTTTGCCAACTCTCCCTGGGGGCGCTGGTTTGCCAATACAATATTTGTTACGGTCCTGGCCACAGTGGTGAGCCTTGTGACCAATTCCATGGCGGGATTCTCCTTTGCACGGCTTCAGTTCAAGGGGCGGGATCTCCTGTTTTATTCCGTCCTTCTGGGCATTATGGTTCCTCCTCAGCTGACAATCCTGCCCACCTTTCTCATCATGAGGGGAATCCCACTAACAGGTGGGAACAACCTTTGGGGACAGGGAGGAACAGGTCTTATTGACAGTTATCTGGGGCTTACCCTTCCCATCTTTGCCGGGGCCTTCGGGATATTCCTTTGCAGGCAGTATTTTCTGAATTTTCCAGACTCTCTGGATGATGCTGCTGAAATCGACGGCGCCGGGGTTTGGAAAAGATTCTGGGCTATTTATGTCCCCAATAGCAAACCTCTACTCTTGAGTCTTGGAATCCTGAAGGGCACCTATACCTGGAATGACTACATTTGGCCTCTCGTGGTTGTCTATTCAGAAAAAATGATGACTGTTCAGCTTGGACTCTCCCGGTTTAGAGATGTCATTATCAACTGGGAACTCTTAATGGCTGCCACAGCGACTGTAATGCTACCTCTGGTGATTCTGTTTATTCTCAGCCAGAGGTATTTTGTGTCAGGCCTTGTCACTAGCGGAATGAAAGGATAATCCCAGATGAAACCTAATGTAATTTTTATACTTGTAGATGATCTTGGCTATGGAGATCTGGGAAAATACAATCCCAATGAATCATTGAGCCCTCATATTGATTCACTCATGGATGAAGGGGTCTGCTTCTCTCAGTGCTATGCCGGATCGCCTGTGTGTAATCCATCAAGGGCTTCTTTGCTTACGGGACGGTATCCAATGAAAACCGGTTCTGTGGATACCCTGGAATGGCGTGGCCTGGAACGTTTGAATCTCGAAGAAATCACCATGGCTGATTACTTTAAAGCAGGAGGATACAAAACCGGGATTGTCGGGAAATGGCATCTGGGGGCGTTTGATATGAAATACCATCCCCAGAACAGAGGGTTTGATGAAACTGTCTGTTTCCGGGGTGGTATGCATGATTATTACGACTGGAGACTGGAATATGGAAACAGCATCAAGCGGGGAGACGGCCGCTATCTGACAGACCTCTGGACTGATGAAGCCGTAGACTTTATCAAGAGAAACAGCAAAGAACCGTTTTTTCTACATCTGGCCTATAATGCTCCCCATACTCCATTGCAGGTTCCCGGAGAGGAAGCAGAACCCTTCCTGCAGAAAGGCTGTTATAATGAATCTGTTTCAGCTCTTTATGGGATGATTAAGAGGATGGATAAGGGAATTGGACGGGTCATGGAAGAAGTCAAAAATCAGGGCCTGGATGAAAACACCATTATCATCTTTTCCAGTGACAATGGTCCTCAGTTTGAGTACGGTACCAATCATGGAGGAAATGACGCAAATGATTCTCTTGAAAGATTCAATTGTAACCTTCATGGATCGAAAGGCACTGTTTATGAGGGAGGCATTAAGGTTCCCCAGATCATCCGTTGGAATAATACCATAAAAGCCGGGACATCAGATAATGATATGTTTCATTTTTGTGACTGGCTTCCCAGTCTGAAGTCCTTGTGCAGCCTGCCTTCTCTTGAGAAAGGTAAAGAATTGGATGGAGTGGATTTCTCTGAAAGGATCATGGGGAAAGCCGGAGGAGACTCACCGGCCCGTTTTTGGCAATGGAATCGTTACAGCCCTGTTCCCGGTTGCAATACAGCCATCAGAGATGGGAAGTGGAAGCTGGTTCTCCCGGAGATTCCCGAAGCCATGGAGGTTTTTGACATACAATGGCTGAACAAGAGCATGTATGAGCCTGAATATTTTATTGAAAGAGGTATCATCATGGACGAAGATCCGCCTCGTACTATAAGTTCTCCTTTGAAGGCTGAACTCTATGATATAGAGTCCGACCCCGGAGAAACCAATGATCTGGCTGATGAAAACAGGGAATTAGTAGGGCTGTTAGAGAATAAATTGAGCTCTTGGTTTGAATCAGAATATAAAGAATACAGCAAGGTCTCTAGGAGTTGAACCGGGAATGCTGACCGATAGAAATAGAAAAAAGCTCAAGTATGATGACATCTTCATACTTTGGGATAAAGATCCCGATAAGGCTATTCCTCCCAGACCGGAGAACCCGGAATTGTATCCCGAGGACGACTCTCGTCATTGGTATGATAGCGAATTTGTAGGTTTTAATGTAAAAAGGCTCCCTCAGCCAGACTCTCTCGGTGACGGTCCCAGGAATAAAAACGTTGTAGGGATTCTGCCTGTGAAGCATCCCTATATGATTACATTTGGAGAGAGCATGATGCAGACTGCCGAGCAGTTTGGTATGAATATCAAGCTCCTTTATGGGGACAATAGCCCTGAAAAATTTGATGAGCTTGTGGAGCAGGCTCTAGAGATTAAACCGGATATGGTCTTACTTGATCCTTTCTTTCAAAATGAATCCACGGCCTGGTTTAAGAAATTCTATGAACATCGGATTCCGGTCATAGCCTGTAATATGATTCCGGCAAATGAGGGGTTCCGATATATTCTGTCCTGGACAGGACCAGATGCCTGGGGAGAATCCAGGATGCTTGCAAATAAACTCTCCGAACTAATGAATCAGGAAGGAGGGTATGCCATAGTCCGTCATTATCCGGGTTCTTCAACCTATGATTCCCGAACCTGGTCTATCGTTACTGAATTGAAAAAAACAGCTCCCCGCATGAAATGTCTAGCCATGGAAACAAGCTACTTGAATACAGATAAGACAGAAAAACTGGTGAATGAATGGCTCACAACTTATGGTTCTAAATTAAAAGGTATTGTGAGCTGCGATGATGATACAGTTCAGACAGGAATAAACCGGGCTTTGGATAAGGCGGGACGGCGGGACATCATTAAGGTTTCCAACGGAAGCACCAAAGTAGGGATGGACTTTATTAGAAAGGGAGAGCTTCATGCAATCTGTTTGAAATCGCCGCTTATTGACGGAGCTACACCCGTCAAAGCTGCTGCAGACTGGTTTAACGGGTTGGATATTTCCCAGATGCGGTTTTTACCTAAACATATTATTACCATCGATGATGTGGATGATATGTTTCTGAAAAATTATGAAATCAAAAAGATCGGACTTTTTTCTCTGGAGCAGTCAATCAGGGATGGGAACAGTGGGAATCTGGAATCTGTTTTTCAAGATTTCTTCAAGAAATTTGAATCTTCCAAGATTATTTCGCTGGAGTATTTCAGGGGATTTACAATCGATGTCATCTCACGTCTCATTCAGATATGCAATGAATTTAATATAGAATTTGAACAAATTTTCGGTTCATACGAGATGCTGTTCAAAGAACTTTTCTATCAGAAATCTGTCGAGAATACCATGTCTTTTCTATTCAGGATATCAAAGGATATTGTCATTGCCGTTCATAATAAAAAAAATGTGTCCGATCCCATAGAAAAAGTTCTTATTAAGATAGACCGTGACTTCAAGGAGCCCATTTCTTTGAAAGTGTTAGCTGCAGAGATGGATATGTCTCCCAAGTATCTGGGGCAGTTGTTTAGAAAACGGATGGAGAAGAATTTTAGTCAGTATGTAAAGGAGAAAAGAATCAGTTACGCGGAAGATTTGTTGAAGAATACATCCTACAGTACCGTGGATATAGCTGAAAAATGTGGATTTCCCAATAGAAATTACTTTTACACTGTTTTTAGAGAGCTTCGGGGAATCTCTCCGAGTCAATTCAGATATAAGAGTCAGGATTGACATTTTCTAAATATAAAAAAAGATGATCCTTCTCACTGAAGTCCTTGCTCTTTAGTGGTGATTTTTTTCCTACTTCCAATGTTTCTATTTTGCAGTATCATGAATGAAGATGTATGATTCAGAAATACCGGGTATGAAACATTTATCAGGACTTTTGCTTTGCTGAAAAAGAAGTATTCCTCTCATTATGATATAAAAGTCATTCTCTTTTCCATGGTTTTGATGCTTCTGGCATTTGTACAGTTTCATCTAATGCATTCCAGTATTCCCAGTTTTGACCGTTTTGCCTGGCAATTCTATTTTCTGATTGTTTCCACATCCCTTTTAAGTATTGGTCTCTTTTATTTTCAAGGACTAAGAAAGGCCGGGTTTGTGATCAAGATGCTGATTTTTTTTCTCATGGCCTATCCTTTTGGCGCCTATCCCTGGTTGGGATTCACCCTACTTCTTTCTCTTCTCATTGAATCCGGATTGTATTTTGAATTTCCCGGTAATCTGTGGGGTATGATAAGCTCTCTGGCTCTTTTCCTTATACTTCAAAGACCAAAGAGTGCTTTCTATACCGAGCTGCCGGCACCTCTTCTGCATGATTTTTTAACCACGGTTACCTATGCTCTTATGGTCCTATTGTTGCTGGCTCTATATACACGGGAGCAGAAGAATCATAGGGAGGAGGCAGTTTTAACCAGGAGGCTCGATGATGCTTTGAGCAGCATGGCAAAAGCAAATCTAGGGTTTCAGACCTATTCAAACAGCCTGGAACTAGAAACTCTAAAAAAGGAACGCAAGCGAGTTTCCCGCGAAATTCATGATACGGTTGGCTATTCGTTGACTAACATAAGAATAATGCTTGAAGCAGCCAGTATGATGATTGAGGATAATCCAGGAGAATCGGGGAAACTAATTCAGAAATCGATGAAAGAGGCAGGCTACTGTTTGGAAGAAACAAGGGGCGCTATGCGGCTCTTAAGATCAAAAGAGATCGGACGGCCCAGAGGTATCCGTGCTTTCTTTCAGTTGGTATCAGTTTTTGCAGAAGCTACAGGTATTGAGGTTTATACAGAATTCGGTAACTCCCCCGATAGCTTTGGAAGTGTTATCGACAAGGCTATATTCCGTTTTATTCAGGAAGGATTGACCAATTCCTTCAGGCATGGCAGGGCCAGTGAGATTAGGATCTATTTTTGGGTTCAGAATAAGACTCTCCGTGTCAGTCTTCAGGATAATGGCCTTGGGGCTGTTTCTCTTAATGAAGGGATCGGGATGGCGGGTATGAAGGAAAGGTTGGATGAATTAAAGGGATCTTTGGATTATCATAATATAAGCAGTGGTTTTGAAATATCCATATCAGTCCCTCTCTCAGAAAATCAAACTCCTGTAGAAGGCTAAAGATGATAAGAGTATTACTTGTTGATGATCAGGTTTTGTTTGCAGAGACACTGCAGACTGTTATATCGATGAAGGCTGACGATATAGATGTTGTAGACATTGCATATAACGGGAAGGATGCTATCTTAGCGGCCAAGAGACTCATTCCAGACATTATTCTGATGGACGTAAGAATGCCTGTCATGGATGGTGTTCAGGCCGCTTGTGAAATCCATCAGATACTACCGGATATCAGGATCATGATGCTCACGACTTTTGATGATGATGCCTATGTTCATCGAGCTCTTGAGGGAGGAGCTGTAGGATATCTGCTTAAGAACATGCCCTCTGGAGAATTGATCAATTCCATCAGAGCGGTTAATAACGGAACACTCCAAATCTCTCCCTCAGTTGCCTCGCAGCTGGTTACGAATCAGAGACCGGATAATCAGTCTCAAGAAGATGAACAGAAAAGGGATGACTCTGAATATAGTATTGATACCCTGAGCCGGCGGGAAAGAGAAATTCTTTATCTCATGTCCAGAGGTTATGATAACCCGCATATCGCAGAAAAGCTTTTTATTGCTGACCAAACTGTGAAAAATCACATCAGTCATATTTATAATAAACTGGATGTCCATGACAGGATGTCTGTAATGAAAGCCGCAAGAAATTCTGAATTAAAAGAGTACTGCCGCTATCTCCTGGATGATGAATAAACTCTTTCCTGGTACTAAAATGGTACTCAGTTGTGAATGCTTTCTCCATGATACCTGTATTAAAATGAAGTTAAATATCTCAAAGGAGAAGTTTTTATGAAAAAACTGATAATCTTGTTAATGAGTTTTTTACTCCTCACATCATTTGCTTATGCATCTGGTCAAAGTGAGGACGCAATGGAATCTCAGGTCTCTCAGGGACCCGTGGAAATCGACTTCTGGACGACTCAGACTCAGTCTGAAAGATTAGCAACGATTCAGGTGCTCATTGACACATTCGAAGTTATGAATCCTGATGTTAAAATCAACCTGATCCCTATCGATGAGAATGATATGGCTACTCAGTTGAATACTGCAGCAGCAGCTGGAAACCTTCCGGCTTTACTTGAAAGTGCAACCGAGAATGCAGTGGCTTTCGGATCACAGGGGCTTCTGGATTCCGCTGCTGTAACAGAGTTGATTAACTCAATTGGTACAGATCAGTTTTATGCCGGGACTCTCAAATTGAATGAAAGTGATATACCCGGAAGTTATTATGCAGCTCCTTATCACGGTTGGGTTCAGGGAATCTGGTATAGGGCCGACTGGTTTGAAGAAGCCGGACTTAATCCTCCTTCTTCTTGGGAAGACATTCTCAAAGCAGCAGAGTATTTCTATCAGCCTGACAAGAATCAGTATGGTATTCTTGTCGGAACAAAAGCAGAGGCCTATGCAGAACAGTGTTTTACCCAGTTTGCCATGTCCAATGGTGCCGGCCTCTTTGATAAAGACGGAAATCTGATATTCAATTCTCCTGAAATGAAGGAAGCCATTGAATACTATGCCGAACTTGCCAAGTTTAATCCTCCTGGACCTCAAACCTGGAGAGCCCGAGACTATTACCTGCAGGGTAAGATGGCAATGTTCTTCTATTCAACATATATCATGGATGATCTGGCAATTGCCGAAGTGGCTGCCGGTTCTCTATCCAGTGAAAACTTTGAAGACCTGGCGGGAACAAGCTTTGATCCGGATTTGGTAAAAAATACAAGAATGGCATCAACCATTTCAAATTCAGAAGATGCCGGCTTCGGTGTGGTTGTATCGCTATCTCTACCTGATCAGGGCGATCCGGCTAAAACTGCGGCAGCCAAGAGCTTTATGCGCTATCTTTATACACCCAACGCCTATATCACCTGGCTCCATATGGCTCCAGGCGGTATGAATCCTGTTCTTAAAGATATTGCAGTAAACGAACGTTTTCAGAATGATCCAAAAGGAATCTTCAATAATTACGGCAAAGAGAAAATGGCTGAAATTATCGATGGACTGGATAATATTGAGACTTTCAGCATTGTTGACGGTAACAGAATTTCTGCCGCAAGTTCCATCTATTCCAAGCAAATCATACCTCAAATGCTCTACAAGATAACTCAGGAAGGTATGGATGTTGATAAGGCTATGGCCTGGGCAGAAGAAGAAATGGGTAAATTACAGTAGTTTCAGTAACCTGATCCCTCCGGGATTCCGGAGGGTTACCCACTAAAATCACTAAGAGGGGAGGTTCGCGTTAATCTCTCCTCTCGGAGTTATTCTATGACAAATCTATTAGCCACTCAAAGGCTGGGGCAGAAAAGCAGAGAGCAGTTATTAGGATGGGGGCTCGTGTTTCCGGCTGTTTTTATCATTCTTTCGTTAATTTTGTATCCCATTATTTATAATATATATTTAAGCTTTTTTGATGTGAATCTTCACGAAGGAAATACTTTTACGGGACTGGAAAATCATCGATCGGTTCTAATGGATTCTTTTTTCTGGAAATCAGTAATGACGACTGTCATTTATGTTTTTTTTACGACAGTCGGGACGACTCTTTTTGGTTTGATTGTTGCCTTAGTGATGAATCAGGATTTTCCTTTAAGAGGGCTTGTTAGAAGTTTAGTTCTGTTTCCCTATGTAGCCCCCGTTATTTCTGTTGTTTTTGCCTGGCAGTTTATCTTTGATCCGGTCAATGGGATTGTAATGGATGTTCTTGTTGAGAGGTTAGGGTTTTTTAGCGAACGTGTAAATCTTATCGGTTCTCCCTCATCCGCTGTTTGGATTGCCATTATATTCAGTATCTGGAAGAATTTTCCTTTTTCTTATCTTATGATTCTTTCCCGTTTGCAGGGAATCGATAAAAATCTCTTCGAAGCTGCCGAAGTGGACGGAGCCTCTGGCTGGGAAAGATTCCGTTTTATTACGCTCCCTGAAATTTACTTTGTAACTGGATCTATTATTTTATTACGGGTTATTTGGAATTTTAATAAATTCGAAGAAATTTACCTTTTGACTACGAATGTTAAAGTCTTGTCTATATATACCTATTTTAAAGCTTTTGTGGGTACTATGGATATGGGACAGGGGGCAGCGCTAGCTCTGATTCAGTTTCTGCTGCTTATTGGTTTTATTCTTATTTATGTGAAGAAGGTTCTCAAATGGTAACGAAACGAAGCCCCATACGATCAATAGGTTTTTTTATTCTCATTATTTTCATCGTATCATTTTGTATCTTTCCCTTTTTTCAAATGCTCTCTACTTCTCTTAAATACCAGTGGGATTGGGGAAATCCCTCACTCATACCAACTCAGATTAATACAGAGGCTTATAAGGAGCTTCTGAATGTGGGCCAGAATCTTAAAAACGTTCCTGAATCTATACTTGAACTCCTGGAGAATACTCCGGATATGACTAAGGCTCAAAGGGATACCATTCTCGCAAAGTATAGAAATAGTGGAGATGTGTTCCCCTTTCCAAAGTATTTTTTAAATTCTCTGGCGCTTTCGGGTGTCGCTGCTCTTCTTTCGGTATTCATTGCTATTCTCGGTGCCTATTCATTTAGCAGGTTGCGTTTTACCGGGCGTTCTACTGTGCAGAGGGGAGTTCTTTTTGTATATATGTTTGGCGGAATACTCTTGCTGATCCCTTTGTATAAAGTTTGTGTCAGCCTGGGATTTCTATCCACAAAGGGAGGGACTTTTGGAGCTTTACTTGTGATCTATATGGTGCAGACCCTGCCAGTCTCTCTGTATATGCTGGGTAACTTTTTCAGGACTATCCCTTTTTCAATTGAAGAAGCCGCTATGATTGAAGGTTCCAGCAGACTGGGTACAATCTGGCGTATCATAATACCTCTTTCTATCTCAGCAATTATCACCGTCTATATTTACTCTTTTATGATTGCCTGGAACGAGTATCTATTTGCTTCTGTTTTTCTAAAAGGATATAAAGATCTCTATACCCTACCCATGGGGCTCCGAGCTCTGTTTGTTTCCAAAAATGCGGTATGGGATAGGATTATGGCCGCTTCAGTACTTACAGCAACTCCTGTTATTGCCTTATTTATGATCATACAGAAAAATCTGACCGGAGGACTTTCTGAGGGCGGTGTCAAAGGGTAGTACTGTGAGAAGACTTAAAGTCAGGGATAGATTTTACAGCTTATATCGCATTCTTTTATTCTGAAGACTCATCAAGATTCTCAACCTTCATGAGGGTGAGCATAATATGACTTTCCATTGTTTTTTTGGCTAGATCTGAGTTCCGAACGACAATGGCCTCAAGCATTTTATGATGGTCGGCGATACTAGTTTCCAGGCTGCCTCTAACATAGCCTGTTTTAGAAAAGCTCCGTATAAGCAGACTGGTAAGATGGGTGTAAAGAGAAATGAGTATTTTATTCTCAGTGGCATCGATGATTGATTTATGCAATTCTAAATCAAGCATATTGTAAGCATCAATTTTGTTTTCTTCGGCTTTGAGGTCCAGCTCTTCAATGAATTTTGCAAATTGTGCTACGAACCCTTTGGGAGGATTTGCAGCAATATCATAGATGGCCTGAGATTCAATGATTCGTCTGGTTTTTGTAAGATCTATGAGCAGATCCTTTTGCTTTGGAAAGTGAAACACCACAGATCCCATTAGAATCTCCAAAAAATGATCCAAATTATTCTCTTTAACAAAGACGCCTTTTCCTTGTCTGGTTTCTACCATTCCCCGTGATTCAAGGGTGCGGATTGCTTCTCTGATTGAGCGAGTCCCTACTTGTAGCTTTTCTGACAGTTCCGCTTGAGAAGGAAGTTTATCCCCAGGAGAAAGATTATTTTCAGCAATAATATTTTCCAAAGCATAAGTAACTTCATCTGAGATCTTTACTTTTTTAAGTGGTGTAATATCTTTGTACATATTTCCTTGTAGACGATTATAGACTGGTTTTAAACATTATTGTATCCCCCTTTAGTCATATGTCAAGACATATAATTATAAGTTGACTTATGACATAAGTCATAATACAATCTTCATACCCGATTTGATCGGGAATATATTAATAGACGATTCAAAGGAGTCAAAATGAAAAAACTATTAACTTTGGTTTTGCTTTCTGTCTTTTCAATGTCTCTGGTATTTGCCAGTGGTCAGGCAGAAGCTGGTGCTGAAAAAGTCATTGAAATCAGTTTCTCATCTGTCAGTGTTCCTGGAGATGCACATACTGAAGCAATGAATGTATTTAAAGAAGAGCTGGAAAAAATTTCCGGCGGAAGCATGGTTGTTAACGTATATCACTCTGGTCAGCTCTTTTCACAGGAAGGAGAACAGGATGCCATTAGACAGGGAACTGTTGATATGGTTTATACCAGTGCTCCATGGCTGGCAGAATTTGTTCCTTACCTCTCCATGTTCGGAGCTGTATATACTTTCCAGGGATATGATCACATGACCACAGTCCTCAATGGCGAAATTGGAAAACAGGTCTTTGATGACGTTGTTGAATCACAGGGAATCCGTCCTTTAGGTGCTTACTACCTGGGAACCAGACAACTCAACCTAGTTGAAAAAGTCGGACCTGTCAGAACACCTGAAGACATGTCCGGTGTTAAATTAAGAACTCCGGGTAGTCCTTCATGGATTGCTCTTGGTAAAGCGCTGGGTGGAAATCCAACACCCATGTCTTTCGGTGAAGTCTATATGGGACTGAAGACCGGAGCAGTTGAAGGTCAGGATAATCCTCTTGGAACAGACAAGAATGCCAAGTTCTATGAAGTAACAAAGTACATCGTTTTAACAAACCATGTTGTAGACTCCACCTGGCCCACCATCAACGAACAAAAGTGGCAGTCCTTCAATGATGAACAGAAGGGATGGGTTTTGGAAGCAGTTGATAAAGCAAGAGCCTACTGTGATGAAGCAAATCTGAAAACAGAAGCTGAAATTCTTGACTTTTTCAGGGGTGAGGGTTTGATTATTGTCGAAGATCCCGATGTTCAGGCATTTGCCGAATACGCAAGAAATTCGTATATGACAGAAAGCCAGGATATCTCTAAAGACTGGGATTGGGACCTGTACGACAAGGTTCAGGGAATGGTCAAATAATAAGGTTTATTTTCCCGGTGATGCCTGTAAGGATCTCGCCGGGTTTGTTTTAAAAGGTACTCAATGAAAACAGGATTAAAAAAAATTGGGAAAATATTGGTAGATACAATTGAAGTCTACATTCCCTTTGCCGCCTTTGTGACACTCTTTAGTGTCTTTTTAATAGGAATATTTTTTCGTTATTTTCTTAAACCCCTCACATGGACATTGGAATTGTCGCTGATGTGCTTCATCTGGACCTCTCTTCTCGGTGGTTTGTATGCGAAACGGGACAATTCTCATGTTGTTTTTACCATGATCTATGATGCAGTTAAACCTCTTACACAGATCTGGATGCGCATTTGCGGTCATAGCTTATTGGTTATTTCCTTCCTCATCGGACTGGTTCCTTCTTGGAAGTATGTCCTTTTTATGGGTTATAAAAAATCGAATGTTCTGAAGATTCCAATGGATGTGGTCTACATGCCTTTTGTTATATTTTTGGCATTTATGATAGGTCGCTATTCTCTTGATATATATCATGATGTTCGAAAACTGATGAAGGGAGATATTTCATGAATCTGGCTCTACTCGTATTTTTAATTTGTTTTATATTAATATTCTTGATCAGAATTCCCATCGCACCGGGTATGTTAATGGCTTCATTATTTTACTTTGCCATTGCCCAAAGCCCTGCTGCGGATATTAGTGTGGCTGCCAGTCAGTTTCTAACGAATATGAACTCTAAGTTTGTGCTCATTGCCGTGCCTCTGTTTGTGTTTATGGCGGAAGTCATGAATAGCGGAAAAGTGACGGATATGATATTCCGGTTTGCCAATGCGATTGTCGGTCGTAAACGGGGAGCTTTGGGCCATGTTAATGTTGTGGCTTCCATTATCTTTTCGGGTATGACCGGTTCTGCTCTGGCAGATGCCTCCGGTTTGGGTATGATGGAAATCAAGGCGATGAATGATAATGGATATGAACGGGGATTCAGCAGTGCCATTACGGCAGCTTCAGCGACAATCGGTCCTATTTTTCCTCCCAGTATTCCGATGATATTCTATTCCATGCTCTCAGGAGCCTCCATTGGAGCCCTGTTTATGGGAGGTATGGTTCCCGGTATCCTGATCGGGCTGGCTCTCATGGGTTACATTGCTGTTATTGCACGCGTTCGGAATTATCCTAGAGGAGAGAAACTGGCATTCCGGGATACTCTGGCTATAACGATTAAGGCCTTTCCCGCTTTATTATCGATCCTTGTCCTCCTTGGTGGTATCTACTCAGGTATCGTTACCCCGACAGAAGCCGGGGCTTTGGCTGCATTGTACGCCATTCTTGTTTCATTCTTCGTTTATAGAGCCATGGGGTTTAAGGATCTGATTCAGGTTGTCATGAATACAATAAAAACGACAGGGACTCTTTCTCTGTTGGTTGGAACAGCCTATGCCTTTTCATATATTGTGGCAATTGAACACATTCCAGATGCTGTTGCCGGTTGGCTTTTGACAGTGACACAGAATAAATATGTTCTTCTCCTTCTCATCAATATTGTTTTTATTATCCTTGGAATGTTCATTGACACCATGTGCATTACTCTGGTCTTTATACCTATTGTTCTGCCACTTGTGAATGCCCTCGGTATTGATCTGGTTCATTTTGGAGTTATGATCACACTGAATATGATGATAGGGCTTTCTACACCTCCTTTTGGAATGTTGTTATTCGTTGTGTCGGGCATATCTAAGACACCCTTGAAAGAGATCATCAAGGAAATCTTGCCTATGCTACTTGTTCTTTTCGGTGTTTTGTTTCTGGTAACTTACATTCCCCAGATCGTAACATTTTTACCCAATGCACTTGGAATGTAAGTAATTTAAAGGAATTTAACATGAGAAAAGAAATTACCAATGGTGTTTATCCTACTATGCTAACACCATTTAAAACAGATAAGTCCATCGATTTTGAGGCCTTAAACCGACTTGTTGGATGGTATATCAAAAGAGGGATTGATGGTCTTTTTGCCGTCTGTCAGTCCAGCGCTATGTTTGAACTGAGTCGTGAAGAAAGAGTAGAGTTGTGTCGTAAGACAATTGAGTTTGCCGGCGACCATTACCCCGTTATGGCATCGGGTCATGTGTCTGACACCATTGAAGGACAAATTGATGACATGCAGGCCATGGCCTCAGCAGGTCCAGATGCCCTTGTTTTGGTGAGCAACAGATTAGCTGATCCCTGGGAAGATGATTCGGTCTGGTTAAAAAATCTGGATCTTTTACTGAAGGGCCTGCCTACGGATATCCCTCTTGGTTTTTATGAATGTCCCTATCCTTATAAAAGAGTCCTTTCAACAGAAGTTGTAAAAGAACTGATCAACATGGAGCGTTTTGAGTTTATTAAAGACACCTGTTGTGATCCGGATATGATCAAAGAACGTGCCCGCTTGTCTAAGGGGACTAAGGTTAAATTCTTTAATGCCAATGCAGCCACTCTTTTAATGAGTCTAAAAGAGGGTTTTGCAGGATACAGCGGTATCATGACCAATTTTCATAGCGATCTGTATCACAGGCTCTGTCATGATTGGAAAGAAATGGGAGATGAGGCAGTCGAATTGCAGAACTATCTCGGTTTTGCCTCAACCATTGAAAATCAGTTTTACCCAGCCAATGCCCGCTATTCACTGATGAAAGAGGGTGTCTTCACCAACCTCGTCAGCCGGCGGCAGGATGCAAGGTTGAGACAGATCACAAAGTCTCAGGAAATGGAGATTGATCAGTTTTATACCATTTCAGAACAGATGAGCCAGCGGTTTAAAAGAGACTGAGTCTTTATAGGACAATGAGGTAAGCTGTAAGTGAATCCTATCAAGGACCTATTAGGCATTATTACCGTTCTCAACACCCCCTTCACAAGTGAGGATAAGCTGGATGTTCTCTCACTTGTGAGGAATGTTCGTTATGCCCTTGATGCAGGCGTTAAAGGCTTTCTTGTTCCCGCTATGGCCTCTGAAGTAGGGGTGTTGAGCGAATCTGAGAAGCTGGAAATGGTTAGGACTGTTGTGGATGCTTGTGAAGGGCGGGTTCCTGTGATTGGAGGAACATCTGCTCCCTCGCTGAAAGCCATGTGCCGCTTGGCTGAGAGCAATCTCAAGCTGGGCTGTCAGGGCATTTTGGCAAACATCCCCTATGAGAACAACGATCAATATAGAGCAAACGTTTCTGAGCTGGATCGGTTGGGACCGGAGTTTCTAATGCTTCAGGACTGGGATTCCAGCGGTTACGGCCTCCCGTCCGATCATAGGTCTTCCTCTGCTAGGATATCAGATCTTCTATATCTTATTCCGGGCGAGTAAGCTCTGTATCATTCTCGATCAGTCGCTTCTCTCTAGTTATTAATTTATTACTTTTATGCTATTCTGGGGATCTAAATAGGATCAGAAAGTGTTCATATAAGAATCATTAGATTTCTCTGATATAAAATATAAATCTTTAATTTTTCAGCATGAAAAGCTAATTTTTGATTTTAAATACCAAAAATTAAACAATTTACAGTGTAGTAGAATGAATTTCCTTGACAGCTGATCTGAAGCCGTGCAAATTCTATTGAATATGTGATAATCAGATTGGCAGGTGTGATATGGATGATATTTTGATGGCAATGTGCCGCGATGAAGATGATAAAATGGTGCTCACATTGGTCAGTTATATTCGGACTAAAGGATTGAAGGCTGGTGATAAGTTACCATCGATCAGAAGTTTTGCCTCGGAATTAAATCTTTCCCAAAGTCAAGTTCGTTCGGGGTTTATGAGAGCTTCGGCTTTAGGGTTGATTAAAATAGTCCCTCGTTCAGGTTGTTATATGGCAAATCTGGGAATTTCTGAACTTATCGGGCCATTCGCTTTGTTATTTGAAGCTTTGTATATGAATGTACAACTTCCTCTTTTTGACCTTTATGAATTGAAGACTACATTGGAGAGAGGCATCTCTAAACGGGTTGCTAAAATAAGAACGATTGAAGAACTAGCCCAGTTGAAAGCCATAATTGACTCTATGGATAAAGTCTCAGAGCAAAGTGAAATGGTGCTCCTTGATGAGCAATTTCATAATAAATTGGCAGAATGTTCTAGGAATCCTCTATTTTATTCTATAATAAATGTCATTCATTCAATGCTACGGGAATCCCGGATGAAATATTCAGACTTTGTTTCAGAATTTCCTCAATCAATAAAAGATCATAAGGATTTATATGAAGCTTTAAAGGAGCAAGATGAATTGCTTTCCGGTAAAATAGCCGAAAGGCACAGCAATCGTCGAATTGAGAGGCTAGCACTGGACTATTGATTGATGATTGTATCTGTTGGGTTCTGGCATTGTTAAATTTTTTTTAATCTTACTTTTGCTAAGAGAAATAAACTACACCTAAAGTGGAAGACTCTTTATTTCTATGAAAATAGAACATGAAATATTTTCAACCATTAAGTGTTGTAAAAAGTCAATTTTATACAATCTATTCGCCATATTGCACTTATTATGTCAAAGTATTTTCTAAAATTACCGTGATGAAATATATTTTCAAAGTAATTGCTCATAGAATCAGTATCAATTTAGATACTATTGTTGATGCTACAAAAAAGGTTTTTCCCATATGAGAAAAGGTGTTTTCTCCGGAACAGTTCCTGTGAAGTTCTAAGACTAATTTAATCTAAAAATCATTCAAATCTGCTTGAACTATATGAGAGAAGAATTCATTTGCAAGTGAATATTTTTCAGAGAAGAGCACATTTAAATATTTTGATAGCCAATTTTGAAGATTAGTAAAAATGATTCAAATACATATAATGTATGAAAATATGCTACATTCTAAGAAAGAATTTGGATTCTGATTAGCAATTATATACGGATTTTGGTAATAAATAATTTTTTATTGACAAATAGAATTTGAGTGCTATAATTTACAAATCCCAATCTGATAATCAGTGATTAGCAGATTGGATTCCTTATGTATATAAGGGAAATTGCAAAAAGGATGGTATACGAATTTTTAGTCAAATCTACAGTGGATTTACTAAGTATGTAGCCATTAGGAGGTTGTTTTGAAAGTGAAAAGAATGATTGTGATGATTGCTTGTGTTCTGTTGTCTTCAACTGCTTTGTTTGCCAATGGTACCCCTGAGGAATATCCAAATAAGGATGTTGAATTTATAGTAAGCTCAGGAGCTGGTGGTGGTACAGATGCTATCTCTCGAAAAATTTCCCAGCTTGCTGAAAAAGAATTGGGAACTGCTATCTATTTTGTTAACAAGCCTGGTGCCGATGATGCTGTTGGACCAAATTTGCTAATGGGAGCCAAACCTGATGGTTATACAATTGGTAACTTTAACTATGGTTCAATCATCAATGCACCTTTTACCGGCCTTATCAAAGGTTATGATCTAGCAAAAGTTCAGATATTTGCTTTAATTACCCAGGAGCCTGATGCGCTTATGGTTACAAAAAACTCTCCTTATACAACTTTTGATGAGTTTATTGAGGCAGCGAAAGCAAATCCTGGAAAAATTAAAGTTGCCGATCAGGGAATTGGTAGCCGAGTAAACTTACTTGCTCTTAAGATTCAGGACTTCTATGGTGTGCAGTTCAACATGATTTCTTACCAAGGCTCCGCTCCTCAGCGAGAAGCAATACTTAACGGAGAAGTTGATGCAGCAATCACCAGTCTTGGGGACTTCGCACCCTTACTTAACTCCGGTGATGCAATCGGTGTAGTAGAATTTAGCTCAACTCAAAATGGTGGTTTTCCAACAGTTCCTAACAGCGTGGAACTCGGCTTGGACGACAGCTTACTCTCAGGATCTTTCTTGACTCTTGCAGCTCCTGTAGAAACGCCTGCTGAAATTATCGAAAAACTTACTAAGGCTTTTGGTTCAGCAGCAACTAGCACAGAGTTTTCTGAATGGACTAAAACTGTTGGTGTAACTCCAGATTTTAAAAGTGGACCAGAATTGAAAGCTTTCATTGACGGAAAGATTGAAGGTGAAACTAAAGCTCTACAGGCTCTTAAGGACGCTGGTGTTCTGTAGGAGTATAACACCTTCTACTTCAGAGGTTCTGTTGTGAATTATTAAAACTACTTTCGCATGCATACTGCCATGCGAAAGTAATTCTATTTTGTTGAATATAGATCCTCACATACTTAACTGGAGATGTGCTTTGGAGTTTTTAAAATGAATAATATAAAAAGATATCTACAATCAAAGGTAATCATTCCTTTATGTGTACAGGTAGTTCTCACCATCTATGTGGTCAGTGCTTTACAACTTGCACCTCCTATTGTAAATAGGATGCTTTCTGAATCTTCTTTTCCCTTTGTTATCTTTCTTATTGCTACACCTGCTGCCATCAAATTACTGTTTGATGGAGTTAAGGAGGTAAAAACAGAGATTTCTGAAGGTAAGGAAATAGTTTATGTCCGAAAGAGTATTAAGCCATTATTGATTGTTCTAATAATGGCCGTGTTTATTCTGTTATTTGAGCTGCTTGGTTTTAGTATTCTTGCTCCTCTATATGTGTTTTTCTTTATGCTGGTTTATGACGATAGGCCTGAAAAAATAGTTAAGAAAATTTCTTATTCTCTTCTTGTTGCTATCGTGGTTTATGTAATGTATGTATTCGCATTTGATATTAGATTTCCTGAGATTTGGAGGTAAGTTATGGATCAGATACTACAGATTCTCAGCGGAACCTTAGTTGTTCTTCAACCGTTGGCCCTTTTGTATCTTTTTGTGGGCTTTTTTATTGGTATAATCTTTGGTGCATTACCGGGACTTACTTCGATGCTTGCCATCGTTTTGCTTCTTCCAATGACATATACAATGCCTATGACATATGCATTGATTATGTGTATGGGTGTCTATATGTCAGGAATCTATTCAGGAAGTATTACTGCAATAACCATCAGTATTCCAGGGGCACCATCGGCACTCATGACGTGTATGGAAGGTCATCCTTTGATGAAGAAGGGACAGGGTGCAAAAGCTATCGGACACGCCACTATCGGTTCGGCAATAGGTGGGTCTATTGGCGCTCTCCTGCTTATCTTTGTTTCTCCTTTGGCCCTTAAGCTTGCATTGAAAATCAGGACCCCTGGTAAATTTTCCCTTATTTTATTTGCCCTTATAGTGATTGTTATAGTCGAAAAGAAAAGAACCAAGGCTATAATTTCAATGGCATTTGGTATCATTCTTTCTACAGTTGGAATGGACCCTCTTAAATCAGTATCCCGGTTCACATTTGGTAATCCTAATCTTATAGAAGGGATTGATTTGACCACATTGATAATTGGAGCTTTTGCTATAAGTGAATTGTTTGCCCAGGCCACTGTAAATAATACAGAATACTCCAAGATGACAAGTGCTGCTAACAGCATAAAGTTTAAACGGAAAGATTTTTTTCCTCCTTTAAAAGAGATGAAGGAGATAGGATTCCTTACATATATTAAAAGTGCTTTTACTGGATATCTAATCGGTGTATTACCAGGAGCAGGTGCCTCTATGGCTGGATTCGTCTCCTATGTAGAAGCCAAAAGAACCTCCAAACATCCTGAAAGATTCGGTAAAGGTGCTATTGATGGGCTCGTCGCATCAGAAACTGCAAATAATGCGATGTGTGGTGGCGCTTTAGTTCCCATGCTCGCTTTGGGTATTCCTGGAGATGGTACGACGGCAATTATTCTTGGTGTTCTCATGGTATATGGTGTCGTTCCTGGTCCTAATCTTTTAGTCAAGCAAATGGCTGTCATTGCACCAATGTATATGGCACTCCTTATCAGTGCCGGGATACTTTTACCGCTATCTCTTTTTCTGTTTGGTCCCTATTATCTTAAAATTGTGAGGATTAATCGTCTTGTCCTGTACAGTGGGATAGCTTTGATCGCAATCTTGGGCGTCTTTGCTGCTACTTATTCTGTTTTTCAAATGGGTGTTGCCTTGGTTATTGGAGTGGTTATGTATTACTTCAAGAAACAGAAATATCCAAATGTGCCCTTCATATTAGCAGTCATTTTAGGTCCTCTATGCGAACAATATTTGAGAACTTCTCTCACTTTGAGCAGTGGCAACCCAATGGTATTTATTACTAATTTTGATAGTTTGTTTTTCATTTTGCTCACGATTGCTTTCGTTATCCTTTTACCAAGAGCCAATAGACGGTCTGAAGCTTTGGAAAAAGAAAGAAATCGAGAAAATTGTAAATGTTAAAAAAAAATCAGAATGATGTAAAAACAAAATTGCAAAACGGCAAGAAAGTTCTGGGAGCTTGGGCTCAGGCTGGGAGTAATATCACTGCAGAAGTGATGGCTGATTCAGGAATGGATTTCATTATCATCGATATGGAGCATTCTCCCATTGATCTTCCTGTCCTTGTTACTCAGTTTCAGGCTATGAACGGATATCCTGCAGTACCCTTTGTGCGGGCTCCCTGGAATGACTTTGTACAGATTAAAAGGATACTGGATGCAGGTGCTTTTGGTATCATCATTCCTAACGTTGAGACCGTTGAGGAGGCTAAGAAAGCCATATCTGCTGTGAAGTATCCTATGGCAGGAATCCGTGGAGTAGCTGGCAGTACCAGGGCTGCTCATTATGGAAATGATTCTCTTTCTTATTTTGTAAAAGCAAACGAAGAGGTAATGCTCATTTTGATGATTGAGTCTCCCAGGGGAATTGAAAATCTGGATGAGATCCTCAAGCTTGAAGGCTTTGACGGAATCATGGTCGGTCCTGTCGACCTTGCCACAACAATGGGATATTTAGGAAATCCAGAAGTTCCTGAAGCTAAACAAGCACTTGAATCCATTGAGAAGAAGGTTATTGCATCTGGAAAATATCTCATGGCCCTTAGTTCTGATTGGGAAGGAGCTAAAAACAAGTTTGCAAAAGGAGCCCATCTTGTGACTTGTATGTCTGACACTCTTTCTCTAGGTGTGTTGGCGCGTAAAAATGTAGATCGGTTTTCTGAAATATATTCATAAGACCAATTTAATTTATCAGGTTTGGATTATTACACAAAAGATATGATCAATTTGAATCTTGTATCATTGTGGGGTTTTGAAAAAATAGTAGGTCATCAGATATTTGAGAATGTATTTGAAAAACTAGACATAAAAATACATTGGTTTAAAGTGAATTGTTATATCCCATTATATAAGGATAAGAAATGAAATTGACAGCGGTAGAACGGTTAAAAGCAGGTGAAAGGATCATAGGAACTATGGTCAGAATGGTGAGAAATACATCAATTGCTAGTCTTGCAAAGTTTGGTGGTCTTGATTTTATCATGTTAGATATGGAACACGGATCGTATACGATTGAAAATGCAGAAGATATTGCAAAGGTTGCAAGAGCTTCCAATGTGGGTATTTTTGCTAGAGTCCCAGAACTTGCCAGAAGCTACGTTTCCCGTCTAATGGATGCAGGTGTGGAAGGTATAATGGTGCCAATGGTAAATAATGCGGACGAAGCTCAAAAGTTAGTGGACTGGTCCCGCTATGCTCCCCTTGGGAAGAGAGGGTTGGGAACAAATGGTGGTTTGACTGAATATCAGGGAATTGGAACTGATGCTATGACGTTTATGGCTTCCCAGAATAAAAAAACCCTAGCTATTGCACAAATAGAGACTGCCCAGGCCATCGAAAACATTGAAGACATAGCCGCAGTTGAGGGTATTGATGTCCTTTTAATAGGACCTAATGATTTATCAATCTCACTGGGTGTTCCTGGGAAGTTGTTTGATCCGCTTGTACAGGATGCCATTCTTAAGGTCGCTGAATGCGCTGCCCGTAATAACAAGGTATTTTCCATGCATGCAGGTGACGCCTTATTGGATATCTATAAAGATCGTATGCAGATGATCATGAATTCTATAGACATAGATGTTATTGGTCAGGGTTTTTCTGCAATTTCCAAAAAATATAGGAAATAGTATACAAGATGAAAACAGTTCTGATTCCTCATGATATTGCAGAAGAAGGAAAAGATTTTCTCAGAGAAAGAGGATATTTGGTCAAGTTAGGTCGGGGATCTGATAAATCATCACTTTTGCTAGATGTTCCTGATGCAGATGCAATTCTTTTTCGAAACGAAGCATATGATGCAGAAGTATTACAGGCTGCAAAAAAACTGAAAGTCATGAGCCGCCATGGCGTTGGTGTTGATAAGGTAGACTTGAAAGCAGCAGAAGAACTAGGTATATGGGTCACCAATGGACCAACTTCTAATTCAAATACAGTTGCTGAGATGGCTCTTGGAACCATTATCGCTTTGGGGAGAAACTTGGTCGCTAGTAACCGGGCCACCCATTCTCTAGATTTCGAGTTTCGAAACAGGACAATCGGCATCGACCTGCAAGGGAAAACATTAGCATTGATCGGTTTGGGAAAGATAGGTCTGCTTCTAGCACAGAAAGCTCACTATGGGCTTGGTATGAAAGTAGTTGCCTTTGATTTTAGAAAAGATGCAAAGTCGTTTCCTTCCTATGTCAGACGATTAGAATCATTTGATGATGCCTTCAGAGAAGGTGACTTTGTTTCGATTCATTATCCTTCAAATGGTAATAACGACCGCACCATTACTCTCAAACAGTTCAAGCTGATGAAGAAAAGTGCTTACTTCATAAATCTGGCTAGAGGGGAGCTTTTGGTGGAAAAAGATCTGGTAGAAGCGTTGTCTTCTTCTCTGATAGCAGGCGCTGCTTTGGATGTGTATGACCATGAACCACCTCATGAGAATAATCCGCTGCTGGCTTTAGAAAATGTTCTGCTGACTCCCCACAATGCATCACTTACAACTGATTGTATGGTGCGAATGGCTTTGCATGCTGCCCAGGGAATTGATGAAGTCCTTTCTGGGAAGGAACCGACTTGGCCGGTAAATCACCCCGGTAATCCACGAAAGTAAAGGATGAATTTTGAATACAGATTAAATTCTAGAACTGAGACCAATAATACATCATATGTGAGCCTATTTTAAAGTTAGATGGCTGACATGTCAGTACACATTCGTTGTGAAGCTACTGTCGTAGTTTGCTGACTATAGAGAACTTAAAAATCTGTTATGTATAGATGTTAAAATCTAAAAACAGATTATAAATATTTATTTTTTTGGAGGATTGAAGTGAAAATTGGATTTATAGGACTGGGAATCATGGGCAAACCCATGGTAAAAAACCTGCTGAAAGCAGGTCACGAAATTGTAGCTTTTGATTTGAATTCAGAAAGCCTTAAAGAAGTGACAGCCGCTGGTGCAGTTGCTGGTACTTCTGCTGCCGATGTGGCCTCTAAGACACCCTTGGTCATTACCATGCTTCCCAATTCACCACATGTAAAGACTGTTGTTATGGGAAAGGAGGGAGTTCTTGAGGGAGCTAAGGAAGGTATGATACTCATTGATATGAGTTCCATCGCTCCTTTGGCCAGTCAGGAAATCAATAAGGCTTGTTCCGAAAAGAAAGTTAAGATGCTTGATGCTCCTGTTTCTGGTGGCGAACCAAAAGCTGTTGACGGAACACTGGCTATTATGGTTGGCGGAGATAAGGCTCTTTTTGAAGAAGTAAAAGACTTGCTCCTCGTCATGGGTGCAACTGCTGTTCATTGTGGAAGCATCGGTGCTGGAAATACTACTAAACTTGCCAACCAAATTATTGTTGCCCTCAATATTGCTGCAGTTTCTGAAGCTTTTACCTTAGTTAAAAAGGCTGGAGTTGATCCCCAATTAGTATTCGACGCTATTAAGGGTGGTCTAGCAGGCTCCACAGTTTTGAATGCTAAAGCTCCTATGATGATGGATAGCAATTTCAAACCTGGTTTCAAGATCGATCTCCATATTAAGGATTTAGCCAATGCTATGGATACAGGACATGGAACAGGATCTCCTCTCCCACTTACTGCTTCTGTTCGTGAAATGATGGAGAC
This sequence comes from Oceanispirochaeta crateris, assembly GCF_008329965.1. Classification (GTDB taxonomy): domain Bacteria; phylum Spirochaetota; class Spirochaetia; order DSM-2461; family DSM-2461; genus Oceanispirochaeta; species Oceanispirochaeta crateris. Next base: position 3,593,483 of record NZ_CP036150.1, read on the forward strand.
TCTTCATGCAGATGGGAATGGCGGAGACGACCACAGTGCTCTTGCAAAGTATTATGCAAAAGTAAGTGGAATGAAAATAGGTAAATAGGAAAAATTAATGGATACTGCTTTTATAAAGGGAATCATCCCCCCAATTGTTACACCGATAACTAAGGATGAGAAAATTGATGAGAATGCTCTCCGAAATCTAGTTGATTTCCTAATTGAAGGGGGATGTTCTGGAATTCTAGCCTTTGGTTCAAATGGTGAATTCTATATGATGGAAGAAAATGAGATGGAAGAGGGTCTTAAAATTATTATAGACCAAACGTCCGGTCGTGTACCTGTTTATATGGGTATTGGTTCCATAAGAACTAGTAAGTGCATTCGCATTGCCCGTATGGGAGTTCGTTGCGGGGCTAGAAGTATCTCTATCCTACAGCCAATGTTTATTAAACCTACAGATGATGAACTAAAGACGCACATCCGATCAATTGCTGAAAGTGTACCGGACGTTCCTGTGTTGCTTTATAACAATCCGGGTAGGACAGGGTATGCAATGAGTCAGGACCTTGTTGAGGACCTTGCTCATACAGTCCCCAATCTGGTGGGAATGAAGGATAGTAGCGGCGATTTAACACAAACTATAGAGTTCATAAGGCGAAATGCTGATGTAAATTTCAAGGTTATGTGTGGTAAGGATACTTTGATCTATTCCGGTTTAGGTGTCGGTGCTGTGGGAGCTGTCTGCTCCACTGCAAATTATGCTCCTAAGTTGGTTACTTCTATATATGAAAAATATGTTTCTGGAGATATCAAGGGTTCTCTTGAGGCTCAATTTGCATTAAATCCGATTAGGTTGATAATTGATAAATCAAGCTTCCCAGTTGCTACAAAGGATTATGCAAACCTAGTAGGTACCAAGGTCGGAGTTCCTTTTCTCCCGAATAAACCATCACCTCCAGAGCAGATGGAATGTCTGAAGCAGGAGCTGGTTAAAGGTGGATTTTCTGTTGTTGATTAGAAATCCTTTTGTAATATAAAAAATAAAAGGGGCTGTCTTAGAAGTCATAGATTGCCTCTTTATTTTTGTACTAAGTCTTAGCTTTTGCCAAACATAATTCTTGTCATATATTTATTTTATATCTAAAAATCTAATTTCTCTGCTCTGCTTCAGACATTATCATTTTGAGTTAGTCGTCGATTAAATTACTTTAATAGAACAGTATTATTCTATTGTGTAACCCTTGAGACGTTCTTCATTTTTCAGGGTATAATAGCAGATAATTCAATAGGATATAAAAATGAATCTTACAAATAATCAGAAAAATGAAATAATATCCTTCTGTGCCGAATTGGTTAGAAATGCGGGTGATTCGGGAAGAGAAGGGGATACTGCACAGTGTGTTTTTCAAAAAATGAAAGACCTTGGATATGATGAGGTTCAAGTTGATGAATACGGCTCTGTTCTTGGAATTTTAAACGGTTCGTTGCCCGGACCGACACTCCTTTTTGATGGTCATATGGATGTGGTTCCCGTGAGGGATCAAGGCTCATGGGAACATGAACCCTATGGTGCGGAACTTTCAGAAGGCCGCATGTGGGGACGGGGTACCACAGATATGAAGGGTGCTCTTGCTGCCATGATTTGTGCAGCCTCCTACCTGAACCGGGCAGAAATCCATGGAAGAATTCTTGTCTCAGCCTCCGTTGCCGAAGAACTGCTCATCGGGACGGCTTTAGATCTTATTTTAAACAAATTCTCCGTTGATGCCGTTGTTATCCCTGAACCGACAAGCCTGAATCTGGGCTATGCCGAGAAAGGCCGGGCGAGTATAGAGATGATTTGCCAGGGAACTGTGGCTCATAGCAGCCGTCCCGATTTAGGTGATAATGCAGTGTACCGAATGATGGAAGCTGTAAAAAGAATCCGAGCCCTTTCAAAGAGAACTCATCCCGTCCTGGGGAATGAAGTGATTGAGCTGGTAGAAATCTCATCCCTGCCTAGTCCTGGAAATGGATCCATCCCGGGGACATGTCGAGCTTTATGGGAATGCCGCTTACTGCCTGGAGAAACAAAGGAGGGATTTCTTGAGCGTTGGAAGGTCGCTCTTGAAGCTGTGGGTAGGACTGAAATCAGAATTGCCGATTACAAATTGAGTTCTTATACGGGACAAACCATGAAAATGGATGATTTTCTCCCTGGCTGGATGACACAAAATGTAAATAAGGGATTTACTGCCCTGGTGTCTGAATCCATAAGAGAGGGTGGAAGAACCCTAGAATACTATGCTGCGCCTTATGGTTGTAATGCCCTGGTCAGTGCAGCCAAAAAAAATATTCCCACGGTCATTCTCGGCCCCGGGGATATTGCTCTTGCGCATAAACCAAACGAAAATATCTTGATCGAGGACCTATTGGCGGCCGCGGATATTTACCAAAGGATTTGTGTCAAAATGTCTGCAATCCAATATCTAGCTTAAGAATACTGAATTGCATTGCATCTTTAATGAATAATGCGCTTCAGGAATGTTTTTGTCCGTTCGTGCTTGGGAGCGGTGAATATGACATCGGGGGTACCTTGTTCAACGATCAGTCCTTCATCCATAAAAATTACCCGGTCGGCAACATCCCGGGCAAACTGCATTTCATGAGTCACTACAATCATGGTCATGCCGTCATCAGCAAGATCCTTCATAACATCAAGAACTTCACCAACCAATTCCGGGTCCAAGGCTGATGTTGGTTCGTCAAATAAAAGTATTTCCGGCTTCATGGCTAAGGAGCGGGCTATAGCCACTCTTTGCTGCTGTCCTCCGGAAAGCTTATTCGGGTAGACATCTCTTTTATCGGAGAGGCCGACTCTTTTGAGTAAATCTTCTGCTAAGGGGATGGCCTCTTTCTTAGACATCTTTTTGATGTGTACAGGCCCTTCTATTATATTTTCAAGAACAGTCATATGGGGGAAGAGGTTAAAACGCTGAAAAACCATACCAATATCCATTCTCAGTCTGGTAAGCTTTGTTTGTGAGGTGATTTCATTATTCTTAAAGAATACCTGCCCATATTCGATGCTTTCTAACCTATTGATGCATCGGAGTACAGTACTTTTTCCTGAGCCACTGGGTCCCAGGATGACAATCTTCTCACCTTTTTTCAGACTAAAATCGATACCCTTTAATACTTCAAGATCACCGAAGCGTTTATGTATATTGACGAGTGTAAGTATGTTCTCTGACATTTATTTCTCTGTTTCCAATTTTTTTTCTACATATTTCGAAAGCACCATAAGCGCGGAGCACATTATCAAATAGAGGAGGGCTACCACTGTATAGACTTCAAAACTCCTAAAAGTTGAGTAGATAATCTGGTTACCCGCCCGCATCAATTCAGTAATCGTCACCAGAGAGGCTATGGATGAATTTTTGAGGGTGATGATGAACTGATTGAGGAGTGATGGTACAATAATCCTGATGACCTGGGGAGCTATGATGCGAATCATCGCTTTAGGATAGCTCATACCCAGACTCTCGGCTGCTTCCATCTGTCCTGTATCTATGGCGATAATGCCTGAACGGATAATCTCAGAAATATAGGCCGCTGTATTGAGCCCTATCCCGAGTATACCCGCTGTCATGCTCGACATTTCAATTCCTAATTGAGGTAAACCAAAATAAAGAATGAAGAGTTGAACAAGCAGGGGGGTTCCACGTACGACCCATATATAGGCCATGCTAAATGCCCGGAACAGCTTTATGGACGAAAGCCGAAATAGTGCAAGCACGATTCCAATCAACATTCCAATCAGCAGGGATGCTAAAGATATTTCTAGAGTCACTAAGCATCCATTTAGCAAATTGGGTATTTTATTTATTACGACCGAATAGTCAAGATTCATGTTTTTTAGGTCCTTTTACTGTTCCGGGTATCAATTATATTTAATTTCCAATAATCCAACGGTCGTAAATCTCGTCCATGGTTCCATCTGCAGAGAATTCTTCCAGGTTTTTATTGATAAAAGCCAAAAGTTCTGCATCTCCTTCCTTGACGGCAATTCCCAATTTAGCGGATGTAAAGGGTTCTCCAACGATCTTGAGTCCATCAATAGTCTTATTGAATTCAAGCTGGTTGAGCAGGTCATTGACTGCCGCGTCGATACGTCCAGTCTGTAGGTCCAGCATGTAATCGACTGTTTCGTTATAGCTTACAATCTCGAAGTCAGCACCTTCATCCAATAAATCCTGAAGTACGGCTTCTGATGTTGCGCCCATTTTGGCTCCGACTCTCAATCCTGTGAGATCGTCTGTAGATTTTATGGTCTCATTGTCTGAGGGAACGACCAGTACCATTCCAGTTTCCATATAGGGTGTTGCAAAATCGACAACTTCTTCACGAGCTGGTTTGATGTACATCGCTGCACAAACAACATCGGCTTTACCTGCTTGCAGAGATGGAATCAGGGAGGTGAAATCCATATCTACCACTTCAAGTTCCACACCGAGTTTATCAGCCATAAGGCGCATAAGATCGATGTCATAACCAACCATTTCATTGGTTTCTTCATCTAAAAATTCAAATGGAATGTAGTTTCCTGTGGCAAGTACAAGCTTACCGCTTTCCTGAATCTCTTCAAGTCTGCTTAGTTCTGACATTTCTTCTGTGCCACCATTGGCAAATACACTTGCTGTAGACAGGATCATAGCCAGCAGGATTAGTAAAATATTCTTTCGTAACATTCAGATTCTCCTTCGTAATATAGAACATGTTACAAAAGGAGAGTGCAAAAAACGTGCCAAGTAGGTTTGGAGGGGTCCTGATGGTTTTACTCTTTGAGTTTTATACAAATGAGTAAGAACTATAAGACATATATTGCCAAAATGTAGGAATTGGACCATACAAGTGAATCCCTGGTGGAATATGAATGCCGAAATACAGTAATTCCAGTTGGTCATGATAAGAAGCTATTTGTATAACGCTCCCATAAATCAGTACAGCCTCTTTAACGAGGCTGTAAATAAATTTGTATTAAGCTCCAACTCTTTGTATAAAAATTGTATAAAAGAGAGGAATTTTTATTTACAGCCCCGAATGTCTGTTACAGCTTAAGCGTTCTTACAATGCCTTTACTGCTGCATTGGCATCATCGAATTTTTTTAAGGTCTCTTCCGATGGTTTTTTAGTTAAAAGGCTTACAACTACAATAGCTGCGAATGCCAGGATAAACCCGGGGAGAAGTTCATAAAAATATTCACCTTCGATGGATATGTAGTTTTTAACAACAAAAATTGTTACAGAACCTACGATCATTCCTGCCAGAGCCCCTTTTCCTGTCATGGCTCTCCAGCTAAGGGCCAGTATTACAAGGGGGCCGAAGGCTGCTCCGAATCCACCCCAGGCATACCCCACCATGTTGAGAATATTCCCAGAATCTCTAGATGAAATAATAAAAGCCAACACCGCAAATCCAACAACACCAAGACGGCTTATGAGTGCCTTACTTTTTTCATCTTTTTTCTGAATAAAGGGGACATCTTCGGTGAGGGAAGATGTGAGCACAAGAAGCTGAGAGTCGGCGGTAGACATCACCGCAGCCAGGACGGCTGCCAGTACCAGTCCTCCAAAAATCGGATGAAAAAGGGCAGACGTCAAGGCCAGGAAGACTCTTTCACTGTTCCCGTCGGGACCACCGACACCTTCCAGGGGATGTATTGCATTGTAACCAATTCCGATCAGACCGATTGAAATGGCCATAATGAGGGACACTACCATCCAGCTAATACCAATTCTCCGGGCGCTTTTCACGGACTGAATATCCTTGATTCCGATAAATCTTGTAAGGATGTGGGGCTGACCAAAGTATCCGAATCCCCAGGCCATCAATGAAATGGCTGTGATCCACCCGGTGGAAAATTTAAATGCATCAGGATTGATTGAACTAATTTCAACACCCGAACCGTTGATAGCAAAAAAGCCGAGAAGCGCACAGAATATGAGGGCGGCCAGCATCAAAAGACCCTGGATTAGATCTGTCCAGCATACAGCCATATAGCCTCCCAGAAAGGTATATGATACGACAACCAGAGTTGTGATAATAAGACCCATCTGCTCAGTTGCACCGAAGGTATGTGCAAAAAGAAGAGTTCCTCCCTTTAACCCCGAAGCAACATAGAGTGTAAAGAAAAAGAGAATCACAAGAGTTGAAACAATTTTTAAAATCCCGGATTTATCATCAAATCGATTGGATATGAAGCTAGGCAGGGTGAGTGCTTCCATATTTTCTGACATAGCTCTCAGACGTCCAGCTACAATAAGCCAATTAAAATAAGCACCAATAGCGAGTCCAAGAGATATCCATACACCCTCAATAAGGCCGCTGGCAAATACGGCTCCAGGAAGTCCCAAAAGAAGCCAGCTTGACATATCTGAAGCACCCGCAGAAATGGCAGATGTAAAAGGGCCAATGGTTCTTCCGCCAATCAGATAATCTTCATTACTGCCAGTCCTTTTCATGTAGTAGTATCCGATGCCCAGCATCAGAATAAGATAGAGTGCAAACTGCACATAAAGAATCGTCATGTGTTACTCCTGGAAAATAAGATGGGTTAATAAATTTATAGTTATTTATAGCTAATCATAGGAATAGTGCAATAATATGTCAATTACTTTGTATATTTATACAAGTCCCTGAGTCAGGAGCGGTATCCAAAAGTGAGGGGCGCAAACCCATCCCGTCACCGATTTATCTGTATGAAAATATAGAATGAATGCTTAGAAGGGCTGTAGGCACAAGGGGATCTCCTATGCATTCATTTGGCTTGTCTTTACAGTTCAGTTCCATCCGAAATCTGACCAACTGAATATGTCTAAAAGGAGAGTCAAATAGACAATCCGAGTTTGTTCTCATTTTTTGGAGTGTATATTGTGGGTTGGGAGAATACTCCTCTCTATCGTTTCTTTATTTCCCGATGTTGAAATCTTTATGTTTGAATCTATAATTGTTGTAGTCATTCTTGAACCTATTAGAAGGAGCACACCAGCTTAAGTCCTTTAAAGAGTGGCTGAAACCACTAGGTTTGAAGCCGGACAGTCTCTTAAAATTGATTTGACTGCTGCAGATGAGGAGGTTCACCTTTCCTTATAGCCTTCCATAATGCATAGAAACTCTCCATCCACAGATATTTTTGGTTTGATCAGAGGACCTCTTTGGTTTTGAATTCAGAGGCATTTTGAGATATTTCTAAGATTTCAGAATAATTTTCTTTGCTAATGTTTTCAATTCGCGTCAGGCTTTCTCCCAGCTCTTCAATTTTCTTTTCAATGGATGAGACCGATTCGGCTGTTGCAGTCCCGGCTGTTTTCTGCTTGTGAACTGCCTCGGAGATGGAATCCTTAAGCTCCAGTATTTCAGCAGCAAAGCTTTTCACCTGATTAGACACTTCCTGAATTGTTTCAAGGCTTTTTAATATAAGTAAGCTCCCTTCATTCAGTTCTTTGGCAGAACTGCCTATCTGAGAAAAGACCTGTGCAACATTTTTGATATTCTGTCTTACATCATGAAATCCTGTGTCTGTTTGCCCTGCTGCTTTTGAGGCTTCTTCTATGGTTCCGGTGATACTTTGTATATTCTTTTGGACAATCAGGGATTGATCCGCTGAAAGTTCGGCCAGCTTCCGTATCTCCTCAGCTACCACTGAAAACCCTTTTCCAGCCTCTCCTGCATGGGCTGCTTCTATGGCTGCATTCATTGAAAGAAGATTGGTCTGGCTAGAAATATTGGAAATGAGCTCATTGGCTTCAAGGAGTTTGCCAGATTCTGAAAGGATCTCACTAATAAGGGATGAGACCGTTGATAATGATTCTATTCCCTGTTCTGAAGATTGTTCCATGGCACTTATCGTTTCTTCAGATCGCACTGTTAGCTGATTAATGGATGAAATTCCTGCTGCCATCTCTTCTATTGCCGAAGTAGAGCTGTTCATGGCCGTCATTTGGTTGTTGAGTGATATATCCAGTTCGGAAATATTCTCATTCATGCTCAGTACTGAATCTTCTGATAGCATTCTGTATTCTTCCTGCTGACTGTACAGCTCCCTCATTGTCGAGAACGAATTGTTCATTTCTTTCATATCCCGGAGGTTCTGTGCAATTTCATTTTCGAGATTCTCGCTCTTCAGATTTATGGTGCGGATTCTCTGCTTTAACTGATTCATAAAGAAAGAAATCCTATCAATTATCTGGTTAAAACTGTTCGCTAGGATATGAGTCTGATCCAGAAATAATGCCTTTTGATTTGACTTAAATCCAATACTAAAATCCATACCCTTTGTTTTATCCATAAAAGTCGCCAATAGGCTGATGGGGTGAAGCGATCTGGTGATGCGTATAAATATGAATGTTATTAATACTAAGAACGCACCGAGAAAGAGGATTATAAACTTATTTCTAACATCAATGAATATGGTTTCCAATTTAGTACTTATCACAGCCAGAGAGCTGTCAACATCGTCTATGTAGGCTCCGGTTCCAATCCACAGATTTGTGTTGTTGACCATTTTTGATGTACCCAGTTTTGGAAACATGGTCTGTGGGTCTTCTCCCGGTTTCGACCAATAAAATTTGAGAAACATTTCTCCAGCAGAGGCATTCTTATCCAGCTCTCTGATTATATATTGCGATCCGTCGGGGGACTGTAAATCCCAGAGGTTTTTTCCTTCATTTGAAGGAGTCTGACCATGGATGAAATTTATACCGGATCCTTTTTCATAGGCATAGAAGTATCCATCACCATCAAAGCGGACAGGGTCCATGATCTTAACAGACAAATCTTTTTTTTCTTCCTCTGTTAAAGAGTCAACATCATTTAATGCAGAGAGAATCCCTGCAGCTGTTTCAGTGACACTGCCTAGTTCTTTCTCGTAGCCTTCGAGGATTAAATCATGACAAATTGATTCGATCGAAGATGTAATCTGATCTGTAATACTATGAATCATAAAGAATGAGAATACAGAAAAGAAAAGAAACAAAAGGGCTAGGGGGATCGTTATCTTATAATTAATTCCGAGATATTTTTTCATTTGATTGTTATCCATTTAATTTTAATAATTTACAGAAATATACTTTATATTAAATCTATGATTGTAACTATGGGGAAATAATCATTGTTTGTAAAATCAGATTCTGAATTCCTGGTTTTACACCAAGCAACTTTTTTTAGGAGGGCAGCATTAGCTATAGGTCTTTTTCCTTGTACTAAATTGTAAACTTATCCACCTCGCCTCCTAAGGTCTCTATGGCTTCCTTTGTGCTCCGGCTGATATCATTGACGCTATTCACGGCAATAGCAATCTGTTCAGAACCTGATGACATCTCATTCATACTGTTTGCGATCTCCTGAGTTATGGAGTTGAGGGTCTTGCTTTCATGGATGACCTGTTGGCTGCTCTTGAGCATTTCACCTGAACCAGATTTCACTTGGCTTGTTATCTCATTCAGTAGCCCGATAGCCTCAAAAATCTCTCTACTGCCGCTGCTTTGTTCATCCATAGCATTTTGGATTTCCTGTCCTAGTTGAGTCACGATCTTTATTTTTGAATCCATATCTTCAAATTGAATTAAAACTGCCTCGGTAGAAGTAGATATTCTATCCATGGCTTCTTTGATTTTTTTCAGAGAAATGGAAATAGTTTTTGATTGACTGCCGGAGGATTCAGCCAGTTTCCGAATTTCATCTGCAACAACAGCAAATCCTTTCCCTGAATCCCCTGCATGGGCGGCTTCGATCGCAGCATTCATGGATAGGAGATTCGTCTGGCTGGCGATACTTTGTATCATTGAGCTTATTTCCAGTAGGCCTTCAGACTCTTTTGTCACTGCCCGGATATCGGCAGAAATGACTGTTAGATTAGTTCTCCCAGAGGAAGATGCTTTGGTGAGTTCTTCCATATTCTCTGTATTTCTTATCAGGTTTTGCGTGACCGACTGAATATTTGATAACATTTCCTCAATAGCAGAGGATGATTGGCTTACATTGGAAGCTTGTTGCTCAATATGAGAATCAAGCTGTTGAATATTTCGAGTAATCTGTTCCATGGCTGAGCTTGATTCTTCTACACTGGCAGACTGATTGATTGTCTGATTTTTGATACTCTTAATATTGGCGCTTATCTGATTTATGGAGGCAGCGGTCTCTGTCATATTCGATGATAAATCCAATCCAAGAGATGTGAGCGTCCCTGTTTGTTCTTTTATGGATTGAACCAGAAGGCGGGTGTTGTCAGAAAGTGAATCAAATTCCCGGGAGAGATCGCCGAACTCATCGGTTCTTTTCCGCAGTTTTTCAGCCATGGAGCTTGTAAAGTCACCTTGGGCCATTTCTTTTGCATGTTTGACAATGTTCTTTATCGGTACTACGACACTTCTCGTTATGATGAATGCAATTACCAATCCAGCCAGTAATGAAATCAAGAAGGCTATGATTAATAAATTGAGAGAGGTTGTTACATTTGTGTTTGCTTTTTTCAGGGCAGTTTCCATATTCCTTGCCATGACATCATTCAATTTCTGTATTTCTTCATTGATATTTTCTGCGTAGGGATCAAACTTTTCCATGTAAATGTTTCCAGCATTGGTCCCTTTGTTTATATAGGTTTCCGCCATTAGTTTGCCAATGGAATAGTAGTCATCAAAATTTATTCTGATTATTCTTATTTCTTCCTGAATCTCCGGCATTAAAATCATAAGTTCATTGAGTTGTTCTTCGAATAGGGCTGCGTATTTTTCAGCTTCATCAAAACCGTCATCAAAACCAGGGGCTCCGCGGGTTGCACTGATGTCTGTAAGCCATTGCTGTACTTGAATAACACTGATCTTGAGTTCTTTGGAAATCTCTGTACTTTTGTACGTTTTGGCGTAGATTTCGTTAGTCAGGGTTTTCGATTCCCTCAGTAAAAGAATTACTGGAACGAGTCCCGCAAGAAATACCATTTCTACTGCGAGGAATCCTATGATGAGTGTTGACTTTGTTTTTCTATTTTTAAAAATCATATTCTGTCCTCAGGATGATGGAGTATCGTTTTATAGTTTCAGAGTCGCTATCATGCCATCAAAAAGCTCAAATAATCCACATTTTTGTAAAAAAAATATAGTTTTAATAATATTTGTTAATCGAAAAAATTATCGTGATTGATGATATTATTTCTGTGTGCTGCTTGCTGTCTTTAGTGGGCGGGAAAGGAACAGGGGAAATAATGGAGTTTTTTTAAAATTCTAACTTCTGATGAGATTCATTATCAGAACTATTGGTTAGATAAAGTTCATAATTATAGAGTTAATATCTGTTTGCCAGAATCCTCATCATGAGTGCCTCTTCATGGTGAGGATTCCTATCTTTATCAATCATCAGGACTTCTGAATCTATCCATCGTTCTAAAGCCTGACTGATCAGTTCCGGACGTACCACTACTATGCTGCAGTCATCTTTCTGTAAGTCTATTCTGGACAACCCCGCTGTCCAGCCTTGCTCTCTTTCAAACTCAAGTATCCCTGCTTCATCGAGTATAAATAGGTTGCACTTTGGTGTTTTCATGATCTGCGAATTGCCCCATGTTATGGCAGAAGGGTCAAAAATCCACTGTCTTGTGCTAAGTTCTCTGTTTCCTTGATTAGTCATGACCTGAAACGACTTGTTAAACTCTGCAAGCCGGCGGGTTTCACTTGAGAACAGGTCCAGGGCTCTAAGCTCGTCTTTCCTGCTCGTCAGGGTGATGATGCCCGCGACGGTCATCTCTCTTGTCCTGGCTTTCTTGTATAAGCTGCGACAGAACGTGGTCTTTCCGGCTTCTCTGTCTCCTGTGAGGATAAATCTTTTCATTCTGGTCTTTGTGGGGATTGGCCCCAAATCAGAACGGTTCGTTTGTCAATGGTTCTGATTTTTACAGGAACATTGTAGAGGCTTGTCAGGTTCTTCTCATTTAAAATCTTTTCAGAAGGTCCCGAATGAATCACCGAACCATTCTTAAGAAGGATGGCATGATCTGCCAGTCTAAGTACGAGTTCCGGGTCATGGGACGTAAAAAATAGGCTTATTCCTTTTTCTTTTAAGGTCCTTAGTATTTTGAGTATTTTCTCTCTGTTTTGAAGGTCGAGGTGGGATGCCGGTTCATCCAGGAGTAGGAGTTCGGGCTGCTGTGTCAAAGCTCTGGCCAATAGAACCAACTGCTTTTCTCCTCCGCTTAAGCGTGATACTTTTCTATCAACAAGGTGGTCAATACCCGCCTCACTTAGGGCGTCTCTGGCGATTGCTTCATCCTTAGCTCCCGGTGTCCCCAGGGGGGGGAGATAGGGAACCCGACCCAATAGAATGTATTCAAGAACTGAATAATCAAATTGAACGACTTCGTCTTGAGGAACCAGGGCCATAAATTGTCCTCTATTTTTGGAATTCCAACGCATAATTGGATGATTCTGAAGCAGAACCTCACCACTTTGAGGAGAACGCCAACCGAGAGCGAGGTCCATAATGGTTGTCTTTCCAGCTCCGTTGGGGCCCAACAAAGCTGTGGCCCTGCCTTCGGGGACCTGCATGTTCAATGAGGGAAAAAGAGGTGGGTTTTTAGAATGCCAATGAAATCTGACATTCCTGAATTCTATGATCTTTTTCATGTAAGCCCTCTCATAAATGTCTCCTGAGAGGTGAAAAAACCATGAGGAGAGTGAAGATCAGGGCTCCCGCTAGTGAGGTCAGAATTCCCAAGGGAATCTCTCCCGTGCTGATGGTCCTGGCTGTATCATCGCTGATTAGGGCGAAAATACCGCCAGTAATAAGAGCTGTCGGAACGGATTTTGCCGTGTCGCTGCCGGCGACTCTTCTGGCTATATGAGGAATGATCAAACCGATCCAACCAATGATTCCACAGTACGAGACTACTGCCGCCGTTGCCAGTACAGCCATAAAGAGGAAAATGTTTTTTTCCAGGATCGGAGATATACCCAGAGAGTGAGCTGTTCTGTCTCCCATGGAAAGAAGATTCAGCCGCCATCTTAATATGAAAATTAGAATAAGGACCGGGACAGTAAAGGGAATCAAATATTTTAATTCAGTCCAACCAATCCCCGAGAGTCCACCCATCATCCAGAAGGTTATCTCCTGTAGTTGGCTTCTGGGGTCTGCCAGATATTTTAAAATACCCAGGCCCGATGAGAACACCGCTGATACTATAATTCCTGATAAAATGAGGCGAATGATCCATCCGCCAAAGCGGATGGCTTTGGCCAGAGACCAAGCCAATCCCAAAGCCAGCAAAGAGAATAGAGCTGCCGAGAAGGGAAGGGCCAGAGGACTTTTTACATTGAGGACAATCATTAGTCCTGCCCCAAAGGCCGCCCCTTGAGACACGCCCAGAATCCCCGGTTCCACAAGAGGGTTGCCAAGAATTGTTTGAAAGACCAAGCCTGTCAATGCCAGTGTGCTGCCGAGAATTACAGCTGCTATAATGCGGGGAAGCCTCAGGTTTAGGATAATATTCCAGGCAATAGGATTCCTGATAGCCTCATCCAATCCTATGAACCCCGGCTTTGGATAGCGTCCCAGAAGCAGCGATCCGAAGACCAGAACCACCAGGAGCAGTATGAGGAGGATATTTTTTACCCATACAGGCTTTTTTTCCCCCACGGTTCTATTCTAGCCCTTCTACTATAGGATAAATTTTGTTGCTGTAATCTTCTTCTGAGATATCGTAGAAATCGGCAAAGAATTGTTGAGCCTTAAGATTCATGTCTGTTTCGGGAAAAATCTCATTATGAGACACAAACGCCATCCATTGCAGTCCCAGGAGCCAGCGGGGATCCGGCTGGTCCCAGCTATGAAAATCCATGGGGAAAGGATGGATCTCCCCTCCCTGATTCACGCTCAGTTCCATCCAGTAGGGATTCTCTTTCATGATATTGAGAACTTCGGAGACAGGCGTCCTATAGGAGATGAGAAAAATCTGATCAGGATTCCAGGCGGCTATCTGTTCAAATCCAACTGTTGTCCATCGTGTTCCCATATCTGCATCGGTCCAAACAGGATCTGATCCTGTCATTTCGAGCATCTTTGTCTGGATAAATGTAAGAGGGGGAACCTGAAATGCTCCGGTCCCATCCTTTTCTGAATAGTAGAGGATCAGGCTTTTCTTCCTATCTTCACTCTTTAACCCTTCTAGAGGATTCACAACGTTCATTGTGTATTCAGAGAATAGATTCTGCAGATCCATTGCCCTTTGGGGATTGCCAAAGATCTGGCCTAAAATTGCAAGATCCCTCTCCCAGGCTTCTGGGGATTCCAGGTCCATATAGATGACAGGTAAGCCAACTTTCTGGAACTCTTTGTCATATTTGCTGAACAGAAAATCTTTCATGATTACCAGATCCGGCGACGCAGACAGAATCTCTTCTATGTTGATTGTCCGTGGAAAAATAATTTTTTCATCGTATGAGGGATCGACGATGGGAAGAAAATTCCCTCGACCCTGATTTCCATCGGCCATACCTACAACACGTTCTCTGGCTTCAGGAAAGAGGAATAAGGCATCATTTACAAGGAAAGCCGATGATCCTGCCTGAACAATCCTTTCGGGAACTCCCGGCAGAACGACTGTTCTTCCTAGGGAGTCCTGAATTGTTATAGAGGTCTCAATCGTTTCGTTCTTGGAGGGTATGGAGCTGTCCTGGGCTCCTCCTGCCCACATCAATGAAAGATTCATTAGCATGAGTGTTATTATAAATTTTGTAGTTTTCATGGGTATAGAATAGTTCAGCAGTGAAGGCTTGTAAATATCAGATAAAAATGGACTGACAACCTCGGCCAAGCTCAGAGATGGTGGAAGAAGGGCCATTTTTCCTAGGCGTCAGACTCTTCGCAACATCGGCAGTCATGCTGGCAGGATGGTTGAGCCTTGATCACCTGGTTCCCATTGCAGCGTGGGCATGAAATGGCCTCCCCCGGTTCTACCTGGAAGGGCCTGTGACATGTTTTGCAGCAATACACGTTGGAAGCAAATAAGATTCTCCCTCCCGCTATTTCAAGAGGACCGCCATCGGTGAGGAAGTCGGCCGCTTTTTTTCGAGCCCGATTCAGAAGCCTGGTGAATGTGGGACGGGATATATTCATAATCCTGCTGGCATCTTTGTGGTCGTAGTTCAATTTGTCTGCCAACCTCAATGCTTCATATTCATCCAGATGCAGTTCAATAGGTTTTTTCTGACTGGTGGGAGAATCTTCGGCATTAAAGCGAAAAAACCTTGGTGGAGAATTTACAGATCTGACAATTTCATTTCTACCCATAGTCCATATCTTATTTTTATTCTTGATTTTACACAATAGTTCACAAAAACTCTCTTTACAGGCTTAGCACAGACTTGTTAATATGAACCATAGTTCAATATGAGGAGAGAGTATGGCCCAGAAATACGTCGTTATCGGTGGTTCAGCAGCCGGTCCAAAAGTAGCTTCTAAGATTAGAAGGCTTGATGAACAAGCTGAAATTATAATGATCCAGAAAGGAAAATATCTCAGCATGGCTTCCTGTGGATATCCCTACTTCGTCGGGGGGGTATTTGATGATCCAGGAGCCTTGATTGCCACACCCACTGGGGTCGCCAGGGATCCCCAGTTCTTTTCAAAGGTCAAAAATATAACGGCTCTGATTGAAACAGAAGCCATGAGCATCGACAGAACCGGAAAAAAGTTGCTTGTAAAAAACATTCCCACAGGTAAAGAAGAAGAAATCTCATATGACAAGCTTGTCATTGCAACAGGAGCTTCTCCGGTTGTTCCTCCCATCCCAGGGATAGATCTGGATGGGATTCATACACTCCAGAGTATGGAAGATGCGGTCACACTCAAAGACCTGGTTGTCAGCAAGAAGGCTAAAAAGGCTGTCATAGTCGGTGGTGGTCTCATAGGCATCGAAACCTGTGAGGCCTTTCAATTGGCCGGAATTGATACAACCGTCATTGAAATGCAGGACCAGATTCTTCCATTTCTGGATTGGGAAATGGCTAAACTTGTCGAGAATCACATGTGTTCCAAGGGTGTCAGTGTGATTACCGGAAAAGGAGTCACCAAATTTTTAGGTGAGAATGGAAAGTTGAAAGGGGTTGAGATCTCCTCAGGAGAAGTTATTTCCTGTGACAATGCTGTTATTTCTATTGGTGTTAAACCCAACAGCAGTCTGGCTTTAAATGCCGGTTTGAAAGTAGGCGACTCCAAGGGTATTCAGGTAAATCGTTTTATGCAGACTTCAGATCCTTTCATCTATGCAGCAGGGGACTGTACGGAAGTAACCAACCTCATTACTCACAATAAACAGCATTTTCCCATGGGTGATGCTGCCAACTTACAGGGACGTGTGGTTGCACAGAATGTAGTGAGAGGAAATTCTGAGGAGTATAACGGGGTCATTGGAACAGGAATCTGTAAAGTCTTTGATTTTACGGCAGGGAGTACCGGCTTGTCTCAGAAGATAGCGGAGAGAGAAGGTTTTCAAAATATCATCACAGCTGTTCATGCGGCTCCGGATAAGCCCGGATTCATGGGTGCCTCTCCACTTATTATTAAACTGATTGCCGCTAAATCAACCGGAAGATTTTTAGGAATGCAGGCTGTAGGCACAGGAGATGTGTCAAAAAGAGTTGCTATGGCGGCTATGGCTCTCCATGGAAGGTTATGCATCTCTGAAATGGTCAATCTGGATTTACCCTACGCGCCTCCATTTTCACCGGCTATTGATAACTTTATTGCAGCCGTTCATCTTCTGGAAAATAAATGGCAGCATCAGATGAATGGGATCTCGCCGGTAGAATTGAAGGCAAAGATTGACAGTGGCAAGGCGCCTTTCATTTTGGACCTAAGAGGCCCTGATGAGTTTGAACAGATGGAGCTTGGTATTGGTGAAGTCCTAATTCCTCTGGGAGCCCTACGTTCCAATTTGTCCAAACTTCCTCAGAACAAGGATGCTGAGATTGTGACATATTGTAAGATCTCCTTACGGGGGTATGAAGCCTCCTGTATCTTACGGGCTCATGGATATACCAATGTCTCTGTCTTGGAGGGAGGCATTGCGGCTTGGCCTTATCCTCGTAAAAAATGAGGTAAAACAGTTATAAAATAAATGATATAAGTGAAGCCGGTCCGGGAACAATGGGCCGGCTTTTTTAATGATGACAGTTTTTCTCTGTGTTTACACAGAGATCACGCCATGATAATTTGACTCTGTTATTTGCATATTATAAGGAGGAATTATGGCAATATTGACTCCTGAGTTTGCTCAGCAGTTTATTCAGAAAACCGTAAAGAATCTCCCATACAATGTAAATATTATGAATCATGAAGGCGTTATCATCGCCAGTAAAGATAGCAGCCGAATCGGCGATTTTCATGAGGTGGCTCATGGTCTACTTTCCGGTCAAATACAGAATGGAGTGGTTACAGAAGAGGATCATTTCATAGGCACAAAACCAGGGATCAATATGTTTATAGATCACCAGGGCAAACATATCGGTGTTATTTGCGTCTCAGGAGATCCTGACAATGTTAAAAATTTTGCTGGTTTTGTGAAGACAACAATGGAAACCATGCTCGCCTATGATTTAAAGATGTCCATGACACAGAGGTCATTAGGAGATGCTGAAAAATTCCTTCATTATATCCTTTTTGAAGAAGAATTTAATGTGGAAGATGCGAAGAGACTTCATGAACGTTATAGCAATGTGAGTCCGCAATTAGCCGTTGTCATTATTGTCCGCTATTCTTCCAGAATAGACAGAGACAAAATTATGAGAAGTCTGGCTTTTGAAAATGAAGCCAACAGGAAGGGCATTGCCATCAAGGGTAGGAATGACGATCTAATCATATTGAAAAACCTGGATAATCGGGTAAATGAGGGCATTCGGGACTATAAGGATCAGATCTTCAAATTTATTTGGGATTTGGAAGAAAAGCTCTCCGTCGTTCTGGAAGATCATGATCTTCAATATTACGTAGGAAGTCTACAAACCCGATTGGATATGTTTCGGACCTCTTATCATCATGCTCAGCATATTGCTTTTTATCCTCATCAGAGACAGAAAAATAGGGCCGTTTTTTTTCTGGATCACATCCAGGACTACATCCGTAATTCAATGACTATGAAATTTTATAATGATATTTTCTCAGTATTCCTCACACTCTTCCAAGGGGATGAGAAGCTGGTCATGGTGGAGACCATTAAGGCGCTGGCTGCCAATAACTACAACATTGTAAGTACCAGTAAGGATCTTCATGTTCATAGGAATACCATAACCTTCAGGTTGAATAAATTGAAGAACTCCTTGAATATCGATCCTCTGCTTATTGGATCCGATAGGGAGTTCCTAAATGAGCTGGCATATTACCTGGACAAAAGATAAAAATATTCACAGTCCAATTGGGCTTGAAAGAGTTGCATAAAGGGATCTTGTAACAAAAAAAGTCATACATATTGCTATTAATGAAAAATCTCTGAAAAATGGATGCTAATGCTCTTGGCCTCAGAAGGCAAAAGGATAAATTAAATGACCCAGTATTTCCTTCCTGTGCTGTACTCGCTGATTCAGATCTTTCTATTAGGGAGCATCGGTTTCATACTGCGCCGGCATGCCCACTGGAATAAGGATGTTTTTTCTTCCATCAGTCTATTACTTGTAAAAGTGACTCTTCCAGCCATGTTTATTACCCGTATGTCCTCTTTAAATCGGTCTGATTTGATTTCCGGGGCTTTTTTTCCCTTGTATACTTTTATTGTTATAGGTTTGTCTTTTCTCCTAAGTTTATTTTTTGCCAGAGTCTTCCGTATCCCGAAGTCTTCCAGAAAAGTTTATCTGGCTCTCAGTAGTTTTGGGAATGCAGGTTATATCCCGTTGGCTCTGGTTGATATTCTAATGGTAACAATTCCGGGGTTTAAAGAATATTTTGGTTCTTCTTTACCTTATCTTTACATAGGCTCCTTTTTACTGACCTATAGTCCGCTCTTATGGAGCCTTGGAAATTCTCTGGTTACCGGATCTACCGAGAAAATACGGTTCAAACAGTTTCTAACACCTCCGGTTCTGGGAATCCTCATCGGCTTTACCTTGTGTCTCTTGGGTTCCGGGCCGCTTATCAACAATTATTCACTTCCTTTTCATTACATACATGGAGGTTTAAAGACTCTAGGCTCGGTGACCTCTCCTTTGATTTTACTGGTGTTGGGAGCCATGGTGGGAGACTTGGAATTTTCAAAGTCATTTTCTAAGGAAGATCTCAAATTTGCCTTGACCCCCATGTTCGTACGATATCTGGCCTTGCCTGTTAGCTTCCTTCTCCTGCTGAAACATGTTCCATTCATATCGAATCTGGCTCCAGCCATCTTGCTTATTCTCTTCATGGAAGCCCTCATTCCTCCTCCTGCCAATTTTTCTATAATGACAAAAACGGCGGGAAGAAATGAAGAAGAAACGGCTTTGTCCATTCTTGCTACCTATGGGGCCTACCTTTTTATGTTTCCCCTGTATTTGATGATTTTTTTAAAGATTATCCAGTTTTGATTCCTTTCTAACGGAGTCCTGATTCTATTATGCACTATGTGCAGGATGCACAAAAGTAGGATTCCTTTTGATACTATCCGAACATATCTTTCAGCCTTTCTGTATGGTTCAATGAATACAGAGTACTGGTAGGGGAGGTCCTTTGTGTCTTCCCTCTCCATATCAGTGTCTAAACGACAGGAAGGAGTAAGTAGTATGAAAATTGGATTCATTGGGCTTGGAATTATGGGGAGACCCATGGCGAAAAACCTGCTTAAAGCGGGTCATAAACTCATTGTTTTAGATATGAATAAAACCGCGGTTGAAGAGTTAGTTGCAGCAGGTGCTGGTTCTGCCCACACAGCCGCAGAAATTGCCTCTCAAACAGACTTGATTATCACCATGCTTCCTAATTCTCCCCATGTAAAAACAGTGGCTTTGGGAGAACATGGTTTGATTGAATCTGCTGCTCCGGGCAAGGTCCTCATCGATATGAGTTCTATTTCCCCCGGAGCATCTCAGGAAGTTGCAGCCGGATTGGCTGCGAAGGGGATGGATATGCTGGATGCCCCTGTTTCTGGTGGAGAACCCAAGGCAATCGATGGAACCATTGCTGTCATGGTGGGTGGTAAAAAAGAGGTCTTTGACAAGTTCAAAGAGATCCTGGATGTTATGGCGGGTTCTGTTGTTTATGTTGGAAAAATTGGTGCAGGCAACACGACGAAACTGTGTAATCAGGTTGTTGTCGCCCTCAACATAGCAGCCGTTTCGGAAGCTATGATCCTGGCCAAGAAGGCCGGAGTAGATCCCGAACTCGTCTATCAGGCCATCAGAGGCGGTTTGGCTGGAAGCACTGTCATGGATGCAAAAGCACCGATGATGATGGATCGAAATTTTAAGCCCGGATTCAGGATAGATCTGCACATCAAGGATATGGCCAATGCACTGGAAACTTCCAGAGCCGTCGGGGCTCCTCTTCCTCTGGCCGCTCAGGCCATGGAGATCATGCAGGCCATAAAACAGGATGGCTGCGGCGTAGAAGATCATGCCAGCATTGTGAAGTTCTATGAAAAAATATCCAATGCAGAAGTCACAAGAAAAGTATGATGTCTTAGGTCTTCTTCTCTGAAAATAAGGTCCCGGAGTTCTTGTGATCCTTCTCCGGGAGTTTTAAATTGAATAGATTTATATAAGCATTTGGAATACTAGCTTTTTTCTCTCTACAATTTGAGGATCTAAGGTCGCTGAATTGTTGATCAATTCTGTTGATTTTTAGGCATTACATTGACCAGTAACGCCAGGATAGCTGATAATGAGGAAATGTTTAAACGTAAAAAGAAGGACAGGCTGACGTCAAAAGAAGTAGATGCAGCTCTGGTTCGGCTTCGCAAAACATATGATGACTACATCATCAGCTATATGACTTCTATTGATGAAAAATCAGCCTTTGAAGACCGGTATATAGAAGCTCTGCATGCCCGGGTGGATCTGACTCGTTTTATAAGAGACGAGATTGGATACCTGCAAGGACTCATTCGGGAAGGGGAAGCGCAAAAAGCCCGTTCCCAGAGACCCGTAGTAGCCGTGGAACGTCCTGTCAAAGGCTTTGCCGACAGGATTTTGGAAGAACTGGAAAAGAAAATAGAATCTTATCCCGAAATCGTTCTCCATGACGATGCCTCCATTGAGGTCAAAAAGCTATATGGAGCTCTGAAAGTTCTGGACCATGAGTATTGGACTACTATTTCATCCTTTATTAGAAAAGTTCACTCCTCTACAGTCAGTTATAACCTTGAAAATAGGCTTTATAGGATGACCACCGTAGGTGGAGATGCCGTTCCGCCTGATTTAGACAGATATCTTTTTTTACTCAACCAGAAAGGGAAGTACACGAAAGAGCTCTTTAGGGAATCACAGGAATGCATTAAAAGAGCTTCTTTTTTCCTCCACGAGTTGCATCAAATCCTCTTAGAATGTCAGGATCGCGGATTAATGGACGAAAGTGTTGAAATTGCCTATAATTATGTTGAAAATATAATAAATGATTTTAGACTGAAAGATTTAAAAAGGAGATAATTATATGTCAGAAGTAATTATTACTGATGAGACATTCGAGCAGGAAGTATTGAAATCAGAAATTCCGGTTCTTATCGATTTCTGGGCAGAATGGTGTGTTCCCTGTAAGATGCTTAGCCCCCTTGTGGCTGAGATTGCCGAAGAATATGCGGGTAAACTCAAGGTTTGTAAAGCCAATGTAGATGATGCCCCCGAATTCTCAGGACGGTATAATATACAAAGCATTCCCACCCTGATGGTCTTTAATAAGGGTGAAATTGTTAAGCAAAATGTTGGTGTTATACCCCGGGATACTATCGAAGAAATGTTCAAAAGCCTTCTCTGAGTCTCTCTTTCATTACGACGAAGGGACAAACTCTTCGTCTGTATTGACCCCTCCAAAACTTTTTGAGCTGGTTGGTACTGTGTGCCAGTCAGCATTACTGTTTGAGTCAAATGAAGTACTGTTTCTGCATAAGGACCTGGTTGCGGTCGTATAGTGGGAGGGAATGGCTTCTTTTGGGGAGATGGATTCATTGCTAAACTCCCAGGCTCCCGATTCATAGAGGTCGGCAGCTGCGTCAAAGGTTCGGCTGGTCCAGCCTAAATAATCATTTTCCGGGTCGGGGTCCCGATCCGAGTACACAACACCATCTAGAAGCACACCATCCGGGGCGTTGTATAGCGTCAGGATGCCGTTCGCACCCGAAAGGCCCGAATCTTCAGGGAACCAGAGGTCCCAGGCTTCATCAGAACTGAGCTTTCCTCCCGAAGCAGTCATATCCATATTTTCGGAGATCTCCTGAGTCAGAAATTCACGACGGCAGTGGATTATCACATAATCCCCTTCATTTAATTCCAAATCCGGAAAAACATAGCGGTATTCGTAAAATCTTCGAGTTCCGTAGTACAGGCACATACCGGCGGTATTCCCCTCTGAACGGGCATAGAGTTCGATGCAGTCGGGGTTGCTGTCAGAGCCTTCAGGATTAAATTCGTTGATCAGAAGGTCGGGAACACGGGGATTCCATCCCCAGAAGAGAAGGACAAATCGGCAGCTGTTGCCTCCGAGATCTTCCACGCTTATGGATGCCTTATATTGTCTGCCCGGTATGAGGGACTTTTGGGGGACTAAGGTCAGTGTCTTTTCATCTTTGACGGTCAGCAAAGCCGGGTCTCCCGAATCCAGTGTAATCGTTTCATTTTGGGCCTTCACCGGCTCATCGAAGAGGATCGAGACCTGAGGACTGTCAGTGGGATAAATTTCAAGAAGTCGGGGAGGGGAAAGGTCCGGTTCCAGTAGAAATTCTTCTTTACATTGAAGAGAACAGGCCGAGCACCCAATGGAGAAGAGCAGGGTTAAAAGTCCATAGGTCCTGCATGTTTTCCTTTTTTCCATCTTGCGGTGTTTCATGAAACCATAACGGGCAGGAATGATGCCCTGATTCAAAAAATCTCGTCATGAAGGAGCAGAAAAAGCCGATAAATATAACATGAGAAAAGGTATAGCTGTTTTTACATTCTTGTTCACTGCTGCCCTGGCCGTCCTGTCTTCTCAGGAATTGACCATTGAGCCGGGTGATGTTTATATCGATATGGTGGCAGGTGAAGGATTTCACCTTTGGGTCAGGCAAAAACCGGGCATGAATTCTATACTCCTGACAGAATCTACGGCGGATCCGGAAAAACTGAGAGATTCCTTTGCTCTTAGGGCCTATGAGTATAACGATATTAATGGGGACGAACCTAGGATGCTGAATGGCGAGCTGCTCCCCAAGGATAGAAATATGTTCTATCTCATCGATTCCAGCCCTGAATATAATGAACTCATAGAGGACATGGCTTTTCATATCTATGTCCCTCTTCAGCTGACTTATGGGTACGCATGGAGCCGTGAAGGCCAATTAGATATCCGTCAGGGGACCTGGCTCAACATCCGTGCCTTTTCCAAGGCTTATGCTGATTATTCAGGTGTTTATAGTGATAATCCTTTTATCCTTTCAACAAGGATCAAAGAGCTCCCCCCTGCGGTGATTCCCGAAGTGGCGGATAAAGAGCTGGAAGACATCATGGAAGAAGCTGCCCTTATGACAGGGGGGGAATTTATCCGTGCCGATGACGGTGATGATGCCGTCGATAAAATCGGCCGTATCATTACCTCCGTGGAAAGCGGTAGCATCGATATTGTTCTTGTGGTGGATTCCACGGTCAGCATGAAAAATGACATCAATTTTATTCAGAAGAAACTTGTCCCTCTGGTGAAGACTCATATTGAGGGGTTTGAATCCTTCCGGATCGGAATTGTTCTATACCGGGATTACAAAGAAGCCTATTTGACAAAAGAAATACCCTTTCAAACAGATATGGATAAGGTGCAGTGGCATCTTGATCGGATCACTGTTTCCGGGGGACGAGATATTCCAGAAGCGGTTTATGAGGGAATCTTCAGCGGCATTTCCAATTATGAATGGACCGCAGATCACCGTATCATCATCCAGGTGGGTGATGCTCCTCCTCATGAGGAGCCTGTAGGAGAAATTACCAAGGAAATGGTGTACCTGGAAGCGGCTGATCTCGGGATCTCCATTTACCCCATTCTTCTTCCTTCGGAGTATTAAAAAAAACGGTTTTCCATGGAAAACCGTTTTTTTATTTATCGTGCAGGACGGGAATCATTGCCTTCTGGTACCTTTCTGGCGGGATACTTGTCCGGATCAACTTCTTCCATCGGTTTGCCTTCAAGTTCTGCTAGTACTTTTTCTGCCAGGACCCTATAGCGAGGTGGAAAAAGGATGACGTAACTGCTGGTTTCATATTGATCCAGGACTTTCTTCAAACCCTGAATTGCCAGATCTTCGGCACCCATTTTTTTATGAAGTATGGCTCTCTCATATTCCGCAGCGATCACTCTTGCATGGCTTTCGGGATACCGGATCAAGAATACTTCGTAATAAAACAGGGCTGTCGCCGTCTTGTTATTATCCACAGCTTCCTGAGCCTGTTTGAAAAACATCTCTTCAGACCATGTCGGGTCGACTCCCCGGGGAACCGACTGACAGGAGAGCAGTACTGATATCAGTATTATTGTATAAATGATTTTTTTTCGCATTATTTCCCTCATTATGATGAGGATCATAATACTCTACAGAGACTGGCTTTTCAAGTCAGACCAGCACAGACGGCTCATTCAGGATAGAATGTAAACTTCATCCTTGATGGGGAGGGTCTTTTTGAGTTCTTTCAAAAAAGTTTTTGTATCCCCCATGGGTTCATACAGGTCACAGTCTTCGGTACTCCTGCGCGCCACAGTAAAATACTTGTAGAATTTTTCCTCACCCAACTTCTTTTTCCATTTCCCCGCATCGCAGCGGACCCTAAGCTGGTATTGATCATTGTTGCCGGTACTGGAGCGGATGAGTTTACAGTGTATGCAGTTGGCGCAGTATATCTTATCGGCATAGGTTTCCTGAATGGGGGGTTCCGGTGCTTGATGTGCCTGTGTGATAGTTGTTTCTTTGTACATTGATTGTACACCTCCTGTAGTGCTCAACGTGGGTTACACGCTGCTCCTTATGATTGTCGGCTCAAAGGTGCATAAGTTTTAGAAAGATCTGAAATGACTGTTCATTCATCAGCCAATCCGATATTATCATCTCATGATCGCAACAGTCATTAATGCCCTAGCCGTTCTCTTCGGCTCACTCCTCGGCCTTGTTCTCAAGGGCAGAATTCATGATAAGTATGAGCAGACAGTCTTTACTGCTCTGGGCATCTTTACCTTCGTTTTGGGAATGACAATGGCACAAGAGCCATGCAATGCCCTTTACATGGTCTTTTCTCTCGTTTTGGGGGGGCTTCTCGGTACCTGGATTGGTGTTGAAGACATGGTTTTGCGTTTTGGTGAATGGATGAAGTCCAAGCTTCCAAGTTCAATGGGAAAAGGACAGTTCGCTCTTGGGTTTTTAGATGCTAGTGTCCTGTTTTGTGTGGGGGCCATGACCATTGTGGGCTCTTTCAAAGCAGGAATTGATAAAGACTATCAGCTGCTGCTGCTCAAATCGGTTATGGATGGATCTGTTGCCGTTTTGCTGTCTGCTGTCATGGGAGTCGGTGTTGCTTTTTCCGCTGTTTCAGTTTTGGTTGTCCAGGGAGCTTTGACAATCCTCTCCACTTATGTGGCACCCTATGTTGAGCAGCCCATGATCGATGCTGTTTCGGCTGTGGGAGGATTGCTTGTCATTATGATTGGGATTAATCTTCTCCATTTGAAGAAGATTAAAACCGCCAACTTCATGCCTGCTTTATTCCTGGTAATCCTGTTTCAGTTGGCAGATCCCTGGTTAGTCCGCTTTACGGGCTGAGAGTTTCCATATATCCGAGGCATATTCGCCTATGGTTCTATCTGATGAAAAAATCCCCGAAGACGCAATATTCATAAGGCTTTTCTGCAACCAGTTCTGTTTGTCCGAGTAGAGCCTTTCTCCTTTGCTTATGGCTGCCGTGTGGGCCTCCAGTTCTGGCAGTACAAGATAGGGATCTTCTTTAAATAGATGTTCCAGAAGGTCTCTGAATTCGTCTGGATTACCCAGAAGTCCGTTTTCTATTTCCTGAAAAAGAGCCTTTATTTCCTGATTTCCTTCTATGAAAGTTTTAGGGTTGTATTCCTTTCTGTAATGAACGACCTCTTCGGAACTCATTCCAAAGGGGATATTATTTTCCTTGCCGGATGCTTTGAAAATCTCAATATTGGCTCCGTCCATGGTGCCTAGAGTCAGCGCTCCATTCATCATAAACTTCATATTTCCTGTTCCGGAAGCTTCCTTGCCGGCCGTTGATATCTGCTGGGACAGTTCTGACGCAGGGAATATTTTCTCCCCCATGGTCACATTGTACCCTGGAAGGAACAGGAGCTGTAATTTGTCCCGGCATAGGGGATCATTGTTAATGACTGAAGAACAGCGGCAAGCCAGATGAATGATCTCCTTGGCCATGTAATATCCTGGGGCAGCCTTGCCTCCCATAAGGAAGAGGTGGGGTATTTCCTGAATATCAGGATTATTTTTGAGAGCTCTGTATTTTTGCAGGATAGAGAGTATGTTGAGGAGCTGTCTTTTATATTCATGGATGCGTTTTACTTGAAAATCAAAAAGGTAATGAGGGGGGCAGTTTAAGCCCTTCTCCATGTGAATCCACCGGTTGAAGAGTTCCTTGTTCCCCTGTTTTATGCGGCCCAATCTTTCCAGGACAGATGAATCATCTTTATATTGATTGAGACCGCTGAGAAGATGCGGTTTCCTTTGCCACTCATTGCCTATGAGATCATTGATGAGGTTCGTGAGGGCCGGATTGCACTGCATCAGCCAACGGCGGTGGGTTATTCCATTTGTCTTGTTGTTAAAGCGTTGGGGGAAACGGATATACCAGTCTTTTAGAACCGTTTCGGTCAGGAGTCTGGAATGGAGGGCGGCCACTCCATTCACCGAAAAACTTCCATAAACAGCCAGGGCCGCCATATGAACATACTCATTCTGTATGATAGAAGGAGTTCCGGATTCTTCTTCCAAACGCCTTTGGATCTCCTCTATTATCAGCATAATGCGGGGTAGGAGCTCTCTCAAAGAACTGACAGGCCATTTCTCAAGAGCTTCTTCCAGGACGGTATGGTTGGTGTAGGCAAAAACCCTTGTGCAGATGTTCCACGCTTCCTCCCAGGACAATCCTTCCTGATCCAGAAAGAGTCTCATCAGTTCCGGGATAGCCAGTACTGGGTGGGTGTCATTCAGCTGTATCACATATTTATCAGGAAAGGCAGTCCAATGGGGATCATGAGTTTCTCTGAATTCTGCCATCATGTCCTGCAGGGAGGCTGACACGAAAAAATACTGTTGTTTGAGGCGGAGTTTTTTTCCCGATTCTGCTTCATCACCCGGGTAGAGAACAGCAGTGAGAGACTCTGCTGTATTGATCTGCTTCCAGGCTTTTCCATGATCTCCACGATTAAAGAGATCCAGATCAAACCCCTCGGGGGCCTCGGATTTCCAGAGTCTCAGGGGCTGGACACGATTGTTGTATGTGGAAGAAACAGGATAGTCCACCGAGATGGCAAGAATTTCAAATTCTGGAATAAGTTTAAATTTCAATTCTCCAGATTCATTACAGCTGATGTCCACAGATCCTCCAAAGGGAATCCGGTAACATTTACTTCTATTCTCCTGTCCCCAGAGGTCTTCATGTCGCCAGTTATCAGGCTGTTCCTTCTGTCTTTCATCCTGCAGGCTTTGCTTGAACAAGCCAAAGCGGTAGCAAATACCATATCCCGTGGCAGGGAGATCCAGATGGACAAGAGAGTCAAGAAAACAGGATGCCAGGCGACCTAGCCCACCGTTTCCCAGGCCCGGGTCACATTCTTCTTCAAGGACGTCGGTCAGGTTCAGATTATGCCGGGAGGCCAGTTCCTTTACCCTGTCCAGGATTCCCAAAGCCAATAGATTCTGGTGGAGCAATCTACCTGTCAGAAATTCAGCAGAAAGATAGCACAGTCTTCTATTGTCCTCTTTGCGATCCAGGGAGGAGGTTTCTTCCTTCCTCAGGGTCATTTCCTGGTTCATATAGGATGTCAGTCTGAGAATAAAATCTTTCCCAGAGAGAATTCCGTTTTCTTCATTCAGGAGTCTTTCAAGCTGGCCCGAATTGATTTCTTCTCTCATCATCATGGCTCCTTAGAGGAATGATTCTGGATGCTCTTCTATAATACGTATGAATATGGGAGCACTGACGGTCTCTTCCAGATTTTCGATTTCTTTTAAGGCCTGGGTCACTGCTCCGGCTCTGGCTTCATGAGTTGTCATAACCAGAGGAATGTTATCTTTGGCTTCTTCTTTCTGAAGGAGTGACGTGATGCTGATTCCATTGCTGCTTAGGATTGAACTGATACGAGCCACAGTTCCGGGTCTGTCCTTGACCATGAATCTCAGGTAATAGCGGCTTATCAGGTCTTCTGGAGCCAGCTGCCTGGCTTTCTGGGTCCTATCTGGCCACAAATTGAGCGTTTCGAACGCTTTGGATGTGATTCCCAGAGCAGTGGCAATGATATCAGAGACAACTGCGGAGGCCGTGGGAGAGCTACCGGCACCCCGTCCCATATACATGGTATGGCCTACGGCATGGCCGTAAATACTGACCGCATTAAAGGCTCCGGAAATTCTGGCCAGTGGATGAACAGTATGAACAAATGCCGGAGCAACACTCAAGGCAAGACCCTTGTCTGTTTTCTGTCCTATGGCTAACAGCTTCATGATGTATCCCAGTTCTTTTCCCGACTCAATATCATAAAGATCCAGGGTGTCGATTCCTGTTACGGGGATGGAATCCAGGTCTACCCTTTCTCCAAAGGCGAGGGACCCGAGAATGGTGAGCTTATGAACCGAGTCCATACCGGTAACATCCAGTGTGGGGTCGGCTTCGGCAAGTCCTGCTTCCTGTGCCGATTTGAGGGCTTGCTGGTAGCTCTCTCCTTTTTCGGTCATTTCTGTAAGGATATGGTTACAGGTTCCATTGACAATGCCGTACATCGCTTCGATTTTATTTGCCAACAGACCGTCTGTGATTACTTTTACGATAGGAATTCCGCCGCCGCAGCTGGCCTCGAAGCCTATGGTCACATTCTTTTTCCGTGCCAGAGCAAATAGCTCCGGTCCATAATGAGCCATAAGGGCTTTGTTGGCGGTCACAACATGTTTCCCTGCTTCCAGGGCTGCTATGATTATCCTCTTGGCATCGGTGAGTCCACCAATGAGTTCCACTACTACAAAAACATCAGGATCTGAAAGAACTTTGTCGTAATCCTGTTCATAGAGGTCTTCTGGAATTCCAATGGACCTGGCATTGGTGTAGTTTCTGCTTGTCACATATTTCAGGTACAGGGAGATGCCCGTACGTTCCTGCAGGAATGTTTTGTCTTGTGTCAGGATTCTGGCTGTTCCGCCTCCGACTATTCCACATCCAACAAGTGCTACACCGTATTGACCTTTTTCTTCCATATATATTAACTCCTGAAATTGTAAAGTAAAAACTCTTATGCAGGATTATCAAATATGAGAGGGTTTTATTCAAGAGTTGAGTGTCTCTGTATAAAAGCATATAAAAAAAGGCAGGGATAATTCAGGAAACCTGGTGGATAATGAATTGAAATGAATTACAATATAAGAAATAAATATTAAGACATGATAATTGAGAAGGAACTCCTCTGAACTACTGAGGAGTTCCAGCGAATGAGAGAGGAGATTTTTTTATGATGAAACGCTTACTTCCCCTGGGCATCATACTGCTTGTATTATCCGGTTGTGCCTCCACCAAGGTCAGCAGGATTTCTTCCGATGAAGTCATTGATTTGAGTGGACGCTGGAATGATACAGATTCCAGACTAACCGCCGAGGAAATTGTAGCCGATGTCCTTTCGCGCCCTTGGTTAGATGATTTTTTGGCTTCAAACGGTGAAAAACCAGTTCTTATCGTTGGGACTGTCAGTAACAAGAGCTCTGAACATATCGAAGTTCTGACTTTCATCAAAGACATAGAAAAAGAGCTGATAAACAGCGGCCGTATCCGTTTTGTGGCCAACAAAGAAGAACGACAGGAAGTCAGAGAAGAGCGGGAAGACCAGCAGTCCAATGCTACTGAAGCGACCGCAAAGGCTTTGGCTTCAGAAACAGGTGCTGACTTTATGCTTCAGGGTGTCATCACATCCATCACAGACGCTGTGGATGGAGAAAAAGTCATCAAGTATCAGGTCGCCATGGAATTGATCCATCTCGAAAATAATGAAAAAGTATGGATTGGATCCAATGAAGTAAAGAAGTTTATTAAACAGTCAAAGTCAAATTGGTAGACAGGGAATGCCCTCATTTCAAAATAAATTACAATATCTGATCCTTTTCCCGATCATGTTGACCATGGCTTCCTGTGCCAGTACTAAGACCTATCAATATCAGTATGTGGAGGCGAATGAGCAGTTGGCAAAAAGAGATTTTGCCGCTGCCAGTTTGATTATTGAAGGGTATCGGGACGAGGCATATAAGGAAAAGGACCGGGTCCTTTACAACCTTGATGTCGGGATGCTTTATCATTATGCCGGTGAGTATGAAAAGAGTAATGCCGCCTTAAGTGAGGCGGAAAGGGGCATTGAGGAACTCTATACAAAGAGCATCTCTAAAATGCTGACTTCGGGTATTTTAAACGATAATGCCTTGGACTATGGGGGTGAGGACTATGAAGATATTTATCTGAATGTCTTTAAAGGACTGAATTACATTGCTCTGGGTGATCCTGAATCCGCTCTGGTGGAAATCCGGAGGATTCATATTAAGTTGAACATACTGGAAGACAAATACCGAAAACTAATAGAGGAATACAATCAGTCTGATGAGGCGGAGGGTGAAATCACTCCCATTGAAACACGATTCTATAATGATGCCCTGGCCCGTTATCTGGGACTGCTTTTGTATCGTTATGAGAACAGCCTGGACAGTGCCCGCATAGAGAGAGACAACATTGAGCAGGCTTTTAAAAACCAAAAACAATTGTATGATTTTCCTCTGAACGAACTGCCAGAACTCACAATGGACCGGGATATGGCTCATCTGAGTGTCATTGCTTTTTCTGGTATGGCTCCCAGAAAACTGGCCGAGACCTTCTACCTTACCACTCTTCCGGGAGTTGTGATGATTACTTCTGCCAGTCAGAGCGAAGAATATGTGAAATCCAATGTCGGTTTTAATTTTCTGAGTATGCCCGGGATCGATGGGGGATTTCATTTTAAATTTGAATATCCTCGGATGGATCTTATGGGTAGCAGAGCCAATCGGATCGTCCTGGTTTTAGATGGAATTCCTGTGAAAGAAATTCCACTCTTCGAAAAGATGGAGAGTATCTCAAAAGAAATCTTTCGTATAAAACAGCCTTTGGTTATCGGGAAATCCATATTGAGAACCGTGACCAAAGGAATCTTGAAAGAATCGGCTAAGAATCAAATGAATGAAGCAGGCCCCATGGCGGGGCTTCTGATGGGTATTGCGCTGGATGTTGCCGTAGATGCGACAGAAAATGCTGACTTGAGGACTTCTCAGTATTTTCCGGCTTATGCTCATACTTTAGATATAAAGATCCCCGCGGGAGAACATACTGTTGCGGTGGAATACTATCATGACAGCACCCTTCTTTTCCGAGACAACCGGGGTGTCATGGATCTGCAGGCTGAAGAATTGAATCTTGTAGAATCCTTCGTATTAGAATAAAGGGAGCATAAAATGAAATTCAAAAAAATCATCACGGCTATCATTCTTACAGGACTGCTGATTTCCTGTGCAACAGGTGGTTCGGGCAGTGGTGGACGAAAAATTCCTGATTGGGTCAATGACAAACACAGCGTCTATCCTGATGATAAATATTTGGTGGAAATCGGCGAGGGGACTTCTCTAAAGAGTGCCAAACAGAATGGTCAGACTTCATTGGCCAGAATCTTTAGAACGACAATTAAGGTCGATAGTACTGTCAGTACCCGTTACAAGGATCTTTCCGATGGGAAGACCATCCTTGAATCCCAGATGGAAACAACCTCTGATGAGTCTATCACACAGCTTTCAGATGAGACCCTTATCAATGTTCATTTTGGAGAATCTTGGACCAGTTCAGAAGGGCGTGTGTATGTTGTCGCCTATATTGACCGGATGGAAACCGCAAACATCTACCGACAGAGAATTGATCAGGATGCCACCAGGGCTAATCTGTTTATCAGCCAATCTGAAGGTCAGGAGGACCTCCTGAGACGCTACGGTTTTCTGGATGCTGCCATTGTCATGGACCGGTCAATTCAGGCTTTGAGGGAACAGTTGGAGATCATTTATCAGCCCTTTGCCAGGGCCGTCTTGCTCCCCTATAGCCCTGAAGAGCTTCGTTCCCTGCATGCAGATACGGCAGAAAATATGGTCTTCATGATTCGAGTGGATGGGGATGAAAACGGTAAAGTCGGAGATGTGGTTGCTCAGGTCCTAAACAATCGCGGATTTTCTGTTTCAGCAGAAACTGCCAGGCTCTCTGTGACAGGACGTATCGCTATGGAAGAAGTTCTGCTGAATAATGATTACAAGAATCTCAGATGGAATCTCTTTATGGAAATGCGCAATGAGAAAGGGGATATGGTTGTCACAATGGATGAACAGCAACGTGAAACAGCCATCTCTTTGCAAGAGGCAGAAGCACGGGCTTACAGATCTATGGAAAAGGTTCTGAATGAAAAGTTTATCGGTGCTTTAGAATCCTATTTTGACAGTTACGCCGGTAGTTGATTAGATCTTCATCATCCCCCAAAAAAACCCCTTAAGATTAAGGGGTTTTTTTGGAAATTGTTTATTCTACAGGAGGTATGATTAATACCTGTCCTGGATATATTAGATCCGGATTAGGGATCGATTTCTGATTCCGCTGCCAAATCTTTGGCCAGAGGAATGGATCATCGTAGATCTCTTTGTATTCAGATATCCTCCAGAGACAGTCGGTCTTCACTTTTCTATAGACGACAGTATAGGTCTTCCCAACGGCATTCGCCTTATAGGCACTGATGTAGGCTTCGGCCTGAGAAAGAAGCTCTTTGGATTTTCCAAAGTTACCAGCATTTCTTTCGGTAATGGCTTCCTGCCAGAGAACTTTTGCCTTCTCCAACAGTGTGGATACACCCTCTTCAGGAGGCATCATCTCTTCTTCTTCCTCTTCGATGACCTGAGTCAGGTCATATTCTACGAGTTCAGAATCTTCGGTTTCATAATCGTCGGCTTTTGCATCCATCAGGGGATTTTGATTCAGATAATCCGTTCCGGACCAGGGAGATGCTTCTTTTATTTCTCCTGTTTCTGTCTGGATCTTCAGTGTGGAGGCTTCTTCAAGCTCCATTTGAACCTGCATCAATCTGGCATCATTTTCAGCCTGCTGTTTTCTGACTCTCGTTAGATACAAGGTATTCTTGGCTCTGAATTTTGCTTCTTTCAAGGTGGCTTCACTGCCTTTTAGATCGAACTGACGAAATTGGATCATACCCTGTGAAAGCTGATAGCCAGCCTGATTAAATTCAGCATCCGCCCACAAATAGGCTTCTTCAGCTTCGGCTTCATTCAAGTAGGTTTCGGTATCCCTTTCAAGTATCTCAATCCATCGGATGTTCTCATCAAGAATCTTATACAGATTGTTGGCTTTTGTTTTTGAAAGAGCCATTGCTTTTTTGGCTTCCATGAGATTTTCGGCATCAATTTCCTTTTTTGTCAGGGCAAACTGATCCAAAACCTGATTGTATGGGTCGGGACTGTATTTATCAGCCTTGATGTCCAACAGTTTTGTTTTCATGCTTTCCAGGGAGGCATAGGCTTCAGCCTTGAGGCCGTCACGTCCCATGTTAAAGGCTTTCTCAGCCTTTTCCTTCACTCCTGCCAATAAGAGGCGGGCTGCATCCGGATCACTTTCTGATAGATTTACAGCTTCTTTAAGATCTGAGTACCCGCTTGCCATGAGGTCCGGCGCAAAACGTGACGCTTCGACCATTTCAGCCCGTTCCAGTGCCTGACGTGCCAGAGCCAGTTCCTCACGGGAAACTGGTTGAACTTCCGGAGTTTCCGGTTTCACTTCTACCACAGGGGTCAGGGTTTGTCCGCTTTCTACAACGGGTTCTTCCATAACCTCTTCAGGGACGGCTTCTTCAACCGGTTCCTCTACTGGTTCCGGGGCTGTTTTACATGACATTACGATAAACAGAGAAAGAAATAATAAAGTAAACAGGATTTTCTTGTTCATGCGTTCTCTCCTCTACATAAATTAAGTTTAGCACGGAGAAATTGCGGAGTCAAAGGGAAGCCCTCTTTTCAGACTGAACTTCCCTTTATTTTTATTGTTTTACCCAATGAATGGCTTGTTCGTAAGGTTTGTATCACAGTCTGGGTCTGGTTCTTTTTTCAATCTAAGTGAAACACTTCCTTCAAAGGAATGGTAACAGGAGAATTGTCCAGGTTTGTTTCCATAATATCCGCCATATATGACCACCATTTCTGGACGATAGGATCAGAGCCCAGGTCTTGAGAACCTGACTCTCCTGCAATCTTCTGTACGCCGAAAAGAGTGTTGGTTTCTTCATCAAGATAGATAGAGTAATCCGAAACTCCTGTGCTTTTAATCAAAGTTTTCAATTCAGGCCATAGTGCATCATGTCTTTTCTTATATTCGTCTGCATATCCTGGTTTCAGTTTCATTTTAAAAGCAAAACGCTTCATTTCAATCTCCTTTTAACGGGTTTATCCCTGTTGTTTTCTCAGTTTCCTTTTGGCTTTTACTGTGTTTAGCATTTCAGGAATTAGAACCGCTGCGATGAGTAAAAAACCCGTTGTGATGATCATGGATTTTGCAGAAAAATTGAGAAGTCCCATACCAAACTTCAGGTAACCCAGGAGAAAAACGGCTATGATGACTCCAAAAATATTGCCCTTGCCTCCGATGATGGAGACGCCGCCGAGGACCACAAGAGTGATGGCCTCCATATCCCAGCCTACAGCGATATTCGGGCGTGTACTACCAATTCTGGAGGTCAGTAGTACGGCGGCAATTCCGGCAAATAGTCCATTGAGCACCAGGTTGGTAAATCGGATGCGGTTCACCGAGACTCCGGAAAATCTGGCAGCCGTACTGCTGTTTCCAATGGCGTATACCTTTCTGCCATAAGCTGTTTTATGAAGAAGAAAACCCATTATTACAGCCAGGACCAAAAAGAGTACCAGTTCGAAGGGTATGAGACTGTCTCCCACATAGCCCTGACCAAAATATCCAAAACTCTCCGGATATTTTGTGAAGGCCTTATCTTCAAGGAAAGCCTGGGATATCCCTCTGAAAAGAGACTGGCTACCTAATGTGACGGCAATGGCAGGAATCTTAAGTCCCGTCACCAGGAGACCGTTAAAGACTCCGGCGACTATTCCGATACTCAAGCCGATGATTACAATTTCCGGTGTCCCTGCACCCATGGAAGAGGCCAGGCCCATGCCGAATGAAGAGAGGGCTAATGTCGATGCAATGGAAATATCAATGTCACCGCACATAATGGCAAAGATCATGGGTAGAGCCATAATCGCTTTTTCCATGAAGTTGAAGGTGGTATTCATCATGTTGAAATAATCGAGGAAGTAGGGGCTGGCATTGGAAAAGAAGATAATGACTCCCAGGAAAAGCAAAATAAGGATAAACTCCCATTTGGTGACCATTTCAATCAATATTTCTCTAATATTCGTTTCATTGATGAGCCGGTCCTGGCTTACATGTTGTAATCTCTCATTCATTACTGCCTTCTCCTGTTGAGTAGTTGTTTTTCATTTCTCTGTTCCATCAGAACGTTGGCGACAATGGCCGTCAGGACAACAAATCCCTGAATGGCCATCTGGTAGAAGGGGGACAAGTTGACAACCGGAAGGGCATTATTGATGATACCCAGAAAGAGGGACCCCATGATGACTCCTGTCAGGGCTCCTGCGCCTCCGGCCATACTCACTCCGCCTAACACACAGGCTGCCACTGTCTG
This sequence comes from Oceanispirochaeta crateris, assembly GCF_008329965.1. Lineage (GTDB taxonomy): Bacteria > Spirochaetota > Spirochaetia > DSM-2461 > DSM-2461 > Oceanispirochaeta > Oceanispirochaeta crateris. The sequence continues at coordinate 3,629,679 of NZ_CP036150.1, forward strand.
CAGTTCAAAACCCGCTGCAGTTTCATTCACAGCCGCGGCATAACGGGCTGTCCACATGACACCGGCAAGACCGCAGAGGGCTCCCAGTATTGTAAACACCATAAAATTCACTTTCTTTTCGCTGACTCCCACAAAATGGGCCGCCGTCTTGTTTCCGCCAATCGCATAGATTTCCCGTCCATGCCTGGTATAGCGAATAAAATAGAACATGATTATGCATATTAGAATGGCCCATGCTGTCAAGTTCGGGATAAGAAAAAATCTCCCCTTGGGAATGTTCATAAATGATTCTGTCATTTCGTGGGCTGTGACCCATTGGCCTTTACTCATAACGAAAGTCAGGCCCCTAAAAATACTCATGGTTCCCAATGTGGTAATGACAGGAGGTATTTTTCCGAAGGCGACACAGACCCCATTGAAAGCCCCAAGAGCCGTCCCGATCAGTATCCCCGACAAGAGGACCAAATAAACCGGTATTCCCGGATAGTATTGATTCATCATAGAGGCGGCCATTCCTGAGAAGGCGATTGTTGATCCTACGGAGAGATCGATTCCTCCTGTCAGGATGACCAGCAATTGGCCTGAGGCCACCATGATCAAAATCGCCGTGTCATTGACAATCCTTTCAACATTGCTCAGTTCTAGAAATTTGGGAGCTCTGATTGTCACAATTATCAAAAGAATGAATATAAGGAACCCTAAATTCAACTCTCTGTTTTGTAATATTTTCTCAATTCTATTTTTCATAAGGTCCCTTCTTCGTGGCCGGTTGCTGCCAAAATCATATTGTCACTGTTTGCTTCTTCCCTGCTGAACACTCTTGAAACACGGCCTTCGTGCATGACAACCGTTCTGTCGGCCATGCCAAGGATCTCAGGCATTTCGGAGGATACGAGGATAACCGCCAGACCCGATGATGCCATTTCAGACACAAACTCATGAACTGCGGCTTTTGTGGCGACATCGATCCCTTTGGTTGGTTCGTCCAGGATGAGAATCTCCGGATTTGTTGCCAACCATTTTGCCAAAACCACTTTCTGCTGGTTACCACCGGAGAGAGTATTGGCATTCACTTTCCAGTTCGCTGCCTTAATTTCCATTTTATTCCCGAATTCTTCGGTCACAGTCTTTTCAGAATCCTTTCTGAGGATTCCAAATTTACTCAGACGGTCTATCTGGGGAAGAGTTATATTGTGGGATAAGCTCATTTCGAGGATGGCTCCCTGTTGCTGCCTGTCTTCTGGTACATAGGCAATTCCATGACTCATGGCAACTCTCGGAGAAGAAATATGTATCTCTTTTCCATTGAGTAAGATGGTTCCTTCCGACTTTTTATCGATTCCGAAGACTGTACGCATGACTTCTGAACGTCCGGCACCGACAAGACCGAAAAATCCAAGGATCTCTCCTTTATGGAGCGTAAAGGAAACGTCTTTGAAGTATCCCGGGAGTGAGAGATTCTTGATTTCCAGAATCTTTTCTCCAATATTCGCTTCTTTTTTCGGGAACATCTGATTCAATGAACGGCCCACCATCATTTTGACAATGTCATCCACAGTCGATTCTTTTACTTTCCCTTCACCGATATACTGGCCATCTCTGAAGACAGTGAAATAGTCGCAGATGGCAAAAATTTCATCAAATTTATGTGATATGAAGACAATGGCTTTTCCCTGTTCTTTCAGTTGTCTGATGATTTTATATAGCTCATCGACTTCCTTGAGAGAGAGGGCGGATGTGGGTTCGTCCATGATCACAAGTTGAGCATCAACTGACAGGGCTTTGGCAATTTCCACCATATGCCTTTGAGCCGTACCCAGGTTCTTTATCAAGGTATCAGGGTTTATATCCAGTTCCATGCGCCCCAGGAGTTCACTTGTGTGCTCTCTCATGGCCTTCCAGTCCAGGATTCCTGATTTTTTCCTCATATGGTGACCCATAAATATGTTTTCTGTCACTGTTAGCTCTGAAAACATGGAGGCTTCCTGATGTATGGCAACGACGCCAGCGGCCTGGGCATCGTGGGAGGTTTTAAATTGCACCTCCCCGTTTTCCATTAGTATCTTTCCCTTTGTAGGCTGGTAAACCCCTGTCATGATTTTAACCAGAGTGGATTTTCCCGCGCCGTTTTCGCCAATGAGGGCGTGGACCTCTCCTGTGCGGATTGTGAAATCCACTTTGTCCAGAGCCTTGATCCCCGGGAAATATTTTGCGATATCTTTTAGCTGTAATATAGTTTTACTCAAAACGTAACTCTCCTTAAGGGGTCTTCCCAACAGACCAGAATGTGCTCGGAAGAACTCTTAAATCAGATGACCTGAACGGATTTTTTTGTTTTTGGAATCCCCGGAAAGGATAAGCCTTCCCGGGGTATTGAATCTTTATGAAAGGTTTTGCTTAGAAAATAGAAGCAAAGTCTGCAATATTTTCTTTGTTGAAAACGAAAGGTTCACCCATGATTGAGTTTCCATTTTCGCCAATTGTGATTGTTCCCATTTTTCCAGCGTCAATTTTATCACCGGTTTTTCCTTCTACTTCACCGGAGATCAATCTAGCAAGAATGTATGTAGCAGAGTAGCCAAGGTCTACTGGATTCCAGAGGGCCATCTGTCCACAGGTTCCATTTTCGATGTAATGCTGCATTTCAGAAGGAAGACCAAGACCTGTCAGCTGAACTTTTCCTTTCAGACCTTCATCTTCGATTGCTTTGGCAGAAGCCAGGATCCCGATTGTTGTAGGAGAAATGATTCCTGCGAGATCGGGGTATTTTTTGAAGAGGCCAACGGCTTCTCTATAGCTCTTGTCTGCGGCATCGTCACCGTAAACTACTTCTACAATTTCCATATCTTTGTAGGCGGGATCTTTCATGGCTTCATACATATAATCAATCCATTCATTCTGGTTGGTCGCCTGACTAGTGGCGGATACAATACCGATCTTGCCTTTATAATCTGTCAATTCAGCAATCAGTCTGACCTGCTGTGCTCCGATAAGAGCAGACTCAGAAGGTGCCAAGGCCACTTCTCTTCCGCCGACATTGATATTTGAGTCGAAGGAAATAACCCGAATACCGGCTTTCATAGCTTTTTTGGTAACAGGAATAAGAGCGTCAGGGTCATTGGCTGAAATAGCAATACCGTCAACTCTCTGTGCGATCAATGTTTCAATTATTTCTATTTGACCTTCTGCTGTAGAGGCACTGGGTCCCATGTAAATGGACTCAATTCCACCCAATTCTTCGGCAGCCTGTACTCCTCCATCGGCTACGGCTTCAAAGAAACCGTTTCCAAGACTCTTTACCAGAAGAACGATTTTCAGATCTTTAGATGTTTCTGCTTCATTTTGTCCTGCAGCAAAAACCGTTGTGCTCAAAAGAGCAAGAATCAAAACGATAAGAATAGATTTGTTTCTCATTGGAAAACTCCTTTTATAATGTTAACTCTCAATAGTGTAGCATCTGTTTTTAAATGTCAGTTAGGCCGAAATTCTACAAAAAAGTACGGTATTCTACAAAAATAAGGTAAAAAAAAACAATAATTTCTACCAGAGCTGGTGCACTTCTTTCTTAATCATATCATCATAAATCCCCCGAATTCCCAGCATCTGTTTCTCTGTCAGAGGGGGAAGAGAGGAGGCTGCTGCGTTGTCTTCCATTTGTTTTTGGGTTGAAGCTCCTGGAATCACACAGCTAACCTGGGGATGCATCAGAATCCATCTTAGAGCAATCTGAGCCAGAGGAACTGTGTCGCCGAAAAGGGATTTGAGTTTGTCTACTGCATCCAGGCCCAGTTCATAGGGTACTCCGGAGAAGGTCTCTCCCTTGTCAAAGGCCTGTCCCTTGCGGTTAAAGTTCCTATGATCCCCGGCGCTGAAGCTTGAGTGGCGGTTGAATTTGCCGCTTAGCAGTCCGCTTGCCAGGGGGACCCGGACGATGATGCCCACATTTCTCTTGGCTGCCAGATCAAAAAACCAATCCAGAGGACGCATGCGAAACATGTTGAAGATTATCTGAACCGTTGCCACATTGGGGTATTCCAGAGCCTTGGAAGCCTCTTCTATCTTCTCCACACTGACACCCAGGTTGAGAATCTTTCCCTGATCTTTCAACCTGTCAAAGGTTTCAAATATTTCGGGACGATAATACACTTGCTGGGGCGGGCAGTGGAGCTGGATAAGGTCCAGAGTCTCAAGATTCAGTCGTTTGAGGGAGTCTTCCACATAGCTCGTGAGCGCCTTGGGCGTATAGCCTTCATTTATATGGGGGGATATTTGCCGCCCGCACTTGCTGGCTACATATATTCTGTTTTTCTGCCTTTTAAGAAAGGTCCCAATGGACTTCTCACTCTTTCCATCATTGTAGACATCGGCCGTATCAATAAAATTGATTTTGTTTTCTGTTGAAGCCTCTAGAATCTCCTGGGCTGAATCTTCATTGTAATCATCCCCCCAGCGTCCTCCCAGTTGCCAGGTTCCCAAACCGATTTCACTTATTTTGAATCCGGTCTTCCCTAATATTCTTGTATTCATGCCTTATCTCTCCTGCTTTTTTCGGGTCATTCACAAGAGACCCTCTGATGTTTTTGATTCTAAACAATGGTTCGCAAAAACTCAAATTAGGAAAGGGGCCTCATCGAGATTCTAAATAATCTGGATCTTTACGGACTTGATGCAGTAGAATACTTATATACCGCCTATTCATGATCTAAGGAGATATTGCATGTTTGACCTAGTCATATCCAAAGGAACCATTGTGACTTCCAGTTCTGTAACCGTCGGAGATGTGGGTATTACAGACGGAAAGATAGCCGCTCTTGGGCAGGACCTTGAGGGGAAACATAGCATTGATGCCCGAGGTAAGCTGGTTACTCCTGGCGCAGTTGATACTCATGTCCATCTTGAGATGCCCATAGGAAATTATGTCTCCTCCGATGATTTTTATTCTGGAACCCGGGCCGCAGCCTTTGGTGGAACCACCAGCATCATTGATTTTGTTGAATCAAGGGCCGATCAAACTTTTTTGGAAGCATTAAGAGAGCGTCAGGCTCAGGCTTCTGCTCGTTCTGTCATTGACTACGGGCTGCATATGACCATTGGACCGGACGATATGAATAAGCTGGATCAGGTTCCGGGAATCATGGAAGAGGGATGCGGCAGCTTTAAGCTCTATATGGCCTATGGACTGCGCCTCATGGATGATCAGCTGTATAAGGCGTTCCGCACCGTAAGCCGTGCAGGAGGTTTGCCTGTGGTTCATGCAGAAAACTGGGATATCATCTGTGCCATGATTGAAGAAAACCTGGCAGAAGGCCGTACCAGTCCCCATTGGCACCCCCGGAGCCGCCCCGAAGAATTTGAGGCTGAGGCCGCGGGACGGGTGATTCAGATTGCCCATCAGGCTGGTTCGAGAGTGCATATTTTTCATGTGTCCTGCCCACAGGTCGTGGAGGAAATTTCCAGTGCCAGAGCCAAAGGCCGGGCTGTGACAGCAGAAACCTGTCCTCAGTACCTTCTGCTCACTCAGGATCTTTATGATCGAGAAGGAGTTGAAGGGGCTCTTCCCGTCTGTTCTCCTCCTCTTAGGAGTGATCTTTCAAGGCGTGAACTCTGGCAGGCTCTCGGCAGCGGTCTTTTTGATACCATTTCGACGGATCATTGCCCCTTCTGCCGGGAAGAGAAGGGTGCCGACCTCTCTGCATTCAATAAAATCCCCGGGGGAGTCCCCTCCATGGAGATTAGATTCTCTGCTCTGTATTCCGAAGGTGTGCTGAAAGAACTCATCACCCTCAGTGAATGGATTGATCTTTGTTGCACAATGCCGGCATCTCTATTCGGTTTGAAAAACAAGGGGGAGATTGCCCTTGGGAAAGATGCCGATCTTGTTGTCTTTGACCCCGACGTGGAGTGGACGGTGTCCCCTGGAGAATTGCAGGAAACCGCGGGATGGACACCTTATGATGGCATGGTTCTAAAAGGGAGGCCTTCTGTGACAATCAGTCGGGGGGATATCCTCGTTGAAGAGGGCGTTTTCAAGGCTGAAAAAGGGCGGGGCCGGTTTTTAAAAACAGCCCCCTGACCCTTTTTTCTTTTCTGTGGAGGACTCTTTCCTGCGCCTAGGTTCTAGGCGGTTAGGGGGAATCTCTCTTAAGTCCTACAGGATTTAATGTATTCCGTAGGGCTGACCCCTTCTTCCTGACGGAAAATGGCCGAGAAGTGGCGACTGCTCCTGTAACCCACTTCGGAGGTGATCTCCTTAACATTCAGATTTGAATCTTTCATGAGCTCCTTGGCTTTCTCAATCCTTATATTGGTAATGTACTTTGTAAAGGCGATGCCTGTATGCTTTCTAAAAAGGCTGCTCAAATAATTGGGGGTCACCTCCAGGTTGTAGGCTATCTGAGCAATGCCTATCTCTTCATGAAAGTGTTCTGCAATGATTCGTTTTGCCTGATCTACCAGAACGGAACGCGAGCTGTTTGAATCGGTTCGGCTCTGATGTCCGATGTTTTTGAGTATGGCGACAATTGAATCGCCCCTGGCTTTGGGAAACATGGATTTCAGGTTCATTTTGATTTCTTCATAGGATTCAGCTTGTTTTGATTCTTCCAAGAGAATCTGGAGATCTTCAGCCTCTCTTTTGTCCGGTTTAAGGACGATCCACTCTTCCAGTTTTTGACAGAATCCCTCTAATTCTGGGGGTAGATCTTCACGTATTTTCAGAAAAGATCCTGGAGGTGAAACGAAGCGCTGCCATCCTTGTGACTCAACAGACTTCCAGTTTTCGGCAAAACGATTAAACTCATCCTCTTCCGGAATTCCGATAATATGATAATTCTGTTCTTCCGATAGAAGAGTCTGCATGAGAGTGGATATTTTTGCATCAAAATTTATTGGGCTGGTGCTGAACAGGCACAAAAAGAGACAGCCTGTTTCCAGGGTCACAATAGCCGAAATAAGGCCTCCGCATTCGGTTGTGTTGAAAAAATCCCGGAGATTGCGGGACACTCTATTTCTGATTTCAAGAGATTCCTGTTCTTTGTGGGAGTTGTCCAGGTATATTAAAAGGCCGGACCAGAACCCCTTACCCTGCAGTTTCGATTCATAATCGTAGGCGGAGCTGCCCGAAATTATATGATTCAGACTGTGTTCCAGAAGGCGTTGCTCCTCTGATTTCTCTTTGACAATGAGGGACTGTATCCTGTGCAGAACCTTTTCAAGTTCCTGGGCAGAGGGCGGCTTCAATAGGTAATCATCTGCACCCAGCTGCAAGGCCTTCCGGGCGTATTCAAAGTCTGCATGCCCTGTGAGTATGACCCAGTGGGCTTTTTCTTCCTTAAGCTCTTCCATGGCATCCAGACCTGAGAGTCCGGGCATTCTGATGTCAGCCAGGACTAGATCTACAGGATGGCTTCGGAACTGCTGGATGAGATCTCTGCCATTAGCGGCCTCATAGATATCCGTTACAGTCAGGGATGCTTCTTTGATCATATCCCTGAGGGTGAAGCGGATGAGCTCTTCATCGTCGGCTATCAATACTCTCATAGGAGTACCTCCTGATATGCAGGGAGCGTCATAACCGTGGTTGTTCCCTCGCCGGGTTTGCTTTGGGTTAAAATCTCCGATCCGGGGAAAGCCATTTTTAATCGTTCAATCACATTTCTCATACCTACACTTTCTCCCTTTTTTTTCAAATTCATATCAAAACCGCAGCCATTGTCTGCGATGGTTATGATCAGGCAATTCTGGCCTGAAGCTTCTATTTTCTCTGCCGTGACGGTGAGAGTCCCTCCCTCTTCCTGAGGTTCTAGCCCGTGAATCACAGAATTTTCCACCAGAGGCTGCAACAGTAATCGGGGAATGGGTATACCCTTCAAATCTTCAGGAAGGGTCAGTTTATATGTGAGTCTTTCGGAAAACCTAATTTTCTGAAGTTCACAGTAGTGACCCAGGAATTCAAATTCTTTCTCCATGGATGTCCAGTGAGTCTGGTCTGTCACGTAACGGAGCATCTCCCGCAGAGACAGGATGGCTTCTTCCAGTCTTTTCGTTTCACCCATCCGGTTCAGGCCGATAAAACCATTCAGAATGTTGTAGATAAAATGGGGCTGAACTTGCGATTGAAGTGCCCAGTATTGGGCTTCTCGTTTTTCAAGGACCTCTCTGTACTTCATCTGGTTGTCCAGTGTAAGAGAGACATATTCGGAGAAGTTGATCATCCTTGTGATGCCAAGATCGGAAAATCTAGTTTTTTCACTCATCAGTAAAGCCAGGATAAACCCCCGGCACTCTCCCCTGTGTATGAGAGGAAGAGCCAGCATGTCCTGAGGGTAGGGGGCTTTCAGAATCAGGAATTTCCTGAGTGATGTCATTTCTTCGAAGGGAGAAACAACAGGTTCGCCCTTTTTCAGCTTGACACCCAGTCGGGAACTTGCTTCCAGCCGGGGTATCAGGCTGACCTCTGTTCCTCTGAAGGATTCCATGGCAAACTGATTTTTCAGCGGATCAAACAGGTAGATGGCGGCCACTTCTGCATTAGTATCCTTGATGATTGTTTCTGTGATCATGTCGGTGAGATTTTCCAAACTTGTACCGTCTTCCAGAGAAATTCCCATGTCCCTGGTTAGGTTGAGTATGCTGTTCATATTATTTTTCAGGTCGGAGGACAGCGAGTTAATACGGCTGAGCAGGGTAGACAGCTCATCATTGTCTTTCACCGGATAAGTCGTACTGAAGTCTCCCATGGAAATATTTTTGAAGGCTGTACCGGCAAGAGAAATCTTCTGGATGATCTGTCTGGATATAATCAGGGCATAGCTCAGGGCCATGCCTCCTGTCAGCAGGCTGGTCAGGATAAACAGGATGTGCAATTCCCTTTCCTGACGCCGGCTCTGCTCCTTGAAGGAGGTGAAGAAATGGTTCATAAAACTTTCGAAGGTATTGGTAAAATAGAAGGATGTGTCTCTGAACTCATCGAAGAAGGGAATCAGAGTTTCATCTCTTTGCATCAGAACATAAAGGCCCTTTTCTCCTGCATCCAAATCTTGTAGACGGCTCAGAATCTCAGACATATAATAGAGTTTATCCAGGGCTTTCTGGTTTAATGTCAACGCCGTTTCATACAGATCCTGTAGCTCATCGTCCTGCATGATCGTCAGGTCTCTGTCATCGATAAAAACAAGAAAACTATGCTGATACTGCTCAACGGCAACCAGCCAGGTTTTGTAGGCTGCAATGGATCTGGGTGCATAGGTCAATGATCGGATTTGGCTGTACATACGGGGGGCAAAGAGGTCAAAGATAATATCCTTCATCAGGCCCATTACATTCCTGGAATGAGTTTGAAGTTTTTGCCCTTGCAGGATTGTTTCGTTTAGACTTTGGAGGCGTCTCCAGTTCCAGAGGGAGAGGCCTGTGATTGTTGCCAGGGAAAAAAACATAAGAGACGTAAGAATCAGCAGTTTCTTCCGGATGTTCATTTATTGTTAAAGAATATCACAACTGTGATTCTTAGGCTATCATCCCGCTGGCTGATCTGTTTTCTCTTTCAGCAATGGCAGGATCATTGTGACCTCGCACCCCGATACTTGCCTTCTGTTCTTTATTTCAATAGACCCTCCATAGCTTTCCAAAATTCCAAATACTATTGAAAGTCCCAGTCCCATATTTTCTTCTTTTTCCTGTTTTGTCGTATAAAAGGGCAAAAGAATATCTTTGATATCCCTTTCTCCCAGTCCTATCCCGGAATCCAGCAGACGAATCCTCACAAATTTATTATCTTTGTTGTCCATGACCAAGTGGATCTCACCTCCATCGGGCATGGCATCAAAAGCATTTTTTAAAATATTTAGAAACACCTGCTTTATTTTTACTCTGTTGGCCAAAATCACTGGATTTTCGGTTTTGATTTCAACCGCTATGGAGATTCCCCGCTGGAGAGCATTGGGTTTTATAAGGAGTAGCATTTGTTCTACAAGGGCCTGAAGGTTGAGCTTCTCGTCCTGATAGCGGTTCTTTTCTGAAAAAGTAATCAGATTGCTGACAATCTGTTCTATCGAGTCCAGCTCATCTTCCATATAGCCCAGAAATGTCTTAGATTCCTCATTTGAGATTCGATTTTTCAGTACATCCAGATAATTGTTAATGATTTCAAGAGGATTATTAATTTCATGGGCTACTCCGGCCGCCAATAAACCTATGGACGCCAGTTTTTCGGAAAAATGGATTTTTTCCCTCATCTTTTCCTGTTCGCTTATGTCATCAACGATGATGATGCTTCCCAAATAGTAGTTTCCGTCCAAAATGGGGTAAATCACCACATTGCAACAGATCTTATTTCCGGCAATTGTGATGTGTTTCTGATAGAGGTTTTCCCATTTTTTGGTTTCCAGTATTTTATATATTTCATCAGAGAAGCCCCTGTCTTCTTCGGCGAATACTTCAGAAAAGGGGGCTTCCAGAAGGACCTCCCTCTTTTTATGAAAGAAAGTTTCTCCATAATGATTCAGGAGTTTTACATGACCTTCCCCGTTGACAACTAGAAGTGCCAGAGGGAGAAATTCAAGGATGGCTTCATTGTATTTCAATAGATGATAAAAATCCTTATCCAGCTTTGTCAGGGATTTATTGCGAACAATCTGGGTATATGCCAACTTGATTAGATTGATTTTATCAATGTTTTTGACTGATTCGGTAATTAGAACCGATCCATTCCTGAGGATCGTCACCCTGTCTGCAAATTCATATACATCATCGATTCTATGGGTGATGAAAAGAATTGTCCCCCCTCGGTCTCTCATCTTCCGGATCAGTTTGAGAACAAGGTCCAGGTCTATAGCCGTCAGTTTTTCAATGGCTTCATCCAGGATCAGCAATTCGGGTTTTGTATGGAGCTGTCTGAGGATATTGATCATAACTTTCTCTGGGAGTGACAGGTCTCCTACAATTTTAGTGGGAGAAATGGTACAGCCGGTTTCCCTGAGATAGGATTCGGCTGCTGCCAGTATCTTTCTCTGGCTTATGAAAAATCCGGGGAAAACATCCTTGTGGTTGTTGAATAGGTTGTAGGCAACCGAAAGGTGATTGAACAGCTCTGTTCCCTGGGTCACAAAGGCTATTCCCAGTGACCGCGCTTTCTGGTCATTTAAGGGAGATATAAGTTCTCCTTTCCAGAAAATCTCACCTTTGAGCTGTATGAATCCGCTGAGAATATGAGCCAGGGAGGACTTTCCGGCACCATGTTCCCCGATGAGGGCATGTATCTCTCCGGGCTGCATCTCCCAGGTGACCCGATCCAGAGCTTTGACAGATCCATAAGTATGGGAGATATTCGAAAGTGATATCAAAGACGAAGTCTCCATCTAGATCTGATACTCCCTCAATTTGTTGTAGAGTGTGGCTCTGCTGATTCCCAGAAGGGCCGCCGCCTGCTTCTTGTTGTTGTCACACTCCTTGAGGGTTTTACAAATCAGCTCTTCTTCCATTTCCTGATGAAGATTCCCTCTTGTTCCCTGTTTGAGGGAGTGTGTGATTTTTCGGGGAAGGTCGTCTATTTCAATCACAGAAGACCCGGCTATGGCCGCGGCGTATTGGATGGTGCTTTTCAATTCTCGAACATTTCCGGGCCAGTCATATCGAAGTAAAAAATCAACTGTTTGAGGAGACAGGGAGAACGCTGTCTTTGAATTGTTTTTGCACCGTGACAGAAAATGCTTTGCCAACAGAAGAACCTCATTCCGTCGTTCCCGCACAGGAGGAATCTGTAAGATGGCAGTATTGAGACGGTAGTAGAGGTCTTCCCGGAATTTTTTTCCGGCAATGAGAGCATCCAGATCTTTATTGGTTGCTGCAATGAAGCGGACATCCACTTTGATGATTTTGTCGCTACCTATCCTTTTCACCTCATTATTTTGAATGGCCCTGAGAATTTTAGCTTGTGTGGAGAGGGACATGTCTCCCAGTTCATCCAGAAAGAGAGTCCCTCCATGGGCTCGTTCAAAGACTCCTTTAAAGCCGTTGGAGGCCCCTGTAAAGGCCCCCTTCTCATGGCCGAATAGCTCATCATCGAGTAAGGCATCAGGCAAGGCCGCGCAGTTCACCTTGATCATAGGGCAATCACGCCGGTTAGAGTGTTTATGGAGCAGGTCGGCAAACATTTCTTTCCCGGTACCGCTCTCTCCCTGTATCAGAATGGGCAATTCCGTAGAGGCCAGTTTTATCGTTCTATGGCGCAGGTCTATCATGGAAGGATCATCAATGATCAGAGTTTCTTCCTCATCGATTTGATCCTGCAGTTTTTTGTTTTCCTCTTCCAGGGAGTACATTTTCAAAGCTGTATTGATGGACGCGACCAGTTGTTCTATTTTGACGGGCTTTTGCAAGTAGTTGAAGGCTCCCAACTTGATGGCTTCTATGGCCGTTTCTATGGTTCCATAGCCTGTAAACATAATAACAGGAATTGACAGCTGATGGTCCTGGATCTTCAAAAGCAGATCCAGTCCGTTCTCATCACCCAAACAGACATCAACTAGAGCCAGTTGAATCTTTTCCATTTGAATCTTTTTCCAGCCTTCTTCCAGAGTCGAGGCTTTCTGAGTCTTAAAACCTCTTCCGTTCAAAGAGAGAGCCAGGCTATCTTGTACCTTCTGTTTGTCATCAACTATTAAAATATAAGAATTATTTGTCAAAATATTAGACACTTCTCCTTTGGGGTGTCTAAATATTAAACACGGAATTCATCTGCTGTAAATCAATATTTCATTAAAGCTCGGTTTAAATGCTGTTTTTCAATGAATATGTTTATTTTTCATAGTTTCTATGAAATTGGCACGCATCCTGCATTATTAGTTGGAAAATAAAGAACAAAGGATTCGGAATGGATGAAATCTTAATCCTCCAAAATATTCAAAAAAGATTTGGAGGGGTTCATGCAGTGCAGGATGTTTCTCTCTCATTCACCACGGGGGAAGTCTGTGCTTTGATGGGAGAAAATGGAGCTGGTAAGAGTACCTTGGGAAAAATCATTGCCGGTATTCATAATCCGGATTCAGGAGATATTTGGTTTAATGGAGAAAAACTGGAGTCAATCACTCCCTTTGTTGCTCAGGAAAAAGGGATCAGCCTGGTTTTGCAGGAGTTGGACCTGTTTCCCAGCTTATCTGTAGGCATGAACATCATAAACAATAATATCTCATTCAAGCATCTGGAGAAGGGATTTCTTAGTCCTAAACTGATCAATAAGGCCGTTGAACCCTGGCTCAAAAAAGTCCGTCTAGATATTAACCCGTCGACATTGCTGGAAGACCTCTCCATGGCACAGATTCAAATGGTCGCCATCGCTAGGATTCTGAGCATGAATACCCGGTTGATTATAATGGATGAACCTACCAGCTCCCTCACAAATGATGGTGTGGAGAATCTGTTCAGCCTCATTGATGAATTGAGAAAAGATGGTGTGACAATCATATACGTGTCCCATAAAATGAGTGAGATCTTTCGAATTTCAGATACTGTTGCCGTGATGCGTGATGGAGCTTTCATCGCCAAAAAACGGACTGCCGAAACGAATAAGGAAGAGATCATTGAATTGATGGTGGGGCGTCCTTTGTCTGGGAAGGAGAGACAAAAGAGCTGGAATAGAAACAAGACGATTCTGGATGTCAAAGAATTGACTTCTTCCACGGTCAAAAATATCTCCTTCTCTCTTTCTGAAGGGGAGGTCCTGGGTATTGCCGGTTTAGTCGGAGCGGGACGCAGTGAGTTGGGAGAGGCCCTGTTCGGTCTGGACCCCATTCTTTCCGGGTCTGTGGAATTACAGGGGAAAATCCTCAAGAACAAATCACCTAGAAATGCCATTGCCAATGGAATCGGGTTTATTCCTGAAGATAGAAAAAACCAGGGATTGATGATGCAGATGAGTGTGAAGGAAAATATGATCATGTCTTATCTGGATCATTTGCAGTCCAGGGGATTCTTTAATAAAGAGAAAATCCATAATTCTGTTGTAGATTTAATTGATCAGATTAAGATTAAAACGGCCTCCATTGACTCCTGTGTCGAAGAATTAAGCGGGGGGAATCAGCAAAAGGTTCTGGTCTCACGATGGTTGATGGTGAATCCGCCTGTTTTATTCTTGGATGATCCCACCCGCGGGGTGGATGTAGGGGCGAAAGAAGATATTTACGAGTTGATTACCTACCTTGCGTCACAAGGGAAGGGGATCATCTTTGTCAGCTCGGAATTACCGGAACTCTTGCGGTGTTGCGATCGAATAATGGTTCTTGCAGAAGGTCAGCAAACTGCCCTATTGAATGCTGAAGAAACGACACAACAGGAAATTATGTCTTACGCCACAAATGTCCTGGGATAGATTAAGAAATAGATATGAAAAGGATGCAATCATGACTTCTGAATTTAAAATGAAACAAATTCCCTCTCTCTTTAAAAAAGGCACTACATGGCTTAAACGCTTTCAGAGCCTGACAGGCCTTGTGCTGATAATAATCATGGCGATCATCTTGAGTCCCAGGCAGCATGGAACCGGGCATATCCTATTTCTGACATCTGAGAATATTTCTGATATTTTCAGACAAGTTTCTGAAAATGGAATCATTGCCATCGGCATGACCTTTGTTATTTTGACTTCGGGGATTGACCTCAGTGTAGGAAGCTTGCTTGCTGTCGCAGCCACGTTTTCAGCTAAGATTTTAACCCAGTGGGATCCCCCCTTTGGTCAGAGTCTTCATCTTTTTCTGGCTATTTTTCTTCCTTTGATTTTGACCACTAGTTTTGGTACGATCTATGGCCTGGTCATTTCAAAACTCAAAATACAACCCTTTATTATCACCCTGGCGGGGATGATAGGTATCCGAGGATTCGCCCGGTTTCTCACTAATAACGCCAACATCGACATCGGTTTTGGAGATGATATCTCCTCCGTTTTTGCAAATCTCTTGTCCCCGAAGCCGGTGGTTATTTCAACCTTTGTCATTGCGGCCATCGTCATGTCTATTTTGCTAAGCCGGACAGTTTTTGGTTTGAGAGTTAAATCTATCGGGGACAACAGTATCGGTTCCCGATACGCCGGTCTTCCTGTCACGAAAATCATTCTTCTTACCTATGCACTTTCAGGATTCCTAACCGGGATAGCCGGGATCCTTCATGCCGCACAGAATCATCAGGGTAGCCCCAATGACGGAATGTCCTATGAACTGGATGCTATTGCCGCCGTTGTTATTGGTGGAACCAGGATGACGGGGGGGAAAGGAAGCATCCTTGGGACCATTATTGGAGTTTTCATCATGGGGATACTGACCAATACATTTCGATTGAAAGGGGTCGATATCAATATAGAAATGATGGCCAAGGCTATCATCATTGTCATAGCCGTATGGCTTCAGATGCCCAGACAGGGCAAAAATAAGGGATGAATCTGTCTTAGACAGATAAAAAAATAAAAGGAGGATAGTCTATGAATAAGAGACTAACCGCAATTGGAGTATTACTCCTGACCGTATTCATGGGAACTCAGTTATTTGCTGAAGGGAAAAAGGATGTTACAGCGGAGAAACAAGGTTATCTTGTCATATTCAGCCAGGCAAATAATGCAGAACCCTATAGAGCTTCACAGAATGACTCTTTCAAGGAACTTTGGGCAGAGTATAGTGATGTGACATTTGAAATAATGGATGCACAGCAGGATAATAGCCGACAGATCTCACAGATCGAGACATCTATTATCAAGAATCCGGACCTCTTAATTGTTGCTCCAAATGAGAGAGGACCTCTTTCTGAGGTCATGGGTAAAGCAAAAAATGCAGGGATTCCTGTGGTCTGTCTGGAACGGGATATTGTAGATGCAGAAAACTACACTACCTGGATCATGAGTGACAACTATTCCATCGGTAAACTGGCCGGTGAATATATGGTTGATCTGCTGATTGAAAAAAATGGTGAACCAAAGGGAACTATCGTAGACTTGAGAGGATCTCTTGGTGTTGAAGGTGAGCAGAAAAGATTTAAAGGTGCCTGGGATGTATTTGATCAATATCCTGGAATAACTCAAGAAGCAGAAGCTGTTTGTAACTGGCTGCAGAGTGAAGGCCGTATCAGGATGACTGAAATCCTCCGTGCTCATAACAACATCGATATCGTATACGGACATAACGATCCCATGGCTGTTGGTGGATACCTTGCCGCAAAAGACCTGGGTCTTGAAGATGATATCATTTTCATCGGTGTAGATGGCCTGTTGGGAGAAGCCGGTGGAATCAAAAAAGTCATTGACGGTGTTCTGGATGCCACTTTTACCTATCCTCTTTGTACTGAAAAAGCCGTTGAAATTGGAAATAAAATCATGAGAGATCCTGCTTTCACACCCGAAAAAGTGTATGAAGTAGCCTCTGCCATGGTCACTCCTGAGAATGCTCAGTCTCTGTATAAATGATTCTTGTTTTGACATATGAAAATAAAAAATGCCTGAGGAGATGTTTTATAGCCGGTAAATGACCGCTGATCTAAAATCAATAGAATAGGTTTCTTCAAGCGAATGCGGTTCTCCATGGAGAACCGCTTTTTTTATGTGGACCCTGGTAGGAGAAGAGTCAAGGCATAGGAATAGAGTTCTTTCCCCTCAACCAAGGTATAATCAGAGAGAAATCGGAGCACATATTCCGATTTTTTTTTATCTAATTAATAGAAAAAGAGGAGGATCGGCTTGATATAGAAGGAGAATTGAAATATTATCGAAAGTAAAAAGAAAGCTTTATGTAAAAACATGCAAAGTAATTTGTATTAATAAATAGAATCAGCGTTTTATGCTGAGTTTGGAAAGGAGAGGTCAATGGCAGAAATTGTAGTTATGCCGAAAGCCGGTAATTCTGTAGAATCCTGTATTATTCTGGAGTGGTCCAAGCAGGAAGGAGATGCTGTTCAAACAGGAGATATCCTGTGTGAAGCTGAGACGGATAAAACCACGGTGAGCGTGGAATCCACAGCATCCGGAACAGTACTTAAACACTTATATAAGGTAGATGACGATGTCCCTGTTATGCTGCCCCTGGCTATAGTGGGAGAACCGGGAGAAGATATTACATCTCTGCTGGCCGAAGTGGGAAATGCTTCAGGAGAAGCCCCTTCAACTGAGGTTGCAGAAGAAACTTCCGCGACCTCATCGGCTCCTGCAGCTGCTGAGACAGCCCTGCCTGCCCAGGCGGTACAGGCCGATTTAGGAAGCCCTTCTGGGTTTGCCTCTCCAAGAGCAAGAAACCTGGCCGCTGCCAAGGCCGTCGCCCTGGATAAAATCAAGGGAACCGGTCCCGAAGGCCGTATTGTCGAACGGGATGTGTTGGCTGTCCTTGACGGAATGGCTCCATTGACTCCCTCCGCCATGGAAGAACTCATCCGGACCGGAAAAACAGCTCCCACAAGAGGCACCGGATTGGGAGGAAGAGTCCTCAAATCCGATCTTATGGATGCCCCTGTTTCTACGTCTACTTCTCCAGTCGCCGCCTCTGCAGTTCAGTTCCCCGGAGCCGTTGAAGAGATCAAGGTAAAGGGTGTCAGAAAGGTTACGGCATCAAGAATGCTTGAATCTCTCTCTCAGACGGCTCAACTCACCATGAATACTTCTGCCAATGCAAGTCGGATTCTGGCCATGAGAAAGAGGCTGAAAGAGTCCCCCGAAGAAATGGGACTCCAGGGTGTCACCATCAATGATCTTGTGATGCTGGTTACAGCTAGAACTCTCAAAGACTTCCCCGAAATGAATGCCCACTTTTTAGGAGACACAATCAAGCAGTTCAAGTCTGTTCATCTGGGTTGTGCCGTTGATACTCCCCGCGGCCTGATGGTACCCGTTGTCCAATTTGCGGATACCTTGAGCCTTAAATCCATGGGAATTGAAACAAAGCGTCTTTTCGGAAAGTGTCTGGATGGACAAGCAGATACAGACGATCTCTCCGGCGGTACTTTTACCATCACCAATCTTGGTGCCATGGGTATCGAAAGCTTTACTCCCGTGCTGAATAAGCCCGAAGTAGGAATCCTGGGAGTCTGTACCATTCAACCCAAACCGGTCATGAAGGGATCAGATGTCGAATTCATCCCTCATATGGGTTTGAGTCTTACTTTTGATCATCAGGCCACTGATGGTGCTCCTGCAGGACGGTTTTTGAAGGCCCTGGTTGCCAACCTTGAAAACATCGATCTGGTCCTGGCACTTTAGGCCGCAGAATAAGAGGAAGAAAATATGGAAAATTATGATCTGATAGTCATTGGAGCCGGACCCGGAGGATATATTGCCGCCGAACGTGCCGGTCATGCCGGAAAAAAAGTCCTGCTCATTGAAAAGGAAAATCTGGGAGGAGTCTGTACAAACTGGGGTTGTATCCCCACCAAGAGTTTGCTGAATTCTTCAAAGCTGTATAAAAAAGCCCTCCACGGGGAAGCCTATGGTGTCACAGCCGAAAATGTCCGTTTCAATTTGGAAAAGGCCATGGCTCACAAACAGGACACCATTGAGACACTGCGCAAGGGAATTGCTTACCTGATGAAGTCAAACAAGGTGGATGTTGTTTTTGCAGAGGCTACCCTTACATCCTCTAAGACAGTTATGGCCGATGGAAAAGAGTATGGTTTTGACAATCTTTTTGTTGCCACAGGTTCAACAGCCTTTGTTCCTCCCATCCCCGGTTCTGATCTACCCCATGTTCTGACGAATGTCGGGATTCTGGAAGTAGAAAGCCTGCCTAAGAATCTCGTCGTGATTGGCGGTGGAGTCATCGGAGTCGAATTTGCTTCTTTCTTCAGCGCCGTAGGTGTGAATGTGTCTGTCGTGGAAATGATGGATGAGATCATTCCCCTCATGGATGGCGAGTTTTCAGCAGCCCTTAGAAAGAGTATGTCCCAGGTTGATTTCCACCTGAAGGCCAAGGTCACAAAGATTGACAAGACGAAAGTCTATTTTGAGAAAGATGGAGCCGAAACTGCTCTGGATGCCGATCTGGTTCTCATGGCTGTCGGGCGTCGTCCTCTAACAATGGGACTGGAAAAAATAGGTGTGGATGTGGCTCCCCAGGGAATCCGTGTGGATGAGCAGATGCGAACAAATCTTCCGGGAATCTTTGCCATCGGCGATGTAAACGGCAAGTCTCTCCTGGCTCACTCTGCTTCCCGTATGGGTGAAGTCGCTGTAAACACCATCCTCGGTAAACCCGATCGGATGCGCTACGATGCCATTCCCTGGGCTGTTTACACCGATCCCGAAGCGGCCGGATGTGGTCTCACAGAGGCCCAGGCTAAAGATGCCGGTTACAAGGTTCAGACTGCTACCGTTCAGATGCGTGCTAATGGCCGTTTTCTGGCAGAGCAGGGGAAGAAAGAACCCGGTATGTGCAAGGTTGTGGTAGAAGAAGGAAGTGGACTGCTTTTAGGAGTCCATATGCTGGGAATCTACAGCTCAGAAATCATCCATTCGGCGGCAGCCATGATGGAGATGGAATTGAGAGTTCAGGATATAAAAGAAATAGTTTTCCCCCATCCGTCAGTCTCTGAGATCATCAAAGACTGTCTTTGGGCCCTATAGAAAAGTTAAGGAGTAAGAAAATGGCACAGCAAATATCAGTAGATCCAAAAAAGATTAGGGAACCTCAGGTTATCAAACTCAAAGACATTCCCGTTAACCAGTATAAACAGGATATCAAGGACGAGATTAAAAAGTTCGGTAAAGACGGGTTGAAACAGGCCTATTACGATATGCTCATCATCCGTGAGTTCGAAACCATGCTCAACAGCATCAAGAAAGAAGGGAACTATCAGGGCATTGCCTATGATCACAAAGGTCCCGCTCACCTGGCCATCGGACAGGAATCGGCCTATGTCGGACAGTCCCTGGCTTTGGATACAGATGACTTTATCTTCGGTTCCCACCGTTCTCATGGTGAGATCCTGGCCAAGTGTTTTAAGGCTGTATACGCCATGGATGAAGCATCCCTGAAATCTACTATGGAAGGATTCATGGATGGAGATACCCTCAAGGTCGTTCAAGATCATCATAATGGTTCCTCTCTGAGAGATACGGCGGAAAACTTTGTTCTCTACGGTGCTTTGGCAGAGGTCTTTGCCCGTAAAGCCGGTTTTAACAGAGGTCTCGGTGGTTCCATGCACACCTTCTTCTCTCCCTTCGGCAGCATGCCTAATAATGCTATCGTCGGTGGTTCCGGGGATATCGCCCTGGGTGCTGCTCTCTTTAAAAGAGTGAATAGAAAGAACGGGATTGTCATTGCCAATATCGGGGATGGTTCTCTCGCTTGTGGTCCTGTCTGGGAAGGCTTGATGATGGCCGCCATGGATCAGTACAAGACTCTCTGGGATAAAGATCTGGGCGGTATGCCTCCTTATCTTCTGAATGTATTCAATAACTTTTATGCCATGGGTGGACAGCCTGTGGGAGAAACCATGGGATTCGGTACCGCTGCCCGTCTGGGAGCCGGTGTTAATCCTGAAAATATGCATGCCGAACGGATCGATGGATTCAATCCTCTGGCAGTGGCTGAAGCCACCATGAGAAAGAAAGAACTCCTTCTGAAAGGAGAAGGTCCGGCTCTACTGGATACCATCACCTACAGACAGTCAGGCCACTCTCCATCTGATGCCTCCTCCTATAGAACCAAGGAAGAAATGGATGCCTTTGCCGCCATGGACTGTATCGTTGAGTTCGGTGAGTACCTGAAAGCCGGAAAGGTGATAACACAAAAAGAAATGGATAGCATGAAAGAAAAGGTCGTTGGTAAAATTACCACCACCATGAAGCTGGCTATCGATGACACAATCAGCCCCAGGGTTGGCGGACAGTTTATCGAGTCTGTTATGTATTCCATGGGAAATATGCCTAAAATGGAAGACCGGGAACCCGAGGTTCTGATGCCTCTTTCCGAAAACCCCAGGGTCAAACAGCTGGCCAGAAAAGCACGTTATGCTTATGACGAAAGCGGAAAGAAGCTTCCTGCTTCCAAAACCTATGCTTTTAGGGACGGTATCTTTGAAGCCATGGCTCATCGTTTCTATGAAGATCCCACTATGATTGCTTATGGTGAAGACGTGAGAGACTGGGGAGGTGCTTTTGCCTGTTACAGAGGATTGACCGAGGCATTGCCCTATCATAGATTTTTCAATTCTCCTATTTCAGAGGCATCCATCGTTGGTTCTGCTGTAGGATACGCCATGGCCGGAGGTCGGGCTGTTGTGGAGCTTATGTACTGCGACTTCCTGGGAAGAGCGGGTGACGAAGTGTTCAACCAGATGCCCAAGTGGCAGTCTATGTCGGGTGGTGTCTTGAAAATGCCCCTCGTACTGCGCGTGTCTGTAGGTTCAAAATACGGTGCTCAGCACTCCCAGGACTGGTCTGCTCTTGTGGCCCACATTCCCGGACTTAAGGTCATGTTCCCTGCTACTCCCTATGACGCAAAAGGGATGTTGAACCTGGCCCTGAGAGGAACCGACCCTGTGATCTTCCTGGAAAGCCAGAAGGTTTACGGTGAGGCCGAGCTATTCGAAAAAGACGGAGTACCCGAGGGATACTACGAGGTCCCAGAAGGTGAACCAGCCATCCGGAAGGAAGGAAACGATCTGACTATCATGTCTATCGGTGCCACCTTGTATCCTGCCATGGATGCGGCAAAACTGATGGAAGACAAATATGGACTGAGTGTTGAAGTGATTGACCTCCGGTTTATCAACCCTCTCAATTACGAACCCCTTGTAGATTCACTGAAAAAGACCGGGCGTTGTGTACTTGTGTCTGATGCGACAGAACGGGGTGCATTTACCCACAATGTGGCTTCAAACCTGACCCGTCTTGCCTTTGATTACCTGGATGCTCCTCCTGTCGTTGTGGGTTCCAGAAATTGGATCTCCCCACCTGCAGAAATGGAAGAGATTTTCTTCCCCCAGGTCAGCTGGATTATCGATACTGTGCATGAACAGATCATGCCACTCCCCGGTCATACAGTTGAAACTGTACAGACTAATGGAGATTGGATACGCCGCCTGAGACTAGGTGTTTAATTAGAAGAAAATATCATAGCTTTTGATTTGTACCGGTGCCTATGGCACCGGTATTTTTTTAGTAAATTTCGACAGTCACGGGATAATGATCCGATGGAAATACTCCATCATACCGTTTTCTGATAATCTGGTTTGATTTTTGTTGGAAGTGAGGAGTGAACAGGATATGGTCAATGGCCGGAAAAAGATTTAATCCCCTGTTAAAATGAAAGCTGCTACCCCTTGTTTTGCCAATGAGTAAACCGGCATTTTGGAATAGACTAACCGGCTGTTGCCAGCTTAGGGCATTGAAATCTCCCATTAAAATTAAGGGCTTCTTGTCATCTAACCAGGACTGCATTTTTTCTAGTATCAGCAAAGATGATTTGATGCGGTTGTTTCGGCTTTTGTAATCGTTGTGCATGTTGTACACACGGAAGGTTTCCTGTCGCTGACTGTCGTAAAGGTCGATCCATACACAGTATGCCGGATAGCTTCCATTCCAGGTTCTGGAATAGATCTGGTCTGGAGTCTCAGAAAAAAAGAAAAACCCCTGATTGCGGCTCTCGAAGCGGTCTTTTTTGAAAAGGATGGGCTGGGTGATCGGAAAATCTGCCGCGGGACCCACTGCGGCAGTACCATAATCAGATAAATTCATCTGCAGATAGGACAGTTGTATATTTTGATCATTTTCCTGTGACCGGGTAAAGGTCTCCATCTCCTGAAAACTGATGATATCTGGATCGCTTTCGGTGATGACCTGGAGGACGGCCTCTTTTCTATCATCCCAGTTCATCTTATCGTGACCGGCATATAAATAATGCACATTGAAGGTGGTCAGTCTTATTGAATCCGATTTTTCGCCCCAGACGGAGATCAAAGACTGCAAAAATAATACTATTATAAAGAAACTCTTCATGATCTCAATATAATAGCAAATGGGTATTAATACAAAGAAGTATTAACGCAGTGAGCCAAAGGTCAGACTACCGGTAATATTGCTTGAAGATTCACCAGAGGGGTGTATCATGAATCTTTGTGAGTGCTCAACCGTTGGAGGAATACCGTGTCTGAACTTTCTATGGGAAACAAAGAAGCTTTTCTTAAAAATTTAAGAAGGGAGTGCGGAGATATTCTGGAAAGCCAATTCCGGATCGATATCAATACAAAAGATAAAATCCTAGAAGAGTACTTCTCTAAAGGGTATCTGCCCCGCTGGTATTTTTACAGTAATACCGCCGATACAATTGCCCATCATATTTACATGCTGACACATTTTTTAAATGCTAACAGCGATATGCTCTCCCAGTCCGGTATCGATAGCAATTCAAAAACATATTTTATCAATGTCGGTCGGGATTATCCCGGCCGTTTGGCCAGAGTCATAGAACAGAATCTCACCATGGAGATCGTATCCATGGACTCCGAATCGACTGCCAGCGGTTTACGGATTGTAACCATTGATAAAAGAGGTGAAACCTATGTCGTGCTTTCAGATGAAGAAAAGAAGAATGCCGATGTTCTCAGGGAGCATGTCATAGAGTATGGGAGGGAGAACAAGCTCAAATATGCCAGTGAATTCCTGGAGACCCTATCTTACAAATATCTGAGAGAGGAGCTGTCGGTGCAACGCTATCCAGATAGAATTTTCCGTCATTTGCACCTCTATGAAAAATCTTCCCTCACCAAGGGAATCGTCGTCGAATCGGCTATCCTCAACGACATCCTCCGCCTTTCGGTGGCCTGTCGAAATCCTGATAAGAATTTCATCTTTGAAGCTTTGAAGTATTACAAAAAAAATAGGATCAACTTGGAACGGAGTTATTACGATCTCTTTGAGCATGATGAAAAACAGGTGGGAATCCTTTCCATTTACATCAAGGCCCCTTCAGTAGATTACAAAGAGCTAGAAGTCATCATGAAAAAAGACCTGGCACCCTTTGCAAATGTTCCTTTTCTTTCCCGGAAAGACAGTGTGGAACACCGGATTGAAACCCTCATCAGAAAACTATCCTCACCCTTGACTGAAGACGCCTTGGATCTTTGTTTAAAGGAACTCAAAGAGATGTGCCAGGAAAATCTGAAGCCTGGAAAGGAGCTCGGAAATTTTTATCTGAACAGTGTGACAGACTTTTTAGAAGCCGCTCGTCTTGTAGGATTGGCTGATAATCCCCAGGCTCTTAAAATCCTTCTGGGATTTGAACGGTTTGATGAATTTTTTGTTGCCTGTCCTAAAGACGGGAAAATTATGAATGTTCCCGGTTATAGGATCAAACACAGTTCTATTCGTGGTGCTTCCAAGGGGGGGCTTCGGATTGATCCCATTGTTAATTTTTGTGAAGTGGCCGCATTGTCATTCATGATGACCTGGAAGAGTGCCCGCAGCCGCATCCTTTTTGGTGGTGCTAAGGGTGGATTGATGCTGAATCCGCGGGAGTATGATCCCCGGAGCATGGACTTCTTTGATTCACTGAGCAATTTCGGCAGATCCCTCTTTCTGGTAACCGGGCCTGCGAGAGATGTTCCCGCGGGTGATGTGGGGTGTGGAGCAGATGAAATAGGGCGAATGTTTGAAGGTTTTAAGTCCGCCCTGCGGGATTTGGCCCTCATGGTTTACGGGGTTCGTCACAATGTGACCATGATAGGAGATCAGATCATTTCCCTCACAGAGGCTCGTATCCTTCTAAAAGAAGCCTTTAACATTGATTATACAGACAGCCGGATACTGAAGGAACTGGGAGCCAATCAGGATTATCTGGAGCTTGTTGTTGCCGCCCAGATTACGGGAAAACCTAAGATGGGGATCGCCGCCAGAACGGGGGCTACAGGACGCGGTTTGTGCTATGCCGCTTTGACGGCTGTAGCGAATTTGTATTTGGAAGGTCGTTGGGAACCTTCTGAAGCATTGAGTCGAAAGGAAATAACCGCTCTTGAAAGTATGACCCGCATTGATGTGGCGGCGATCCTGGCCAAAGGAGGCCTGAACATCATCAGTGACGATGAATGGGCTCTCCTTCAGGATGTTATTTTCCCAAAACTTTTGAAAGGAAAAAAGATGGTGGTCCAGGGATCTGGAAAGGTGGGCAGCTCTATCATTTCCGAGATGGCCGCCTACGGTGTGAATCTGATTGCCGTTTCGGATGCGGGGGGAGCAATCCTGGGAGATTCTCTTGATCCGGCCGATGTCATCGCGGCAGTTGAGAATTCCAGGGGACTGGAAGATCGGTCCATCAGAGCCTCAGTCATCCATTGCGAAAAGAATGTCAGCAAAAAAATCAAAGGAGCCAGGGAAGGATCTGCCATTTTGGAGCTGGAATGTGACCTTCTGTTTCCTGCGGCTCTGGAAAATGCCTTGAGTGAAGAGAATGCTCCCCGTATCAAAGCAGTTATAGAAGTTTGCGGTAGTAACGGAACCAATAGCTCCAAGGCCGAAAAGATTCTGTTTGAAAAGGGAGTCCTTGTGGTTTATGACTTTTTGGCTAACAGCGCGGGTGTGACCGCTTCCTACTTTGAATGGCTGCGGAATCTGTATCAAAGAAGCCGGTTTGAGGCCGAAAATATCTATGAAAGAGAGTTTGATGATTCTGTTATGGATTCCTATATTATGCCGGAGTTTCGAGAGCGTATTAAACTTGTTCTGGCCCAGGAGGAATCTAATGTGGTGACCTCCCAATGGAATACAATCCTCCGGGATATTATGATCTCCGCTGTCAATGAGGACTATCATTTTGCCCGGGAACAGAAGGTTTCTCTTAAGGAAGCGGGCTTTATTAATACCCAGTTTCGAGTTCTGGCGGCTGCAGTGAGCTCTATGGATGCAGATCGGGCATTGGAATTTCGCAACAGTCTGTCTGAGAAATCTCAACAGATGCTGAAAGAATTTCTGATGCATCCGGAAGTGAATATTTTTAGGACTGTTTCTCACTGAAGGTCTATCCAGAAATTTTAAGGCTTTCTGAAAAAAGAATCTCTTTACGGGAGTCGGCTATGGCTATAAGATGGTTTCATGTCCAAATATACCCTACTTCTGGCAGATGATGAGCAGATTATCCGTGACGGGATTAGCCGTAAAATAAAATGGGAAGAAGAGGGTTTCATCTTTCTGCCTCCCTGTGAGGATGGAGAATCTGCGATACAGTCCGTCAGAGAGCATCAGCCTGATGTGGTTATTACTGATATTTGCATGCCTGGAAGAGACGGTTTGGAAGTTGCCAAGTATATCGCCGAGAATTCTCCCGATACGCTGGTCATCATTCTCAGCGGGTATGAGGACTTTGATTATGCGCGGCAGGCTCTACTGGCCAATGTTCATGAGTATATCCTCAAGCCTCTGAGTTCCAGAAAAATCCATGAGCTGCTACAGCGTATCCGAGAAGAACTGACTAGGCGGAAGGCTTTCCAACTGGATATGTCCCGGCTTTTGCAGTTGCAGGAGGAGCATAAACAGTCTTTAAGAGAGCGCTTTCTCTGCCGGGTTCTGACAAGACCGATCAAATCTGAGGAAATTCAGGAATACCATGAAATTTTGCAGGGGCAGAATCCAGAGATGGATTATTACTGCGCTCTAGTGATGGATCTGGATTCTCCTGGGAAGGTTTCTCCAACTGTTTTGACCCAGGATCTTTACCTCCTGGCCGTTAGAGAGGAAGCAGAAAAATTGAAGGAAAAAGTTCCGCGAATCATGATTTGTCAGCCTCCGGAGCCGGCCATCTATATTATCCTCAGGGATGAAAATGAAAATTCTCTGAATCATACGGCCCGCTATACAGCCGAACAATTGGCAAAAACAATTTCTGTTTTACCTGACTTCAGCATGTCCATAGGTCTTGGGCGCTCTGTTCGTGGAATGGATATGCTGTATCAATCTTCACGCCAGGCCCGCAGAGCCCTGGAAAACCGCTTGATCATGGGGGATCGGTCTGTCTTCTTTTACCAGGATTCGGTAGATAGAATCGGTGATAGGAATAACCGTTTTCTTCAGAATGCCGATAGGCTTATGAATGCCTTGAAACAGCAGTCTGCTGAATCTGTCTCCGATCTTGTCCGCGATTTTATATTCATATTAAGGGAGAGCGGTCTCTCTCCTTTACGCATCCGCCTTGAGATTAGTAAATTTACATTCCGGGTCATAGACTTTCTGGGAAGCCTGGAAGACAGTTTGTCCTATGATGATATATTCCTTTTGAGCGAATCCCTTGCCTCCATTGCCGGCCTGGATAATCTCGTCAGTGTAGAAGAGGCTTTAGATTCCTGTCTGATGGAGGTTTCCGGCTTATTGAAGGAAAACCGTAAGAAATTCCCGGAGAAAAAAATCGGAGAGATTCAGGTCTTTCTGGAAAAGGAATATGCCTCCCCGAATATTACGGTAGAGACTATCACGTCTCAATTCTTCATCAGCCCAAGTTATCTGAGTAAACTCTTTAGACAGTTTATGGACAAAACTTTTGTAGAGTATCTGACGGGGCTCCGCGTTTCAAAAGCCTGTGAACTCTTAAAAACAAGCGATAAAAAGCTCTTTGAAATTGCCGAAATGGTGGGTTATTCTGATTCAAGATATTTTTCAAGCATATTCAAGAAGTACATGGGTATGACTCCCTCCCAGTTCCGGAATAAGTTGTGAAGTACTACTCAAGGAAGAGCAGCAACAGTATCCGGAGTCAGCTTATCTGGAGTTTTTCTGCCATGCTGGTCCTAGAAATTCTTGTCTTTGGCATTGCTGCCAGTATCCTCTATGAGCGGACTTTGAAAGAAAATAATAACAGCTATGTTTTTCAGATGATTCATCAGATGAATGGAATCATTGATAATTATATCGCCTACATGGAAGACATCTCATCCGTGGTTTTGCAGCATGAAGATGTCAGGTTGTATGCACTTTCCTCGGAGGACCCGGAAACAAGAGCCTCCTTGAAACCCGGAATCCAGGGATTCCTTTACTCAATAAAGGAGGTCAGGACAGACCTGGTTAACCTTATCCTTTTAATGGAAGACGGAGATTTTATCAGCCCTAATCCTGAGGATACTCTCAATGAATCCATTGATTTCAGACAGGAGGACTGGTACAAGAAAGCAGGACCCCAGTATTACAAACCCTATATTACATCTTCCCATGTTCAGAATATCATTAAAGGACGGTATCCCTGGGTTATTTCAATGACCCGTAGGTTTCAGGTGGAGGAGGATAAAAAGGGTATTCTTCTGGTGGATTTAAATTATAATATCATACGGGAGCTCAGCAGTAATATCGAGATAGGAGAGAAGGGCTATATTTTTATAATCAATTCTTTGGGTGAGATTGTGTATCATCCGCGGCAGGATCTGATTTATAACGATTTGAAACATGAAAAGATCGATCAGATTTTGGGAATGAAGACGGGGTCCCTCCTTTCTACAGTAGATGGTGAGAAGATTCTTTATACCTTCGGAACCTCTGCAGATACGGGGTGGACAATTGTGGGCGTCTCAAATGTGAAGGAACTTCTGTCCAGTCGCAGGGAGCTTCAAAGTTACCTCTGGCTTTTAATTCTTTTTACTTTTTCTATTGTCATCATGATTTCAACTCTCCTTTCCGGGTGGATTGTCAAACCCATAGAAAGTCTTCGTAAGTCCATGCAGGAAGTGGAGAAAGGAAATTTCAACATTGACATCAATGTTCAGTGCGATCATGAAGTCTTTGATTTGGCAGAAGACTGTAATATAGCCATCGAGAAGATTAAGGAACTGATGATTCAGAATGAAAAGGAACAGGAGTTAAAGAGAAAAAATGAGTTCAAGGCCCTTCAGGCTCAGATCAACCCTCATTTTCTCTACAATACTCTGGATTCTATCATCTGGTTGATTGAGGGAGAAGAAAACGAGGATGCTGTCAGAATGATTGAAGAATTGGCAGATTTCTTCAGGTTAAGTCTCAATAAAGGACGGGAAATTATTCCCATCCGGCAGGTGATTGATCACATTTCGTCTTATCTGATCATTCAACAGATGAGATACAAGAATAAAATGGATTACAGAATCCTTGTGGACCCCGAACTCTATTCTTATTATTCTCTAAAATTACTACTTCAGCCCCTGGTGGAAAATGCAATATATCATGGCATCAAAAATCAGGACGGGGAGGGGATCATCACAATTCAAGCTGCCAGGAAGGATAATCTTATCCTTTTTTCAGTTGAGGATAGCGGCGTTGGCATTGATGCAAAAACAATGGAGCAGTTAAAAGCAGGTGAGATTCCGGCATCCTCCAGGAGTGGTATGGGACTCCGGAATGTGCAGGAACGGCTGCATCTCTTTTTCGGAAAAGAATATGATCTTTTCTTTGAGAGTGAACCCGGGAAAGGAAGTCGGATCGGTTTTACAATCCCATTGATTAAGGAGCCACAGACATGAAATCAGGCCGGATCGTACTTATCAATATCTCCTTTCTGTTTCTGATTCTTCTTATCTATTATTTTTCGGCAAACATGAACCTATTTTCCCGTTTCAACAAGAAGTATGAAGTTGTCCTTGTGATGAAAACAACGGAACGAATTAGTGAATTCTGGGTGATCCTGGAAAAAGGGGCCATTCAGGCTGCAGAAGATTTAGGAATCCATATAGAGATTACCGGTGCCGATCTGGAAGATAATATTCAGCAGCAGATTGATATTATGGATCAGGTGATTGACAGTGCTCCGGATGCGATTATTCTGGCAGCCACAGATTATCAGCTTTTGGGGCCTTCTGCTGCTAGGGCGCGAGAACAAAGTATTGCCCTGTTAACTGTGGACTCCTTTATCGCCAGTGACCATTCTCAGTGTGAAATCGGAACTGCCAATGTTGGGGCCGGGGAAAAGCTGGGACGGCATATGTCCAGTTTACTTCAGGAAGGGGATACCTTGGCCATTATCAGTTTTGTCCGCGACAGCTCTCCTGCCATTGAACGGGAGAAGGGATTCCGGTCAGCCTTGGGGGATGATTTCAATATCTTGGATACTATCTATACCAACAACAATATTGAACTGGGCTATACAGAAACAAAACGTCTCATAAAAGAATACCCACATCTCAAGGCTGTTGTCGCCTTGAATGAGAATTCAGCCCTGGGGACATTCCGGGCTATAAAGGAATCTGACCGTGCTGGAGACCTGATTTTCATGACCTTTGACAGTGACTTGGAGTTGATCCAGGGATTGGAAGACGGCCTCATAGATGCTACCCTGGTTCAAAAGCCATACAACATGGGATATCTTGCCGTCCAAAACGCCTACGACCTGATTCGTGGTAAATCCGTGCCACCTTCTATCGACACCGGTTCAGAGCTGATCACCAGAGAAAATATGTACGACATAAAGAATCAGAAGCTGCTCTTTCCTTCCGAATAAGTTTCAAATTCCTCTTCCAAAAGAGTTTAAAATCCTCTTTTCCCCCAAAAATAGTGCTGAATATTGAACATTTTGTATTGAATTTTCGCTTCCTGGATACAAAAAGCAGGGTTAACCTGATTCAAGTTCAGGTGATCACCTGAAGTATTTTCTATTTTTCAAAGGAGTAAATTTATGAAAAAACTAGTAATCCTAGTTCTGTGTGTTGCTGTTTCTGCAACTACACTTTTCGCAGCTGGACAGCAGGACGCTGCCGCAGGTTCCGAAGAGATTGTCATCGGTGCCCTGATTAGAAATACAGACGAACAGTTTGTTGCCGACTATGCTGAAGTCCTTAAAGGCCTTGCAAAGGATGCCGGTGTTACCCTGAAACTTCAGGATTCCCGTGGTGATATGGCTGCTCAGCTTGACCAGATGAACACTCTTCTAGTTCAGGGTGTAAAACATTTTGTTGTTGTTGCTAACGTAACCGAAGCTACAGAAGACATGGCCAAAGCCATCAATGCCAAAGGCGGATCTGCAGCTTTCTCAAATATTCAGCCTTCAGTTGAAGCTCTAAAAGTCAGCCCTAACTTCTTCCTGGCTTCTTCTCCTGAATCTGTTGCCGGTTCCTTCCAGGCACAGATCCTCGATGACTACTTCAAAGCTCATCCCGAAAAAATGGCCAATGGTGACCCCAATGCCATCGATGCCGTATTCATTTACGGTCAGCTTGGACACCCTGCTCAGGTTTATAGAACCAATGCAGTTAAACAGGGTCTAATTGATGCTGGATACAAACTGAATGTCGTTGCAGAAGATACAGCAAACTGGAAACCTTCTGAAGCACAGGCAAAAATGGATGCATGGATTTCTGCTTACGGTGGAGAGTTTGATGTTGTAATTGCCAACAATGACGGAATGGCTCTGGGTGCCGTTGAATCTTTGATCACAAACGGTTATATGGATGATCCAAATGATCCTACAAAGGATATTGACGGAGATGGTCTTGTTCTAAGTATTCCAGTTGTCGGTGTTGATGCAACTCAGGTTGCAGTAAAAGCCATGGATGAAAAGAAACTCCTTGGTACAGTTCTTCAGGATGCAGTCGGTCAGGCTACTACAGCTTTTGAGCTGGCAGTTATGATGGCTAAGACAGGAACAGCCGCAGGTAAGTCTGCTAATGGAATTGCTCCTCTTTCTGCTCCTATTGATGAAGCTCCTGCCAACGATGCCGCTATTGTCGGACAGTGCTACCTGGTACCCTTCAAGGCTGTAACCATGGATAATTACAAAGAGTTTATGCAGTAAAAAGGGCTTTTGCCATGAATCATTGAGTATCCGGTATTTACCGGATACTGTTTTGTCCATAATCCGGAGACAATCTGTTTCCGGGTTTCTATAAAAAAATGTTTAGGAAAAAGCGATGTCAGAGCAGCAGGAATACATCCTGGAAATGCACAACATAACAAAATCATTTCCCGGAGTGAAGGCTTTAGATAATGTCAGCCTTAAGGTTCGACCCGGTACGGTTCATGCTCTTATGGGCGAGAACGGAGCCGGAAAATCCACTCTTATGAAATGCCTCTTCGGCATTTACAAGAAAGATGATGGTGAAGTCTTTCTCAATGGTGAAAAAGTTGAATTTCACAGTGCCAAAAATGCACTGGAATCGGGTGTTTCCATGATTCATCAGGAACTCTCCAATGTCCCTGAACGATATGTCATGGAAAATCTCTGGTTGGGAAGGGAGCCCCTGCATCGCATTGGGCCTCTCGCTCTGGTTGACCATAAAAAAATGTACAATGATACATTGGAGCTCATGAAAAAGCTCGAAATGGTCGTCGATCCCAGAAATAAAATGAGTGAACTTTCAATATCCAAGCAGCAGGGATGTGAAATAGCTAAGGCTGTTTCTTATAAAGCTTCCGTTGTGGTCATGGATGAACCCTCTTCTTCTTTGTCAGAAACAGAAGTAGAGCTTCTTTTTAAAATTATCAACAACCTGAAAAAACAAGGTGTTGCCATAATATACATCTCTCACAAAATGAGTGAAATCTTTCAAATTTCAGACGAAATCTCCGTCATGAGAGATGGCCGTCTTGTGGCCAGTCAACCCGCTTCAGAATTGGATGATGACAAATTAATCAAGTTGATGGTTGGACGAGATATGACTCATCGTTTTCCTCCCATCGATTTCAGTTCCGGCGATGATACCATTTTAAAGGTTGAGAATCTCACCGCATCAAATCCGCGTTCCTTCAAGAATATTTCTTTTGAACTGAAAAAAGGAGAGATTCTGGGGATAGGTGGTCTGGTCGGTGCCCAAAGAACCGAATTAGTAGAAGCCATTTTCGGTTTGCGCGGCATTGAGTCGGGAACCATTGAGGTTCATGGAAAAGAAGTTGTCATAAATAGTCCGAGAGAGGCCATAGCCAATGGGATTGGTCTTATCACTGAAGATCGGAGAGGATCTGGAATCTTCCCCTTACTTTCTATTTTGGATAATACATCCATACCTTCTTTGGATACATATATACAAAAGAATCATCTTTTAAATCATAAACTGATAGAATCTGATTCGATTCAGGTGAATAAGCAGCTGAGAACAAAGACTCCCACTTATAAAACTCCCATACAGAATCTTTCTGGTGGTAATCAGCAGAAGGTTATTGTTGCCCGTTGGCTCATGACCTCTCCTGATATCCTGATTATGGATGAGCCAACGAGGGGAATCGATGTTGGTGCAAAGTATGAAATCTATCTGATTATGACTGAACTGATCAAACAGGGGAAATCAATCATCATGGTTTCTTCAGAAATGCCCGAACTGTTGGGTATGTCCAGTAGGGTTATGGTCCTTTGTAACGGAAAACATACTGGAACTCTGAACAGAGATGAAGCAAATCAGGAATCAATCATGCGGCTGGCTGCCCAGTTCCGTTGAATCAGGCCTTTTGGCCCTTTAGGAGATAATTATGGAAAAGACAGAAACAAAAATTGCCGGCATCAAGATTCCGGATAGACTTAAGCAGATATTAAGTTCACATACCAGTTTTATTACATTTTTCTTGATGCTGATGGCATTGGGGATTATGACAAATGGAGGGGCTTTAAGAATCGGTTCTCTGCAGAATCTTGTCGTTGCCGAGGCCGTAAGAGGCTTTGCTGCTCTGGGTGTAGGTATGATCATCATTACCAAAGGAATCGACTTGTCACTCGGTCAGGTTATAGGCCTTTCCGCCTGTGTGGCATCGTCTTTTGCACAGTCGCCGGATTATGCCAGTGCTCTGTATGCCGGGCAGGAATTCGCCATCTGGTTACCCATTGTTGCAGGGATATCAGTGGGTGCTCTGTTTGGACTTTTTAATGGTATATTAGTAGCTTATGGAAATATTCCTCCCTTTATAGCTACTCTGGGATCAATGTCCATAGCCAGAGGATTCAAGCTTATTTATACACAGGCTTCTACACTTGGTTCTTTGAAGAATGAGTATAAAGTTATTTCTCAGGGCTTCCTTGGACCTATTCCCTATCTTTTAATGTATGTCATTGTTGCCGCTTTTATTATTTGGCTGTTGATGAATCATACGAAACAAGGGAAAAGTATTTATGCCATCGGAGGAAATGCTCAGGCTGCCAAGGTTTCAGGAATCAATGTGAAGCTTCAGTTGGTCAAAGTCTATCTCTATGCAGGTATCCTTTACGGTATTGCTGGTATACTACTTTCCGCTCGTCTTGGTCTTGCCAATCCTTTAACAGGGAATGATATGGAACTTGATGCCATTGCTGCGGTAACTGTGGGTGGTATCTCCCATGCTGGAGGTGTCGGTACCGTTGGTGGAATGATGATCGGTCTTATGACTCTGGGTCTTATCAACTTTGGTATGACTTATTTGGGTGTTAACTCCTACTTCCAGCTTTTGGTAAAAGGTGGAATCATCATCCTGGCCGTTTATTTTGATATGAGAAAACACGCCAGAAAAGACTAATACTGAGACTACTTCTTTAACCCGCAGGTTTTACTCTTTCCTGCGGGTTTTTTTTGCGCGCGGCATTTGCTGCTGTCAGGAATGATTTCAATCCTTTTCTAATGGATATTTCAATTCAGAATAAGGTTAATCAGAGGGTAGGTGGCTACGGTTATCAGACCCGCCAATACAATGGCCAGACCACTCATAGCACCGATTACCTCCCCCATTTCCATTGCCTTGGCTGTTCCTATGGCATGGGAGACTGTTCCCATAGCAATCCCTCTGGCTACAGGATCGTGAATTCTGAATAGGGTATAAATGGGAGCATAGATTAAAACTCCAGAAACTCCATTAAACACAATTGCTATCATGGTTATCCCGCTGATTCCATTAATACCCTCAACCATTAAAAGACCAAGTGGAGTTGTAATTGAGCGGGGGAGGAGAGATCTTAAAAGAGATTCATCAATATTAAAGAGCCTACAGAGGATAATTGTACTTATAATGCTGGTAAATACACCTGCCGTAATTCCTGCAAGGATGGCTAATTTATGAGATTGTAGTTTGGTGCGTTGTCTATAAAGAGGAAGAGCCAGTAGAAGGATGGATACGGGTAGCATATATTCCAGATATTTTGCGCCCTTCATATAATTTACAAGTGGAATCTCCAAAAGAATAATCAAAGTCATAAGAGCCAGCATAGCAATCAGAAAGGGATTTAGGATGGTGATCCCCGTCTTTTTATTAATTAATTTTCCTAGGGAATAGGTTAGCAGAGTTATTATAATTCCAAAGAAAATATTATTAGTCAGTATATTCAGAATCTCATTCATGGTCTTTCTCCGTTTTCAGCAGCAGCTGAACAACAGCCCCTGTTACTCCCATTACTAAAACGTTACTGATGAACATAATGAGCACCAGTTTAATCCAGATTCCCTCTAACACTCCAAGAGATTCAATGACCTTGACGGCTGGAGGGAGGAAGAAAAAGGCAAGGTTTTTCAAGATGATGTCGGAGATTCCTCCTGTGAAATATTCTTCCTTCAGCACCCCTGTTATGAGAAGAATAAGGAGTAGTATCATACTAATCAGGCTAGAGGGGAATGGGACCATCTTCCCAAGAAGTATACCGACAAATAAGAGTAGTAAGATAATTAATAGTTCTTTGATGATTTTCATAATGTATGGAGAATTATAGAGGTCTTGGTACTTACATACAATTATCAGCCAGGTCTTTCTTATTCAATAACCTCTAAAACATTCTGAGGATACTGAGGTGCAAAAGAAGGCTGATGGGACTGATCTACTGGTTTTGCTCTTAAAAAACTCCAGGATGAAGGAAGCTTTTCTGTCTCAAAAATTTGTGAGCAAAGGAAACTGAACAGACCATTCTGAATGACCATATGTCTTTTGTAAGTGGCAAACTGTCGTGCTACTCCTTCCAACGCAAAGGTTTTACTCCCCGGGACGACCGCTATTTCATTGGCTTTATAGACATGTTTCAGGATTGTGTGGATGTCCCTCATAACTTCTTGAAAAATTTAGACATATGGTTGAGAACTCTATCTCTCTTCATCGATGGAGGATCTTTCAGTCGATTCATTATTGAAAATTTAAATTGATAGATACCGAAAGCCGAGTGAAAATGATTCATTGTAACTTATAAATTATAAATTATAAATTAATCTTTTACCTTCTAAAGGAGTTGGAATATGAAGAAACGCGCTCTATTACTCGTGCTGGCAGCGGCCAGTCTTTTCTCTTTATTGGTCTCATGTGGTGGAAAATCAGACGCTACAGATGAGGTTAAAGAAGCCCCTAAAAAAGTAATCAAATGGAAAATGCAATCTTGGGCCTCTGCCGGTGACTCTACTTATGATGCCGCTGTTAAGCTTGGAAAACTTGTTGAAGAAGCCTCTGATGGTCGTTTGATTATTACTCCCTATAATGCGGGTGCTATTATCCCAGCAGGAAAGGAGTTCGATTCTGTACTTTCAGGGACTGTAGAGGCTGTTCATGGTGCTCCCGCATGGACTCTTGGTTATTTCCCCGGAGCCATTTTTTACAACAATACAGTAGGTGGTCTTACCTATAATCAGCAGAGAATGTGGTTGAACAAGGAAGGGTTGGAACTGGCTCGTAAAAATTATAAACCTCTTGGTGCCCATTATGTAGGCCCTCTGACTCCTCATAATGCCGAAGTTTTTATGCATAGTACAAAACCATTGGACTCCGTTGAAGATCTGAAAGGATTCAAAGCCAGAATGGGTTCTGCTGCTTTGAATGAAATCTTTGCCAGAATGGGTGCTGCTCCTGTATTCCTCCCCGGAGGAGAAGTCTATGAAGCCACACAGCGTGGAATTATTGATGGATTTGAGTATGTGACACCCTCTGTAAACTGGGGTATGGGATTCCAGGAAGTGGCAGATTATGTGTACCTGTCTCCTTCCAGAGCACCTACTGATGCACAGGCCCTGTTTGTCAACCAGAAAGTATGGGATGCTCTTCCTAAAGATCTTCAGGTAATTGTAACCAATGCGACATTTCAGATTGCTGACGAATACTATACAGAAGAAATAGTCAACGATGCTGCAGCTCTTATTGAGTTTGAAAATTATGGATCAAAAGTACGAAAAGTTCCTGCCGATATAGAAGCATTGCTCTTTAAAACAGCAGATGCATACTATGCCGAACAAGCTGCTTCTGACCCTGCTTATAAAGAGATCTACGACTCTGTAATGGCTTGGAAGAAGGTTTGTAGCCAATTCAATATACAGTAATTTTTGTGTGTACCCCTCCTTGTTCTGGAGGGGTAATTTATTTCAGGAGAACTTTAAATGATAACAAACATTATCAAAAAAATTGTTGCAGGAATTGATAAGATGAGTGACCTGATGGGTCACATCGTCAAATATCTTATTCTTGTTTTAATATTTGTACTCTGCTATGAAGTCATTTCACGTTATGTTTTTGACAAGCCGACTATCTGGGCTATGGAAACATCTAAAATGGTTTTCGGAGCCATCGGATCGTTGTGTTGGGGATACACTCTTAAGATCGGGGGACATGTCCGTGTTGACTTGTTTTATACCCTGTTTTCAAAAAAATGGAAGGCCATCGTTGATGTGGCGTTGACAATTCTATTGCTAATTCCAATAGAAATCATACTGATATACACTGGTTTCAAGTGGGCCTTCTTTGCCCTTCGGGTAAACGAAAGGATGGTCGACAGCAGCTGGTTGCCTCCTTCTGCTCCTTTTAGATTTGTTCTGGCTATCGGGTTCACCCTGTTCTTTATTCAGACAATTGCTGAAATTATTAAGGATCTCTATTTCCTAATTACAAAAGAAAGTCTCATCGAAGTAGATGAGACAAATACAAAGGAGGTATTGATCTAATGGATATAATACTTTCTCCTGAATTTTTAACAATTGGAATGTTCTCAGTCCTTTTTCTGGGAGTCCTCACTGGTTTCCCTTTGGCTATCCCCATCGGCGGAGCCGGTCTTCTCTTTGGATTTATGATGTTTGGTGATGCATCCTTTGATATGATCTATACAAGGGTTTATGCCCAGTTGACCAACACAGGATTTATGGCAGTCCCCCTCTTTGTTTTTATGGGTGGAATGCTGGAACGATCGGGAATTGCGAAACGGATGTATGAGAGCCTCTACGTCAGCTTTGGACGATTCCGTGGAGGCCTTGCCATTGTCAGTATCATGATTGGAACTATTATGGCAGCCTGTATCGGTGTTATTGCCGCATCTATTTCCATGCTAGCCATGGTTGCACTGCCTGTTATGATTAAACGCGGATATGATAAAGGTTTGGCTACGGGGTGTATCTGTGCCGGTGGAACTCTGGGTATTCTGATTCCACCCAGCATTATGCTGATTGTTTACGGACCCGCTGCCTGGATTTCTGTCGGAAAGCTTTTCACTGCCGCCTTTGGACCAGGACTGATGCTTTCCGGTCTTTATATGTTGTATATTGCCATTAGAGCCTTCTTTCAGCCATCAATAGCACCTGCTATCAGCAAAGAAGAAGAGGGTAACTACTCATTCCTTCAAAAGGTAAAGATGCTCGTTGTCTCTCTGTTACCTACTATGGTACTTATCCTATCCGTGCTGGGTGCCATCTATACGGGTATTGCTGCTCCTACCGAAGCGGCTGCCGTAGGAGCTGTTATTTCAATTGTTCTTACTGTCCTGTATCGTCAATTCAGCTTTAAAGCATTGATGGAAGTATCATTGAGTACGATAAAGTTGACATGTATGGTACTTCTCATCGCCAGTATGTCCACTGCATTTGTGAGCGTCTTTCTTTCCGGTGGGGGTGGAGATGTTGTTAAAGATTTTATCCTGGGATTCCCCGGTGGTAAATGGTCTGTATTTGCCATGATCATGCTCGTCACTTTTGCCCTGGGTGCCTTTATTGACTGGGTCGGTATTATCTTTGTCCTTGTTCCTATCCTTTCTCCAATCATTCCTATACTGGGCTTTGATCCTCTTTGGTTTGCCATGATGATCATCGTAAACCTGCAGATGTCATTTTTGACACCGCCTTTTGCCTATGCCATGTTCTTTCTGAAAGGTGCGGCAGATCCGGAACTTGGTATTGAAACAAAGGATATTATCCGGGGGATGCTGCCATTTGTCGGAATTGTTGCTATCGGTCTAGTGCTAATGATTATTTTTCCACAGATCGTTCTTTGGCTTCCCAGTCGGATGTAGAGAGGTTGTATGAGTATTGAGTATGTAGAAACTGGTAAAGCACCGGAGGCTTTTGGCCCCTTCTCACAAGCGACAAAGTCGGGAGGCTGGGTCTTTACTTCCGGAGCTATGCCTCTGAATCCGTCTGATGGATCTCTTATCTCTGGAGGGATCGCCGAGCAGACAAGACAGACGCTCAAGAATTTGAACTCTGTCTTGTCCGAAGCAGGCTCAAGCTTATCCAAGGTGATGCTCATTACTGTATATTTGACCAATATGGAAGAATTTTCAGAAATGAATACCGTGTATGGTGAGTTCTTTTCGGAGAATTGTCCGGCCAGAGCGACTGTCGGTGTCAATGCCCTGGCGAAGGATGCCAAGGTAGAGATGCAGGCTGTTGCTCTGAGCTGATTTTGTTGGAACAGATTGTCAATAAAGAGTGAAGTTTGTAGTATTATGAAATAAATAAATCTTCCCTGCATGGAGTTGCCTTGCTATGATCCCTCAACATCTGAGCCTAAATGAAGTTGCGTACAATGTGATAAAAGAAAAAATTATTCAAGGTGAATTTGAACCGGGGAGCAGGATTCGTGAGGACTATCTGGCCGAGGAGATTGCCATGAGCAGAACTCCTGTCAGGGAAGCCATCAACAGACTTATCTCAGACGGACTGATCATCAATAAGGCTAGGAAGGGACTTTATCTGATAGATCCGAGCTCCGAAGAGATCGGCCACTACATTGATATTAGGATTGCTTTGGAAAAACTAGCTGTTGAAGCATGCATTGATCATATTGATGATGAGCATCTTCAAAGAATTGAAGATGTACTGGATGAATTTGAATTCAGGTTGACTAAAGAAAAATATGACGGTTGTAACCAGCTGGATAGTGAGTTCCATCTCCTTATTGCAGAGCTGTCCGGGAATATGAAACTGTATAGTATGCTTGAGGATCTATCGTCTTTTTTCCTCCAGACGAGGGGGCGAGAAAAAAAAGTTCACCCCAGAGAGAAAAATGAACGAACACTGCGAGAACACAGAGCCATCTATGAAGCCATCCGAAGCAGGGACAAGAGAGCTGCCAAGAAGGCTATTTCAGGTAATATCGACACCATGAGAAGCAATCTCCTCCAGAAATAGATGAGGTCTTGAAATCTAAGTGTTTTGTTGTTATATTAAAGAACTAATCATTATATGATTAAACTATAGGGAGAGAAATATGTCAAATTTGGAAAAAGCTAAAAATTTGTTGAAAGCATTCAAGGGTGATGATTACCTCTTTGGAGCAGGAGTTCTGAAAGATGTTGGATCTGTTGCAAGCAAGTTGGGTAAGAAAGCCATTATCATCAGGGATAACTTTCCCGGAAGTGATGAGTTTGTCAGTACCATAAGAAAGTCACTCACAGATGCCGGAGTAGATGTCGTTAAAGAAGAGAATGGAGCAAAACCCAACTGTCCTCTTGAAGATCTGAGCCGTATTACTGAGGCTCTCAAAGAGTCCAAGGCAGATATTATTGTAAGTTTTGGTGGTGGAAGTACTATTGATGCCGCCAAAGCTGCAGAAGTTCTAAGAACTCTGGGTGGTGAAATTGAAGATTACTTCGGTGTTGGCCTTGTAACTAAGGCTTGTGAAGAGAAAGGGATCAAACTGTGTCCTCATATGGCCATTGAAACCGTTGCATCATCAGGTGCCCACCTGACAAAATATTCTAACATTACTGATGTAAAATCAGGACAGAAGAAACTGGTTGTGGACCCTGCCATCGTGCCTTCACACCCCGTTTTTGATTATGAAGTTACCTATGGTCTTCCCCTGGGTGTTACTATGGACGGTGGTCTTGATGGAATCGCTCACTGCCTTGAGGTTTATTACAGCTCAGTCGGGACTGATAGTTATGATAAGTGCCAGGAAATTGCCGAAGCCGGTATTTCTCTGGTCGTTGAATATCTGCCGAAAGTTATTGCAGATCCAAAAGATACAGCATCAAGAGATGCTCTTTGTCTTGCCACTGATATGGGTGGATACGCCATTATGGTTGGAGGAACAAATGGTGGACATTTGACCAGTTTCTCACTTGTAGACGTATTGTCTCATGGAAGAGCCTGTGCCATTATGAATCCATACTACTCTGTTTTCTTTGCACCTGCCGTAGAAAAAGAACTTCGCATTGTTGGTAATATTTTCAAGGCCTATGGTTATACCTCTGTAGATTTCGAATCACTCTCTGGTAAGGAATTGGGAAAAGCTGCAGCAGAAGCCATGTTTGCCCTGGCTAAGAAAATTAACTTCCCTCTGACTCTGGGTGAAGTAGACGGTTTTACCGATGGTCATATTGAACGTGCTCTTACAGCAGCTAAAAATCCTCAGCTGAAGATGAAACTGCAGAATATGCCTGTTCCTCTGAATGCTGATCTCATCGATGAGTATATGGGTCCCATTCTTCAGGCTGCAAAAACCGGTGATCTTTCATTAATTAAAAATCTGTGAGGTTAAACTATGACAACATCTTTTGAACTGGGTGACAAGAAATTTTCTATAGAGCTTCCCGAAGGAACCGATTATCTCCGGATGAAAGGTGCCGATAAGGTGGCCGATCCTGTTGGAGCTATCCGCGATTGTCTTGAAAATCCCATCGGAACGGAAAGCTTCTCTAAAATAGTCAGAAAGAAGATAGACGAAAACCCTGCAGGGGATGCTGTCATAGTCATCTCTGATAACACAAGACCTGTACCCCTGAAAGGGGAACAGGGCATACTCCTGCCCCTTATTCGGATTCTTCTGGACGAGGGTCTCTCTGCAGACCAGATCACGGTTCTCTGTGCTAATGGAACACATGTTCCTCTGGAAGATTCTGTATTTAAAGAAATGATTGACCCCGCGGTCTTTGAACTGGGTATTCGCGTGGTTAATCATGACTGCCTAGATGTCGATAACCTCAAATTTCTGGGATATTCAAAGTCGGGAACTAAGATTGAGATCAACAAGCTCTATGTGAATGCCCATATAAAGATACTGACTGGTTTGGTTGAAAGTCACTTCATGGCCGGAGTTTCGGGTGGACGAAAATCCATCTGTCCCGGCTTGATCGGTGAAGACTCCACTTTCGTTTTCCATGGTGTTCCCAATCTGGACAGTGTCTATTCTCATGATCTTATACTGGAAAATAATCCCTGCCATGAGGAGGCTTTGGATGTTGCCTCTACTGTTGGCGCCGACTTTATCTTCAATGTCACCCTAGATCATGATTATAATGTGACCGGGTTCTATGCTGGAGATATGATAAAAGCCCACTTGGCTGCCTATGAGAAGGTTAAGGACAGTGTGGGAATCCGCAACACCGGACCCTATGATATCGTAGTGACTCATGCCGGTTATGTCGGTAAGAATCATTATCAGGCGGCCAAAACCGGAACGGCATCTATTCCTCTTTTGGATGAAAACAGCTATCTGATTATCGGGGCTGACTGCAACGATCCTGACCCTGTGGGGAAGGATACATATCGAAAGGTCCTGCCTTATTTGAAAGGAAAAAGCTCGGAGGAATTTATTGAGCTTCTGTCATCACCTGAGTGGACTTTTGTTCCCGATCAGTGGCAGGTTCAGATGTGGTCTAAATTGTTTAAAGTGATACCACAGGATCATTTTATATACTATGCTCCCCAGATAAGTGAAGAGGACTTTGAGATCCTTTCCGGTCAAAATGGGAATGACTACCTGCCTGAAAAAGACAGGTACAAAAAAAGTGATAGCAATATTCCTCTCTTCTATCACAACTGCCTTGACTCCTTAATATCAAAATTGAAGGCTGAAGGGCGGAAAAATATTCGAATTGCCTGGATGTCTGATGGACCTTATGGAATTGTGGTTTAAACAGTTTTGCTTTAAGGTTATTTCATGAAAATGAATCTCTTTAAACCAAAAGATGTTATCTCACAGCAACTTTTGTCTTACCTCCTTTTAGAGCATCCTCAAACTGAGGATGGAAAGTTGCCTCCGGCCTCATTTTTTGCAGAGAAATTCAGTGTTTCCATTGTGACCATCAGAGAAATCCTGAAAACAATGGAATCGACAGGAATCCTGTCCATGCATCATGGACGGGGAATCTTTCTAAACCATGGGGATACTATCTTTCTTGAAATGTTTGAGACCCGTATTCTCATTGAGAGTCACTGCTCCCGTCTGGCTGCTTTAAACCTCAATGAAGAGGGGGCTCTCAAGCTTCAGGAATTGGCCGCCCTCCTGGAAGAGGCAACCCATTCGGGGAATATGGAACTCTATACAGATGCGGATTTTATGTTTCATATGAAGATTGCCGGTATCAGTGGTAACCTTGTTCTGGAACGCACCTTGCGGAATATTAGAATTTTTCTCTATGTTCTGCAGCAAGAGACGAACCGAACTTTGTTGGAATCCCGTGAAAAATCACTGGTAGAGCATAAGGAAATCCTTTCTTCTATTTTAAATAAAGATCCCGACAATGCCGAGGTTGCCATGAAAAAGCACCTGGAAAAAACTATGTCTCTCTGGAAAAATCTCTGAGTTCCGATTCACGCAACTGCCTGCGATGTTTTCGTCCCAAAAATCATTGTTATTGTTCAATGATTCAACCAGTAGATCCAGGCATTAAATTTGTTATCCTCATGCATCCCTGGGAAGCTTATAAACAACGTACCGGAACCGGCAGGCTGACCTCTTTATGCCTGGAGGG
Source organism: Oceanispirochaeta crateris (assembly GCF_008329965.1). Lineage (GTDB taxonomy): Bacteria > Spirochaetota > Spirochaetia > DSM-2461 > DSM-2461 > Oceanispirochaeta > Oceanispirochaeta crateris. Next base: position 3,673,448 of record NZ_CP036150.1, read on the forward strand.
TTCAGAGATTATAATTGATAAGACCTTTGATCAAAACAGGCGTTTTAAAAAGCTCATCGATTCTCCAAACTATTTCCCCATGGTCCTCTATCCCGGGAAGGAGGCTTTTACTGCCGCCGGATTTGATTTTGAAAATACTCTGAAAGGGAGAAGACTTCTGGTCTTTCTCATAGACGCCACCTGGGTCATGGCCAGAAAGATGATGTATAGAAGTTCCGTTCTACAAGCTCTTCCCCGAATCTCCTTTGAAAGGGCTTATACTTCACGATTCATTATCAAGACTCAACCCGCAGACTACTGTCTGTCGACCATTGAATCTACCTATTATCTGATCAAGGAATTGCAGGAATGCGGAATAGGTATTCCCCATGTTTCCGTAGAAGGGTTAATGCTGGTCTTTGATGAATTGAACCGTTTTCAGATGGAGTGCCGCGATCATCGATTCTTAGAAAATGTGCAAAAAAAAGGCAAGTTCTGAGACCTGCCTATCATTCTATGGTTTTTTGCTGTTTAGCGTTTAGCCTTGGATAAAGCCTTATTCAAGAGTGTATAAAAAGGATCTAAACCGATTGAAGCTCCCGAAATAGCATCTGGCTGATTAACAGTTTGAGAATTGATTACACTGTCTTCAATGGCTCTGGCTTGTTGCCACCAGGGGGCCATGGCTCCTCCATTTTTCTGCATTCCATATTCACCATCTATAGAACTCTGGGCCTTGTTTTTCCCGCCTTTTTCGGCGTAGGCATCCCAGTTTACGGCTACGATATATCCTGATGTGACAGTCACTTCTACAAAATATTTGTAGCCATGATCAAATGCGGCTTCTTCAGCCTTGTATGTGCCGTCTTTGTAAGGACCATATCCAACTGGTCCGGCTGCAAAGGCTTCTTTTACAAGGTTCACAAAGGGGGCAACGTGGATGGACGCTCCGGATACAGTGTCGGTATGGCCTTCTTTATCAGAAAGGATAATACTGTTAATGTCCTGAGACTTGATAAGCTGCTGTTCCACGGCCTGAGCCTGTTTCCACCAGGGGGCCATGGCTCCGCCCTTGGCCTCCATTCCATACCGCCCATCCTTGGAGACAACGACTTTTGGATCTCCGGCATTGACATTGGATCCGTTCCAAATGGCTGATGTAATTTTACCATTTTTGACTACCACTGTGACATTGTATTTCCAGCCTGAGTCGGGAAAACTCTTTTCCTGAGCAAAATAAACTCCATCTTTCTGGTTAAGTGCAAATAGACCTGTTGATACCATGATCAGCACAGTCATTAAAAATATTGTTTTTTTCATAGATTACTCCTGGTTTCAGCCGTTTCCGGCTGACTAATATGGGCATATTGTATATCCCGGCAGTTATATTCTCAATATTTTATACCGGTATAATACATATGCCCATAGTTTTATTTAATTGTACCGTTATCCCAGGTTCCGCTACGGGTCTCGCCAGTTTTGGAAGGAATCTCAAGTACCATACCAGGCAGGATCAAACGGGGGTTTGAAGGCTGAGGTAGTTTATCTTTGTTGGCTTCCCACAACAGTTTCCAGTCCCAGGAATTGCCATAGACAAAATCATAACCGGCAATGTTCCAGAGACAGTCTTTTGTGAGGTTATACTTTCTAACCACATAACGTGCAGGAAGAGGCGTACCTTCTCGAGGAATGTAGACCACCACTGATAGGAGTTCAATTCCCTTTAGGGACGTCTCATAACTGTCAGCATAGCTTTCATCACGGAACTGATTGTAGGCTGTTTCGTACAAGGCCTTGGCTTCTGCATATTCGGTAGGGAAGTTTTTCTCACCATCAATATTATTTGCAGAGTTCAGTGATTTTTCGAATCGTCTGAGAGCGCTGTTTGCCTTGTAGCGGCTAAGCATCATGGCAATCCACTGGTCAGAAAGAGCGGAATATCTTTGAGATTCTTCCGCCAGAAGTTTTGCTTCCTGGTAGTCCCCTTCTTCGAAGGCTAATTCACTGGCTCTTTTGAGTTCCACAGACTTTCTGTAGTCGGGATTGTCTTGCAGAGACTGGGCGAATATGCTTCCTCCCAGGAAACAGAGAATCATAAGAAATACTAATTTATTTGTTTTCATCACTGGTCTCCCTCTGCTGCTTCATCGGTGGCATCATTAGCATTCTTTTCTACATTGGCAATCGCCTCATCAGCTGCTTGCATAGCAGCTATGGCTTCCGCCTTTTTCTCTTCTGCTACCGAAACAGAGTCATTATAAGCCGCTGTGGCTTTAGTATACTCTTCAATGGCTTGTGCGTAGCCTTCTGCTGCAGTAAAGGACTCAGCAGATGCTATGAGTTCTTCAGCCTTGGCGAATTCAACTTTAGCTGCTCTTGGGGCCTTGGCGGCTACAGCTTTTTCCCTGGCTGCTTCTGCAGTTTTTCTAGCTGCGGCAGTGGAGTCCATTGTTGCTTCTGGTTTTTCCATGTTCTCTACTGTTTCAACTGTTTCTTCAACAGCAGCTACAGATTCTTCCATGGCTTCCTCTGGTGCAGAGGCACAGGACATGGGCAGGATCATCAATGCGGCAAAAGCCGTTGGAAATAGAAACCACTTCTTTGTCAGGTTCATTTTTTCTCCTCGTTATATATTCGGAAATTTTATTAATCGAATAATAAACTTAATGCTTTGATAATAATAGTTCATTCAATAAAAAACAAATGGTTTCTTTGGTGAATCTTTCAAATCTTTTTAATAGATGGACTTGTATGAACCCCCATTGTGAAATACAATTAACAGCGAAATGAAATCAAAAAGAATAGGTATTGAAAGAATATGAAAAGAAATTCCAATGAAAATCAACTTGAAAAGTTGAATTCCGAGACTATGGATGCCCGTTTAAAGGTTTTAAAAACTTTTACTGAAGATCCGGACATCATGAATCAGCTCCCTCCTGAAACAATGGAGGTTAATAATCATGTTCATACCATATATTCTTTCAGTCCTTATTCTCCGGCTGCATCGGTGTGGTTTGCCAGAAAAGCAGGACTTAAAGCTGTAGGTAGTATGGATCATGACAGCATTGGAGCCGCTAAGGAAACTCTGGCAGCAGGTAAAATTCTCGGAACCGCCACTACCGTTGGCTTTGAACTCAGGGTGAACTTTACCGGAACTTCTGTAGAAGGCCGTAAAATGAATAATCCAGACTCGGCAAACATCGTCTATATGACTGTTCACGGTGTTCCTGAATCTAAAATTCCTGAGGTGGAAGCCTTTTTAAAGCCTCTGCAGGATCAACGAAATCAAAGGAACCGGAAACAGACTTCAAAGCTGAATGACCTGATCATACCCTTTGGTTTGGATCCTCTTGATTTTGATAGGGATATTGCTTCTTTATCAGAAACAAAGGAGGGGGGCAGCATCACCGAAAGACATATTCTCTTTGGTTTTTCCAAGTCAATCGTCTCAAAATGCGGCAAGGGCTTACCTTTGGTTGAATTTCTGGAAAAGACAATGGACTTGAGTGTCAAAGGGAAAATTAGAGACTTCCTGCTGGATCAGGAGAATCCTCATTATCTATATGATCTTCTGGGCATCTTGAAGGGAAACTTCCTGCCTCGTTTTTTTATCCAACCTGATGAACAGGAATGCCTTTCTGTCTACAAGGTTGTAGAATTTGCAAATAAAATTGGGGGCATTCCCTGTTATGCTTATTTGGGAGATGTGAGTGAAAGTCCAACGGGAGATAAAAAAGCCGAAAAATTCGAAGATGATTTTCTGGATGAATTGATTCCCGAGTTGAAGAATATCGGATTCAAGGGAATCTCCTATATGCCTCCCAGGAATACTCTAGAACAGCTGAAACGGGTTCAGAAATTGTGCAGCGAATATGAACTGATGGAAATCAGCGGGGTTGATATCAACTCATCCCGTCAGAGCTTCAATTGTCCTGAGATCCTTCAAAGTGATTTCTCGCACCTCATCGTAGCTACTTGGGCTTTGATTGCTCATGAAAAATTGACAGCACTGAATCCCAGCTGGAATCTTTTTCATCCGGATAACCCCTTGGCCTCTTTGAGCCTGAATGAAAGGATTCAGAGGTATGGTCAATGGGGTGAAAAAGCTGACCATCATCATCCGGAAAATATTGCCACACTGGCCGATTTCTAATTAAGCCTCTGTTTTTGTAAATAGATCTTGAATTGAAATACGCTCCTTTCCCCGGAAAGGAGCTCCTTCTTCAGTTTTTAGGAATTCCTGGTTTAGTTGTTTAAGATGGGTATTCCATTCTTCCATATTCAAAACATCTTCCGGATCAAAAACTTCTTCCATCGTCTCATCAGTCACAGATGTGAAATTCAGGTCGCACCAACTGATCTGCCAATCGGGGATCTCTGGGGCGACTCTTGTTCCCTTGGCATCATATTCTTCGGTCAAGTAGAGGAGGGGCAGCCCATGGGTTCGGCAGATGAGGGGACGATTTGAATAGAATGAGCAGGACTTTTCTTTGAGCAAGGCACAGCTGCCCTGTGTGTTCTCTGGTATGAAGGACTCTTGTGATGATGTGATCCTTTCTCTGAGGGTATACCATTCCAAGGGGAGCAGAGAAATATCTGTGCAGCAGGCGGAACATCCTTTTTTACATACCAAAGATTCACCATACAGGCGAACAAGGCGGTCCGACTCTTTGCTGACATCTTTCAGGACTTCCTCATAGCCGACAATGATTTCCATAATGTTCAATGCAATCTCCACGGAGAATCTATTTCATAGAAAATATTTGGTTCCTATTATGCAAAGAAGCTTTGCAGGACCTTGAGATTCTCTTCCTTATTTATATCAGATCCTCCTTCTTTATACATTGCCTCTATTCGGTTCCAATAAAAATCCCTGACCTTATACCGGACGAGCTTCATTGTCGAATTGATGAGCTGGTCGTTTTCTGAGAAGGCCTCTTGAATGATGGCAAATGATCCGGGAATCCATTGGGAGGGAATGGATGTCCTGGTTCTAAAACTGTAAAATGAATCGTTAAGCTCTGCAAAAAGTTCTTCGGCCGTTTTGAGGTTTTTTTCTTTGATGGCCTTTTTTATTTCACTCTCGTTGAGGGTGACCAAGGCTGTGGTCGTTTTTTTCTGTTCATTATAAGCCATGATTTGATGTATGTAGGGGCAGTAGTTGAGTACGGCTTCTTCGATGGTTTCCGGTGAATATTTTTCACCATCTGCTGCAATCAGAAGAGCCTTGGCTCGCCCGGTGATGACTAGAAATCCGTCTGAATCAAAATATCCCAGATCTCCTGTCCAAAGCCAACCGTCTTTGAGGACTTCATCTGATGCTTCCGTATTCTTATAGTATCCCTTCATGACATTTTCACCCCGGATAATCAGTTCGCCGGGAACACCGGGCTCCGCTTCATTTTCTTCGTCCTTCATGATGCGGCATTCAATGGAGGGGAGAACAATTCCGGATGTTCCGAATTTGTGTTTGGGTGGTGTGTTGGTACAGATGACCGGTGTCGCTTCGGTTAGTCCGTAGCCCTGGTATATGGGAGCTCCAATGGCATTGAAAAATTCCTGCTGGCTGACTTCCAGGAGGGCTCCTCCTCCGACGCAAAACTTAAGATTCCCTCCGAAGATGTTCAGGACCTTGGGGAATACAAGTTTTTTAGCCAGAAAGTAGTTGAACCCATACAGGAGCTTAATCGTCCATGGGGCCTTGCGGTATCCATCCCTGTTGATCTTGATACCCGCCTGTACTCCCCTGGTGAAAATGCCGTTGATGAAGGCTCCTTTCGCTGCCACTCCGGCTTGAATCTTCTTCATAAAACTTCCTGAAAGGGCAGGTACAGTCAAGAGAAAGTAGGGTTTGGCTTCTACAAGGTTTCCTGGAATATTTCTCAGAATCGCCATTCCTCCGCCTCTGGCATCCACAAAATACATGGCAAGGCCGCGGCGAAGACTCACATAGAGGCCAATCGTGTGGGCAAAGGAGTGATCCAGAGGAAGTATTACCAGGGTTCTCGCCCTTTCAGGGATGTAGAATAGTCTGACGGCATCAGCACTATTGGCATAATAGTTCAGATGGGTGAGCATGATTCCCTTAGGATTGCCCGTTGTTCCCGAGGTGTAGGATATGGTGACCACATCATTTTCACCAATATCTTTCAATCTTTTTTCAAGTTCTAAGATTGTTGATTCATCGCTGTTTTTTCCTTCTTCAATAAAAGAAGAGTAAAGGATAATGTCTTTTCCATCTCTTAACCCTGCTGCCTCGGCCCGGGTCATTACATCACCTCCATAGTTGCTGAGAACAATGATAAGAGGGGTCTTTTCAAGGTCAGTTCTGATGGAGAGGATCTTGTCTAGAGAATTTTCTGACACGACAATGGCGGACGATTCCGAGTGATTCAATCTAAAGGGGATTTCGTCATCCAATAGTTTGATGGATAGGGGAACGGCGATACACTGGGCCTTGAGTAATCCAAACTCACTGATGACCCAGTTTCTGCGTCCTTCTGAGAGTATGGCAACCTTATCTTCTTTTTTAAATCCCCGTGCTATCAGAGCTTTGGCAAAGAGTGCGGATTCTTTTTCCACATCTAGAAAAGTCTTAGGAATCCATCCTTTCTCTTCTTTCTCAACGACATAGGGGTCGTTGGCATAGGTCTCTGCTGCGAGGGTAAGCATGCTTAATACGGTTCTCATCAAAAGTTCTCCCTGTGATTGTCATTGGGAATTATTTTAACAGATACGCTTGATATGTCAATAAAAAGGAAGCCGCCTTCTTTTTTATTCTTTGAGAGTTTGTGTTGGAGCGCTTAAAAAAAGGTTGAATCTCATTGATTTAATAAGCATATTGAAATATAATCGAAGGCATTACGAAAGTTAAAAGATAGAAAATAGAAAATAAAAGGACTCCTAAAGCCTTTTGAAGTGCTTTAGAAGTCCTTTCAATACTCGGGCCTTTGTATCCTGAGTATTCAATCACTGAGATTTCTGCGGAGTCCAGGCGTTTAAGGAGTTATATGTGAATAAAATCAGTACGGCTGCGGCTTCAATACGAGGCTTGAGCTTTAATGGTGAAAAGGGAAAGATTGTGGTTCATACCACATCTACGGTTAAATCTTCCGGGAGCAGTCTTGATTTAGGGCTCCTTCCTGAAGAAGAACAGGATATTCTGAGTCTACTTCAGAATCAGTGGACCGGGCAGGATCTTGTTGTTTGTGGAGCAGACGGTAGTTTTGTGCTAGCCGATTCCTACGATGATGCGATGGCTCGTATCAGCGGAAAAGATGCAGTGGTTTCCCAGGAAAAGGCCCAGGGTATTCCGGCAGTGAAAGACAAGGTGGCTTTGGTTACTGGCGGAGCACAGGGATTTGGAGAAGGGATGGTTCGCGAACTTGTCTCTGCAGGCGCTTATGTTTATATCGCAGATATGAATATTGATGGGGCCACCCAGCTTTCAGAAACTCTGAATCAGGAACAGGGATCTACAAGAACTTTTGCCTTGAAAGTGAATGTAACCGATGAAGAGTCGGTAGAAGCCATGATGGATCATGTGGCAAAAACTACAGGCGGTCTGGATATCTTTATCAGCAACGCAGGAGTTCTCAAGGCAGGAAGTGTCAAAGAGATGACTCTTCGGGACTTTCAGTTCGTGACCGACGTTGACTATACGGGTTTTTTCATCTGTACAAAATTTGCATCACGGCTTATGGCTGTCCAGAATAAACCCACAGGGGAATATTTTTCTGATATCATTGGAATTAGTTCAAAGTCTGGTTTAGAGGGTTCTAACAAGAATGGAGCCTATGCTGGAGCCAAGTTTGGAAGCATCGGTCTGACACAGAGTTTTGCTCTTGAGTTGGTTTCAGACAATATTAAGGTCAATTCTATCTGTCCTGGAAATTTCCTGGATGGACCCCTCTGGTCCGATCCTGACAGGGGACTTTTTGTACAATATTTGAAAGCAGGAAAAGTCCCGGGAGCTAAGACCCTGGGAGATGTTAGAAAATTCTATGAAGACAAGGTGCCCATGAAACGGGGTTGTGAGACGAAAGACGTGGTGAAAGCCATCTATTATATTGTGGACCAGAAGTATGAAACCGGGCAGGCTGTACCTGTTACCGGTGGTCAGGTCATGTTGAATTAGTCATTCTGCTGTTTCTGACCAATTGTAAATAACTAAGGAGTATATTTTATGAAAACGAAAGCTGTACGATTATATGGTAAAAATGATTTAAGACTGGAAGAGTTTGATCTTCCTTCCATAGCTGATGATGAGATTTTGGCAAAGGTTGTGTCAGACAGCATCTGTATGTCTTCCTACAAGGCAGCAAGTCAGGGAGCCGAGCATAAAAGAGTTCCCGATGATGTAGCCCAGAATCCAATTATCATTGGTCATGAGTTCTGCGGGGAAATCCTTGAAGTCGGATCTAAATGGGCCGGGCAATTCAAGGCGGGACAGAAGTTCTCCATCCAGCCGGCATTGAACTACAAGGGATCTCTGGATGCACCGGGATACTCTTTTCAGTACATTGGTGGTGATGCTACCCATGTTATCATCCCCAATGAAGTCATGGAAATGAACTGTCTTCTTCCCTACGAGGGAGAGGCTTATTTCATGGGATCTTTAAGCGAACCAGTTTCCTGTATCGTGGGAACCTATCATGCCATGTATCACATTCCCCAGGGAACCTATATCCATGATATGGGCATCCGAAAAGGTGGTAATCTGGCTATTCTGGCAGGTGTCGGACCAATGGGCCTCGGCGCCATAGACTATGCCATCCATGCCCCAATTAAACCGGGACTCCTCGTGGTGACTGATATTGACAACGCAAGACTCGAAAGAGCCGCTTCCATCTTTACCGTAGAAGAAGCTGCTAAAAATGGTGTGAAACTCGTGTATAAGAATACAAAGGATTCTGCTGATCCCATTGCAGATCTGATGGCCGAAACCGGTGGAAAGGGTTTTGACGATGTTCTGGTCATGGCGCCTGTTCGTCCTCTGGTAGAGCAGGGAGACAAGATCCTGACCAAAGATGGATGCCTGAACTTCTTTGCCGGACCTTCTGATACCACTTTTAAGGCTGAACTGAACTTTTATGATGTTCATTATGCTTTTCATCACATTGTCGGAACCAGTGGAGGGAACACCGATGATATGAAAGAGTCACTGGAGATGATGGGAAAAGGACTTTTGAATCCTTCTGCTATGATCACTCATGTGGGTGGTTTAGATGCCGTTGTGGAAACAACATTGACTCTGCCCAAAATACCCGGGGGTAAGAAGCTGATCTATAACCACACGAAAATGCCACTTACAGCTCTTATCGATTTTGAAGAAAAGGGTAAAACTGATCCGTTCTTTGCCGAACTGGATAAGCTTGTAAAGAAACACAACGGTTTGTGGAACGTGGATGCAGAAAAGTATCTCCTTGCAAATGCAGAATCCATTTAAGTCCGTTTATATCGATTGATTCCCCGGGATCTGGTTCCGGGATTAACTCCGCCTTATAGGCGGAGTGTTTCCATTTAAAAGGCCCTAAGGTCTAATCAAAGTATTTATCAAAGTTTCAAATCGGCTTTGATGGGGATAAGGAGGATATTATGAAAAAATACATTGCTGTTGACCTTGGAGCATCCAACGGCCGGGTTATCGTAGGAAATCTGGAGGGGTTTGAAGTCACGAACCGTTTTCCCACATGGAATATCCGTCTGGGTGACAGTGTCTTCTGGGATATTCTTGCTATTTTTAATGAAATAAAAAAAGGAATCAAAGAGGCCGTGCGTCTTTATCCCAATGATGTTGTGAGCATTGGGATCGATACTTGGGGTGTGGATTATGGACTCTTAGACAAAAATGGAAACCTCATTGGGAATCCATACATGTACAGGGACAGCCGGACGGATAAGGCCATGGAAGAAGTCTTCAAGGTAGTTCCAAGGGAAGAAATCTACGAGAGGACGGGTATTCAGTTTGCTCAGTTCAACACCCTGTATCAGCTTTGGGCCATGAAGAGGGATTCTCCCGAACTTCTGGATGCGGCCAAACATTATCTGTCTGTTCCCGATCTGTTGAGTTATTGGCTCACCGGGGTTATGAAGAATGAATTCACCCATGCTTCAACAACCCAGCTGATGAATCCATATAAGAAAGACTGGGATAAAGAGCTGATGGCTAAGCTGGGGATTCCTTCTGATATTTTTGAAGAAATTGTTCCTTCCGGATCCGTCATCGGAACTCTGTCTCCCCATATCGCCGAAGAACTGAATGCTCCAGCAGGACTCAAGGTTGTCGCCGTAGGGGCACATGATACCGCATCGGCTGTAGCGGCGGTGCCTGTGGAAAATGGGAAAGATAATCTTTTTCTGAGTTCCGGTACCTGGTCTCTCCTGGGGGTCGAATCAGACTCTCCAGTCATCAATGAGAAAACCTATGGTCATGATCTGACCAATGAGGGTACTGTCTCTGGAACAACACGTCTTTTAAAAAATATAATGGGAATGTGGATTCTTCAGGAATCCAAGCGTTTCTGGGATGAAAATGGAGAAAAATACAGTTGGGATGAGCTTTCAGACATGGCTAGGGCTAATGGTCCGGTCCAGTGGCACCTAAACCCCAATGATCAGAGCTTTTTTGCTCCCTCTTCCATAGATGATCCCATGCCCGAACGTATCAGAAAGTTTTGTGTAAAGAATGGCTGGAACGAGCCAAAGTCCATAGGCGAATATGTCCGGGGTATCTTTCAGGGGCTTGCCGAAACATATGCGGCTACAATTGACGCTCTGGAAGAGATCACAGGCAAAAAATATGGAGAACTTTATATTGTGGGCGGGGGCTGCAGGGATGCTTTGCTTTGCGAATTAACCGCTGAAATTTCCAATAGAACGGTCATGGCCGGTCCGGGAGAAGCCACGGCTTTGGGGAATATTATGATCCAAATCCTGGCGTCCGGTGAAATTAGCAGTATTCAACAAGGGCGGGATCTTGTGCGCAAGACCCAGGATATTAAAGAATACAAACCCCAGACTGTGAATTAGAGAGGGACTATGATTAAAGCTGTGTTATTTGACATGGACGGTGTATTGGCAGATTCTGAAGAGTTTATCTGTGAAGCCGCCATGAAAATGTTTGAAGAGAAAGGTCTTATTGTGAAACCTGAAGATTTTCTTCCCTTTGTGGGCGCTGGTGAAAACCGCTACCTCGGAGGGGTTGCAGAGGCTTACGGGTTTGATCTGGGTAGCATTGATGAGGCTAAGGCCAGAACCTATGCGATTTATGGTGAGATCATTGTCGGGCGTTTAAAAGAGTTGCCCGGAGCAGCTGCTTTTGTAAGAGAGTGCAGGAATAAGGGTCTTAAAACGGCTCTGGCCACCAGCGCCGACAAAGATAAGATGAATTACACCATGGATGAAATCGGTTTATCGCTAGACCACTTTGATGCCTGTGTCAACGGCTTGGATGTAGAGAGGAAGAAACCCTTCCCGGATATTTACCAGATGGCCGCCCAGCTCTTAGGGGAAGATCCCCGGGATTGTCTGGTCGTGGAAGATGCCGTCAATGGTGTCCAGGCTGCCAAAGCCGCAGGAGCCAGATGTTTAGCTTTGACAAGCAGTTTTACGAGGAAAGAATTGGAGGGTGCCGATTGGTTTGCACCGGACCTTTCAGAGGTTCCCGCAGATGTTTTAAAATGGTAATGTTTCTTATAAATACAGTCATTATGGAAAATAAAACCGGCTCCCTTGTGTGAAAGATCAAGGGTTGGCTGAACAAGAGGAAGTAAAATGAATAACAATGTAATCAACAAAGGTTCGGATAATATCCGAATTCTATCAGCCGCCATGGTTGAAAAAGCAAAATCAGGACATCCAGGCGGAGCCATGGGTGGAGCCGATTTCGTAAACGTTCTGTTTTCAGAATTCCTGAATTTTGACCCCAGTGACGGTACCTGGATCAATCGAGACCGTTTTTTCCTAGATCCCGGTCATATGAGCCCCATGCTTTATTCAATTCTGGCTTTTTACGGACATTACACCATGGATGAATTAGCCAATTTCAGACAGTGGGGAAGTCCTACACCAGGACACCCCGAAGTGGATGCTGCCCGGGGAGTAGAAAATACATCAGGACCCTTGGGACAGGGGCATACATTTGCAATTGGAGCCGCCATTGCCGAAAAATTTCTGGTAGAAAAGTTCGGTGACTGGATGAGCCACAAAATTTATACCTTCATTTCCGATGGTGGTGTTCAGGAAGAAATTTCTCAGGGTGCGGGACGTATCGCCGGTAATCTGGGATTGAACAACCTGATTATGTTCTATGACTCAAATGATATTCAGCTGTCTACCACTGTGAAGGAAGTCACTTCCGAAGATACAGCTAAAAAATACGAATCCTGGGGTTGGAAAGTTCTCGAGATCGCAGGGAATGATCCAGACGCCATCAGAGGGGCCCTAAAAGAAGCCAATGCCGAAACTGAAAAACCTGTTCTCATCATCGGTAAAACGATTATGGGTAAGGGTGCTGTGGATGCACAGGGAAATAGCTTTGAAGGGAAAACTTCCACACACGGCCAGCCTTTGAGTGCTGCAGGTGCTTCATTTGAGAAGACAATTGAAAATCTGGGAGGAAACCCGGACAATCCTTTTACAATCTTCCCCGAAGTAAAAGAGTGGCTTGATGGTATTATTAAAGAAAAAACTGCCGCGGCGGCAGCCAAAAAAGCCGAACAGGCGGCATGGGCCAAGGCCAATCCGGCTCTGGCTGCCAAACTTGATCAGTTCTTCAGCGGAAAACTGCCTGAGATCGACTGGAAGGGAATCACACAGAAATCCGGCGTTGCCACAAGAGCTGCATCGGCTTCTGTTCTCGGAATCCTTGCAGAAAATGTAGAAAATATGATTGTTTCTTCTGCGGACCTCAGTAATTCTGACAAGACCGATGGTTTTTTAAACAAAACCAGAGCTATCACAAGAGATGATTTTGGCGGAGCCTTCCTTCAGTCCGGAGTGTGTGAGCTCACAATGGCTGCCATCTGTAACGGTTTGGCATTACATGGCGGAATCATTCCTGCTTGTGGTACCTTCTTTGTTTTCTCAGACTACATCAAACCGGCCCTGAGAACAGCGGCTCTGATGGAACTCCAGGTCATATATGTCTGGACCCATGATGCCTTCCGTGTTGGAGAAGACGGACCCACTCACCAGCCTGTGGAACATGAAGCTCAGCTCAGACTGATGGAACAGCTTCAGAATCATTCTCATAAAAACAGTACTCTTGTGCTTCGCCCTGCGGATGCACAGGAAACAACTGTTGCCTGGAAGATGGCACTGGAAAACACCAGTACTCCCACGGCTCTCATTCTGTCCAGACAGAATATCACAGAACTTCCCGCCGCCTCCGGTGATAGAGCAGCCGAAGCTTTTAATGCCGAAAAGGGTGCTTATATCGTGGCAGAGGCCGGAGGATCTCCTGATGTTGTTCTGGTTGCCTCCGGTTCTGAGGTTTCTACTCTTGTTGCCGGTGCGGCATTGCTGAAAGAAAAGAAAGGGCTGAAAGTTCAGATTGTCTCTGCTCCTTCGGAAGGTCTTTTCAGAAACCAGGATGCAGCATATCAGGAAAAGGTCCTTCCCTCAGGAGTACCAACATTCGGTATGACCGCTGGTCTTCCTGTAACCTTGCAGGGCCTTGTGGGAACGAAAGGTAAGGTCTTCGGTCTGAACAGTTTTGGTTTCAGCGCTCCTGCGGGAGTTCTTGACGAGAAATTGGGTTACACCGCTGAAAATGTATATAATCAGGTACTGGAGTTTCTGGGCTGATAAACGCTAATAGAAAAGGTCCGGGTTTGCCCGGACCTTTTTTTTGAAAAGAAATTAAGAAAGAGCTTTTAAGGCAGAAGCATAATCAGGTTCATTTACTATTTCAGAAACCTGTTCTGTATAGATAATTTTTCCTTCAGGATTGACAATTACTACGGCTCTTGAAAGAAGACCAGTGAGCGGTCCTTCTGTAAAAAGAACCCCATAATCTTGACCAAACTTTTCATCTCTAAAATTTGATGCTGTGTAAACATTCTCGAGGCCTTCGGTTGTACAAAATCGTTCAGCTGCAAAAGGAAGATCCGCCGAAATACAAAGGACAACTGTATTATCAAGGGAAGAGGCTTCCTTGTTAAATCTCCTGACCGATGCGGCACAGGTTCCTGTGTCCAGGCTGGGGAAAATATTGAGAATCACATTTTTTCCCTTAAATTCAGACAGGGTTATATCCCCAAGATCAGATTTTACCAGTTTAAAGTCTACGGCTACAGTCCCTTTTGCCGGGAGGTCTCCTATGGTTTTCACTGGGTTTCCATGTAAAGTGATGTTTGACATTTTATTGTCTCCTATTTTTATTCAAATGTTAGTTAATCCTAATATAGTAAGAATTCCTTTCATATGCAAATTTTGATTTGTATTTTAAACAGAATTTAGAAGATAAAACTGTCCAAAAAACAGGAAAAGAGAAACATCAATTCCGCTGTTGTAAAAGGCCTATTGGGTTAGTGGTAGGGGCAATTCAAATAAAGTTTTCACAGTGATACCCGTAGTAGTCGGAGGGATCAAAGTGATGTTAAAGCTGCACGACAGATGGAGAAGTATCATATATACTAGTTATAGAAGACGACCGGTATCAATGACTTTCCCGCTTAACTAGTCATTGCCTAAGTCTCTCCAGGTCCTTCGATTCAAAGAGGAGCTCATGGGACCATCAGGCTGTTCCGGGCGGAGAATAAATAGTATTTTTGAAGAGGAGATATGAATTATGGCTGTCAGTTTTGATTTGAAAGGAAAAGTGGCGATTGTTACTGGATGCAGCACAGGATTGGGACAAGGCATCTGTCTGGGTATGGCGGAAGCCGGGGCTAAGGTTGTGGGTGTCGGTATGAGTGATCCCTCCAATACTGCCAAACAAATAGCTGCCATGGGAGGAGAATTCCTCTGGGTCAAAGCCGATCTTACATCCATTGATCCTATTCAGGGAATACTTGATCAAACGATTGAACATTTTGGGGCTTTGAATATCCTTGTGAATAATGCAGGAATCATCCGGCGGGAAGATTCCATCAATTTTACTGAGAAAGATTGGGATGATGTCATGAATCTTAACCTGAAGACTGTTTTTTTCTTCTGTCAGGCCGCCGCAAAACAGTTTTTAAAACAGGGAACAGGAGGGAAGATCATTAACATTGCCTCCATGCTTTCTTACCAGGGAGGAATCCGAGTCCCTTCCTACACATCCAGTAAAAGCGGTCTTCTTGGTTTAACCAGACTCCTGGCTTGTGAATGGGCTAAAGACAACATCAATGTGAATGGAATTGCACCGGGCTACATGGATACGAATAATACAGAGGCTCTTAGAAATGACCCTGAAAGATCTGCGGCAATTCTGGGCCGAATACCTGCTGATCGTTGGGGGCTTCCTTCGGATATTGCCGGACCGGCTGTCTTTCTTGCCTCTTCTGCAAGTGATTATGTCAATGGTTTTACCCTGGCAGTGGATGGCGGCTGGTTGGCCCGTTAAAATAAACAATCTACATCTATAAAAACTCAATATATAATGGGAACATAATCAATATTAAAATACCATTGTGAGGTTTGTAGAGTGAATATTCCTATTGCTGACTTGGAACATCGGATAAAGGCATTGTTGTTGAATGTCGGAGTGAATGCTGAAAATACTGAAAAAGTAACGGATGTCTATATGCGGGCCTCTTATCGTGAAGTTGGCCATCATGACATACACGATTTATTAAGCAGAATCGGACAAATCAAAGAAAAGGCCATAAAACCTAATCCAGTTTACAAGCTGCTGACAGACTTCGGTGGAATCCAGTGCTATGACGGAGACAACGCATTGGGTGAACTCAATTCCTACTTCATAACTGAAAAGAGCATGGAATTAGCAGAATTGCATGGCATTGGATACTGTACGATTCGAAATAGCAATCATTTTTTAGCAGCAGCCCCCTTTGTTGAAATGGCTGATGAAAAGGGATTTTTAACCATCGTTATGTCTAAATCTCCGGGTGGATTATCCCTGCCTGGAGTCGATAAAAATCTTACCGGGAATAATCCTTTTGGTTATGCTGCAGGGTACAATGACGGGAAACTGCTGTTTGATATTTGCTGCGCCTATTCTTCCTTTGGAAAGATGCAAGCCATGAAGGATGAGGGGCAGCTTGTGCCGGAATATTGGGGGAATGACCGCAATGGACAGCCAAGTACCAAACCAGAAGAAATCCTGGAGAGTGGACTTTATATGCCCATTGGAGAACACAAGGGGTTTGGTATTGCCCTTCTTGTTGAATTGCTATCCTCTGTTCTAGGTGATGGGGTTCTTTTGAATCAGGAATTGAAAGATTCAGAGATGAAAGGAAAGTATACTCAATCTGCCCTATCTATCGATATAAAAAAAATTATGACTGTAGATAAATTTAAGGATAGGGTACAGCAAATGGTTGATATTCTAAGGGGAATTGACCCCAAAATTTATATTCCCGGCCAGCGGTCTATTCAAGCAAAAGCCAAAATAGATGAGTTGGGGTATTTTCAAATTTCAGATGATTTGATTGGAAAAATGGATTTAGCATTGTCAGAAAATTAAATACTGAAGTTCTAAGGAACAGCGGTGTATAAAGGAGTTTTTATGAGACAGGCAGTCATGACGTCCCCAGGGACAATCGAATTTAAGGAAGTTGCCAAACCGGTTGCCGCGAAAGGGGAGGTCCTTCTAAGGGTTATGTGCATCGGAGTCTGCGGCAGTGATGTTCATGTCTATCACGGGCTTCATCCCTATACCCCTTATCCAGTGGTTCAGGGGCATGAAGTTTCCTTTGAAGTTGTCAGTTTTGCTGAGGGGGTTACGGGATTTTCTCCGGGAGATAGGGTGACCATAGAGCCTCAGGTTTCCTGTGGTGAGTGTTTCGCCTGTAAAAGCGGTCTTTATAATATTTGTGATAATCTAAAAGTTCTGGGGTTTCAGACAACAGGCTGTGCTTCAGATTATTTTGTAGCTCCCGCAGCGAAGCTGGTTAAGCTTGATCCCTCGATGAAATATGAACACGGGGCGATGATGGAGCCCCTCTCTGTGGCTGTGAGAGCCGTGAATCAGGCCTTTTCAGAGGCAGACGGGGGAATAAAAGGAAAACAGGTCTTGGTGTATGGTGCCGGACCCATCGGCAATCTTGTGGCTCAGGCGGCCCATGGTATGGGGGCATCCAAGGTCATGATATCCGATTTGAATGAGTTTCGTCTTGAAAAAGCAAAAGCCTGTGGTATTGAATTCATTAGTAATCCCGCCAAAGATAATCTAGCCGAACAAGTCGATGAATATTTTGGCAAAGATAGAAAAGCAGATGTCATATTTGAGTGTGTAGGTGTGAATGGCACCATGGACAGTGCCATTGAAATCGCCCGGAAGGGAACTCCTATTGTGGTTGTAGGTGTCTTCGGTAAAAAAGCGGAGATTGATATGGCCCGTGTCAATGAGAATGAACTGAAATTGATTGGAACCGCCCGCTATGTACTGGAAGATTTTGAGATTGCCAAGGGTCTTGTGGCATCAGGAAAAGTCAATTTGAATCCGCTTGTGACAGATGTTTTTGACTTTGAAAAATATAATGAGGCCTATTTGAAAATCCAGAATGAGCCGGCTACCACAATGAAGGTTATCATCCAGGTGAATTCGTAGACGTCTATGAACAGAAATGTTGATTTGTGCCGATTTTTAAATGCAGAACTAGTCATTTCTTTCTCTTGTAGGATCGGTCTCAAAAGAAATTCTGAGATCTGGAAGGGGTTTGTAAGCAAGGAGACTCTTTGTTTATTAAAAAGATAAACGTTTAATAAAAATTGACAGATTGTTTAGTTTCTTATATTCTACCTGCATGACCCCAACAGTTCGGAGCATTGCGCAATCAGCCGGAGTTTCTCCGGCCACTGTCTCTCTTGTCCTCAATGATAAACCGGGGGTTGGAGAGGAAACACGCATTCTTGTCAGGAAGATAGCAAGAGATCAGGGCTACCAACTTCCCAAGAGTACCTCGTCTGCCAAGGGCAGTACCATCAGGCTGGTGAAGGTCACAAAACACGGACACATTCTCAATAGGGATCACAACGCTTTTATCTCTGACTACATTGATGGGCTGGACAGGGAGGCAAGACTAAATGGATATACCCTGGAAGTTCAGAGTGTTGAAGGTCTGGATCTTGAGCATCTCAAGGAGGATCTGGAGCAATCCAGTCTGTCAGGGGCTCTCGTATTGGCCACTGAGTTGAGTCCGGAAGATATACTCTCTTTTCAGAATATAAGACTCCCCCTTGTCTTTTTGGATGGAACTCACCCTGATGCTCCCTTTGACTTTGTTGATATGGACAATGAAGGAGCTGTCTTTTCGGTAATCAGGGCATTGGTAGAAGGTGGGCATAGAAGAATAGGTCTTGTCAAATCCTCTGTTGAAACGCGGAATTTCAGGGCGAGAGAAGCCAGTTATTATGATGCTCTTAGCGCTTATGGCTTGGAAATAAATCAAAACTGGATTTACGAGGTGGATTCTAACTATGAGAAAGCCGGGTTGGATATGGAGCAGTATCTCCGTAGGGGTCAAAGCTTACCCACGGCCTTGTTCTGTGTTTGCGATATTATAGCCATGGGATGCATGAAAGCCATTCAGAAGGTAGGAATGAAGGTTCCAGAGGACCTTTCCATTGTGGGTTTTGATGATCTCCCTTCATCGCAAAGGACCGATCCGCCCCTGTCTTCTGTCAAAGTTTGTAAGGAAAGAATTGGCCGAAGGGCTTTTCAACTGCTGAAGCGCAGAATAGATGATGCAGCATTGCCCTATGAAAAGGTGTATATCGGAACAGAACTTGTTCTTCGAGAGAGTCAGAGTTTTCAATCTGAATAGATAAAGGATGGATCAATGAAAATATTAAATTACGGATCTTTGAATATTGATATTGTTTACAAAGTGCCTCATATCGTCAAACCCGGGGAAACGATATCCGCATCGGATGTCCAGAAGTATGCCGGAGGAAAGGGGGCTAACCAATCCGTGGCCTTGGCCAAGGCAGGAGCTCCTGTCTGGCATGGCGGAACTATTGGGAGTGATGGTCTTTGGCTGTTGGATCTTTTGAACAAATTTAATGTTAAAACTGAATTGGTTAGTCAGTACGAGGGACCAACAGGCCAGGCTATTATTCAGGTTTCTGATAAGGGTCAGAATTCGATCTTCCTCTTCGGGGGGGGAAATCAAAATAATACGGAGGCCGAAGTGGACAAGGCCCTGGCGCATTTTGAAGAGGGTGATTATCTGGTTTTGCAAAATGAAATCAATCTGACTCCTTATATTATTGAAAAAGCCTCCGCCCGGGGGATGAAGATTTGTTTGAATCCCGCTCCTTTTACTGAGAATATCAAATCATGGCCTCTGGAAAAACTGGATCTTTTGGTGGTAAATGAAATAGAGGGACAGGATTTGGCTGGGAAAGAAGGGAGTTTTGAAGAGACCCTCGATCAATTGACAAATATGTATCCCGGTATGAGTATTCTTTTGACTGCCGGTAAAGCGGGAGCTTATTTTGGTAAGGACTCACAGCGCGAATTCGTACCAATTGTGGATGCTCCTGTTGTTGACACCACCGCTGCGGGAGACACATTTTTTGGATATTTTTTAGCAGGAAGATTAAAAGGTTCTTCTGTTCGGGAAGCCATGGAAGACGCTACCAGAGCTTCGGCAATTACCGTGTCCCGACCGGGAGCCATGGATTCAATTCCTTATGCTCAAGAATTGCAATAGATAATTATTTTGATCGAAGCTTTGTATCATCAGCTTTGATATTTGTTTTTCTTGCGCTATTGAAAGTCCTGTTGTACTCTATATGAACAATTCGTTCCATAGGGTGTACAATATTTGAACAAATCTATCCTTATCATCGATGATAACGAGGCATTCTGTCGTAGTTTGGCCCGAATGCTGGGGGATGAGAGGATCAGTGTACACAGCTCCTTTAGTAGTAAGCAGGCATTCTGTCTCCTTAAGAAAACTCTTGTACATTTAGTTCTGCTGGATGTGCGCTTAGGAGATGAGTCAGGTCTCGAAGTGCTATCACTCCTTCAGAAGCAATACCCCAATCTTCCTGTGATAATGCTTACAGGTTATGCCTCCATTGAATCAGCAGTTCAATCTATAAAGTTGGGAGCTTTTGATTATATTCAGAAACCTGTTAAATATGAAAAATTAATGAAGCTGATTGATAATGCCTGTACGATTGCATCATTAAAAAAAGAGAATCGGGATCTACATGAGAGTCTGGACCACTTGAGACCCAAAATATTGAGCCAAGATCCTCGGGTGAATGAAATTAAAAATACAATCAATAAACTGACTGCAGCTAATTTACCCATCCTTCTTTATGGAGAGAATGGAACAGGGAAAGAATTATTTGCGGATTATATTCATTTTCAAAGCAGTAGAAAAGTTAGAAAAATTATTAAAATCAATTGTGCCGCTTTTGCAGATACCTTACTGGACAATGAATTATTTGGACATGAAAAAGGGGCGTACACCGGGGCAGATTCCCTTTATCAGGGAGTCTTTGAAAAGGCGGATCAGGGTTCTCTGTTTTTAGATGAGATAGGAGATATGTCTCTAGAAGTCCAGGCTAAGGTTTTAAGGGTCATTCAGAACAAGGAGCTTTTCCGTTTGGGAGGTAAAGAGGTCATTCATGTTGATGTCAGACTGATTTCTGCTACAAATAAAAAGCTGGAAGTTTTGATCAGAGAAGGCCGCTTTCGTGAAGATCTGTACTATCGCCTCAACGCAGCCACCGTATCTATACCTCCTCTACGGGAACGACCGAATGATATTCCTCTTTTAACAGATCTCTTTTTGAAAGAGTTTGCATCAGAGAACAACAAGGTTTTAAAAGGGATTGATCCTGATGTAATGGACCAGCTCAAGAAATATCCATGGCCAGGGAATATCCGTGAGCTTAAGAATGTTATCAATTATGCAGCTGCTGTATCATCGACAGGAACTCTTGGCATCAGGGATCTTCCTGGGTCATTGCAGCATGGTGTTCCGGGAAGAACCGGTCTGCTGAATACTCTTGATGATTCAGAAAAAAGTATCATTCTTAATGAGTTGAAAAAAACAAATTATAATAAGAAAAAAGTAGCAGAGATTTTAAATATTAGTAGAACAACTCTGTACAGCAAGATGAGAAAGTATGAAATCCTTTGATTGGAACCATGAGACTCCTATTTTGGAGCTTAAGGATGTATCTATACAATATGGGACCATAAAAGCCCTTGATGGTATCAATCTTTCAATTCATGGGGGAGAAATCCACGCCATTGTCGGTGAGCACGGTGCAGGTAAATCAACACTTGCCAAGATGGTTGCCAACCTTATCAGTCCTGATTCAGGGCAGATTCTTTTTCGAGGAAAACCCTATGGTCCATTGGGATACAAAGGCACAATTGATGCAGGGATCAGAATGGTCTTTCAGAAGATGCAATTGAATCAGACTCTCACGGTTGCAGAAAATTTGTTTATAGCCAATAAGGAAGCCTTTGGATCTCGAGGAGGATTTTTTAGTCAAAAGAAGGTAGACCGCCTAGCAGAGACATTCCTCAGAGAAAACCAATACAATCTGAAGCCAAGGACCAAAGTTTCTGAATTAGGTCTTTCAGACAGAGCTCTCTTGAGTATCATCAAAAATTTGTATCATCCACCACGAATTCTGATTTTAGATGAGGCTTTGGAGAAATTATCTGCTCAGGGGTTGGACAGGGTCATTCAGACACTCAAGAAATTAAGAGATGACGGTTGTTCCATTCTTTTTATTACACACAGGATTGATGATCTCTACATGATTGCAGATAGGGTCAGTGTCGTCAGGAAAGGAGAAGTCCTTATTTCTGATGATATTGGAGAATTGGATAAAATCAGTCTTATTAAAATTGCTTATACCCAATTCTCAAATCTGGAAGATCACCTAGGGCAGGCTGAAGAGTTTAATAAGCTGATGAAGTATAATGAGGTTATTCTAAAACAGCTTCCCATTAGTCTTATTGTTTCTAATTTCGAAAATCGAATCAGAATGATGAATGGGAGTGCCAAGGAGTTATTTAGTACGTCTTCAGCTTCAGATATGATTGATTTGTCACTGGAAGAGCTTTTTCAGAATAATCCCAGGACCCTCGATCTTCTCAAGGAGACACGAGGTGGTAAAGATACACGGTCTCTATATAACACCCCTCTTAAACTAAATCAGGGAACTGCCATGGTGAACATCATTGTATTTCCAATTTTTGAAGGAACTCTGCTCATAGGAAATATGTTAATCATAGAGGATATTACAGAAAGAGAGCAGCTTAGGAACCAACTTGTCTTGTCTGAAAAATTGGCCTCTTTGGGACTTTTGGCCGCAGGAGTGGCTCATGAGATCAATAATCCGTTAGGTGTTATCACAAACTACCTTGAGTCTTTTAAGATGGATAAAATCCTGGCAGAAGAACGGGATTCTGTCTATGCGTACCTCTTTGAACAGATCAACTACATTACCCAGGTAATCGGTAATTTAATCTCCTTTTCCGAAAATCAGAGTCAAACTACGGAGTTGGTATGTGTCAATGAAGCCATACAGAATATAATTGACCTGATACGTTTCAATGGCAAGCAAAAGCATATCCAAATACAATTTTCTCCAAATAAATCAGAAGTCCTGAATGTCAGAATCAATAAAAATGAGTTCAAACAGGTCATATTGAACCTATTCAAGAATGCATTTGAAGTGATGCCCGATGGAGGGCACATCGTCATTACAACAGCTTTGAAGGTTTCTGATTCTGAATCCAGTGTTCACATATGTTTTGAGGATAATGGTCCTGGGATACTCTTTGAAAACCCTTCAGATGTTTTTCTGCCATTTACCACATCCAAAAATACAAACAGTAATTTTGGACTCGGACTCTCTCTGTGTTACAATATTCTGAGTCGTTATGATGGTGAAATTACCGTTCAGTCTGATAAAGAAAATGGTACTCAATTTCAAATAACTCTTCCTCTCTCAGAAAGTGTATGAAAAATGAACATATATGCTTTACAGAGTGTTCACTTGAACAGGGTCTTCTGCATGGTTTGCTGGATAAGTCCTGCTCGTTTTCCAGTCTTTCACAGCTAGAAATGGCTTTCTGGCCTATCCAGGGTACTCCTGATTGATAATATCATGTCTTTTATTCGATTGGCATGATAGTTGCATTAGTATTATGAAACAGATTCCTCCCTATTGGAGGATATCAAAAGGAGAATCTAATGAGAAAAAATGTTTTAGTCCTTTTAATCTGCATGTTGCTATTGATGCCCATGCTCGCAATGGCTAAAGGTGCCCAGGAAGAAGTCAAGGATGACAGGCCGGTAGTTGGCTTAATTATGAAGTCTTTGGCCAATGAGTTTTTCATGGCTATGGAGGAAGGTGCCCAGGCCTATGCAGCCGAGGATGGTACATTTAAGCTTATCACCATGGGAATGAACTCAGAAACTGATTTTGACTCACAAGTAAATGCCGTTGATAC
Organism: Oceanispirochaeta crateris; assembly: GCF_008329965.1. Lineage (GTDB taxonomy): Bacteria > Spirochaetota > Spirochaetia > DSM-2461 > DSM-2461 > Oceanispirochaeta > Oceanispirochaeta crateris. Next base: position 3,697,038 of record NZ_CP036150.1, read on the forward strand.
TCTGATAACGCAAGGTGTCGATCTTATTGTTCTTGCTCCCGCAGATTCTGCGGGAATGGTAGCACCGGTAAAAAGAGCCATCGATGCAGGTGTTACGGTCATTAATTTTGACGTGACATTGGATAAGGATGCATTGAAAGCCGCCGGACTTCCTGAAGAATTCCTTTTTGTAGGACCTGATAATACAGATGGTGCCGAAATGGTTGGGAACTATCTAGGTGAAAAACTGGGAGATGGTGGTAAGGTCTTTATTCTGGAAGGTAATCCTGGAGCAGATAATGCAAAACAGAGAAAAAACGGCTTTATGAAGTCTATTGCTACTCATAACCTGGAACTGCTCGCTTCCAATACAGCCCATTGGGAGACAGAAGAAGCAAATACTCTCATGACAAATCTTTTGACAAAGCATCCTGATGTTCAGGGAGTTATGTGTGCCAATGATTCTATGGCTCTCGGTGTTGTCCGGGCTTTAGAAGCTGCAGGACGATCTGATGTCCAGGTCGTTGGTTTTGATAATATCCCTGCAGTTAAAGATCTAATTCTGAATGATAAAATGTTGGCTACAGTACATATGGATGGTGCAGAAATGGCTATTTTAGCATTTAATGCAGGATTTGAGATTTTGGCCGGAGAAAGAGAGAATCTTGGTTGGGTACAGTCACCGCTAATTCTGGCAGATAAGGCCTTTTTTGAATAATTAAAACGAGTGTGAATAATAGAGGGATAGTCCTTTGGGATTGTCCCTTTTTCATAAGTGAGGAGATTTGATGGCTGCTAATAATATAATAGAACTGCAGAATATTTCTCTTGTTTTTCCTGGTGTCAGAGCTCTTAATGAAGTAAATCTTGCTATTCACAAAGGGGAAATTCACGTTCTGCTGGGAGAAAACGGAGCCGGGAAATCTTCCCTGATAAAAACTATTTGCGGAGTGTATCAGCAGAGCAGTGGTACCATGATTTTTGATGGGTTGGAGTATGCTCCTTTGAATCCATTGACAGCCATTCAGAAAGGAGTTCGGGTTGTTTATCAAGAGTTTAACCTTTTACCTTATCTATCCATTGCAGAAAATATATTCTTTGAAAAGCTACCTAGTAAGGGAGGCCTGGTTGATTATCAACGCCTCAATCATGAAGCTTCACTTCTGATGGCTAAAGTGGGACTTGGAAAATTGTCTCCAAAAATGCCTGTTGAGAATCTGGGTGTTGCACAGATGCAGTTGATAGAAATTGCCAAAGCTCTTTCCGGAGATAGTCGCATTTTGATTCTGGATGAACCCACGGCTACATTGATGCCGGATGAAATTGATACCCTCTTTGCATTATTACTTAAGTTAAAATCTGAGGGAGTCTCCATAATTTATATTTCTCACCGCTTGAATGAGATTTTCCGCATCGGGGACAGAGTGACAGTGCTGCGAAATGGAGAACTGGTAGGGACTCATCCTTCTTCTGAGTTGGATATACCGAAGATTGTAAAGATGATGGTGGGACGGAACATGGATTCAGAGTATCCCTTTGATGACACAGTGCTTCCTTCTGATCCACTCCTAGAAGTGAAAGATTTAAAATATAAAGGGAATCCTCATTCCAAATCCTTTACTCTGAGAAAAGGGGAGATTCTGGGGATTGCAGGTTTAGTCGGCTCGGGTAGAACCGAAACTATGCGAGCTTTATTCGGGGCTGATCCCAAGATGGGAGGTCAAATCTTTCTGAAAGGAGAAGAACTGATCATTACAAGTCCTCGGGATGCCGTGAAAAATGGAATTTGTTTACTGACGGAAGACCGTAAACAACAGGGGCTCATCCTTGAAATGAGCTGTGTTGAAAACACGACCATTACAGACTTAAAATCTGTTTCCGATTATGGTTTTTTGAATCGAGAACAGGAGCGTGAAGCTACTGAGAAACAAATCCGTGAAATGAATATCAAAACGCCGGGAATAGACCAGAAAACCCTCCACCTTTCTGGGGGAAACCAACAGAAAATTCTCATTGGTAAATGGTTGTACAGAGATTCTGAAGTTTTTATCTTTGATGAGCCTACCAGAGGAATTGACGTCGGGGCAAAATATGAAATCTATCTTCTGTTATGGAAGCTGGCGGCAATGGGCCGGGGTATCATCATGGTCTCATCAGATCTGCCTGAACTGACGGGGGTCTGCCACCGGATACTGGTTTTTTCAGATGGAAAAATAACAGGTGAATTGGAGAGAAAGGATTTTGATCCTGAGTCTATTTTGGCATTGTCATATAAAGAGTATTTACAGAGTTAGAATCTGTTTATTGAAAGTAATAACGAATGAGGAGGACCTGGAATGATTGATAATTCCCGAATGAGGTCATTATTTAATATTTTATTGAAGGAAGTGGGGATCGGAGTCGTTCTTTTGGTTCTTGTCATTGCTTTTAGCTTGGGAGCCAACCATTTTTTTTCGGTCAACAACGTTGCAAATATATTTACTCAGATCAGTATCAATACGGTCATCGCAGTAGGTATGACTTTTGTGATCCTTCTGGGAGGAATTGATCTCTCCGTCGGGTCGGTTTTGGCCCTTTGTTCCATCATAGCCGGAAAGATTCTGACAAATCCAGACTTGTCTCTTGGTTCGGCCATTGTCCTTGCCATACTATTGAGTGTTATTTCGGGTATGTTGATTGGTTTTTTAAATGGGTTTATTTCAGAAACCTGGAAAATCCATTCCTTTATTGTCACTCTGGGAATGTTAAACATAGCCCGGGGGTTGGCACTTCAGATCAGTCAGTCCAGAACGATCTTTAATTTTCCGAAAGTATTTAATGACTTTGGTACAAGAACCTATTTCAGTGTGCTTCCGGCTATATTCATAATGGCTCTAAGCCTGGTGATCCTTGGGTCAGTCGTACTGAGAAAGACCGTTTTTGGAAGGATGATCTTTGCCATTGGTAACAATGAGGAATCTGTCCGTCTTTCAGGACATAATGTTAAGTTTTATAAAATCATGGCTTATACCATCTGTGGAGGGACAGTTGGGATTGCTACGATAATGTATATGCTCAGGATGAGTATTGCCAGTCCCATCCTAGGAGTTGGTTTTGAGTTGAATGCGATTGCCGCTGTTGTCATTGGTGGAACAAGCATGAGCGGTGGGAAAGGGTCTCTTGTTGGGACTTTTTTGGGAGCCTCTATTATGGGGGTATTGAACAATGGTCTACTCCTGATAGGGATGGGAGATTTTGCCCGTCAGATAGTAACTGGCCTGATCATAATCTTAGCCGTCATATTGGATACCTATAGGACAAGATTCTCTGTTAAGTTGAATACCTGATATAGACCAGTTTTATTTCAAAGGAATGAAAAAAGGAGCATGGTTGGATGTGAAAATAGGGGGAGTCCTTTTAAGTATTTCCCTGATTTCTGGAATGGCCTGAAAGTCTTTTGATAAGAACTCTCTTACCTGCCGCCTTCCAAAACCGAGGGGGTGGGTAAAGTCTTTATATAGTGACAATTCTCCCTCATAAAAATTTCTGGATTCCAATTGCTCCAGTTCCCGGCTCATCACAGGCATACTGAATACGGCGGCATTGATAAAACTGATGTTCTGTCTTTGTTCCAGAATAAAATCCCGAGTTCGCAATGCGGCATCCCGGTTCTCGACAGCAGTGCCGAACATGACATAGACAAAAGTTCCTATTCCGGCTCCTCTCAAATTTTGGAGTATGGCTCTGACCTGATTTAGATGGATTCCTTTCTTCAGTGCATCAAGCACATTCTGATCTCCCGATTCCAGGCCCAGGCAGAGCATGGTACATCCGGATTGGGCCAGTTGATGACAGAATCCGGGATCTGTGAGTACGGGAAAGAATCGGCTGAAGCTGTACCAGGGTGCTCCGGGCGGATTTTTTGCCAGTTCCTTTATTAGTCCCAGACTGATTTCGCTGTCAGTAATATGGATGAGAGCCGGATCATGCTTTTTTACAAGAGTTCTCAAGTTGGAAACGACAGCGGATGCTCCTTCTTCGCAGAAAGGATTATCCTCCCAGTGTTCATTGCAGAAGGTACATTTTTTCCAGGAACATCCAAAGGACGCAGAGTAAGGAAGAATGGGTCCGGGAGCAATATAAGGTAGTTTATACAAGTCTTCAGGATCGGCCAGTCCTGGACCTTGCCAGTCCTTACCAGCAAAGGCCACGATCGCTTCTTCACCCGGACCTCCTTGAACTTCATGAACCAGGTCCTTCAGAAAAGAACAATCAGCTGGACCTTTGAGCCAGGATATAATTAACCCGCCTCCCAGTTGAATGCGGACTTCCGGCCACTGCTGCTTAATATAACCACAGATAGACATTCCTATGAGAGCCTGAGAGAGGTAGCCTATGGATATGCCAACAGTTCCAGACGCATTGGGTTGCAGAAAGTCAGTAAGCCGTTTAGAAAACCAGGGGTAGAAGAAGGACTCTTCCGGGTGGGTCCAGGCATGAATCAAGTCAGCCTTCTGGAGAGGGGAGCGGTCCTCAATTTCCAGGTCTGCCGGGGTAATCCTGATTCCTTTCACCGGGGGAAGAGAGGACTGTGCCAAATAACTGAGGTCATTTAGATTTTTCTTATAGCGGTCAAAAGAGGCGTAGGCATTGGGTGAGGTGTCCCCGGTGGATTTTTCCTGACAAAGGCTCTGCCATAGACGCTCTTTATTCTTTCTTGTCCGCTGAGCCCTGCTGTCTTCCGGGTCGGCAGCAGGAAGAGTTGTGAGCCAATAATAGGCTTCGGCGGCTCCATCTAATATCTGCACCTCTTCTCCCGCGGATCTCAGGGCGGCAGAAAGCTTTAGAAGGGCGACAGGAGGTTCGCAGTTGCGCAATGAAGGAGGGTTGATCAGTACCATTTTGAGCTCATAAGGGAAGACCGCCCCGAAGTTCAATATTTAAGGATCTCCAAGAGGGAAGAAAGCGGTCCATTAGCGATTTGAATTGTTTATTATGTCCTCGTTCAAGCAGATGAGCCAATTCATGGACTAGGACGTACTCCAGTATTTCCGGCTTCATTGTGATCAGTTCCAAATTCAGCCAGATTCTGCGGCTAACAGTATTGCAGCTTCCCCAGCGGGTATTCATCTTTCTTATCTTCCATTCCTGAGGCTCTACTCCCATCTTGTCAGCCCAGTACGTGATCAAGCTGTCCATCATGTCTTTCATCTTTGTTCTATACCAGGATTCAATTTTCTGTTTTCTTTGGTGAGGGAGTGAATTGGCTTTCTCCTCTATGATGATTTGATCCCCTTTTATCTGGGGAGGGCCCGGCCGGGATGTTTCGATTATAGTTATTGTGTAGGGTTCACCCAGGAAGAGAATTGTATCTCCATTGTTGTAGTTTTGCTGAGTTAGAGGATGAACAGCCTTTATGGTTTTTTTCTGTTTCATGATCCACTCCCAGCGGGACAGGACAAATTGAGCCGCTTCTTTATCAGAATACCAGGAGGGGACTGAGACTCTTATCTCACCATGAGGGGGAATCAGTCTTAAGCGGAGGCTTTTCATGTTCTTTTTTTGAAGTTTAACGGGATGTCCCTGGATATGTATAATTTTTTCTTCCGTACTGATTCGATGCATGGGCATCAGTATAGCCTGTATTGGTTCATCATGTTGACTCTCTGTAGCTAATTAATTGATCTTCCAGTTCTTTTTCTATTTCCTTCTTTAAATCATCAGGTTCAAGTAAAACCGCATCTTTCCCGAAGGACTGGACCCAGCTTTTGATATCCCTTCTTCCGGAAGTCCGCAGAGTTAGGATGAGGGAGCCGTCCATTTGAAGGCTTATCTTCTGACTTCGGTTCCATTCTCTCTCTCTTATATAGGGGGCGGCGGCAGAGGAAAAGTGTATTTTTACATCCAGCGGGTCATTTATGGTCAGGGCCCAGGCATTTTCCAGAAGGTCTTCCGGATAGAAGTCTTTCACTTCCGGCGAGGGGAATTCTGTGAGCTTTGCCGATATAAAGCGCTCCACCGCCATCGTCCTCACTTCGTCGTCTTCCTGTCTCTTTATAAAGCAGTAAATGCCGTAATTCCATTCAAAAAAGCAGAGCACGGAAAAGAGAATTTCTTTGTTTTCCTGTTGCCTGAAAGATCTGTATACGCCTAGACAAACTCTTTTGTTTAAGGCAGCTTCAAGGAGTGTTTCATAAATCTTTTCTTTTCCTTTTAGGTGTTTGTATTGGCCGGGCATACTCAAGAAGATATTCCTGAATTGTTCAACCTTCTCTTTGCCTGAGTTTTCAATATAAAACTGTTCCAGTCTGTTTCTGAGGGAGCTTATGGTTCGTTTCATACCCGATTCATACAAAGGAGTCTGCCGGGAAAGTATTTGATAGAGAATCATTGTTTCACTCGTGTCCAAAGATAATCTGGGGACTCTACCAGAAGGTCTGGATGTTACATAGTCTTCCATGAGACCCCAAGATTTTGTTTTTCCGTTTAAAGGCCTATCTACAAGGGGGTAACCCAACTCTTCCATGGATGTAAAAAGACGGTAAATAGAACGGCGGCTCAGATCCAATTCAAGTTGTAATTCCTTGACACTGATTCCTCCTGGTCGGGAGAGCAGTTCAAAGGCTTTCATAAATTGTATAAGGTTTTTGGCTGAAACCATGAAATATCCAATTTTTTATTATATGTGTCATGATATGGCACATATGTATTCTAGGATGAGTCATAAAGCTGAATTAAGCAAGTTTTGGAGGAAAAAATGAGAAAAATTATGATTCTGGAAGAGAAAGATTTTTGTGGTGAACCAGGTGATCTCAGTTCTTTGCTGGCTCAAACAGGAGAGTGGGACAAACAAGTGGATGATATCTTTCTCATCCAACCCTACAACACAATTCAGTGTCTGAAGTCCAATACGGAATACCGTGGGGGGTGTTCAGTGGCTGATTTTGTAAAATATATTCTTGAAGAATAAACGTTGTGTTGACAGCAAGGAGCCGAGACCTTACCATTGACCGACTTAATATAGTATTCAAGGAACAATTATAATGAAAAAAATGATACCGGTTCTCCTTATTCTGATTATAGCACTTGTATCCTGCGGCTCAGGCAAGCTGGATGAGGGTGTTGTAGCCAGGGTCAATAAATCAGACATTCCCCAGGCAGAATTTGATAAAGAAGTAGAAGCCTTTAAAAAACAGTATGAACTTCAAGGGCAGTTTTTGACCGATGCTGATCTTGAAACCATTAAACCCAGGTTATTGGACTCTCTGGTTGTGAAACAGCTTCTTTTAGAAAAAGCAAATGAGCTCAAAATCACAGCGGACAGCGAAGGTGTTCTTTCCCAGATTGAGGGTTTTAAAACTCAGTTCCCTTCAGAAGAAGATTTTAGATCCAGCTTGGAGACCAATGGCTTTACCGAAGAGAGTCTCATCCAGGAATTGGAATGGCAATCCATTTTACAGACTCTTTTTGAAAGGGAAGTCTCTGATAAAGTGACCGTGTCGGATGAAGAGGTCCGCAAGTTTTATGATGATAATCAGAACACCTATTTCATTACACCAGAATCTGTCAATTGCAGTCATATTCTTGTTATGGTGAACGATGAACAGTCAGAGGAGGAGGCTCTTTCCAAGATTAGTTCTATCCATGAAAAGATCAAAGCCGGCATGGATTTCGGTGATGCCGCTTCTGCTTATTCCGAAGGTCCCACAAAAGCTAGCCGAGGAGAATTGGGTGTCATCAACCGTGGACAGACCGTTCCTGCCTTTGAAGAGGCTGCATTTAATCAGGAAATTGGAGTAGTTGGTGATCCCGTTCTTTCCCAATTTGGATATCACCTCATATTGGTTACAGCTAAGAATGAAGAAACAACGACTCCCTTTGATGATGTGAAAGATCTGATCAAAGAACAACTTCATCAGCAGGCCAATGAAGAGGACACCATGGCCTATATAGAAGATCTCAGAAATGGAGCAAAGATTATACTACCCGAGTGGGCTACAGTGGAAGCAGAGGCTCCCGTGGTCGCGCCTGCCGCTCAGTCCTAATTTTCATTCTCTTCTAAAATAGTAATAGCCGGGTTTTCCCGGCTATTATTGTTGAATCTCAGATTTTTATTAACGGTAACTCATGATGCCGGAATATTCGATTTTTACATTTTCATTCTTATGATATCGGTTTAGATAGTTCTCTATCATACCCTTATTGAGTTGACGTTCCTTGAATTTAGGACCGAAGAGTATGGTTTCAATCTTCATATTCAACTCTTCCATATTCATATCCAGGTAAGGATAGAAGGCTCCATAGTTGTTGATCCTCCAACTATTCTTATCCAGGAGTGCTCCGGAATCATCATAGTAGATCAGGCGGTACTCTGATTCTTCGGAATAATCGATGTCTTTGATGAAATAACCCCACCGCTGGTAACCTCTGAAGTCAAAATTCTTTTGAAGTTCAGCTTTTATCCTCTTTTTAATCCTCCCTAGAAATGACCCTATGGTTTCTCCATAAAGGATGCGTCCAAATCTCATCTGTTTGTCATAGGGGATTTGACTCAGGTCTAAGCCAATACAGACTCCGCTTCCGTCAGCTCCGTAGAGGCGCCACTGATTTAGACTGTCAAAGCGGTCAGTTAATGAAAAAATAAATCGCTTGGTAATGTTCTGCAGACGGGCTTCATCTATTTCATCATCCAATTGTTCCTTGAGAATTGTATTGTGGCTAATTATTTCTGTGATGTCGTTTAGACCCGCAGGGCTCGAAAACCGGATCTTACCGCTTTTTAAGATTTCAATTAATGCCTGGAATGATGTGTAGTGGTAAAAGGTCCGGGTTTTATCCTGAACATGGATCAATTTGTCAAAAAGAGCCTGTTCTTGTTTCAGGTAAAATACTTCATTTTGAAGATCAAGCTGCACTTCCAGGTTCAGTGTTGGTGGAAAGCCGCTATGACCAAGAGTTTTAAAGAGGGAATCCAATTCCTTCTGAAGAATGTCTTGCATGTTCACGGAGGCCTCCTATGAGTATGTCTGCTTCTATTATACTGTATTGATTGGAAGAGTTTTATATAAAAACTAAAAAAAGGCAGTTGTATCCTCATTGAAAAAGGAACAAGTCGTCAGTCGACGCACAACTGCCTTCATTATCAGTGATTCATAACTGATATCGGTTTTTTCTTTTTGGGAAGACTGATTCTTCGCTTACATTCGGGACAGCGTACCAAGGCTATTTCCGCTTTTTCCGGTGGAATTGCCAAGGGTGTATCACATTCGGGACAATGAAACGCAAGCATGTCTTTTGTTGATGAAATGATAACTAAACCTCCTTTTTAATTTTTTTAAGAAAATGTCTCATGCCTTCGAGGATACCTCCGGCATAAGGTTCTTGTGCAAAATATATATGAGATGTCCTTTTTAAGGACTCAAGATCTGACTCATGATTGGCTACAACTATACCATTTAGATTTCCCGTGAGCATATCGTAGTCATTGCCACTGTTTCCTGCGGTCATGATCCTTTCAGCAGGAATTTTCCATTTATTGGAAAGATAACGGATGGCTTTCCCCTTAGCGGCTCTATAGGGGAGGATATCAACATAAGAACCGTGTGAAAAAATCAGACTGTATTTCAATTTTCGGGCTGCAAGAACTGCGTGAATATCCGGTATGGCCTGAGCGGGATCGCAGGATCTATCGAAGTCATAACTCTTCTTGAATTCCCGCTGGGCTTCAGGGAGTTTTTGTACTGTGATGTAGGGATTTTTTTCCAGTGCCTGGCAAACGCGTTCAGGCCTCCAGTCCTTTTTGATATGAGTGATCCAACCCTTGTCCTGAAGCTTCCCCTGGTAATAGATTTCGGTTCCCACAGAAGTAATAGCAATATCGGGATAGGGAACACCATGGGCTTCGAGAATCATCAGGGCAGATTCAATGTTACGACCCGTTGCTACACCGAATCCAAGCCAGCTTTTATTCTCTTTGATGTATTCTATAAGGAGATCCAGGGAGGCTTTCTCTCCGATCAGGGTGTCGTCAATATCTACAATTAATAAGTGGCTGATGGCATCCAGCCTCTTCCCTATGGTGAGCATGGATGGATCAATTTTGAAAATATCATTGGCTTTTTTGTTAATGAGCTGATTAAACTCATGAATGAGTTTTTCACAGTGATGCTGCCAAGTATATACCGCCCTGGTATTATTGATCCCCTTGTCAGATAGCTCTGTCCACAGTTCATCATCACTGAGGATCTCTTTGATCTTTGCACCAACCTCATCAGGATTTGAAATATCGACAAGGACACCGCTCTCACAGTTATTAACGATATCTACAGGGCCGCCCTGATTGGTAGCGACAAAGGGCAGGCCTGCGGCCGAAGCCTCTACAAAGGTCAATCCGAATGTTTCGAGGTAGGATGCGCTGACAAATACCCCTTTTTTTAGGGCCGCTATACGATAGAGTTCGGGCACTTCTGTTGATGGGTCGTGATTTTTAGGAATAGCCAGCTTTCCATATAAATCATACTTGTCCATCTGCAGGAGTATGTCGGTGAGGACTTGTTGCTCCGCTTCTGGCATGTCGTTTATATCTCCGCGGATACCAGCAAATATTGCCAGGTTGGCCATGGATTGCAGTTCCTTATCCCGACCATAGATATCAATTAGAACATCTATATTCTTTCGGGCATCGGGGCGGCAGAGTGAGAGTATCAAAGGCTTATCAGAATTAAAATGAAAGCGTTTCATTTCATTGGAGATTCGATGCTGGGCCTGTTTTTGTACCTCAGGGATTATATCTCCGGGCATCTCATAGTTATAATAAGGAAAAAATTGTTCCAGATCCAATCCCGGAGGAATAATCACATAATCGGGTGCATCTGAATTGGCATACATCCCATAGAGTTTCTCTTTTTCATATTCCGTACTTGCCACAACCAGATCTGTATTGAGCATAATCTCTTCTTCATTTCTGATCCGGGTCTCTAGCGCAAATTCCTTGTCAGCTCTTTTTCGGGACCAGCCGTTTTCCAGAAGAAAGGAAAGTTTGTTATGTCCAAGGCTATGCCCTGCAAATACAAAAGGAATACCAAAGATGGATGCAATCTGCATGGACACATATCCGGCATCCGCATAATGGCCGTAAACCAAATCGGGAATCTTTTTCTGCTTGCTGATATAGGAGATTATTTTGTCGGTAAACTCATCAAGATGAGGCCACAACTTCTCTTTATGAAGATATTTTCCACTACCGCAGCCAAAGCGTACAATTCTGCTTTTATCATTTATTCTTTCAATTTCGCGGCTGTAATCGGCACTGACGGTCTTGTCGCGGATCAACCGTGTTGCTAGATCTATCCTGCTTATTTCAGGGTACGTTGAAATGTTTTTAACCAGATCAATGACATATCTGGTTTGTCCGCCAGTATCAGCATCCCTTCCGAATTCTATATTCTCACTTCGTATAAGTCCATGAATGTTTATGGTAAGTATATACATAATATTGATTTAAATTGTAGACTAACTGTGAGTTAATGTAAACCCCAGTTTAAAGGATGAAAAAAATGTACTCCAGTAAAGGATTTCAAAGCTCTGAACTTGGTGATGTGGATGTTCTATTTTATAGGGGGATGTATCACCTCTTTCACCTTGTTCTACCTAATCATGATTACATTGCCCATGCCGTCAGTTCGGATGGAATTTTATGGCGTAGGGTCAAAAATGCACTCTTTATTGGGGAACCCGGAGAGTGGGACGATGATATGCTCTGGACCATGCATGTCAGTCAGGATCCGGACCATGAAGGAATCTGGAGGATGTTTTATACCGGGATCGCCCGACGGGAAGGCGGCAGGATCCAGCGGATAGGACTGGCTCGGTCAAAGGATCTTTACAATTGGGAAAAAGATCAATCGGGGCAATATCCCCTGGCCATTACGGGTCCTGTTTATGAGCAAGACATGGAAGAGGGGCGTACCTGGATCAGTTGCAGAGATCCTTTTTTTTACAATGATGAGGCTGTCAGAATGCTCCTTGTCAGTGCCCGTGTCGCAGAAGGACCTATCATCAGACGTGGTTGTGTGGGTGTGGCTATAGAGGAAAAACCCGACCATTTTGTCTGGCAGAAGGAGCTTTTCTATCCCCGAATGTATGATGATGTTGAGGTTCCTGGTCTTTATAATATTAATGGAATTTACTACCTGATTGGAAACATCAAAGAAGATGTAAAAGTGCATTATTGGCACTCAGACAGTCTCTTTGGTGAATACGAGGCCAATACTGATAATGTTTTGCTTCCCAGGGGGAATTATGCAGGACGGATTACAAAGTCCGAAGGAAAATACTTATTGTGGAGTTTCTTTAATTCCGTCACAAAAGGATCATTGAGAAGAATACTTCCTCCTCCGGTTGAATTGACCGCCGACAGTCATGGGAAGCTTCATGTCTCATCCTATCCGGGATTTTCTGAAAAGATTGTCGGTCATGCTGTTTTTGAGGAATTACGACCCTTCCGGAAACTTTTAAAGAATCCAGCAGCGTCATGGGATCAGGATAATAATACTCTGGGGTCCAGAACTGGTTACGAAGTCTTTTATTCTTCGAAACCTGTTTACTCTGCAATTATTTCTGCAGAGATTGAAATTGGGGGACCAGGAAAGACTGGTATGGTTCTTCGGGGAGATGAAGAGGGAAACGGGTATTATATCAGCCTTGAATTGAAACATGGAATTGCTCAGGCTCGTATTTGGGGTATGAAGGACAATGATGATATAGAGCACCTTTTTCAATATGAAAATCTGCAGCGAAATCATTTCAGGGTCAACCCATCTAAGAAATATAGATTATCTGCGCTTTGTTTCGGTGGATACTTTGAATTATCTATCGATGGAGGGTTGGTTCTCCGTTTTGTTGATACAACTTATATGGAAAAATCCCATTGGGGCTTTTATGTGGAGAGTGCGGAAATGAAGATCCATGACCTCGAGGTTGATATTCTTGATGCACCCCAGGAAGAGGATCATGCTGTGATTTAAAGATTAGAATTGAAGAGTTCTATTCTCTATTAACTTAAGCAATACATTAATGTAGGAAAAAACCTATATCCATCCTTTAATACGAAATAATTGAGATCTCGATTGACAAATGTGATCTTCAATGTAAATAATAAATTCAATGAATGAATTAAAACATCAGGTGATGGTTCTTCCATTTTCATTCAAAAAACAATAGGAGTCTTTATATGAACAAATCTCAAACCAAGTTCGTTTTGATGGCGCTGGCCCTCTGTCTCGTTCTTAGTTCTGTAGTGTTTGCTGCGGGCAGCAAGGAGTCTGAGAATGATGGAATTGTTCTGTCTACTTATCTTCAAATTGATCCAGCAAACCCTCAACAGCAGGGCTATGTCGAAATGCAGGCTGCGTTTGAAGCAAGCAGACCAGATATTACCTTCAAACATGAGTATGCAACGGGAGAAGCTTTTCATCAAAAGTTTCAGGCTATGGTTGCTTCTAGAGAACTGCCAGATGTTTTCACGACTTATATCGGAAAAAGAACAGCTTATGTTACAGAGACCGGCAATGCTCTTGATCTGAATACATATCTTACGGATGATTTTAAGAAGCAGTTTAGTGATGCCACCTGGGAATCACAGGGCCCAAATGGAGAGATTTATACCATTGCTCCTTCAATGGCTGTGTGTCATGCCATGTATGTGAATACAGACCTTCTTAAAGAAATTGGATTAGAGATCCCCACAACTTATGAGGAACTCCTTGATCAGGTGCAACCCATCCGGGATGCTGGGTATTACCCCATCTCCATGGGGAATAAAGATCAATGGGTTGTGAATTCATGGCTTCTTAGTGCTTTTGTCGACAGAATGGGTGGCAAAACATGGTTCAATAAGGCTATGACAGGATCTGCAAGCTTTACTGATGCTCCTTTTGTAAAATCTTTGGAAATTATCAATGAGATGGTTCAAAAAAATGTATTCTCACCCGGAGTCAATCAGATGTCTAACACCGAAGCAGATCAGGAATTTTATCAGCAGAAATCAGTGTATCTGATTGATGCAGGTTGGAGAACTTCTGCTATGGTGACTACTCTTCCTCAGGAACAGCAAGATGCTATTGAAATGATCGTATTCCCAGCACTTCCCGGTGAAGTTCAATCTAATTCCAGTGCTGCAGTACTTTCTGAAGGTTTTGGTATTAATGCTAAGTTGGGTGGAACTCCGGAAGGTCAGGCTGCTTTTGATTTTATCGCTTACTATACTGGCGAAGAAGGTGCTTCTATTCGTCTAAAAAATGGTGAAATCCCAACATACAAATTGGATTATTCCGGATTAGATCTTCCCGGCCTTCAGCTGAAATATGCCGAGTTCCAACAGAATCATCCCATGGGTTATGTGATAGATGCCAAGATGGATGGGGAAGGTATGGGAATCTTAAATCCTGATATACAGGCCATGATGTTTGGTAATCTCACTCCCGATGAAGTAGCTTCTCGCTATGAAGCATGGGTTAAAGATAACGATTCTAATAGAGATAAATAAGGACTTATAGACAATGGTAGAAAGATCATACAAACGCTTCAGTTATTACCTTCTCTTACTGCCTGCATTGGTTCTCTATCTTTCTATCATTCTCTTTCCGATAGGGATGAGTGCAGTTCTTTCTCTTACCAAGTGGAAGAATTTCCAGATGGCAGGATTTATCGGGTTAGGCAATTATATTAAAATTTTTGCTGATCCTGGATTTCTCCGGGCTTTGTGGAATAATGCACAGATTATGCTGATCTCTGTGCTGGGGCAAATCCCTTTAGGGGTTGTCCTGGCATACGTCCTTTTCCGGAAGTTTGTGAGGGGAGTCAAATTTTATGAAATGATGATCTTTCTCCCCATAACAATCTCTTCCGTTGTTGTTGCTCTTCTCTGGAATAGAATCTTTTCACCAGTGGGAGTTTATACCTATTTCATGAAATTCATGACAGGGAATCCCGACTATATTTTGAAAATTTCAGAAAACCCCCATTTTGCCATGGTACCCATCCTCTTTGTGCTCTTATGGATGCATACCAGTCTGTACATGGTGATGTTTTTGGCAAATATGCAGCGTATTCCCAAATCGTCTCTAGAAGCTGCAAAACTGGATGGTGCCGGAGAATCGGTCATTCTCTGGAATATTGTTCTTCCTGCTTTATCCAATGTTATTTTTACAAGTTCAATATTCGCTATATCAGGAAGCCTGAAGAGTTTTGATTTGGTATTTGCCATGACCGGGGGCGGACCTGTCGATTATACAAATGTGATGTCTATATATCTGTATAAGCACACTTTTACCTATAATAATTATGGGTATGGTTCCGCTGTATCCCTTATAATCGTTTTTTTGAGCATAGGCCTCATTGCCCTTGGACGAGGTTTATATGGCCGATTCCAGAAAAAATTTGATTAGGAGCCTGAATGATGGATGATAATATTAATGAAATTCCCAGGGGATGGCAGATTTTTGCCCAAATGTTCCTGATACTATTCACACTGTTGACCTTGCTGCCTTTGGTTTGGATGTTTTACTCATCCTTTAAACTGCAGGGTGATATTATGCTGCATCCCATGTCTCTGCCTAAAGCGCCTACAGTTCAGAATTATATTCAAGCTTGGAAGATCGGACATATGGCTCAGTCTTTTATCAACAGCATTGTTTATTCCGGAATTGCAACCAGCCTGACTGTGTTCCTGGCTGTTGCTTCCTCTTTTGCATTAACTAAATTTGGATTTAAAAGCTCTAAAATATATTTTTCAATATTTACTTTGGGCTTGCTTATAACAGTTAATTCTGTAATTGCTCCACTTTTTTTTATGGAGACCAGAATCGGCTTATATAACACCCGTATTGGTGTGATTCTTCCCTATATCGCTTTTGGTCTGCCCATGGCTATTCTTCTGGCTTGTTCTTTTATAAAAGGCATACCCGATTCGCTTATAGAAGCTGCTATCATTGATGGAGCCAATTATCTCCAGATCTTTTGGAGGATCATTCTGGTCCTTTCCACTCCTGTTGTTGCAACTATCGCCATTCTGACATTCTTAAGAAATTGGAATGAGTTTGTGTTAGTTTTCATATTGACATCGGGTGAGCATATGAGGAGTCTTCCTGTGTCGATCAATTCATTTGCAGGTCGTCTTAATCAAGATTATGGTATGCAGTTTGCTGCTTTGACAATTGGAACGCTGCCTATGATTCTTTTCTATATTGGAGCACACAACATGATCATCAAAGGGTTCGGTGAGGGAGCCCTGAAGGAGTAGTCTATGGAATACAAATTAGAGGTTTGCCTCGATTCGGCCGAATCGGCCATCATTGCTGACAAAGCAGGAGCCGACAGGGTTGAGCTTTGTGAGAATCTTTTCGGTGGAGGGACCACTCCTAGCGCCGGAACTATTAAAATTGCCAGAGAATCGGTTTCTTTGGGGCTTCATGTTATCATCAGGCCGCGCCCCGGAGACTTTTGTTATTCGGAAACCGAGTTCAAAGTCATGTTGGAAGATATCAAATACTGTCGGAATATGGGAGTGGATGGCATTGTCATTGGTGTTTTAAAAGAAGACGGCACGGTAGATATGGAAAGAAATGCCGCTTTGATCCGTGAAGCCGGAACCATGAGTATCACTTTTCACCGCGCTTTTGATGTAACCGCAGATCCCTATAAAGCTCTTGAAGATATCATTCAGCTGGGGTGTCACCGGATACTTACATCCGGACAGGAGGCCTCTGTACTTGAGGGAGCTGATCTTATCCGTGATATTATTAAGAAAGCCGATGGCCGAATCATTATCATGCCCGGAGGCGATATTACAGAACGGAAATTACAAAAAATTGTTAACGAAACAGGTGCTTCAGAGTATCATATCTATCTTGATCAGGAAAAAGAAAGTGCTATGCGCTACTGTCCTGACCATGTGTATATGGGAGGACTGCTTAGAAAACCGGAGTTTATGAATAGTTTCACGAGTTCCGCCAGAGTCGGCTCAGCCCTCTCCACACTCAGCAGAAAATGATCCATATACAATAATAGGAGTACTCATTGAAAATTGTCGGGAACAGTCTCTTTCAAAAAGCAGCAAATTCGGCTCTGATACTGAACTTTCTGCGGATACATGAAACATGTTCCAGGCATAAAATGGCTAAAGAACTCGGGCTGCAGCCGTCAACTGTCAGTTATATTGTCGGCAGGATGATCAAGGCAGGGCTTGTAGAAGAGATTCATGTACCTCAGGCAAAAACGAAAGGGAGCGGCAGACGGCCTATACTTGTGCAGCTTATTCCTCAGTTTGGACAGGTCATCGGTCTTGATCTCCAGGTTGACTACTACTGTGCTGTCATCTGTGATGTTTCCGGGAGGGTTTTGAAGTCTCAGCGGAGAGAGTATGAGAGTGGTAAGCATGATTTCCAAAATCTATTGACTCGTACTGTGGAAGAGGTCAAACAGTTGATTGATCCTAATGTTCCTATTTTGGGGATGGGACTTGCTCTCCCCGGAATTGTTAACAGCAAAAGAAGTTACGTGAAGGACTGCTGGACTCACCGTTTGAAAGAGCTTGATCTGAGCGATTATCTGGACAAGGCCTTCCCTTTTCCTGTGATCATCGAAAACGATGCCAACTGCTGTGCACAAAACATACTCTGGAATCAGCCGGAAACAAAAGATGATTCTTTCATATATCTACTCTCTCGTTTTCACAAGAGAGAACTGTTGCCTGAGAACTTGCCCTCTATCGGAATCGGTTTAGGACTGGTTCTCAATGGAGAACTTTACACTGGTGTCTCCGATGAAGCAGGTGAATATCAAAGTATTCAATTTTCTAAGGAACGGCAGCTCAAATGGCAGTTGTCCCTGTCTGAAAAAGAGATGGACCGGGCTTTATACGATATGGCAATTCAAGAGGAGATCATCAATGAACTTCTGACCAACATGGCTCTTATTCTCCAGGTTCTTAATCCTCGGGCTCTGTTTATCGGTGGGGACTTAGCGAATAACAGCAAGCTTGTGAAGGGTATTCTGTCTTCTGAAAATAATGAACGCTGGAATAGACTGACCCTCAAAGGCTGTCTGTTCAGAATTGTTGAGGATGGAGCATATGATCCTGCCAAAGGCGCCGCAGCCTGTATGCTTAGTGAACTGTATGCCATTCCACAAGTTGGCAGCAATCATGAGAGCAAGAAAAAGTGGAACTCTCTTCTCAGTAATATTATTGAAGAAAAACCATAAGGAAAGGACAAACAATGAAACGAATTTTGACAGCTAGTCTGCATCATGAATCAAATACTTTTAACCCAATTATTACAGGACGGGATGACTTTTCCATACTGTATGGAGATGAACTGTTTGCCTCACTAAATGATAGTGACAGTATCAGCGGTGTTGTCAAAACACTACAGGATGAAGGCTATCAGATCGTTCCGACAGTCTGTGCCAGAGCCGTTCCCAACGGCGTTGTTTCCAAGGAACTCTATCAGGAGTTGAAAGCTGATATCCTGGAACGGGCAAAAAAAGCTGCATCTGAAGGTCCAATTGACGCCCTGTGCCTCTCTCTTCACGGTTCAATGAGGATCGAAGAGATCGGAGAGGCGGAGGGCGATCTGTTGGAAGCCCTGAGGGCTCTGTTCCCAGATCAGCCACTTTTCTCTTCTCTGGATATGCATACAACCTATTCAAAGAGAATGCATCGTCATGCAGATGGTTTTGTCGGGTATAAATGCGCTCCTCATACCGATTGTTTTGAGACTGGTGCTCATGCCGCCCGAATGACCATAGCTGCTCTGGAAAGGGGAGTCAATCCAGTTTCCGCTTGGGTCAGGATTCCTTTTCTCGTAGCAGGAGAGAAGTCTGAAACGACAACTGAGCCTATGAAAACTCTCATTTCAGCTCTGCGGGACTGTGAAAAACAAAAGGGAATTCTGGCAGCTAGCTACCTGATGGGGTTTCCCTGGGCTGATACTCCGGAAAGCGGTGTTTCTGTACTTGTTGTAACCGACAACGATCAGAATCTTGCGGCTACTGAAGCTGTTCGCTTAGCTAAGCTTTTCTGGGCCCGCCGGGCCGACTTTAGTTTTCACACAGAAACATATCCAGAAAAAGAAGCTTTGGATGCTGTATTCAATGCTGTGGCCACAGGACCTACTCCTATTTATCTTTCTGATTCAGGAGATAATCCTACAGCAGGATCTTCCGGAGACTGTACAGGTCTTTTGAAGCTTCTTCTAGACGATGTTAGAACAGACCAGCTGTCCCATCCAGTCATTTATGGTGGTATATATGACCCTCAAGCGGTGCAGAATTGTAAAGGTAAAATAGGTATGGGTGTGGACCTTAAACTGGGTGCAGCCTTTGATAGTAGAACAACTTCTCCTCTTCATCTCAAGGGTACTGTTAAATCTTTCTTTACCGGGTGGGGGGTCTATAAGAGTGACCTGGTTTTATACTCTGTGTCAGGGGTAGATATAGTCATCACATCTAAGCATATTGGGTTTGTTGATCCCCAGATGTTCCGGGATCTTGGTGTGGAGCCTTCTACTGCAGAAATCGTTGTTTGCAAGCTAGGCTATTTAACGGCTCCTCAGAGAGCTGTAGCAAAAAAATCTATTATGGCTTTATCCAAGGGAAGCAGTAATGAAGATTTAAGAACTCTTCCTTTTAAACAAATTCAACGGCCTCTCTACCCCCTGGATCTTGGTTTTGAATACAATCCTTCAGAGTTTCTTATCGTAGAATAAAAAAAACCTGCCCTTTTCGGGCAGGCTATTTTTTACCTGATTTCACTCAGGCATTATATATAAACTGCTTCTTTAACCTTTGACTTTGATTGCCAGAGGAGCAGGTTTCTCCTTGCGGAGAAGTTCCAGAGTCAACAGTCCGTTTTTCATCTCGGCCTTTATAGACTCCCTGTTCAGATCTTCAGGTAGGACAAAACTTCTTTCAAATATCGTAATTTCCTCATCTTTTTTCTTTTTCCCCTTTTGCAGGGCCTTGATGGTCAACAGGTTTTCATTCACTTGAATATCAAGGTCTTCAGAGGCAAATCCGGGTAGCTCTACGGTGAGAACAACACGGGATTCTTCATTTTCAACATGCACAAGCGGTTTTCGTGGTTCTGTATCTGTAGATATTGCTGTATTGAATATTCTTTCCATCTCTTTCCAGGGGTTTACTGTATACACAGGGTTTCTTCTTATTGCTAAATTAGTCATATCATTTCCTCCAAATTGTATTCTTTATTAACCTTTTACTTTAATTGTTCTAGGAGCAGGTTTTTCGTTCCGCGGTAAAATCAGGGTTAAAAGACCGTTCTTCATTTCGGCTTCAAAGTTATCCCGATTCAGATCTTCTGGAAGAATAAAGCTCTTTTCAAAGGTCACTTCTTTTTCTTCCCGTATTTCATCCTTCGTTTCATCTTTAATTTCTATTTTCTTAAATGCCTGAACCGTCAATAGATTCTCTTTCACCTGAATATCAATATCTTCAGGACCGAAGCCTGGTAATTCTGCTTTCAGGATCACTCTGCTCTCTTCATTCTTTATATCCACTACTGGCTGCCGTGGGGTTGGCTGAACCGGTTTATATAGAGAATCCCAGATTTTATCCATTTCTTTCCAGGGGTTGCCCTGAACTCTATTTCTTACGATCATATTTGTCATATCTGTACCTCCAGATTTTTTTATTGTTTCTGATAATTACTAATGCAATGTTCGTGCCAACTTTTGTTGATGAGGATTTAAATTGTTGTTAGGAAAGGGCTTAAATGAATTTTAAAAATATTGCCGACCGAATTTTTATATTCTTTCTTTTTTAGGACTGATAGGATTTCTCTGGTATGGGTCTTTTTGAAACAAAACAAATATTCTTATATAGATATGAATCATAATGACACAATGGTGTCTTTATGACTCATATTTTGTGCGGTTCTGTGAGTCAAAGGGCTTCAAATAGGATAAAATTTGGGTAAGATTACGGGTTTTTGCCAAAGATATTTATTTGAGTGCAAGAAGCATATGGATGGCTTCTGCCACTCCGCTCTGATTATTGTTCTTTTTTGTAATGTTTTGAGCTGCTTCTTTGATTGGTTGTACGGCGTTGTTCATAGCAATTCCGATTCCGGCATATTCAATCATATCAAGATCATTAAGCTGGTCTCCAATAGCCGCTGTTTCCTCTTGGCTGATTTTTAACTCCCGGCAAAGATTCTGAATGGCATGAGCCTTGGTTATTCCTTTTTGAGCTACATCCAGCAATGCTGCATCCGATTGAAAGGCATGGAGGCCTGTAGCTTTGAATATTTTCTCTTTAATAGGAATGAAGTCGTTTTGGCTGGAGGGGATGATTAATATCTTATATAGCTCACCTGTATTTTCTTTTACATAGTTACGGTAATCCTTGGAAACAAAGAGTTTAATTTTGTCTCTTTCAGGCAGAGTTTTGTTACGTTCATTATAATAAAACATTCGACTAGTCAGGGTTTCTCCATAAATAACATCCCTCCCATATATATGATAATCGGCTCCCAGAGACTTGCATGCTAAAATGACTTCAAACACTTGTTCTGTCTGAAGGGGGATGGAAGAAAACAGGTGGTTGGAAAAGGGCTCTCTGACCATAGCGCCATTACAGGAGATAACAGGCATTTCAAGACCCAATGTATCAAGGTAACCCTTTACCATAGAATCGTGACGCCCTGTGGCAATCACAAAATAAATCCCTCTGGCTTTCAGCTTATTTATCGCCTCTATGTTGTCCGTAGAAATTCTTTTCTGATCATCCAGGAGGGTTCCATCCATGTCGCAGGCAATGAGTTTAATGGGTTTCATTACCGCAAGCATAGAGAATAACCGCTTATACTGTCAATCTGAGAGACCCTCTTGCTTTTTTCTGACGGAGGATTTGACGGACTTTGCCGTTTATTGATTTCCTGGGTATTTTGCATCAGTCGGGCCGGTATAGATTTGTCTTGGACGGCCGATTTTAAATGGAATGCTGTCATGCATCTCTTTCCATTGAGCGATCCAGCCCGGCATGCGTCCCATAGCAAAGAGAACGGTAAACATTTCGGTTGGAAATCCCATCGCCCGGTAAAGAATCCCTGAATAGAAATCTACATTGGGATAAAGTTTTCGTTCAATGAAGTAGTCGTCTTTCAGTGCCGCTTCTTCCAGTTCCAGAGCGATATGCATGAGAGGATCATTCAGCCCTCTGGTGCTTAGATAGGACCGTGCTTCCTTTTTCAGTATCTTCATCCGCGGGTCAAAGTTCCTGTAGACTCTGTGTCCGAACCCTGACAGCTTAAAGCCGCTATTCTTATCTTTTGATTTTTCAATGACCGATTTTATAGGTAGTTTTTCCCTGTGAATCAGATCCAGCATTTCTATGACTTCCTGGTTGGCTCCGCCGTGAAGAGGTCCCCAAAGGGCACAAATTCCTGCACAGACAGATGAATAGGGGTTTACTTTGGAACTACCGACAAGACGAACTGTTGAAGTACTGCAGTTTTGTTCATGATCGGCATGGATGATAAGCATCATGTTCAGAAGTCGTTCTGTTTCGGGATCTATTTGATAGGGCTTCACCGGACTATCAAACATCATATTGAGAAAATTGCTGCAATAGGGCAGGTCATGACGGGGGTACACCAATGGCTCTCCAATGGATCTTTTATAGGAAAAAGCCGCTATGGTTCTGATCTTAGAGATCAAACGGGAGGCCATGATGTTATATCTATCGCCATCATTTTCATCTACAAAATACTGGGGATAGAAAACACTCATGGCGTTGACCATGGTACTCAAAATAGACATGGGATGAGCTGTAGGTGGGACAGAATGAAAGAATCTAATCATGTCTTCATGGAGCATAGAATTTTCAGTCAGTTGCTGTGAGAATTCTGATTTTTCTTCGGGAGTTGCAAACCTGCCATGGACTAGGAAATAAGCTACTTCTGTAAATCGGGCATTGGCTGCCAGATCTTCAATGTTGACTCCCCTGTATTTCAGGATACCCTTGTCTCCGTCAATATAGGTAATTGAGCTTTTGCAGCTTCCCGTATTTTGATAACCACTATCCAGGGTGATAAAGCCACTGTCTTTTCTAAGATTCGTGATATCAATTGCCTGCTCTCCCATGGTCCCAGTGACCACAGGAAGTTCAATGGTCTGATTCTCTAATTCCAACCGTGCATTTGCCATGATTTAACTCCCTGGTGTAACAAAAGATGTAAGAATGATTTTTCACTATATATACCAAATTGCGTTTGAATCAACTACCAACCAAAATCATTTGTCCTTTGGATTTTATAGCCATCCATTCAAATATTCTGAAAATATACAAAATTGGATTTTGTTGACCTGATTAATTTATCATATTAAGAATATTTACCATATTCACTTGCAGATTCAACTGCCGCCTGAATATTGGCTTTTGGTGTATCAGGTTCAAGAAAATCAGAACCTGCAAAAATAAAATATCCCCCGGGTTTTCCAGTTGCAATGAGATCAGACACCTTGGCTCTGACCTCTTTAGGACTGGCTTTTTTCAGAAATTCTACCTGATCCAGACCTCCAGATAATATCAGTTCGTCACCGAAAAACTCTTTTGCTTCTTTTAATTCCGTATCTCCCTGGGGAGGTGGGGAGAGCGTCTCCCATACATCCATGCCGAGCTTTTTATAGCAGGAGTAAAGATTCCTGGCGTATCCACAGTTGTGGTATATGGAGTATTTTCCACTCTCTTTGATGGTCTCTGTTATTACTCTTTCATAGGGGAAAATATGTTCCATAAAGAAATCTTCTCCCATTAGGCCTCCGTTGGCAATGTTTCCCTGAATTCCCAGAGCATGGTATTCCGTCTCGCCCATGATTTCATAATCTCTTTTAATCCAGGATACAAAAAAGGTCATTAATTCCTTGTAAAACTCCGGATTCAAATAGGGGTCCATCATCAATTCCTGCATGTCTCTGCAAGTGGAGGCTTCATTGTAAACACCACCGATTCCCCACGGGCAGAATATTCCTGTTTCACCAATAATTGCATTGGCTGTTTTTGCAGCTTGATGTTTTTCCTGGATGCTTTTTTTGGATTCAGAAGGGAAATATTTCCTGAATATTTCAAAATCATTTATGGATTTAATAAAAAATTCTTTGGTATGGAAATGGATTCCAGCCAGTGTTCGTGGATCATAGGGTGCCACTTCCAGCTGCTCGAGAATTCCAGAAGGAGTTATGATCGATGATTTCCTGTACAAAAAAACTAACAGGAACTCTGTCGGGAATCTCTCCCTGGAGTACGCAAAGCAGTCGCTCTTTTCCTGTCATTTTTCTTTCTCCTTTTACGACTCACTATTTAGAGTTGTTTGGACTGGAATTCTTAGACCCATCCACGATATTTAAGATAAGCTGCAATAATGGCGGCACTTAATGCCGAGACGAGGGTTGTCACTGTGACGATAGCAGCGCCTTTGGAGGGGCTGTGTCCCTGATTCCTAGCCATAACAAAATATGAAATGGAAGTGGGACAAGCCGCCATAAGAAGGAGAGAACCTGTAGCTTCTGGTGGTAAATTGAAATAGAGAGAAGCCCCCAGAGCGCTTAGTGGCATGAAGATCAGCTTTAAAAAGGTCGTCAGGGTTATTTCCAGACGGTCTTTTAAATTCATTTCAAATTCAAGGCTTCCGCCGACTGCAAGGAGTGCCAACGGGAGAGATGCCTGAGCAAGAAGAGTCAGTGATCCGGCTGCCATCGCAGGCAGAGTAATCGGACTCAACCAAAGAGCTATTCCTAGAAGAAGTGAGATCATCACAGGATTTTTTATCATGGAGAGAGCAAAGGAGTGAACCGATGACTGCCAGTTCTTTTTACGGTTTTCCTTATTTAACATCAGTCCGGAAGACAAGAGTGAAAGGGGCATTAGTATTGCAGAAAGAATAGCGGCCCTTGCAATGCCTTGTTCCCCATACAAAGCTGCACCGAAGGCATAGCCAATGATCGCGTTGTTGCCAAAGCTTGAACCGGCCATGAAGAACCCTCTCTCCCCTTTCGGAATTCTAATAGCCAAAGAAATCAGCGCAGCTATAAGAATCGTAAAAAAATAGAAAAAGAGGAGGGATAAAACTAAAGGAATGGAAAAACTGCTGTTTTTTTCCATTCCTGAAAGTGTTTTTAAAATGAGTGCGGGAAGAAGAAGTTGAAAGACCAGTTTTGACAAATTCTCTGAAAGATCTGAATCCATAAAATTCCACTTTCTGAGAAGTGCTCCAATTATAATCACAAGGAAGGTGGGCCCTATGGTGGCAATGCTAAAAAAAAGTATATCCATGGCTGTAATTATACAGTATTAGAAGAGTTTAAGCCTATCATCCGATCATGCCCTTTCGGTCGGAATCCTCATTAGTTCTGAATCATAACCGCTCTCTCTGTCTAGGATCAAAGGAGAAAAAAATACCGGCAAATTTGAAATTGATCTTGCCGGTATGAGCTTGTTTTTTTCCTTAGAGTTTTATTTTAAGAACCAGTTTCTTGACGTTAGAGGCTGCCTTACCAGAAACTGTGCATCCGGGTTTGTGAGGATCTTCGGGAAAGAAAATAGCGTATGTTCCTGATTCTACAATACACTCCGTCATTTCTGCGTGATCGTAAAATTCACAGTCTTTCTCGGGGTTATACGGGGTCTGAACTGTCAGTTTTTCAGGCAGGGTATAGCCCATCATCTCGACCCCTTCAATGATGTATTGAATATCAATGTAGTTTTTATGGGCTTCGAATACTTTTTCTTCTATAGCTTTGCTGGGGTAAGATTGAACCAGAGCAAAAACATCTGTTCCATCTATTTCATATCGTCCAACTTCTATGGCAGACAGATCTGTATTCCTTATAAAGTCAAAAGCCGCCTTGAATCTGGGGTGGATTGCTTCGTAGCGGGCTGCCTGAGCCATTGTGTCTAGAATCATGTTTATGCCTCTCTTTAAGTTCTGATAAATTATTATTCCGCTTCTTAGAGATTAATGCAATCCAGATCATCCTCTGGATAGGATGAAGATTGTCAATTCTCTATACTCAAGTTATAACTATCCTAAGGACTGCTCTGGATTTAGATTGTCCTGGAATCCTGAAACAGTAAGAAATGTACCATTGTTCCAGGAGGCTGATATTTGGGAGAGGAGAGTGAAACGATCATGGAAAAGAATATTTTTGCATCTGGATGCTACACTGAAAAATCAAATATCCCTAATGCCTGTGGTGAAGGGATTGTCCTTTTATCCCTTGATGATAAGACCGGTCGACTATCAAAATTAACGGTTACAGAGGGAGTCAAAAATCCCTCTTACCTGGATTGGGATAGGGACTCTCAGACTCTCTATGCCATTACTGAAAATCCTAGCGGGGAAGGGGAGGTCCGGTCATTTTTTCGAAAACCAGATAATACACTGGTTCTCTCTTCTCTTCAGGTCGGCCCCGGTCAAGCCGGATGCCATATTAAGGCCGTTAAGCAACTGCACAGGATTTTTGCAGCTTCTTACCGGGGAGGCTCTTTGAAATCCTATTTCCTGGAAGAGGGGCATGTAGGCCCTTCTCTTTGTTTTATCGAATATTCAGGCTGTGGTCCCGATGCGGATCGTCAGGGAACTCCTCATGCCCACCAGGTTCTTCCCGGTCCTGATAATGCATATCTGTATGTATGCGACTTGGGTAGCGATAGGGTTTGGATTCATGATGCACAAAAGAGTGATCTGCCGATTATTTCTTCTTTTATTGTGCCTCCAGGATATGGTCCCAGGCATTTGGCCTTTGATCCTGAAGGGAAGTATGCTTTTATCCTTTGTGAGCTGGTTCCCCGATTACTTGTCGTTCGTCTCAACAGGGAGGACGGATCTTTAGTCCTGGAGCAGGATCTCTCTACGGTGGGCGAAGATTCCACCGGGGGAGCTGCACCTGCTGCAGTCAAAGTTCATCCTTCTGGAAAGACCGTTGCTGTTTCAAATAGGTTTGACGATACGATCACTATTTTCAAAATACAACGGAATCCGGGAGCTCTTTCTTTGAAGGTTGCAGAATCGTTCAGTTCCCGGGGCAAAGTGCCGCGGGATATTTGTTTTTCTCCCTCTGGGCGGTGGCTGCTTATGGCGCATCAGGATTCAAATGATGTACAGATCAGGGAAATAAACCCGGAGAATGGATTAACAAAGGAATATTGGTCAGAGCCTTTGAGTCTTGGATCTCCTGTTTGTCTGATTCCTTTGGATTAAGGTTCTGCAAATGGAGAAATAAGATGTTGGAGATGCAACTCCCCTATCATCCTGATTCTGAAAACGGGTGGACAGAGTTAGAAGAGGTCTTTTTTCTGGCATGATGCTCCTCATGCCAAAAAAGAATCAAAATGGATTTAGGCCCCTGTTAGTTCCTTTACTTTTATGATGCCGAACAGAGTCTCATTAACCGGGACGGATATGTCGTGTTTTTCAGCCCTTCGGATCAGCTCTCCTGCAAATGAATCCACCTCTGTCTTCCTATGGGCCTCTATATCCTGGAGCATGGACGTTTTCCCTTCCCCCCCAGAGTTGCCAAGAGTGAATGCCATCTCTTGATATCTGCTTCTGTTAAGTCCACACCTTCTGCTTTGGCAACTTCTATGGTTTCGGTCATAGCTTCGTCCATCATTTTCCTCAAAAACGGGTCTTTCTGAAACAGCCCGTATCCGGCTCCTGTGACTGCCGAAAGCTGGTTGACTCCGATATTGATCATCCATTTGTACCAGAGTTCTCTGTGAATATCCTGGGGAGTTTCATTCATAATACCGCAGGAGTCGAGGAACTCTTTTGCCTTGGTCAGCTCCTCAGTTTTGTTGTTGCTCCGGCTTCCTAGGAGGACCTTCCCTTTTACAGAAAAGGTCAAATCCGGGCCGGTTTTTACCGCATCCATTCCCAGAGCTGCAGCATAAAGAACGGTCGATGCAGGTAGGGCTTCTTCCAGGATCCTTTCACTGCTGATGCCGTTTAAAACTGATATAATAATGGTTGATGGACCAGAGGCTGCCTTCAAAAGGGGCAGGATGGATTCTAAATGATGGTTTTTGACCGCGACAAGAATCAATTCGGGGTTCAGATCCTCCTGAAGAGGATTTCGGGCATGAAACCGGATACTCTGAGAGTTGATTTTATACTCTGTTTTAATGAGTGATTCCAAGCGCTCGGAGCCGGCTAAAAAGTATGCGGATTCTCCCAGTTTATTTTGGATGGATTGCATATAGAGAAGTCCCAGAGCTCCGGCTCCCAGGACTGCTGCAGACTGAATGGTGTTCATGATGATCCCTAATAATGATTTTCAGCCTTTAGCATACCTTGAGATTCCGGGATTGACCAGTGTTTTTACTGACCCATTTCAACCCAGGCATCCCTGAATAGTTTCAGTATTTCCCAGGGGGTTTCTATGGCTGTATTGCAACTGGCAGACAGGATAAATCTATGGCGGTAGGGTTTCATCCTAGTTAGGAGATTTTCCATATAGGAAAAAACTTCATCTCTGGTCTTGAATGTCGTTGTTTCCGAGGCACTAATACCACCGGTGATTATAAAATTATCTCCTGTCATTTCCATGGCTTCTTCCAGCTCTATATCTCCCAGAGGGGGATAGGCCACACCTTCAAGACCGTCGACTCCCAGGGATGAAATCAGCTTGAGATTGGCCCGTTGCTGACCGCAGGCATGAATGAAGAACCGGCTATCATGCTCATGGCAGAGGGTACTGGCTTTTTCATAGAAAGAGGCCGAGTACTCTTCCACATAGCGGGGAGGGTGGAACATCGTATCCAAGTTGTCCATGGACATGACCGCTGGTATGTTGTGCTCCATCATCTCTTTGAGGAGGCAAAGCTGGTTCTTTTCATGGAGGGCCATCAGTCTTTTCATCCTGTCTTCTTCATCGTTTAGAAGATAGGTCGTTTCCACGGGTCCCAGGTAGAGGTGAAGCATCTTCAGGGGACTGAAGAACTCTCCGGCTACAGCGATGCCATCAGAACCAATTTCTTCGGCGGTTTG
This sequence comes from Oceanispirochaeta crateris, assembly GCF_008329965.1. GTDB lineage: Bacteria > Spirochaetota > Spirochaetia > DSM-2461 > DSM-2461 > Oceanispirochaeta > Oceanispirochaeta crateris. The sequence continues at coordinate 3,726,061 of NZ_CP036150.1, forward strand.
ATCAAAGCGCTTTGAAAGAAAACGGTAGCTTGTCCGTTCCAGGAACTCTTCAAAAAGATCCAGTTGAGTTTCAGGTTTATCAATTAAGAATTTTTCCTGGACAAGAGTAGATTCACTGTGGATGTATCTCAGCCGTTCTTCCAGTACACCCTTGTTCATCTTGTAACGAAGGGTTGTCACAGTATCTTTTCCTCTGATTTCTACAAGTTTTTCAACTTCCACAGCGTCAAAAATCCGTCTATTCAACCCGCCGAACCAATAGTCGTAGGGATTGGAATAGACATTTCTGCTGAATACTTCGAGTCCTAGAACTCTTATGGCCTCTAATTGTGAAGTACAGTCTTTTAATTCTGGGGGATATTCATTCATATTCTGACGGTGGGTAAACCATTGCCACATATTGGGAGCATAGACAAAACGCCCCGGGTCTTCGCGGTTCAGAATCTTTTGAATTGCTTCTTTACTCGTCATATTCTTCTCCTTCACATGCCGACAGAACGACGGAATCTTTTTTTTAGTAGTTTTTTACCGTGTCCCACATGGACCAGAAATTTTCAGCTGGAACATCAGCCTGGATATTGTGAACTGCAGCAAAAACGAATCCTCCTCCTGGAGCGAGGATCTCTATGTTCCTTTTCACCTCATCTGCTACCTGAGAGGGAGTTCCGTGGGGCAGCGTGTCCTGGGTATCCACTCCTCCTCCCCAGAAGACCAGATCCTTTCCAAATTCTTGTTTTAGACGTTTCAGCTCCATACCCTTGGCAGTGAACTGGACGGGATTCAGGATATCCACTCCCATTTTTATAAAGTCGGGAATTAGATCATAAACCGCTCCGTCGGAGTGGTACATAATTTTGACTCCCGGGAGTTCTTTTTTTATATGGCTGATCAATTGACTCTGAAGAGGCATGACTCTGGTTCTTATCATCTCGGGAGAAAAAAGGAGTGAATCCTGTGTTCCCAGGTCGTCACATTCTACGGCCACTAGTATTTCCTTATCCAAACCTGTGGACTTGGCGTAATCGCCGTAGAGGCTCCAGTATTCTATTTTGTATTCCAGGATCTTCTCCATCAGACGGGAGGCACCTTCGGGGTCCAGGGCCATATCCATAAAAAATTCTTCATATCCCCTGATGCGGAAGGCCACTTCGGTAATGCCGGCACAGTTTCTGTCGGCAATGACTCCCTGACTGGCCATGTTTCCTGCCTGGCGGTCTAATACTTTGATAATCTCTTCTTTTGCATCGGCTACTTTGGGGAATCTATACTCCTTCAATCCCTCTTCTATGGACTCATAATTCTTGAGAGGAGCATTTTTTATGTTGTAATAAAAATCACTGGCAGGGTTGAAGTCCCAATGGCATCCAAACTGGTCAGTGAGCTTGTAGATTCCCATTTCATCGTGTACCGGGGTCACTTCAGGACCAGCCAGTCGGGGAGCTCCTATCCTGTGAGTATCAATTCCTAGTTCCCTCCGGATAGAGTGAACAGGCTGGACAATCTGCTGGATAGGATCAAATTCATCCATATTTTCATATTCAGCCTTGATTCCTCTACTCTTCAGGGCATTTTCATAGGCCGTCTTGGTGATGCTGGAGACGGTTGTTCCTCCAATATCACAGGGGAGTCTGTCACTTTCTTCAAAATTGAGAGCTTTTTGAATTCTTTCTTTACTGTTCATATCTAATCCTCCAGTGATGTCTCATCTATGATGATATCCAGGGATGCTCTGCATTGACTCTGCTGATAATGCTGTATATTTGTACTATAATGCGGTTTTTGTAATTATTTCCCGTTTTTTTTCTTATAAGCCCGGGGAGATAGGCCTTCTTGCTCTTTAAAGCGCCTGGTAAAATAAGATAAGTCGTCGTATCCTATTTCAAAGGCAATCTCTGTGATACTCAGTCTTGTCGATATAAGGGCTGTCTTGGCTTTTTCAATCCTCAGATGATTTATATATTGGGTGAATGTTCGCCCCGTTTCTCTCTTAAACACATCAGAAAACTGACGCAGTGATAGACTGCTTATTTCGGCGACGGTCTGAATGGTGATATTCATAAAAAAATTAGTATGGATATAATCCAGGACGCGATTGATTCTGTTATCGTCACAGTGAGCCTTCTTTGTATCTTCTCCTGCTCTGATAATTTGAACCAAAAGGCGGCTGAAGATACTGAAAATGAGGCTGTCTTTTCCAGATTCTTTGGCTTTCATTTCATTTAGTATTTCTCGAAAGAAGGGTTTGAGAGGGGCTGTGTGCAGGATTCCCGACAGAATCAGGGGGTTTTTCTCTTCCAGGGTTTTCTCAATGAGAACGTTGTCTTTCATTTTATCAAGGTAGGGCTTGTCGAAGATAATGATCAATTGTTCCAGAGGGAGTCCTGTTTTATCTACAGCTCGGTGGGGCATTCTGCCGTCGGTGAGGATGATGTTGTCTCTGCGGATCGGAGAACTCTTGATCTGTCCATCCTCAAGGCTCTGGCATAATCCTTCCCCATCCATAACAAAAGAAAGTTCATAAAAATCATGTCTGTGGAAATTCATAGAAAAATCATTTCGATGATGGGAATCCAGAATGAAGAGAAAGTTTTCGTCATCAATGATCATCTCATCCAGTATTGGATTCTGACTAACCTGGTCCATAGAACATAAGCTTACTCCGAGATTTTAAGTCTGAATAGTATCAAATTTGCTGTGGTATTGATTATAATGAAGATCATAATAAGGAAGGAGAGTAGAATATGACATTCCTCGAATTAGCGAAGAAGCGGTATTCCGCCAGGAAATTCACAAATAAACCTGTAGAAAAGATAAAGCTGGATCAGGTTTTGGAAGCAGGACGGGTGGCTCCAACAGCTTCAAACAACCAACCCCAAAAGCTTCTGGTCGTACAGTCCGAAGAGGGTTTACAAAAAATGACCAAAGCTGCCCGGTTTTATAAAGCTCCAGTGGTAATTATTGTGTGTATTAAAAAAGAGGAAGCCTGGGTTCGTGAATACGACAAGAAGCAGACAATCGATATTGATGCCTCCATTGTGACTGATCATATGATGATGGCTGCTACAGATCTGGGGTTGGATTCCCTCTGGATGACCTGGTTTCACCCGGCAGTCCTTAGATCTGAGTTTCAGATTCCTTCTACCCTGGAACCTGTTAATCTTCTGGCTCTTGGATACAATGGTGCTGAACCCAAGTCTTCCGACAGGCATGAAATTACAAGGAAGTCATTGTCGGAAATAGTAGCATATGAGCAATTTTAAACTAAAGAAAGGAAGAGTATTCGATGAACGATCAATTTGACTACACAAAGGCGGACTCCCAGGGAACCACGGTCATCCCTCTTTCTCCTGAGAAATTTGATATACCGGCTTATAAAGAATATCAGGCTGTCACCGAGGAGGCATGCCGGGCATTTTCAGAGAATGAACAAAATGTTCTCGTTTACAGGCGATTCCGAGTGCCCGAGGTTTATTCATGGGGTTGCCGGGATAAAAAAATGTCATTGGAATGGCAGTTGGCGGCTTTGGATCAGAGCCGGTTGTATAAAGCGGATGTTCCCAATTTCCTGGAACCATGGTATGGCATTGGAGTTGTGTCCAGCTCCTTCGGCATCCCTTATCTCTGGAAAGAGGGGCAGTCCCCAGCCGTTCTTCCTGGGTTCACATCTGCAAAAGAGGCCATCAATGCATTGCAATGTCCGGTTCACAAGAGTCCTGTTGGCCAGGAAGTTATGACGCGTATTGAGTATTTTCTGGATAAGACGAAAGGTCAGATACCTCTCAGTCTGACCGATACACAGTCTCCTCTCAATATTGCTTCTTCTTATATTTTAGAAGCATCCAGCTTTATGTTTGAGATGTATGATCATCCTGAGGATTTGAAGGAGCTCATGTCTCTGATCTCTGAGCTGGAGATGGAATTTCTACAGAAACAAATGGATCTTATTGGGGATGCCCTGGTAAAACCCGGCCATGGATTTGCCTCATCCAGGTTTTTCTCCGGAATCGGTTTCAGTGATGACAATATTTTGATGATCGGTGATGAAGCCTACAATGAATTTGCCTTACCCTATCTTTGCAGAGCTGCTTCCATAGCAGAGGGTCCTGTTTTTCATTCCTGCGGAGACTGGGCCGGTAGAGCTGAGTTCATAAAGACCATTCCAGGACTTATCATGGTTGATGGAGCCCTTGGAGCGCAAACTGATCCCTCTCCTAATGATGGAGCTGTTTTGGGACATGCCTTCGCCGGAGAATCTGTCATTCTGCATGTGAGGATCGTGGGGAACTCAGAGACTGTTCTTGAAGTTTTTGAAAAAATGGCACAACCGGGACTGAAAACAATTGTGACGACCTATTGTGAAACCCCGGAGGACCAGGATTCCGCCTATCGGGGTATCCATGCATTGTCACAGGGGTAATCAAAATATTATTTTTCCTTGCATTCACCACACTTGTATGGTAGTGTATTTAAATATTATGTCAAAGGAGTTCTAAGTGAAAAAAAATCTTCTTATTGTACTTTCTCTTCTCCTCGCAGGCAACCTTTTTGCAGGTGGTCAGCAGGAAAGCGGTGAAATGGAAAATGCTAAGCCTAAAAGCATCAAGGTTTACATTGCTGGTACCAGTGGTGCCGATGATACACAGTCTATGGGTCATTTCGAATATGCCAAAAGGCTGAATGCCGAATCTGATGGTGTTTTCGCGGCAGAAGTCAAAATCAGCGGTGTTATGGGCGAAACCGACGATGTTACAGAACAGGCTATTCAGGGTGTTCCTGTCATCAATGCCACAGATCCCGGTCGCCTTGCTGCTTTTGTACCAGAATTCGGTTTGATTCAGATGCCTTATCTGCTTCCTGACTACACCTATTTGAACAAAATTAAAGACACGAAGCTCTATGCTAAATGGGACAAACAGTTCCAGGATATGGGTCTAAAACTTGTGACTGTAAACGGATATTCCGGTGTTAGAAGCTGGGTTACAGATTTTCCAGTAAGAACTCCTGCTGATTTGAAAGGTGTGAAAATCAGAACTATCGGTTCTGACCTCTTTGTTAACTCTGTTAATGCCATGGGAGCTATTGCAACAGCACTCCCCTGGGGTGAAACATATCAGGGTATGGAACAGGGTGTTGTAGACGGTACTGAGGCTCAAATCCCCGGAATCTACTCCATGAGATTTTATGAAATCAAAAAATATGTCAGTCTATCAGAGCATTTTACCCTCATTGCCTCCATGGTGACAGGTACGAAGTTTTTCAACTCAATTCCTGCAGAATATCAGACCATCCTCTTGGATCAGGCTTATGCCTCCTACAAAGATAACCAGGAAATTGTTGTATCTAAATCTGCAGAGTATATCAAAGAAATGGAAGCTTCTGGTGTAACCTTTGTTGAGATTGACAAAACACCCTTTATTGAAGCAGTACAGCCTGTTTATGACGATATGGGATTCTCTGATCTTAAAAAAGAGCTCTACGCAGAACTCGGTCTTTAATTCCTGAGGATTTGATCCTTACTAATTAAAAAGTCAGCCGGCAGCATGTTCGTTCTTACCTCTGCCGGCTTTTTTTAGCCCTGATTTATAGAGGAATAGATGAAAAAAATATACGAGATCTATTGTAAAATTGAAGAAGTCCTTGTGGGTACAGTTTTTGTTTCCATTGTTGTTCTTATCTTTTCGGCTGCATTTTTCAGAGTTTTTGATAAACCTATTGTATGGGCCGACGATATTGCCAAATTTCTCTTCTCCTGGGCCGCTTTTTTGGGAGCGGATGTAGCGATGAGACATTCCAGGCTAGTCGGTGTGGATATGCTGGTAAAAAAGTTTCCGGCTAAAATTCAGAAGATCCTTCAACTTTTTGTTTTTTCAGTTATTATTGCCCTTTTGGCATCTTTTGTCTTTTACGGAACGAAGCTCAGCATAGAAAGTGTGGACAGGAGTTTTCAAACCCTTTCCAAATTCAGTTATTCCATTGTCACATCATCTTTGCCCGTTTCTTCCCTTCTGATGATACTGACAGCCAGCCTTAAAATCTCCAAAATTATCAGAAACTTCAAAGACGATGAATATGATGTCCTCCGGGACAACCCCGATTCTACACCACAGACTAAAAGCTGCTGTTAAGGAGAAAGTTGTATGATACCTCTAGTCATAGTTTTTTTTATATTGCTGGCTATTAATATGCCCATCGGATTTACCATCGGTATTTCCGGAGCCGTATTTTTTCTGACCAACGACATTATACCCTTTTCCATTACGGTTCAGAGAGTTGTTGCCCAGACTCAGTCCATTGCCTTTTTAGCAGTTCCCTTTTTTATCTTTGCTGGGAACCTTATGAACAAGACGGGAATTACGTCCCGCCTACTGCGCTTTTCATCCCTTCTGACCAGAAGAATGTCGGGAGGTCTTGCCCAGGTGAATGTTGTTCTTAGTACCATGATGGGAGGTGTCTCCGGGTCTGCTGTTGCTGACGCGTCAATGCAGGCTCGTATTCTCGGTCCTGACATGATCAAGAAAGGATATCCCAGGGGGTATACAGCGGGGATAACCTGTCTGTCGTCCCTGATCACTGCGACAATCCCTCCCAGCCTGGGACTCATCCTATATGGATTTGTGGGTGAAGTTTCCATCGGAAAGCTTTTCGTCGCAGGAATTATACCAGGTTTTATGATGATGGTTTTTCTGATGACCACCGTCTCTATCACCTCCCGAATTCACAAATATGATATGCCCGATTTATCTGTGGAAAAAATCACCATAAAGGAGATCCTTTTGGATCTCAAAGATTCCATATGGGCCCTGATGTTTCCTGTTATCCTCATTGTGGGTATCCGATTCGGACTTTTTACTCCCTCAGAAGCGGGTGCTTTTGCGGTAGTCTATGCTCTTATTATTGGTAAGTTTGTCTATAAAGAACTGACCTGGAAGAAGTTTCAGGAAGCTTTGAAGGATTCATTCATTGATAATGGTGCTATCATCTTGATCATCGCCTTATCGGGAATCTTCGGATATGCTCTGTCTTTGGAAAATGTTCCTGGTATGCTGGGAACCGCCTTGGTTGGAATTACAACAAACCCCCATATGATGCTGATCATCATTGTCCTCTTCCTGGCAGTAGCGGGAATGTTCATTGACAGTAATGTTAGCGTATTGCTTCTGACTCCCATTTTTCTACCTGTTATTAAGACCATGGGTGTTGATCCGGTACATTTCGGGATTCTTATGATGACCATTGTCACCATGGGCTGTATGACTCCACCTGTTGGGACAGCTTTGTATACTGTCTGTCAGATTCTGGATGCCCCACTGGAAGATTTCATTAAAGAAACCATGCCTTTTTATCTCGCCGTAGTCCTTTTGGTTATCGTGTTGATATTTATTCCGGATGTGGTCATGTTTCTTCCTAACTTGATATATTAAAGGAATTAAAAATTTTATGAAAATGAGTCTCAGATGGTTCGGGAAAGGACATGACAGTATTTCCCTTGAGCAAATACGTCAGATTCCGGGAGTGGAGGGTGTGATTACAACTCTTTATGACCAGGCTCCCGGGGCAGATTGGCCTCTGGAAAAAATCCAGAAAATTAAAAAAGACGTAGCCGACAGCGGTCTCTCCATTTATGGGATGGAGAGTGTCAATGTTTCTGATGAAATCAAGGTAGCCCATGGCGAAAGGGATAAGCATATAGAAAATTATATCAGTACCCTGAAGAAACTCTCAAATGAGGGAATCAACATGGTGTGTTATAATTTTATGCCTGTCTTTGACTGGACGCGTTCTGAACTGGCCAAGGTTCGTCCCGATGGTTCCACTGTCCTGGCCTATGATCAGGAAAAGGTTGACAAAATTCAACCCAAGGAAATGTTTCACAGAATTGATGGTGATTCCAATGGTTTTATGATGCCAGGTTGGGAGCCTGAGAGAATGTCCAAAGTGGAAGAACTCTTTGCTCTTTATGAAGGGACTGATAACGAGGCCCTATTTCAGAATCTGAAATATTTTCTCAATGCCATTATGCCTACATGTGAACAATACGGTGTAAAAATGGCTATCCATATTGATGATCCCGTCTGGAGCGTCTTCGGTCTGCCCCGAATTATCAAGAATAAAATGGATCTTCAGAGGTTGATTACTGAAGTTCCATCACCCTACAACGGTATTACCCTCTGTACGGGTTCTCTAAGTTCCAGACCAGATAACAACATTCCTGATATTATCCGATCTCTCAAAGGGCGTATCCATTTTGCCCATATGAGAAATACGAAGCATACGGCTCCGGGAGTATTCGAGGAATCGGCACATCTGTCATCCGATGGATCTCTGGATATGTATGAAATTATGAAAGCCTTTGTGGAAGTCGGATTTGATGGTCCTATTCGTCCTGATCATGGACGGGCCATCTGGGGAGAAGTGGCCATGCCGGGTTATGGTTTGTATGACCGGGCCCTGGGATCTCAATATCTTTTGGGACTCCTGGAAGCCATAAGGAAGGGTTGATGCTAAGAGTTATGATCGTTGGTGCCGGAGCCATTGCTCCGTCTCATATTGAAGGATTTCTCAGCTTTCCTGATAGAGTCAGTATCCAGGTTATTGCCAACCCGACTGTCTCCAAGGCAAAGACCCTCATTGAAAAATACAGCCTGAAGGCCGATGCTGTTGGTTCATTTGAGGAAGGACTGGATCGGGTGGATATCGTTTCAATCTGTTCTCCTCCTTCCACTCACAGGGATATTGCTGTTCAGGCTCTGAGGGCTGGAAAGCATGTCCTCCTCGAAAAACCCATGGCCATGAGTGTTCAGCAATGTGATGAAATTCTTGAAGCTGCAAGGGAGGGACATGCACTTCTATCTGTGGTATCCCAAATACGGTTTATCGACTCCATTGCCCGTACCTGTGACCTTATCCGCTCAGGGAATTATGGCAAATTGCTGTTTTCTCAGATCAATACCTTCTGGTATAGAGGACAGAGTTATTTTGATCTTTATTGGCGGGGCTTGTGGAATGTGGAGGGCGGCGGCTGCACCCTGAATCACGCTGTTCATCATATCGACTTGCTTCTATGGCTGACGGGGATGCCTGCAGAATTAACGGGATTCCTGTCTAATTTAAACCATCAGAATTCAGAAGAAGAAGATATTTCCCTGTCTGTTCTCCGTTATAAGGATGGGAGCATGGCACAGATCAATACCTCCTTGATTCATCATGGGGAAGTTCAGAAACTGGATTTTCAGATGGAAAAGGCCGGCATCTCCATTCCCTTTGATGTTCGTTGCAGTAAGGTCAGGTCTAATGGTTTCCCCATGGACGATGAGGATATGCTCCGAGAGATGACCGCTCATTTCGAGAGTTTTAAGCCTCTGGAACATGAACACCATACCGGGCAGATCCAGAATTTCCTGGATGCCATAGAAGAGGGGGTTCCATTGAAGGTGAGCGGGATAGATGGCAGAAATGCCATTGAGTTGATCTCGGGAATTTATAAATCGGCCTTCACAAAAAAGACAGTCACTTTTCCTCTGGAGAAGGATGATCCCTATACTCATTTCCCATCCAGAGTCGAAGAAGCTCCGCGGTTTCACAAAAAAACCAGGTCTGTAAAGGCCTTTGACGACACAACGATAACATCCTTCAAGGGGAAATTTTAAAATGCCAGAAATAATGAAACAAGCCAGCATCGGAAAACTGAGAGCACAGGTCTTCAATGACAGGAACTCCATGGGAGAAGCGGTTGTGCAGGATGTGACAGAAGTTCTTCTTTCCCTCTTGGAAACCAAGGCTACAGTCAATATTCTTTTCGGTGCAGCCCCATCCCAGCAGGAAGTCCTTGAAGGACTCCGCCTGTCAAACCTGATCCCCTGGGAGAGGATCAATGCTTTTCATATGGACGAATACATTGGCCTGGATCGTGAAGCTCCCCAGGGATTCGGAAACTTTCTAGACCGGGCTCTTTTCAAACATGTACCCTTTCAAAATGTCTTTTATCTAAAGGGGTATGAGGGAGACATGCAGGACGAATGCCAACGCTATAGTGAGCTTCTCAAGCAGTATCCGCTGGACATCGTCCTCATGGGGATCGGTGAGAACGGGCATCTGGCCTTCAATGATCCCCCTGTTGCCGATTTCGAAGATCCATGTGCAGTAAAGATTGTGGTTCTGGATCAGGTTTGCCGGCAGCAGCAGGTCAATGACGGCTGTTTCAAATCCCTGGATGAAGTTCCCAAGCAAGCTCTGACAATCACCATCCCCGAGTTGGTCAGGCCGGAGTATCTTTTTTGTACCGTTCCTGATGTAAGGAAAGAAAAAGCCGTTCGCATGACCCTCACAGGGAATATCTCTGAATCCTGTCCGGCGTCTATTTTGAGGAATGTCCCGTCGAAATTATATCTAGATAAAGAAAGTGGAGCCTGTCTCCTAGAAAATCAAGACGAAGGAGTTTTAAAATGAAACTGAACCTGCAAGACATACAAAATAAAGACATGTGGACGGAAAAGGGCTATGCTCTTCCGTCTTTTGATATAGAGAAGATGAAGAAACTGAGCCGAGAGAAACCCCAATGGGTTCATTTTGGTGCGGGTAATATTTTCAGGGCATTCATTGCTGTTCTGCAGCAAAGGCTCTTGAACGAGGGTAAAGCAGAAACAGGCATCATTGTATGTGAAACCTTTGATGAAGAGATCATACAGAAAGCCTACAGAGCCTACGATAATCTGGCATTAGCAGTCACTCTTAAGGGATCCGGAGAAATCCAGAAGGAGGTTGTTGCCAGTTTGAGCGAGAGCCTTATTCCTTCGGAAGACTATGCCAGGATGGAAGAGGTTTTATGCGCCCCCTCCCTCCAGATTCTCAGCCTGACTATCACAGAGAAAGGATATGCTCTAAAAAATGATAAGGGTGACTATTTTCCGTGGATCAAACCTGACCTTGAAAATTTTGACAAACAAGCTGTGAGCACCATCGGAATCATCACCAAACTCCTCCTGGCCCGCTATAATGCCGGCGGCGCTCCTCTAGCACTTGTAAGCATGGACAACTGCAGTCATAACGGAACACTGCTGAAAGAAGCTGTCCTTGAGTATGCTGAACTCTGGAAATCCAAAGGACAGCTGGAACAGGAATTCATTGATTACCTGAAGAATGGAGAGAAAATCTCCTTTAACTGGAGCATGATAGACAAGATCACTCCCAGACCTTCGGAAGTTGTTCAGAAGCAGTTTGTTCAGGATGGACTGGAAGGCATGGATATCATTATCACCTCCAAAAACACTTATGTATCTCCCTTCGTCAATGCCGAAGAATCTCAGTATTTGGCCATTGAAGAGCATTTTCCCAATGGCAGACCTCCCCTGGAAGACGCTGGTGTGCTCTTCTCCGATAAGGAGACCATTGATAAAATTGAAAAGATGAAAGTCTGCACCTGTTTGAATCCTCTGCATACCGTTCTGGCTGTTTTCGGATGCCTCCTGGGGTATGACTCCATTTCGGCCGAGATGAAAGATCCTCTTTTGAAAGGATTTATTGAGAAATTGGGATACACCGAAGGCATGCCGGTCGTTGTCGATCCCGGTATTATGAATGCAAAAGACTTTATTCGTGACAGCATTGAAGTGCGTTTTCCTAACCCCTTTGTGCCTGATACTCCCCAGCGGATTGCCACAGATACATCTAAAAAAATATCCGTCAGATTTGGTGAGACCATGAAGGCCTATATAGGGAAGGGGAAAAGTGATTTATCATTTTTGACTTATATACCCTTGTTTATGGCCGGATGGCTGCGTTACCTCATGGCCGTAGACGACCTGGGACAGGCCTTTGAGCTCAGTCCAGATCCTAATCTGGACATGGTTAAGCCATTTGTGGCACCTTTTTCTCTCGGGTCGACTCTTTCTGTCCATGATCATGTGGAAGGGCTTTTGAAAAATACCGAAATCTTCGGGATTGATCTATACAAGTATCATCTGGGAGAGAAGGTTGAAAATTTCTTTCAGGAAATGATCGCCGGACCGGGAGCCATCGAGAAAACACTGAAGAAATATATCCTCTAAATTGGAGGGAGGGAGTCGCAGACGGATGCTGAAGGTAGAGCATATCTCAAAAGATTACGGTCGATACAAACCTATACAGGATATTTCTTTTTCCATGAATAGGGGAGAAGTCCTTGGTCTTTTAGGGGCGAATGGCACAGGCAAGTCTACCACTTTGAACATGATTGCCGGATACTTTCCCCCCAGCTCCGGGCGCATCACTCTAGAACCCCATGATCTGCTGACCTCACCCCTCCTTTACAAACAAAATATTGGGTACCTCCCCGAGTTTCCTCCCCTGTATCCCGATATGACAGTGGAGGAGCAGTTGACTTTCATCTGTTCGGTGAAGGGAGTTGATCGCAAGAAGAGAACTTCGGAAATTGATCGAGTTTGCGGCTTAACTCATATTATGGACATGAAAAAAAGGCCGATTCGTGCCATGTCCAAAGGGTATAAGCAGCGGATAGGCATGGCCCAGGCCCTTGTGGGAGGTCCTAAACTCCTGATTTTGGATGAACCGACCTCCGGTCTTGATCCACAGCAGATCATCGATATAAGGGAACTGGTCAAAGATTTGGGCCGGGAACACGGGATAATCATAAGTTCTCATATTCTTTCTGAAATAGCCTCAGTCGCCACGAGAATTCTGGTTTTGAACAAGGGGTATATTGTTGCCGATAGTCCTGTTGGAGACCTCATGAATCCCTCCAGTGGATCTTCAGTTTTAGAAGTCAGGATCTTGGGCGATGTAAAAAAAGCCCAATCTTATCTGGAAAGTATCGAGGGGGTTCGAACACTGCGTCTCAATGATTGCTCAGAAGAGGGCTGCTGGGATTTTGAAGTGACACAGAAGGATGGCTATGACATCCGGCGCGAACTTTCTATTGGACTGAGCAGTATCTCCTGCTCTATCATGCAGCTGAAAATGAAAAACCCTACACTGGAAGAAATCTTTATTGACCTCACAGCTTCATCCACTTCAGGCAGGGAGTCAGATACATGATAGCTCTCTATGTAAAAGAAATAAAACAGTACTTTCGCTCCATGATAGGATATGTCTTTTTGACCATCATGACCCTGATCTGCGGATTCCTTTTTACAACGGGGAATCTCATGTCACAAAATGGCGATATCAAGATCTTCTTTGGGTCACTTTTTAATGTCTTGATTTTCCTCGTCCCCATGTTGACGATGAGGCAGTTTTCCGAAGAGGAGAAGCTCAAGACCAGACAGCTTTTATTTACACTGCCCCTTACTCTTGAGTCCATCGTCCTGGGGAAATTTCTGGCCACTTTGTCTATGATTTGTATTGGTTTGGTGATGACTCTTGTTTACCCGGTTATACTGGCCTCTTTGGGTGTCTTTAGCCCAATGGTCATCTTGGGGAATTATCTGGCCGTGATTCTACTAGTTTCGGCTGTAATTTCCATCGGATTGTTTGTCTCCAGCCTGACTGAGAATCAGGTTATCTCGGGTGTTGGCAGTTATGGAATTCTGTTGATCCTCTGGCTCATCGACTCTCTTGCTCCGACAATTTCAAATCCTCTTCTCAAGAAGACAGTGCTTCTCTTCTCTTTGAAGAACAATTATATTGAGTTTACCTATGGTATTTTCAACCCTGCCGGGGTCCTCTATTTCATAAGTATGACCACACTTTTTTTAATCCTCACAGTCGTCAAACTTGATGGCAGGAGGCAGTAGAATGATGAACAAAATTCTTCAAATTTTTCGTTTGCGAGAGAGACAGATCTTCATTATCCTTCTCATTCTCGTGGTCATTTTGATTAACTTAATCAGCCACAGAGCCGTAGATCTCTATCCTTTGAAACTGGATCTGACAGAGAATGCACTGTATGAGTTTTCACAGACAACGGTGGACATGGCGGCATCCCTGACAAATCCTGTCAGGATGGTCGTCTTCAGTAAAGAGGATGATTATGTGGTCATGCTACGGGAGGTTTTGAAGCGGTTTGCTGCCTTGAGTCCCTTGATCAGTCTCGAATATGTTGATCCTTATGAGAATCCTGTTCTTGTGGATTATTATGCCTCACGGGGAATCCAGTTGAAGCCGGATGATATCGTCTTGGAAGGAGCTCTTAGAACCCGTTCTTTCTCAGTGAAGGATATGTACAGTTTTGATGCAGGTCAAACGCAGGTCACAGGCCTCAATGCAGAGCAGCAACTCACAAGCAGTCTCTCGTTTATAAATGATCCCATTATCCCTGTTGCCGCCTTTTCCGACGGCCATAATGAGCGTCCTAGTGAGTCTCTGACTGCTCTTTTCCAAAACAATAATTATGACCTACTTCGGGGGAGCCTCTCTTCTATTCTTCAAGAAGATCCGGATATTCTGGTTGTCGCGGCTCCTTCCCGAGATTTTTTGGTCCATGAAGTGGAACTCTTGACAGACTATATGAACAGTGGAGGAAATGCTCTGATTTTTCTGGAGCCCTCTTCGCTCTCCATGCCTCATCTTGAAGGCTTTCTTACCGAGTGGGGGATTGTCCCGGGTGAGGAACTTGTCTTCGAAAAAGAGGCCTATACAGGGGGGAATCCTGTGAATGTAGTGCCCATGTATGCTCCTCATAAGATCAATAGTTACTTTTTAGATGCCCGCGTTTTTCTGACAATGCCTTCGTCTAGAAGCCTCTATTCTGTCTCTCATCCCGGCTCGGCCATCGATGTGAGAGATGTATTGACTTCCACTCCCTTCTCCTATGGGAAAAAAGGTTATCAGTTTTCAGACTTGCTGAAGGAAGACTCCGATCCAGCTGGCCCCTTTACCCTGGTCATGAGCTCTGAAAAAGAACTTTCCGGAGAAGCTGCTCGTGCGAGGTTGGTTGTGGCAGGCAGCAGAAACATCTATGGTGATGATTTACTGGGATTTTCCAGTTATGGAAATGCAGAGTTTCTCGTTCAAACCATCAACTGGCTCAATGAGAAAGATGTTTCGCTCTACATTCCTCCGAAAAAAATGCAGAGTGACCCCCTCAACCTTCAATCCCGTCAGGCGTTACTTTTGGCTTTGATAGTTACAGCATATATTCCCATGGTATTTCTTGTGTGGGGAATCACAGTGTTTTTCAAAAGGAAGAGGCTCTGATGAATTATAAAAAAGGGATCTTCATCAATCTTATCCTAGTTCTTTTGTCTGGGGTCATTCTGTTCTTTTTGTATAGGCCGGCACCTGTGAAGGATGAAGTTCCCCTTAAGACAGAAGAGATACAACTTTTGAACTACAATGTCGCCGATGTGGCTGCTGTGGCTCTTATCCATGATGATGTCCGGTTTGGACTGATCCATAAGGATGGGAATATCTCTTTACAGCCTTCTGCAGAAGATCCTCTGCCTTCCCAGGAACTGATGCAGTCTTATTTGTATAGCGTCTCAAAATTAACAGCCCTGTCTCGGATAGAATACCCGGAGGATGAGAGCCCTAACTTTGGTCTTGATAATCCTCGGTCACGGATGACTCTCATTTTAAAGGATGGAAATAAGGTCAGGCTCTTTCTGGGCTCCCAGAGCCCACTGAAGGATGCCTGGTACTGCAAAGCGGAGGACGGTGAGGATATTTATCTTCTTTCTGATGAAACGGCCCGGCTGTTTCTAGCGGAACCTCAAGATTTTGTGTCAAAGAGTATACTCCCCCGGGTTGATCTCAAAGAACTGAATAGCCTGGAGCGGCTGACCCTGTCTTTTCGGGGCAATGATCCACCTTCCTATAGTGTTGAGAATCGGGGAGACTTTATTTTTCGTCTGGTTTCTCCTGTTGAGACTTCTATCGATTATGAGTCAGTTCTCTCTTCCCTGATATTCCCTATCCTTTCCTTGAATCCCGAAGAATGGATTGATGGTGAAGTGGACCTGCCAGACACTTCCGATCTCCTATTGGACGCGGTGATTGATGGAAAAAGCTATAGGATCTCTTTCTACAAAGCAGATGAAGACGGGTATTTCCTTCAAAGTCGGGGAACCGAGGGAATCTTCAGGATTTCGGAAGAAGCTCTCCCTTTTCTGCATGTTCACTATCTGGATCTTATGAATGATTCAATTTATCACAGTAATGTTTCTGAAATCCGGGAAATCATTGTGAGCGACAGGGAAAATCAAAAGGATTATAACATTCGAGTCACCGGAGACTCTGTTCAAATTCAAGGAGACATCAATGGTTTCAAAGCGGGATATTCCGAGATGATGACCCTCTTTGATGTCCTTCTCAATACCGGTCTGGCCCGTGAATTGGATTCACTTCGCGAGCTTTCAGTGGATGCTCCTGTCTCGTTTTCAGTTCAAATATATAAAAAAAATGGTTCTATAGATCAACTGGACTTTTTGGATCTTA
This sequence comes from Oceanispirochaeta crateris, assembly GCF_008329965.1. Lineage (GTDB taxonomy): Bacteria > Spirochaetota > Spirochaetia > DSM-2461 > DSM-2461 > Oceanispirochaeta > Oceanispirochaeta crateris. The sequence continues at coordinate 3,742,429 of NZ_CP036150.1, forward strand.
TGGGGAAAGAGGGCGAACAGATTCTCTTTGTAAATGGCAAAGCAGCATTTTCAACTTATTACAAAACAGTCCTGGAAATTAGAAATACCCTGGAAAAACTGGTTCAAAAGGATGGTGAATAATGTCAAAACGGAAATGGGGTGATGTGATTCAAACCAAAACAGCCAGTGAAACAGTCTATGATATTCTGCATAGGAATATAATTAATCTCAATTTGATCCCCGGGACGATCATGAGTGAAAAAGAGATTTCTGAGAAAATGAAGTTGAGCCGGACACCAGTGCGGGAGGCTTTTATCAGGTTGTCCAAGGAAGCCCTCGTTACCGTCGTCCCCCAGAAGGGGAGTTTCGTTTCCAGGATTAATCTGGCTCGAGTGAAGGAAGAACGATTTTTGAGAGAGTCGCTAGAAACTTCAGTTCTAGAAGAATTGATCCTGAATAAGGATCCCCTTTTTCTGGATGACTTCCATTTGAATCTTGAAAAACAGAAAATTGCTCTTGATTCTGGTGAGTCCAACCGTTTCATGGAGCTGGATGATCAATTTCATTCCATGTTTTTCGATTTGGTGGATCGCCCAATGTGTTTTGAGGTTATTATGAGCTTTTCAAGCCACTACCGACGTGTTCGTTACCTCTCTATGGCTGTCAGCGGTGTCTCGGATGAAAATTTAAAGCATCATCGTGAATTGATTCATCTCATAGGCAATCGGGATCTTGAGGGCGCTCAGGAGATCATGAAGGTGCATCTAAGAAAGCTGAATATTGAGAAAAATATAATTTACCAAAAATTTCCGGATTATTTCAAAGATACCCCCTCAGCGGGCGGCCTGGATCTTATGGATGAGAAACTCCTGTTCCAGGGGATGAACCGCTGAGCAAAGGAAGCTTTGTTTTATAATTTCCCGTTTATAAGCGTCAAATCGTCTATAATTCCCTCGGAGAGCTGAATGAGGACAGAATAATCTTCTTCTATTTGGCTTTGCGTCTTGTTATCAATGGTGGAAGTGATCTCTTTCACCAGGTTATGCATTTCTTCATGCCTTTTTACAAATGAGGGGAAAATATCCAGTTGCTTTATATGGTCGGGCACTTTTTTATCAATCCATTGACCAAGTTCGCAGCTGTGATGATCCGATACTTCTGATACGGCAATATTCATGGTGCCATCAATGACGCCCCTTACCTTGATGACCCATAAGAGATGATGAATAATCACTTTCACAGCAGAAAAGTTCATCGCAGTACCAAATTCAAAATTTTGAAACTCCTGAATCTTTTCCATATAGGATTCATAATTCAGGAATACATTTGAAATGTTCAGGAACATGGAATTCATTTTCCCCGAAATAGTGTTGATCTCACCAATCTCAGATTCAGTATCCCGACTGGCATTAACTATGTTTGAAATAGAATCCTGTATATCCCTGGTACTCAATTCTATCTCGCCTGAACCGTCTTTGATGTGGCTTGAAATCCTTGTAAGCAATTGTGTCGCCTGTACAATTTCATGGCTGCCAATATTGAGTTCGGAAGTCGCATCCTGGATCTGGGAGAAGGCTTCTACCAGCTGCTCAGTTTCCTCTTTGATAGAATTAAAATCATGAAGACTTTCGGCACCCGCTCGCCTTACATCACGGACATTGCTTATGATTTTCTTGAGAGTTTGAGAAATCAATGTTGAATTTTCTGCTGTAGATTCTGCCAACTTCCGTATTTCATCAGCGACTACGGCAAATCCTTTTCCGGCTTCTCCGGCATGAGCCGCCTCAATGGCTGCATTCATGGATAGAAGGTTTGTCTGGGATGCTATTTCATCAATAACATTGATGATTTCCTGGACCGAGTCGATGTTGTTGTTCACGGTTTCGATGATTTTATTCATCTCTTCCATGCCCTGCTGACTTTTGTCGGTCAGTGACAACAGATCCTTGGAGGATTCCGTTTGCCGATGGGTAATATCACTCACATTGCGAATGGACGCATCCATCTCTTCAATGGCCGATGAGGTCTGGATGACCGAAGCTGATTGCTCCTCTATCTGGCTTGAAAAGGAAGTAATGGTTCTTGAAATCTCTTCAATGGCAGAAGATGAGCTTAAGAGTGAGTTATTGAGTTCTGATATCTTGCCCCGAATATTCATGACACTGCCGTTGATGGTCGTTGTCAGATAGACCGAGTCTTTCAATTCTTTTGTGAATTCAACGGAGTGGGTTTTATTTTCTTTCAGGATCAGCTGAGTCTTATTCCTGGAAAGTTGACAGGCCTGCATATGATTGGAAAGAGTTTCTGCTGTTTGAAGTGTATCCCCCGAAGGTGGCAGCTCATGATGTAAGCGGTCGTCTATGATCACCTCAAAGCGGGCAATGTTCGTATGAAGTCGAGACACATTCAGAATGCTCGTCATACCCAGTATCAGGGTGAGGCATATTATTGAGTATTGGTACAAGCTGGCATCCATTGCCAATAGGGTCAGGGTTATTACTAGTATAGTCAGGACAAATGTGATAAAGGATGAGGATCGGATTTTCATAGTTTCAAATTCCTTTTGTATTCGCTTGCTTATTTTATGAATCATATCTATTCCGTAATCATTATAAAAAACATAGTATCCTTATTCATTGGTTAGATCAACATTGCTGAATTTGGCGGAGGGCAGACCAGTAAGGATTGAATGGTTTACAGCCATTTTTTTTAGAAAGAAAATCCGCTGTTCCTATGGGGAGAGTAGCCTTAATCTATATGTATAATCGGGTTACTGTCTTGTTGACAAGTGAGACTACTTCCATATATTTATATGCATATGGATACAGGTAAAACTGCCGAAAAGGGCAGTATAAGCATAAGGACTATCACTGACAGGCTATTTTTTCTCCTTATTGTCACAATCCTTATCACACTTATTACTGTTATTTTGTTTACTTCCTGGATTTATTACATATCCTCAATTGAAAACCAATACAACTCTTCAATCACGGCGATTAACTCGTTGATCTCTAGTCTCTACACCGCCCAGCAACAACAAGATAGCGATGAAATTGATCAAAATTATAAACAGATCATGGACATTATCAGGGATTCCCCAGAGATACTAAAACGTGACCTGTCTCCCCATGATGAGATCCTCAATAATACAGACCCAGAAACTCAATATGATCTCTATCTGGATCAAATCCGGATTTCAATTGGTATATTGAGAAAAAACCACTCCCAGATACAGAACGTCTACAAAAAAGGATTTCCATATTTTGTCGTATCCATCCTGTTTCTTATGGTTGTGATGCTGTTAAATCTTTTGAAATGGAAAGAAAGACAAAATCAGTTTTTCAATGAGATTCAGGATGGTTTACAGCATGTAAGAGAAGTCCAGCTTTTTAACAGGAATGAGAGTTTTCATAACAACCACTCCTATATTGAAGAATCTCAAGCCTTCATCTCCGAAGTCAGTAAGATCCTCGAAAATCTCATCATGGACAGGAGTCTTCAGAATATTGAGATACATGGGAATTTGGAAGCCCTTATGAAAGAACTGTTTTTTGCCATTAGAAAAAAAACAAATTGTGACAGAGTCGCCCTGGCTTTTATCAATGGTGATAATGAGATTACAGCAGAAACGTTCTATTCCAATTATTCAAATCTGTATCTTGCTCCAGGGCATTCAGAACCGATGAAGAATACGAGCTTGGGAGAGTATACCCATTCTGGAGAACTGAGATATATTCCTGATTTGGAGGAGTATTCTGACAAAAAATTGGAGAAGACAGGTTTTCCCGTTTCAGAATCGACCAGATTAATTTTAAAAGAGGGTATTAAATCCTCCCTGACTATTCCATTTTTTGTAAATGACCGCTGTGTCGGTTTTTTGTTTATATCCAGCAGGAGCAAAAACAGTTTTGATGGGATCTCCATAAAACATGCCAAACATATTTTTACCATAATCAAAAGTCGAATCTATCTGGAGTACATCATTCAGGATATCATTGCCAGAATCTCACAATCCTTTGTGACTCTCATGGATAAAAAAGATAATGAAACCTCCAGTCATATTAAACGAGTTTCTCATTATTCGGCCATTATCGGTAGAGCCGTTGCCCGGAAATCAGATGTTCTGACCCCCAAGGACATCCGGGAGATCTATTCCTATGCGCCTCTCCACGATATTGGAAAAATTGGTATACCCGATAGCATCCTGTTGAAACCCGGAAGCCTCACAAAGGATCAGTTTGAAATTATGAATACTCATGTGACCATCGGAGAAGAGGTGATTGAAGCGATAAGTCAGAATATCTCGTCCTATTTTCCCATTCCCGTTCTGGCAACGGCAATCGACATAATCCGGGGACACCATGAGAAGTATGATGGTTCTGGTTATCCCAGAGGTCTCAAAGGAAAAGAAATACCCATAGCCGGGCGCATCGTTGCCATTGCCGATGTCTTTGATGCTCTGACCTCAAAACGCCCGTACAAAGAAGCCTATTCAATCGAAGAATCTCTTGAGATCATGACCAAAAAGATGACCGGTCATTTTGACTCTGATCTGTTAGAGTCTTTTAAAGACTCTATTGAAGATGTCAAAATGATCTATGAGAAGTACCAGGAAAATTAGGTAAAATCAACCGTCTCCAATATTGTTTATGGGAACACAAGTTTCGTCCCCCTGTTCTATTTATATATTTTTTTTACTTTTATAAATAATTGCAGGAGTTCTTTATTCTTAACATTATGAGATCAGCCGGGATCAGGCTGTTGAGATGTTATCGAATCCAATCCTCCAGTTTGTTCTGTTCTCTGATGAGGTGGTACCGGACGAATTCCTCCAAATTCCGCATGGCCTGTTCGGCCGAAAGGAAAACAGGAACTCCCCCTGATTCTAAAAGTTGACCCATTCGGTTGTATTCAGAGCCGAGTCCGGATGTCGCCGTGAGGGATACGATCAGAGGTTTCTCCATGATCCTGTTCAGTTCTACAATTCCTGCGGCGATATTCTCGGGACAGGACTCGATTTCTTCGTCTGTTGTGTGAAGGAACCCGGCGTGGGGAACTATGGATACCAGGAGACAGTCTACAGAATCTGATTCTATGAGAGTCCGGACGGCTTCTACAAAAACATCATCCCCAACCATGGGAGTCAAATCCAACAAGGCTTCAATGGTGACAAAATCCGGCAATTGCTTTTTGAGGGTTCTGCGGCATTGGTCATCCAGTTCGGCAAGCCTGAGACGGCCCAGGTTGTCCGCCGCATTGGCCTTTTCATATCCTGCATTCGTTACAACAGCACAACGGAGTCCAAAGGCTTTTTTGTCTGTGAGCATGGAAAATGTTTTGATATACCCAAGGTGGTCGGCCATGGTGTCTGCAACGATGAGGCCGGCTTGTTTCATAGCCGCTCGGGCTACGGCGTACTCTCCGGCTATACTGGCTGTGTGTGACTGTGTCGCCATTTTTCCTTCCAGGGTTCGTCCTGCCTTATAAACAACAATGGGAGCCCTGGACTTGTCCAGCAATCCTTTAGAGGCCTCGTCAAAAAATCGCCTCCCTGCAGCGGGAGAAAACCCCTCGATGTATATGCCTATGACGCGGATCTCCGGATCTTCTGACCAGTAGTTTACAAGATCGCAGGGATCGACATCCAGCTGATTTCCATAACTGACGACGACCTTGGGACTGACCGCGTGGCGCAGTTGTGCCAGTTCCACCAGTCCAAGGGCTCCGCTCTGGCTGAAAAGAGCCATATTCCTTTTCCGGCTGAGGTCTAAGCGGAACTTTTTTTCGGGAATGAAGAAGGTATTGATTCCAGGATGCTCTATTGACCCGGCTGTCACGATTCCCAGGCAGTTGGGCCCCATAATCCTGATTCCTTTTTTACGACATATGGTCAGGATTTCGTCTTCCGGTCCCTTGTCGTTTGAGCTTTCACTGAAACCTCCGGGGATCAAAAGAAGGGCTTTACAATCAATCTCTGCTGCCTGATAAACAACTGAAAGTGCCGCCTTAGCAGGAACCGTGACCACAACCATTTCGGCCGGCCCCGGAAGGTCCTTCAGATTTTCATAGAGGGGTAGACTCTGTCCGGCAAGGGTCAGTGTCCCTCCCTTTGGATTCACGCAGTACACATCTTTTCGTCCCAGTTTTATGAGATTGGAGACGATGATATTGCCCGGCCTTTCAGGATCACTGCCGCTCACCCCGACCACGGCGATGCCTCGGGGTTGAAAAAAGGCATTCAGGGAGGAGGCGGGAGGTCTGTTTGTCTCCAGAGGGGGGAGATTCTCTTTTCTCTCAAAAACGGCATAACCATCGAGGGCAATCAGATTATGATCAGGATCAAAAACAAAGGGGTTAATCTCAAAATCTGTGAAAATGAATTCGTTATCTGTGTTAAAAAAAGATGAAAATGCAGTAGAAAGACTGCTGAGTTTCATCTTCACATCAATAATCTGTTCTAAATAGTCTTCTTTCCCTTCTTGAAGGTATTTCTTGTGGATCTCCGTTGAAGAGATCAGGGCTTTGGCCCATTCTCTGCTCAAAGGCGGCAAAAGCAGGTTGGGGGCTGAAAAGTGAGTGGCAAAGTGCTCTGCATCTGAACCTCCCTTGCTGAAGGATATGACCGGGCCGAAGGTTTCACTCTCTCTAAATCCTATCATCACCTCATTACCTAATTCGGGGCTGTATTCGATGTATTCAACAATGAGGACTCCCTCTATGGGGATCTGCTGAGATTGAAAAAGGTCTCTCATAGCATTAAAAGAGTAGCGTAAGAAATCAATATCCTTATGAAGGACCTTCACTCCTCCTAGTTTCTCCTTGTGCGCCACCTGGGGAGACACAATCTTCATAACGACTCGGCTGCTGCCGAACTCTGATAGAAGAGACCGGGTTATTTCATCTTCATTCCGGATCAAATGATACCGGGGGATTTTGAGTTCCAGTATTTCCAGAATCTGATAGACCTCGTATTCATAGAGCTCTTTTCTGTGGGCTTCTTCTGCCTTTTTCAGGAGGGTCTGGATCTTTTCTAGGGATTCTTTGTTCATGTGGTCATTCATACTGTCATCCTGCTTTTGAGATTTAGTTTTACGGAAAAGAAAAATGCCGTTAAGAGAAGAAGTGAACCGGCTGCAAAGGGCAGTCCGGGAGATCTTGTGTATAATTCTGCGGCAAGGCTTCCGGCTGGCACGGCAAAGAGACCGAAGAAAAAATTACCTGCTGATAGCTGTCTAGCCCTGTTCTTATCCTCAAGATGGTCGGCCCAAAGGCTGTCCAGCAAGGGCCGGATCAGGGCCAGACTCAAGGCGTCCAGAATTACGGAGACCCAGAGGAGGCCGGGCCCGAAGCGGGCTGAGGCAATGAGGAGTGCGAGGGATAGACTTCCCAGGAGAAATCCGAGAGAGAGGGCCGGGCCTCTCATTCTGTTTGTGATTCGTGGAAGAACGATGAGGAGGATGGCCATGATGACAAGGGAACTGATCATGGGGACCAGAGACAATAGGGAGGCTCTTATTCCCGCATCCCGACGAAGGTAAGCAAAATAAAAGAGAGGTTTGAAGACCACGAAGAACTGGTTGATCCCCTGAAGTAAAAAGATGATGCGGCTTTCGGTTGACCCAAGAAAAAATCTCAGAGCTTTCATGAATCCTTTCATGGTTTCACCGGTTTGTTGTTCCGGGTGTTTCGTTGGTTCAGTCCAGCCAATATTTCTGATTATAAACATGAATCCCATGATGATGGCACTCCAGAAGTATAGTATCCTTGTACCAGCCACCAGTCCTGACCGATAGATCAGCAGTCCTCCCAGAGGAGCAAAAAAACCGGAACAGAGTACCATAAAATGAAGCCCGGAATAGTTTCTCAACCTTTGTTCCGAACTGGCATCTTCTGTCATTATGCAGGACAAGGAGACGTAGACAACCTTATTCACACCGTTTAAGACGGCGGCAATCAGGAATCCTGTAAAACTCCTGCTGAAGGACCAGACCAGACAGGCTAACGACCAGGATAACATGTCAAAGATAAAAGACGTCCGTTTCCTCCCTAATTTGTCTGTTAGAACACCTGAGAATAGGGATGATAGAATCTGAACAGATACAAGAAGGGTCTGGACCAAACCTATTTGTCTATCTGTCAGACCCAATGCCTGCATGTAGAGGGTGGCATACACAATAATCATGTTGAAGGGAATGGCCCAGAATGGTTCGGTAAACAAAACCACCCGGCCGTTATGACTCATCCCCCGTAATAAGGGGAGCTGTGCTGTCTTTTCGACAAATCTCTTCATAGGTCTACCTCTTTTAGAATCAGAACTGATTCTATCAGTCCCATAAGAGAAAGAACAGCATTTTTGATTAATGTCTGTGGATCAGTCCGAAGACAGGAAGTGCATGAATAAATCTCTGTGAGGCAGAGCCTATGGCAGATCTTCTGGTCTGTTTAAGATCTGCCTGGTCATACGCTTTTAACGGATTTCAATATCCTGGGCGTAGGTATTATTGTGTTTCCAGCTTATATTATCACTCTTATTTGATGCTAATAAGAGCCGGTAGGTTTTTCCCCTTTCCAGTGGTTTATCATATTCATCACCCGAGTCTAGAGGAATTGTGAATGTCACCTCCGTGTGTGTCTCCGTCTGTGTTCCAGAAAGAACCTGGAAATCTTGAGTACCCCCCAGTTCTATATCGCTTTTGTGGGCGAAACGTCCGGTTCCATAATGATCCTCCGCCATGGCAATGCCGGTCTTATCATCCACCCAGAGTATGATGATATTGGCGTCCTTCATGACGCTTTCTGCATCGATTCCAAAGGCTATCCAGCCCTTTGTTTCCGCTTTGAGAGTCAAGACAAGTTTGTCACCCTGGGTCTCCCATTTCAGATCGAATCCCTTTTCTTCAACCCTCTGTTGGGCAGATAAAAAAGAAGTGAATAGGGAAATTGTCAGCATAAGAAACAAAACTTTCTTCATATAAAACCTCCATCGGGATAAAACCCGGTATATTAATTCTCAGATACTCTCAATAATGAGTGATTTTGCCCGATCTTTCCATTAAATCTTCTGGTGTTTTTTTCTATACGGGGTGAGAATGGGGTAAAAGCTCCTTTATTTCTCGCTATTCTGGTAAAATCAGCCGATGAAGTGAGCGGGATTCAGAGCCTGGAGGATATTTATGAACAAAAATTTAGCAGTACTCACCGCAGTGGGTCACGACAGAATAGGCATTGTTGATGATCTAACTTCTTCTATTGAACAAAGCGGTGGAAATATATTGGAAAGCAGGATGTCTGTTTTGGGGGGAGAATTTGCAGTGATCATGCTGGTTTCCGGAGAGAAGCGAACCATCAGCAGTCTCATCACCAATCAGGAAAAAATGGAAAAAGAAATAGAGCTGCATATCGAAATCAAACCGACGAATCAGCCTGATCAGGATCTCAATGGAATCCCCTATACGCTCAAGTGTGTTTCTTTGGACAGTCCGGGAATCATCCATACTGTCACCCGGTATATTAGAACTGAGGGGATAAACATTGAGAATCTGGAAACCGAAACAGCTCATGCACCCTGGACGGGAGCTCCCTTGTTCAGGATGAAAGCCAATGTGATTGTACCACTATCAGTCTCAGTTCAGGAGCTGAGAAATGGTTTGAACCGCCTGGAGCAGGAAAAAGACCTGGATATCTCCTTCAAGGCCGTCACCGGTAAAGTATGATAGATACACGTTTGCGCAAACATGTTCAGTTCCTCTTTAACTTCCTAGCCTCCTTTTGTGCCAGGTTTGGGGTCACTCCCAATCAGCTCACTGTCATTGGTTTTCTATTGGGTATTGCTTCGGCTGTTTCTATCCTTTGGGGTGCTTTGTTCCCAGCCCTTATCCTGCTATGGATTTCGGGTTTATTCGATGTCCTCGATGGATCTCTGGCCAGAATCAAGGGGACGTCATCGGCGTTGGGAGCCTTTATAGATATGATTTTTGACAGAGTGGTGGAGGTCCTTTTTGTTATCTTTTTTGCTCTGGTTTTCCCCGAAAGTTCTCTGGCTGTAATGGCCTTCCTGGGAGCTGTTATATTCAATTTTTCCACATTTATGCTGGCAGGAAATTTGTTTCAGAATGCTGGGGAGAAGAGCATGCACTATGATGCAGGTTTGGCCGAACGGACTGAAACATTCATTGTTTTTTCACTCATGCTCCTTATGCCTGATTATGGAGTGTGGATTCTCTGGGTATTTGATGCTCTCATTCTCTGGACAGGAGTTACCCGGTTTATAAAGATTCTATATCAGGTGAGGGAGAATGATAAAAATGGAAATACAAAAAATAAATAACAGAGTACCGCTGATTCTTCTGTTTCTAGTCATTTTAATAGCAGTGCTTCCCGCAGATGATTTGAGTAAATTTCATAAGACCGGTTCTTCAACGGAAACAGTAGATCATTCTTCATGGACGGCTTGGCTAGGGGATAACCTGTACCGGGACGAGCGGGATATCAATCTGCTTGCCTATGGAAAGGTGACAGCTGGCGGTCAAAAACAGTTGAAGGAGTATATCGAATACCTTGAAACGAGGACTGTTACAACATTGGGAAGGGATGAACAATTTGCCTTTTGGATCAACCTCTACAACGCTCTCACTGTCTCTTTAATTCTGGAGGAGGGCCCCGTGGAATCAATCCGGGATATTAAGTCAGGTTTGTTCTCTTCTGGCCCCTGGGACCTGGAAATTTCTGAAGTGGAAGGGGTTGTTTTGACCCTGAATGATATTGAGCATGAAATCCTTAGACCCTTTTTTCAGGATCCAAGAATCCATTTTGCCGTAAATTGCGCCAGTGTGGGCTGTCCTGATCTTCAGGAGGAGGCTTTCTTGGCACAATCTCTGGAAACACAGCTTGATCATGCCGCCCGAACTTACCTCTCCCATCCCAGAGGATTGGAATTCAAGGGAGGATCTCTCCATCTATCCAGTCTCTTTAAATGGTACAAGGAAGATTTTGGAAAGACTCAGAAGGATAGGCTCCTGAGCCTATCACAATGGGTACCTTCAGAAGATGCTCAAGAACTGAAAGCTTATACCGGTCGACTCAGTTATGATTATGACTGGAGTCTGAACGGGACTTTTTGAGGTGTTTTAAACCAACGGGAATCAAAGAGATGATTCCCAGGAACCCCATGGCCAGTATGAGCTGAATCGGAATTCCCTGTCCGGCTTGTATGGTGGAGCCCGCATAGCCAAGATAGGCATAGGCGAATGAGCCTGGAATAATCCCTAGAGAGGTGGTCCAGATAAAGGTCCGCAGGGGAATATTGGTCAATCCCGGAAAGAGGTTGACCAGGAAAAAGGGAAGCACGGGAATCAGACGGAGGGTCAGAAGATAATTCCGGCCGTTTTCCTCCATCTCTTTGTTGAATTTAGCCAGTTTCTCAGAATATTTCTTTTGTATCATCTCCCCGAAAAAATATCGGGCGGCCATGAAGAGAATTGTTGCTCCCGCGGTTGCCCCAATATTAATATAGAGAACAGAGAGGAAGGGTCCAAAGAGAAGACCACCAGTGAGAGTGACCGCAGTCGCTCCGGGAATGGAAAGGGCCACAACCGCCATATACAGGAATATATAGATTAGAACAGCTGGAAGGTAGTGGTCTTGAACAGACTCAAGGAGTCTGTCCTTATTAGCCAAAAGACTTTTTAAGTCCAGTAAATTTCTTGCAGGTGTCAGAATGAAGATCCCCGCTAGCAGGGCAATCAGGAGAATCAGGGCAAATATTCTATTCTTGTAACTTTTCTTTGTCATGACATCATTGTAGATCCCTTAAAGGCATACTTGCAATCTTCTGGGGTTAAAAGAGCCTGGAATGATTATTTTTCTGGATAAAAGCCCATAGATCTGCTAGTTTTGAGAATATGATACACTCCAAAGATTCTGCTGCGGTTCAGCATTTTCTCTTTTTTCTAGACAAGAAAATGCTTTTGGAACCGGAACGTATTTTTAGAATAGGTCGGGACAGCTCCTGCGAAATTGTTCTGGATGAACGAACTGTCTCGAGGGTTCATGCGGAAGTCCGCATGGAAGGGGACAAGGTCCGTATTCTGGATTTGGACAGTACCAACGGCATTCAGATCAATTATCGCAGCATGAAGGATCATATTCTGCAGAATGAAGACAGAATAACCATTGGACCCTTTATTCTTGTATATCGTGAGCTGGATCATGAAGGGAGTATTCCCCTTCGCTCGGAGGAAAACCTCCTCTCCGAAACCCTGGTGATGGAAAGTAAGATTGCCACCATCCTTCAAAGCATCAAGGAGGAAGATGTCCGTAACCAGCTGTTTGAATTGAAGCACATCATCAATCAATCTAAGGAAAAGCTATCACGTATGGCTCACATTGACAGGCTGACACTCCTGTATAATAGGCGGTATTTTGATGATGTTCTCTCAAGAGAAGTAGAAAGGGCAAAACGGTATAAGCAGCCCTTGTGCCTTCTCTTGCTGGATATTGATCTTTTTAAGAACGTCAATGATGTACACGGGCATCCCAAGGGAGATCAGGTTCTCACAGAGATTGCCTCTATTATAAGTGATAATATCAGGATGATTGATATAGCCGCTCGCTATGGCGGAGAAGAGATTGTTGTTATCCTGCCGGAAACGGATATGGACAGTGCCTTGAATGTGGCGGAAAAGCTGAGAGGGGCGGTTGAAAATGATACCCCCAAACGGACCGGACTTAAGGTGACTATGAGTATTGGAGCCGCTTCATTTATAGATACTGAGAATGCAGCACGGGATATCGTCTCCAGGGCCGATGCCGCCTTATACAAGGCCAAAGAGAGAGGAAGAAACCGGGTGGCCTTTTTCGGTGAGAAGGAAGAACCTCTGGACCCAGGACAAGCCGGGCCGACCTGAGAGCTACAGTTTCAATGAGGGTTTGCCCGCTTTCCTTCTGATATAATCGATGCCCCTATAAATCGATTTTGTATGAATAATACGGACCTCCAGGGCTCTCTTTCCGGGAAAATCCATCAACCAGAGACCCGCGAGAATGGTGAGTAATCCCTGACCGGGGATGAAAAGCATGATGAATCCCATGAGTAAAAAAAGAATTCCAGCCAGGTTCTTGGCAATATGAAAGATGATATTCCCCTTGTACTTATGATCTTGTTTTGCGCCGCTTTTTAGAAAGTAATCCTCGGGAATCCGGATGAGCAGAACAGGCAGGATCAGGATTGTCCCTGCAAAGGTTAGCAGAGAGAGGGATCCGATGGTGATCATCAGAGCGCTGTGAGTCTGAAGGAGATCAGAGAACCAGGAGACCATATTCCATGAGTTCCCTGAACTCTTGTGTTCCCAGCCATTCATCTGTGTCCAGGCCGTATTCCGCTGTCAGTTGATCCAGAGAGTCCAGAGTGAAGATCCCGGCTTCGGGCAGACAACGCTTCAGAAGGATTAGGATAAAATCTATTTCATTCGGGGTAAGAGGCATTTCCTCCTGGTAATCATTTCCCCTGAAGACCAGACCATTCGGACTTTTCTCCGGGATTGATTCTGTCCAGACCAGACGGGAGTTTTCTTCTAATTGAAGTTCTTCTGTCTTTTCCAAAAGATTCTCTATCAGCTTTGGAGGAATCCGCGGGGAGACTGTTTTGAATGAGAACCATTTTTTGACCGGAACCTGAAATCCCTTTCCACTCATATAATTGTACAAGGCGGTACGAAGGCCTTTTCCGTAGTGTTTGAGTTCTTCTGATTCCTGGGAAAACTCCAGATCATTACGTGCAAATCCTGCCATTTTTGGCCCCGTAATAGTCACCCCGAACTCCTCGGGATGACAGCCCACCGGGCTGTGAGCAGTCAAGGCAAAATGATGCCAGTAGGCCGAGTGAATCAGCCTGTTTTGAAAGAGCTGGCGGACAACATCCAGAGAATCCATCAACTCCTGACGGGTTTGGCCTGGAAACCCGTACATCAGATAGGCATGAACCATAATACCTGCCTTGCCGAAGGCTGCAGTGACGGCACTGACCTGTTGTACCGTAACTCCCTTGTCCATACTTTTTAACAGCCTGTCCGAGGCAACCTCAAGACCGCCGGAGACCGCAATACATCCGGACCGCGCCAAAAGACGGCAGAGACTGGAGTTGAAGTTCTTCTCAAAACGGATGTTCGTCCACCAGCTGATGTCTGTCTTTCTCCTGATAAGCTCAAGAGCCAGTTCTTTCATCAGCGACGGAGGGGCGGCTTCATCCACAAAATGAAAGCTCCTCTTTCCTGTTTGCTGTATCAGTTCTTCTATCTGGTCTGCCAACAGGGAGGCTGGTGCGGGATCAAAACGGCTGATATAGTCCAGAGATGTATCACAAAAGGCACAGCGGCGCCAGTAACAGCCATGAGCCAGCATCATTTTGATCCAGGGCCCCTCGCTCCACAGGCGGTGCATGGGATTTTCCATATCGACTAGGGAGAGGTATTGATCCAGGGGAAGGTCGCTGTAGTCGGGTGCCGGTCTTTCTTTATGGCGAAGTTCTTTTTGTTGGGTGTCAAAAAAACACCATTTCCCTTCTTTAGGTTGCCAGGTTCTGATCAACTCTGTTGTGTCTCCCGACTCGATGGATGAGACCAGGGCAGAGAGGGCATCCTCTCCGTCGTCTAAGGTGATGGAATCAAAATACTCTTCGAGGCGGATGTCGCCGATGTTCCTCAACTCGGTGTTGATGTATCCGCCTCCCAGGGTGAGGTGAACCCCGGGATAGTTTTGCTTGATGAATCGGGCCCCTCTCAGGGCTTCTGTGAGGTTTCCCGGGAATGGTACAGAAAAGCCGACCATATCAGGTTTGAAGCTTTCCATTCGTTCACCGAGAATCTCTGTGTGTATCCGGCTGACCGGTGTTTCACCGAGCTGTGTCTTCTTATATAGATCATCAAAGGATGGGGGAGACATGGCTAAATGCTCTGCATAGCGACTAAAGCCGAAATCGGCATCCAGGGTATCTCTGTGAAAATCGGCGAGATCTTCCAGGTAGAGTGTCGCCCTCATGCGTGCCTTGTCACTAATCCCTAGAGTTCCGTATGAGGCAGGTAAACCCTCTTCTCTCTTATCAAACCGTTCTCCTTCCGGTAAGAATCCCGGCCGGCACAGCAAGGTTGCCAGTGGGGTATCCTTACCCTGAAGATAAGACAGGACAAGATCGATGGTTTCCATATACCTCTGCCTGAGATTCCAGGTCCTGAGAAGGCTGTCATTGTGGGAAAAATCGGCGGGACGGCATTCTCCGAATACATACTCTTCCAGTCCCTTCCGGCTGAAAAGCCGTAGGTAGGTCTCTAGGCTTGTATCCGCCTGATCTACAAGATGCCCGCTTTTTTGAAGCCATCCTTTGAGAAAGGCGGTTCCGGGATAGGGTGTATTCAGCTGGCAGAAGGGAGGGGTTATGAGGAGTATATTCATAGACTATTTGCTGAAAATAGCCCCAATGCTGATCCGGTTGTCCACACTGTCAGGGTTAAAGACCATCAGATACTGGGCATAGGCAAAGAGAAAGGCCACTCTGGCTCCCATGGTGAAGGCCGCTTCGCTGTTTCCGTTTGTACTGTCCATCCTTGGTGTCTGATAATCCACACCCGCAAGGGCCGAAACGGTCAGAAGGTTGAGGGCATTGAATTTTAGATACATCTTGGGCAGATGCTCCACAACTGAGAGTGTCAGGCCTGTTCCAAGATCGTCCCTTGACCAGGATTGGGCATATTCATACTCCGCACCGATGCTCAGGGTTGGGAAAAACTTATACCCCACGCCGCCAAAAGCAGTCATACCAAGAGGATAGCCTTTGAAGTCATTGTCTCCGTCTGTAACATAAAACCCGTTATATCCGGCACCGAGCTGAAAGTCTATAAAAGGAAGTGCAGAGGCCGAGGCAGAACTGATCATGAGTATGATGGACGCCATTATGATTCTTTTCTTCATTTTTTATCTTCTCCTGTTTTGAATTGCAGAAATTTTCTTTTGATAATTATAGAGCATATCTTTTTCAAATTCATCATTGTCCCTGTAGGACTTGTTGAAAACTGGTTCCCACAGCTGGGGGTCTTCCATACACATATAAAAAAAAACGTCCTTTTGCCACGATTGAAGTCCCGAAGCGGTGGTTTTGAATAGGTCTTCCTTGATCTTCAAAGGATAGGACCATTTTCCTGCGGCCTCTTCTAAAGGCATCTGGAGAATTTTGCTGTGGATGGGACGTTCCCTCAGTTTCTTAAGCACCGGCTTGATGAACGTCAGAGTCCCCAGGGAGACACAGACTACTTCTGAGGGGTGAAACATCTCAGTCATCGTCGCCGTTAGAGCCTTGTATTCTTCTTCCCAGCCCTTGTACCAGACCATGGGATGCAGATGAAATCCCACGGGGATTCCTCTGTCCGCCACCCTTCGTGCTGCTTTGAGCCGATGGTCGAGGGAGGCTGTGAGCCTTTCTTCGGCGGCAATGATGGTCGGTGTGTTGAGGGACCATGTGAGGAGCATATTGGGGGGGACATCCATTTCGAGGAGCTCATTGATATTATCAGATTTTGTTTTGAGCTCCAGGATCACATTGGGGTTATCCCGTCCAAAACTGCAAAGATCCTCTAAAAGGCCGTCTCTATTGCCCCACATAAGGGAGTCTGAGGACTGTCCGGTTCCTATATGCCAGGTCTTATCCGGATCAAGGTTTAGCCGGGACAGTTTCTCCTTCAAACCGCTGTGAAAGAGAATTTTATTTTCCGTATA
The DNA here is from genome assembly GCF_008329965.1 of Oceanispirochaeta crateris. Lineage (GTDB taxonomy): Bacteria > Spirochaetota > Spirochaetia > DSM-2461 > DSM-2461 > Oceanispirochaeta > Oceanispirochaeta crateris. The sequence continues at coordinate 3,759,171 of NZ_CP036150.1, forward strand.
AAAAGACTGTATAGAACAGTATGAGCAGTCAAAACCGCAATTGATTACCGCATCCAGTGTTTTCAAATTACAGCAGCGAGTCTTAGGCGAAGCCACTGGGCAGTCTCCTAGTATCCGGCGGTCATCCTCGATGGCCTGGAAGCCTGGCGATGGATGCTCAATCCTCCCCGGGGAGAAATGACTGTAATCCTTGGGGGCATCCCTGAGAGAACGCCAGGAGTCTGAGAATGCCTTAAAGCGCTTTTCTTTTTCTCCCCGGTCTCCAGGTTTTATGGGTTCGGACTCTCCCCATAGTTTTTCGAGGCTTGCTTCATCCCAGGTTTCTAGATCCCTTGTCATCCTGATAATCTGTCTGATCTGCTGTACAGAAAACTGCCAATGTCCGCAGAGAGTCTCCAGAAATATTCTATTCTTCTCGCTCAGGGTCAGGTATTCCCTGCTCCCTCGAAATTGTGTTAGTTTGTTATCCATATGCTGTTTGTCATATTAAAAGATATAAGGATGTTGTCATAGGTGAAATTAAGGCTCTTTGATATTCTTGCCATTGTTTTTTCTCTTGCCGTGTTTCTGGCCTTTACCCTCTACGGGAATAGGATGAGTCAGGAAGAGGGGTATGTCATTATTGAGGATGAGGCCGGACAGTCCATCTATCCCCTGGAAGAGGATCGGGTTATCGATTTGGAAGGACCTGTGGGCGAGACAGTTATTGTCATTGAAGATGGTCATGCCAGATTTGAATCTTCTGATTGTGATGATAACCTTTGCGTTCAAATGGGCGAGATACACAGAGCTGGTGAATGGGCGGCCTGTCTGCCCAATAAGATTTTTATGTATACCGGCGGTAAAGGAGATGATCAGGAGGTGGATGCAGGTGTTTACTGAGAAAAAACTCAATAGAATAGCCCTTCTGGGCGCTTTTAGTATGTTCCTGTCTACCATAGAGTACCTCTTTCCCAGACCTATTCCCTTCATGCGCCTGGGCTTAGCCAATCTCCCTGTTATTCTTAGTCTTGAGTTATTTTCGGCACCGGCTTATTTTTTACTCATCCTTTTAAAAGTCTTGGGACAGGCGCTGGTGAATGGAACTCTGGCGTCCTATGTGTTCCTCTTTTCTATGGTCGGTTCGTTTGCCAGTGGTTTGCTTATGTGGCTTTGTTACAAGGCGTTAAGACCTCGTATCTCCTTTGTGGGAATCAGTGTCATGGGGGCTCTCACCAGCAATATGGCTCAAATTATACTGTCTATCAGTTTTATTTTCGGACCCTCAGCCTGGCGGATCTTACCACTCTTTTTAGGGATTGGTTTGGTATCCGGCCTCTTTATCGGTCTTTTTGCCCAGAGGTTTTCAGAAAAGTCAAAATGGTGGGAACTCATCAGGCAGGGTGCCTTGAAAGATGATCTTTTAACAGAAGAGGCCGTAGATGAAAAATAAGGGTAAAAGACGGCGTAGACAGGATCGGCTGGCTCTGTTTTTGAGTCCAAAGTTGAGGTTCTGGACGGGTATGGCCATGATTCCCGGCTTCTTTATGATTGAATCCTTGAGTACAAAGGGCTTACTCGTTCTTGTCTTTGCCTTTTTAGGATTTTTAGCTGGAAAAAAGATCAGATTTTTCTATTTCTTTTTCCTCATCGGCTCCATCACATTCTTTCATCTTCTCAGTCCTGTGGGACGGATACTGACAGAGCTCGGGCCTGTTAAGATTACAAGCGGTGCCCTGATGACGGGACTGACTAAAGGGCTGACACTCTGTGGACTCGTATTCCTCTCCCTCTTTTCGGTGACCCCCGACCTGAAACTACCGGGAAAACTGGGCGGGCTGCTGGCCAAGACCTTTTATTACTTTGAAGAGATCCTGAACGGACGTAAGAAAATTTCACCTAGAGATTTTATCGGGAGTCTCGACCTGGTCCTGTTGGAGCTCTTTCCGCCCGATGGCATGGGAGATATGGCTCCCCAGGAAGTTTCAGGACCCAAGGCTAATGCCTTGGTCTCTTTTCTCTATGTGGTCTTTCTTTTCTGTCTTATCTGGGGAACTCTTTTGTGGCAAATCCTTATGTGATTGAAAGCCATGATTCATGGATTCTGACAGAGAAACCGGCAGGACTTCTCAGCGTTCCGGGAAAAGGGCCAGAAAAAGCGGACTGCCTTTACTCCCGTCTTCAACGGGACTTTCCAGATATCCTGGTGGTTCACAGGCTGGATCAGCCCACTTCGGGACTGATGATCTGGGCCAGGAATAAAGAGGCCCAGAAGAAGCTGGGGCATCAATTTGAACAAAGATTAATTCACAAGGAATATCAGGCCCTGCTTTCGTCCGGCCTGCCCCGGGAAGAGGGGGGTCTTGAGTTGAGGCAGCGTCTGGATGTAGATAATCGTCCCCTGCAAATCATTGATGAAGAAAAGGGTAAATTGTCTCTAACCCGCTGGCGTCTTCTGGGAGAAGAGAGTGGAGGCCACTGGCGTGTTCAGTTGTATCCCGAAACAGGCAGGACTCATCAGCTCCGTCTTCATATGGCGGCCATGAAGGCTCCTATCCTGGGAGATTCACTCTATGGCGGCCCCCCATTCTACCGAATGGCCCTGCATGCCTGTGTTCTTGAGTTTCTTGATCCTGTGAGTGGATGTTTGCGGCACTTTGAATCGGTTGTGCCTTTTTAAATCAGTCCAGGAATCCCTGTTCGTCAATGTATTTCTGGGCCATGGCTCGATCTGCCGGATCAATCCTGTCTTTGTATGTGTCTAAAAAGTCATGATCATATCGGGCGGCACACCATAAGAGACTCCAAACAGAGTTGTTTTTCTCCGCTCCCAGCTTTTTGTATATCTCATACACTTGCAGGTAGGCTTCCAGTATCTCTTCGGTTTCCCTGGTGCTAAAGTTGTTTCCTGTTCCCAAACGGTTATAGATTGTGACTATCTCATCGGGGTAGATCAGATCCGGATCATCACTGCGCATCGAATTGCGGATGTACAGATCGGGCCAGAGGAAGATATCATCCCAATAAAATCCGGTAATCAGGGAAAAATTTTCCCCTTCAAGAACCTTGTGTTCTCCCGTTATCTGGCGCTGGATCGGTTCTTCCTCGGCTCCTGATGGAATTTCGATAACAGGTTGCACGTCCAGCTCTTCATCTTTTTGAATTTCTATGGGTTGTACGACGGTCTCTCTAACACTCGTCTTTTCAATGTCATCCTGCATCATTTGTTTATTCTGAAAGTATTCGTAACCGTATCTGATTGTGAACAAAAGGATCAGCATAAAAAAGAGAAATAATAAAATGTTCCGTAATCGTTTCTTTTCCATCATTCTTAATTATCGGCGAAACTCAAATTAAAGTACACAAAAAAAGATTCACAAGATTTTTTTATTTAAGATGAAAGGAATTCTCCCTCAAGGGATATTCCTGTAGACCCGGTAATCTTTACGGGGACAAAATGACCCGGGACAATTTCCTGGTTTCCCTGAAAGTGTATATTGATTTTCCCCTCTGTCAGGCCTGTCCAACGCCGGCCGTCTCTGGATTTTCCTGTTACCAGAATATTTAGTGTTTTGCCAATGAGAGAGGCGTTGTAGCGGTTTGCCGATTTTATAAACACATCAGATAAAATATGGAGCCTCTGTTTTTTTATGTCCTGTGGAATCTTATCATCCCAGCGGGAACTTACAGCTCCGGGGCGGGGAGAATAGGTGGCTATATAAGCCATGTTGTAATTAAACTCTTCCATGGCAAGGCGTGTATTTTCAAAATTCTCGTCCCCTTCCTCGGTGAACCCTACGATCACATCGGTAAAGAGGGTGGCTTCCGGCAGTATCCGTCGGATATTCTCAACGATCTTCCTGTAGTCGGACAGAGTGTGGTTTCTGTTCATTTTTTTGAGAATTTCATTGTCTCCGGATTGGAGGGGGAGGTGTACCTGCTTGGCAAGACAGCGGTAGCGGGACATGGTTTCCAGTACATCCAATGTCATATCCCGGGGATGGGGAGAGGTGAAGTAGAGCCAGAATGCATGTTCTGACGCATCTCCCATTTTTCCTATTGCGTCTAGGAGTTCTGCAAAGCTAAGCTCCTCTTCCTTGTCTAATCCGTAGGAATTGACGTTTTGTCCCAGGAGGGTAATGGATTTATACCCTTTTTGCAGAAGCTTGTTGATTTCATCCAGAATCTCAGCTGAGGGGCGGGATACTTCTCTGCCCCTTGTATAGGGAACCGCACAGTACGTGCAGAATTTATCACATCCATTCTGGATGGGGACAAAGGCTTCATAGTCGGAGTCATAAGAGGGACTGATGCCCCAGAACTCCTTCTGATCGTGATGAGGACGCAGACCTGTCGCGGTGACTATCCCGTATTGGCTGATCATCTCGGGAAGTCCGGCTATATCGTTTGTTTCAAAAACAAGATCGAAGGTCTTGAGGAATTTCTTCTTATCTTCTTCCAAAAGACAGCCGGTCACAAAGGTAATCAGGTTTTTATCTTTTTTCCATTTGTTCCAAAGATGAATCCTGCTGTACACCTTGTCGATCGCTTTTTGCCGGACCGAACAGGCCACGATTCCCAGAATATCAGCGTCTTCTTCTTTGTCTGTTTTTGTGAATCCCATGCCTGTGAAGACTGTGGTTAGCCTTTCGGAATCGGATATATTCATCTGACAACCCAGTGTCAGTACATAGTATTTCATAAGGGGAGTGTCACTCCTTTTTAAACCAGTCTATGATGCGGTCTGCCACTTCTTTTCGCTCACAACCATTGACCAGAACATGGGGACTCTCCACCAAAACTATATGCTCTTTTCGGTTACTGCTTATTCCATTCTCAATGATCTGGACCGCATCTGGAGCTACCGTTTTATCTCCTTCGGACACAATAGTCAAGGTTGGAGATTTGACCCTAGAAAGATTTTTAAGGGCTCTTTTTCTCAGGGCAATCATGTCGGCTACCTTTATAACATCCGTTCTTGCCCAGTAAGCCCTTCCCAGGGTTCTCCGCTCTTCATCGTCTTCGTCCTCTTCTTTCCAGGAACCCTTGACGGAATGTATGAAATACTTGAGAAAAGGAGTCTTGAAAACAAGTTTGTTTCTTATGCTGATTGCTGGAGCCATGACGACAATTTTTGCCGGGTCAAAGAGAGCAGCCAGGATGAGGGTCAACAGACCGCCCATGGAGAGACCGGCAATATACACGGTCTTGTACCGGGATTGTAAAAGCACATACTCATCAACTACACAGCGCAGCCAGTCGTGTCCTGTCGATTCATGGAAATCGGCGGCATTGCTAGCGTGACCGGGGAGACGGGGAAGGGATACGGTGTATCCTTCTGAGACCAGCCGGTCGAAGAGGTAGAAAAAATTGGATGTCATTCCCGTAAATCCATGCACGAGGAGTACTGCTTCATCTCCACCCTCATGAAAACGGGGTTGTCCCAATGGCAATATTTGAGTATTTGATGGAATTTTGTCGAAGTTCATTATTGTTTCTCCCTGATGACTTATTTTGATAGAACTATTTGACCCTAAGATTGACTTTATTTTAAAGCAGACGCAATGTCAAATGCGGTTGAATTCCTATTTTTATTCTTGCATAAAATTGTTTAATTATAAGTCCAGATAAATAATTTTTCCTTATGATGATAGAATCTCTATACTTATCTTAAGTATCTTTTTTATCTTTAAACAAAATAAGTTGGAAACAAAATTATCTTGTTTCTTTTAGTCTTTAACACTTTATTTTATTCCTAATAATGCAATAAATAGTGGTTATATGTAAAAAACATCCTCCCATTTAGTTAAATTTAAGGTTAATCTAAATCCATTAGTGATCATGGAGGGATATATTGAAAAATAATAAGGATGTTTTGGGTGATATCAAAGGTGCTACAAGATAATCTATGAATGGTCAGGAAAGCAGCATCACCATTGCTTCAGCTGTCTATATTTTCTTTGTTTCTTCCATAAACAATAATTTTATTTCTAGTGGGAATATTTTCAATATTTTACGTTCGCCCAGTTTTGTACTGATATTTATTACTGGGATGGCGCTTATTTTGATAACTGCAGATCTTGATCTTTCAGTAGGCTTTTCTGTGGTGGTGTTGGCTCTTGTATGGTGGAGCTTTAGTCTTTTTAGCAATTCTTTTAGAAGTCCTCGTAGATGTACTAGAGCTTTAGAGAGTATTACCATCAGACCTTTTATGAATCCCATGTCGAAACCTTAGCCGACATGGGTTCCTGGTTGTATTCATTACAATGAAAAGTAATCGCGTATTGTCTGATTTTCCTGATCCCAATTAATATATAGTTTTTTTAACTTTAGGCAATCCGTTAATCAGGAAACTAGGGACACTATCTCCATAATGAACTCTATTATAATATTAAGTATACAAATGTATTGTTTTTATACATATCCCATTAGCCGTGGAAGAAGTAATGAAAGATCTGGTACAAAAGTAGTCAAAATTAGTGTAGGTATCCATGCAAATAATATGAGAGAAAAAGTTGGTTTAAGCATTTCCTTGACATCAGCACCAGCGACTCTTCCCCCTAAATAAAGCAACGGTGCACATGGAGGTGTGACGTTGCCCATGCCAATATTGACACTTAATACGGCTGCAAATTGGATAGGTGTCATACCTAAAGCCATAACTACAGGGAGTAAAAGAGGAGCACTGAGGACTGTACCGCTGCAATCATCCATGAGCATACCGATAACGAGCATAAATAGGTTAATCATAATTAAAATTATTGCACGGTTAGAAGAAAGGGATGTTAAAAAATTCAAAATCAGGTCAGGCAAGTTCTCTGTCATAAACATACGGCTGAGAATTCCCACTGAAAATAGCATGACCATTATAACACCTGATGTCTCGCCGGCTTGGACCAAGGCCGCTTTGAAAGAAATAGAGTCAATTCGGTGATAGTAAAAAATACCAATTATCAGAGAGTAAATGACTGAGAATGCTGCACCTTCAGTAGCAGTCAAGACACCACCATAAATACTTCCTAGTAATAATATAGGCATCATGACAGCTGGAACTGCACTTCGTTGTTTTCTTTCCCCACTTTCTTTAATTTCCTTCTTTAAAGGCTGAAAGTTAACCATATCCGGGTCTTTTTTCACAAAGTATGCATTCACAATGCTGAATAATGTAATAAGGATCACACCCGGAATAATCGTTGCTAAAAAACAAGCTAGCACAGAGGTCCCAGTACCCCAAGCATATAAAATCATTAAAATGCTAGGTGGAATCATTATACCTAGCACCCCGGAACTGGCAAGCATGGCACCTATTAAGCCGGGCTTATAGCCTTGTTCTTTCAGACGAGGTGTCATAATTGATCCAATGCATGACAACGTTGCAGTGGCACTTCCAGACACAGCACCAAACATAGCCGAGGAAATAATGGTTACTGTGCCAAGAGCAGCCTTAGAGCCCTTGCAAAGCTTCATTAACCCCTGAACTAGCTTTTCACCGATGCCACCTTTGTCTATGATGGCGCCTGCCAAAACGAATAGAGGAATAGTCAGTAAAAGAATACTGTTTTGGTTGTTAAAGCCGTAAGAGAATAACATTAGGGGATTAAATCCGCCAATGGTGCATATAAAAGCAGCGCATAGAAAGAAGGACAGAGGAATAGGAATGCCAACTGCCATGGCTAGAATTAATATTAAAAGAGCAATTAATGATGTCATTAGGCATTCCGTCCTTTAAAAATTTCTATAGATACTTTTGTGTCAATATTTTTGAGATCTAGAAATGAGGTGACGCAATCGCGAATTAAATAGAATCCCCACATAAAAAAAGCTAAACACATAGGAAATTGCTGAAAGTAGTAGGGTATCTTGTGGACACTTGTTCTGGGTTTGAGAGCAATCGTCCAAGACCAATAGTCATAGCACCATTTTATCGCTACACAGCATATAGCTAAACTAAGGAGATCTTTGATGATTTCTTTGATAGAAATAATCCTTGGGTTTTGGGTAAAGATAGATACCATATCTGCATTAAGGTGTGTTTTAGATCGTGATGCGGAAATACTTCCAATAAAATACAGCCAGTAACCGAATATTAGTATAATCTCTTCAGAACCATAAAAATCAGTTTTCAATATGTAGCGCATAAACGCGCCTGTCATAATCAAAATCGTAACGATAGATCCTGATATAATGATTATATAATCATAGATTATCTGCAAAACTTTATCTATATATGCAATAATTTTCATATGTTTATATTACCCTCCTAATTTATATATCTTTGATCCATCCATTGAGGCAATATAGGATTTACATCTCTGCAAACCCCATATTGTCTCAATGGAGCCATTGTAAATATTCATTAGAAACTAGAACATAACTGGAACTCATTCATTAAAACTAGCTAGAACATTGTCCAAAAACTCCTGAGTAAAAGTTTGTGCTAGTTTTGGCCATACATTGGCACGAACAGCATCTGCAAAAGTCGCTCGTTCTGAATCAGAAAATTCAACGACTGTGACCCCACTCTCTTCCAAAAGGGTCTTGTATTTTCCCTCATCTTCTTGAGCTAACGATATGCTGTCAAGGCATTTATCTTGGATAATCGTACGGATTGATTCTTGATCCTCCGGCAATAGTTTCTCAAAGGCAGTTTTACTTATCAGGATATGAGTAGCTTCTTGTACTTGTTGGTAATCATAGAAGTGATTAAGAACATCACGAAAATATTGGTAGTTTAGGTTTGCTGGACCACCAGCCCAACCATCCGCAAGACCAGTCTGAATTGATGTATAGGTATCTGAATATGGAATAGTTGTCGTTCGGAAACCTAGCTCTATATTACATTCAGCAAAAGTGTCCATAGCAGGAACTCTGATAAGAGCTCCTTTTTCAGCACCAACCACAGCAGCATCAGTCAGTTCAACATCGGTACCGACACCGTCAAAACCTTCACAAAAAAATCCCATCAGTTCTATACCTAATTTACTCTCAATTTCGTGTATTGTTTTAAAAAGGTACGAATCAGGACTGTAAATAGTAGCCAGCTGATCATAGCCTGTGGCTAAGTAAGGCAAAAAAGTACCCAATAGGCGGGAATCATAAGCAGAATTAACAGAAATATGCCCCATTTCAACGCTTCCAAACATGATCTCATCAAACACACTCATGTAATCACCGAGCTGGTTGTCTGGGTAAAGAGTAATATTGACGCGACCATCAGTAGCCTCTTTTATACTGTCAATAATTTCTTTGTCTGCTAAAGTTACAAAAGAATCATTGGGATGTTGATTAGCCATACGCCATTCCACAGGAATGAAGTCATCAGTAGAAGTAAGGTTTGTTGATTTCTCTCCATCAGCAGAAGCATTGCTTGTGGATTTTTTGCCACCTCCACAAGCAGAAAAAACGGAAATCAGAATGCAACACAAGAGAAGTGCACCCAATTTTTTTGCGGAATCCTTCATAATTATTTCTCCTTTCTTTAATTATGTTGATTGAATTAATTGCCAATTAAGGCATGTTTATTATTGTTAGCTTTTCTGCTAGTTGTCAACAAAATTATAACAATATCTTGTATTTATTCCTTGTTCTGTACAAAATATTTGTATTTTAGAAATTCTTCATAATTATTTAAATTTTGTGCAATCAAGGAGATGTATAGTTTTTTATAGCATTTAATCGAGTATTTTTCACACTCTCCACATGAGAGAATGAATATAATTATAGATAGTCTTACTACTTATACTTTGGGTTTGTTATCCCTATTAAATCATTATTTATTCGGATTCGGAGACTCTCTTAGCTCAAGCAACAGGTTTGACTGGTTGCTAAGATGATGTATCAACTTTTTGTTTTGAATATTGAAATCTCCATTGCTTTAGCTGATAGTTTTAACCAAAGCAACGGATTATAAATTTCCTATTCTATTTCTGTAGATAGTAGTTTTCGATTCAAACTTTCAGAAGTCGGAGTCTACACATATTCAGAACATGGTATTTCTAAAAGGTTTTCATTTGCCATAAAAGTCATTCTTCGAAAATTCATAGATACTCCTAACACTCTGATTCTTGTGTCTTAAGAACTCCTGTCAGTTGAAAAATTATTTTATCATTTTGGTTGGAAGAGTTTATCAAGGAATTAAAATATTGTATTAATGCGATCAAAATAACAATAAATTGTTATTTTTGTTGACAGGTGCTAAAAATACAAACAATAATAAACGTACAAAAACTGGCAAATCAATCTAATAGGAATATTTCTAATAGAAGATTCAGGAATGAGAACGATCTCTATTTATTAACTAGTAATATGCAGAGGCCATTGTTGTTGAAACAGTCAGATATAATTCTAGGAATAAGAAATACATAGTCAGTTAGAGCGTTTCAGTGCTGTTAGGCTTAAAATTGATTGCATTCTGGATTCTAGGATTGGGATGATCTATGGATAAGTAGGACACTATTAATAATGGGTGTTGTTGGTACTTGTATAGTTTTAATTTCAAAAATTGAAAAATTTTAGAGATAATAGTAATAGGATGGATAAAATGGATAAAGAGGTTTTAATTACTGATAAAGCACCGAAATCGGTGGGACCGTATTCTCAGATGGTAAAGTGTGGAGATTTTCTGTTTATTTCCGGTCAGATTTCGGCAGATGTTAAAACAGGTGAAATCGTACATCAAGATGTTACAAAACAAACGCACACTATTATGCGCACAATTAAAGATATGCTAGATGATGCTGGTAGTAATATGGATAAAGTTGTCAAATGTTCTGTGCATCTTTCTGATGCTATATATTTTGAAGAAATGAACAATGTGTATCTTCAGTATTTTGATAATGGGTACCCGGCCAGGATTACTGTTTCTGGAGTACAGCTATATGATGGAGTCAATGTCGAGATTGATGTTATCGCAGCAGTGTAATACTTGATTTATTGAATAAAAATAAATATTGGAGGCCTTTATGATTACACATGATGATATTACCAAAATGCTAGAAATGGAAATGCAACCTGCGTTAGGCTGTACTGGACCCACTGCCTATGCTCTTGCAGCAGCTCGGTGCAAGCCTTTTCTCACTGCTGATGTGAATTTAATGAATATATACGTTAGCCCTGCTTTTTTAAAGATAGGCTTTGGAGTTGCGACTCCTGGTACAACAGAGCCGGGGATTGGGATTGCCGCGGCGATAGGACTATTGGGTGGTGATTATACACTCGGGATGGAGGTTCTGAAACCTTGCACTCCCCAGAATATTCAGAAGGCACAGCTCATGGTCGATGAAGGTAGGGTGCAGATCTTCAGTGACGGGGAGGAGACCGGTGTATATGTCCGTGCAGAGGTAATTACCAACAACGAAACGGTTATCACAATTCTTTCGGGTAAACATGATGGTATCATCAGTGTATCAGTTAATGGCCAGGAAATGTTTCATAACGAAGACTCTCTGAAGGAAATTGAGCAAGATGAAGTTTTTTTAACCCCAGACATCATCTTTGATTACATCTCCCATGTTGATACCAAGGAACTGCAATTTCTGTTGGACGGGTATAAGATGAATCTAGCTCTTGCTGAGGATGGTTTGAAAAATGAATTTGGATTGCATAGTGGACGGGCTTACCTCAGGTCTACGTTTCAGAAAAATAAAGTACCTGCAGATTTGTTTGAACAACCGTTAAAGTATCTGCCAGTAACTTTGGATAAAAAGGTACAAATTCTGGTTTCTGCAGCTTCCGATGCCCGTATGGGTGGTAGCAGTTATCCTGCCATGGCAGCAATGGGAGATGGTAATCAAGGTATAACCGCTATTTTACCTGTTGGCCTTGCTGCAGAATCGTATAACTCCTCTAAGGAAGAGATGATTCGTGCACTAGCTTTATCTTGTCTGATGCTTTTCTTTGTAAAGATCCATATCGGACGTTCCGCTGCATTCTGCATGTGCGCAATCGCTGCTTCCGCTGGCGCCACAGCAGGTATTTGCTATTTAAAAGGGTTAGATGAAAAAGCGATCCGTGGAGCAGTTAAAAATTCAATTTCACCACTTGCGGGGATGTTATGTGATGGTGCCAAAAATGGGTGTGCATTGAAAATGTCAATTGCTAGTATGACTGCACTAAATGCAGTGGAGCTGGCTGAATCGGGAATTGAGGTTGGCTATTTTGATGGTGTGGCAGATAACACACTAGAAGAAACTGTAAACTGCATTACTGACATTGCGAACAAGAGCATGGATTTACTTGATGAGTTGATGGTCAATAGTATTTTATTGAAAGAAGAAAGAAAAAGAAAAAAATGCAAAACAATATAACACAAAAATTGCAGATAGATAATTTGAAAATACTACTTGTTGAGATTATTTCCTAATCAAGTCATCCTCTATAAATGGGGGTGATCTATCCCCAATAAATCGTACCACAATATAGATTAGTTTTCAGCCAACAAATACAATGGAGGCTGATATGAAAAAGAGATTTACAGAAGAACAGATCGTAAAGATTCTGGGAGAACAGAAACTAGGTAAAAAGGTAAGTGACGTTGCCCGTGAATATGGAATCAGCGAAAATACTTTTTATATTTGGAAGAGAAAATACGCAGATATGACTTCCAAAGAAGTTGCCCGGTTAAAACAGCTTGAACAAGAAAATGAAAACCTAAAAAAGCTTGTAGCCAATTTATCACTGGATAATATGGCTCAAAAGGAAATCATAAAAAAGTTCTGCGACCCGGAGTAAAAAGAGAAGCAGTAAGGCATATTGTGAAATACTTCGGGTTATCAATAAGAAGAGCATGTCGTTTAGTTCAAATTCCTCGATCTACTTATCTTTATGATTTAAAACCTAATGATGATGGTGAGATTATCAAAGAGATATATAAGATCCTTAAAAACAACTCTAAATATGGCTGTGGAATGATCCATCTAAAACTTCGACAGAATAGTATCGCTATTAATCATAAGCGCACTGAGAGGATCTACAACGAACTAGGGCTGCAATTAAAGAGTAGGAAACGTAGGAAAAAGATTTCATCTGAGAATAGAGAGCCTGCGATCATTCCAAAAACACCAGGTAAACTATGGGCAATTGATTTTGTAAGTGATTCTGTTGGAAATCATAAGAAACTAAAAGTCTTAACAGTCATTGATCCAACAACGAATAGATCACCAATTATCCATGCTGGTTTTTCCATCAATGGAAGGCATGTTTCTGAAATACTGGATCGTGCAGGAGAAAAACATGGCTACCCTGAAACTTTACAATGTGATAATGGACCTGAGTTTAGAAGTAAAGAGTTGGACAAATGGTGCTATGAAAAGGGAATAAAAATCAGCTTTTCACGACCTGGAAAACCAACGGATAATTGCTACATTGAAAGTTTTAATGGGACATTTAGAAATGAATGCTTAAATTCCCATTATTTTGAATCTATTACTGATGCAAGAGAAAAGATCGAAGATTGGTGGTCTGAATATAACTATGAAAGACCACAAAAACGGTTGAAAGGAATGACACCAATAGAATTTGAGAGTAAGCTAAAGAAGCTGAAAACTAAATCTGTTGTTGGGTGAATATTGGGGTGAGGTCAGGGGGATGACAATGGTTAGCGTAGATGGTAACGTTTAGTTTGAAAAAATATGATGCAGCGTGTAGATTACAGTCTAAAATAGCGATTACCGCTAGAGTAATGGCTGTTTTAAAGAACGTAAATAGAACTTCTTGGATTCGATATTATCGAAAGTAAAGAAATCTGAAAAATTAAAAAAATATTATTGATAAATTGATGTTTACCACAGTAAAATCAGGATGTTCTCTGTAAAAAAATGGTTGACTCCTAATGAGTAAGTAAGTAGGTATTATGAAACTATAACTGTGTCTTAACTGACATTTTGTATTTCATGGTTGGAACCAAGATATCGTTTTAAATATTGTAATACAAAGTGTATACATCGATTTCTGGAAGATAAATATTCAGAAAAATTTGTATATTATTGCAGAATCCAATCAAAAATAGTTTCTTAAGTTTATTGAGTGGATTCCACTCTAAGGAACAAACCCAATATTCACTATAGCTTAGTTAATGGGAACAGTCTACTAATTATTAAATTAAGTTTATTGTGTATTCCATATAAGTATGGATATGTTATTTTTTTATTATGAAGGAATTGATTTCAATGAATGATGAACATCCACTGTTGAGTCTTATGATTCCAATAGCTGATATTATTGCTAAAACTATCGGAGATAATTGTGAAGTAGCAATTCATGATTTGACGCATCCAAAACATTCTATCTTTTATATTGTTAATGGATCATTGACTGGTAGAAAGAAATATGATGGGTTAAGTCCAGCTTTTAACGAATTGGTTCAACTTGCAACTCTTCATGAGGACAACTTAGTTAATTATTTTGATTCTGAGAACGGACACTTATTCAAATGTTCCAAGAGCCTAATTAGAGATGAGAACCAACATATTATTGGTTGTTTTTGTATTAATATTGCAATTGACAATTATTTACAAATGAAGAGTACTATTGATAGTCTTTGTGAAACGCAGCACATAGATAATCTTAATGTTCAGAAAACGCAAGCCGGGAATTTAGATAGTAATATTTCAGAGCTAGTACATGATATGATAATCAATACATATTCCGAGTTAAAAGGAGCCAAATCAAAGCTTTCTAAAGCAGATAAAATTGAATTGGTTAGATTTCTAAACGATAAAGGAATCTTCCGAGTGAAGGGTACAATTGAAATGGTTGGAGAATTATTAAAAATTTCAAAATTTACAGTTTATAGTTATCTAGAACAAATAAAGTCAAATTCTGATCCTGCCTTGATTTCCCGGAGTAGTAGTTAAGACCGATTTTTAATAAAATGAGGTAATAACTATGAATGAGAAAAAAAGACGTCGCTATGATGCAGAATTCAAAAGAAACGCGATAGCACTTTCAGAAGAACCAGGTCGGACAGCTCACAGCGTAGAGCAATCCTTGGGAATTGCTAATGGTTTGATTGGGAACTGGAAGCGTCAACTTTCAACAAATGGTAACTTGGCATTTCCTGGTAATGGAATCGAGGCTTTGACTCCTGATCAAAGAAAGATTCGAGATCTTGAAAAGCAGCTTTATGATGCAGAGATGGACCGCGATATATTAAAAAAAGCATTGGCCATTTTCAGCAAAACACCGAAATGAAATACTTCTTTATACAAGAGTGTCGCTCTGAATTTCCGGTGGTGAGAATGTGCCATAATCTTAATGTCTCTGAGAGCGGATTTTATGACTGGCAAGGACGATCAAAATCTTCCAGAAGGATAGCCAAAGAAAAACTGATGACCAAGATCAGTGAGCTTTTTTATGTTAAGCACAAACAAATGGCAGGAAGTCCTTTGATCACAGAGGATTTGCATGATGATCCTCAGTATAAAACTGTCTATAGAAGCCGTGTAGCAGCTCTTATTGTCAACAACGCCTAAAAAGTTCCTGTATTCAGCGGTTTAAAAGTTCCGCTTTTGGGTAAAATTAAACAGGATCAACGATCCCTATTTTCAACCGATCTTTCATCCGGTATGAATCCCCTTTAAGGCTCAGTACATGAGCATGATGAAGTAGTCTGTCGATGGTTGCCGTGGCAATGGCTACATCGTCTAAAATCTCTGCCCACCGGCCGAAAGGCTTATTAGTGGTGATGATCATACTGCCCTGTTCGTAACGCGTATTCACGATCTGGAAAAACAGATTTGCCTGTTCTTTTGACAGATTTTCATAACCCACTTCATCAACCAGAATCAGGTGTGGCTTACGCAGCCAGGTCAGCTTCCGTTTCAATCGCCCTTGTTCTCGTGCATGAGTCAAATTTTCCATCAGATCAATACAGCTGGTGTACCAGACGGTATATCCGTTCTGACAGGCTTTGTGAGCCAGAGCCAGCATTAGATGGGTTTTCCCAAGACCACTGGGCCCCATCAGTACCAGGTTTTCCTTTCGTTCAATGAAAGCCAAGCTGGATAATTCTGATAACTGGGATGCCGTCAGGCCTCCTTTCAACCAAGATAGATCAAAGTCGTCTAATAGCTTAATCGACGGCATTCCTGAGAGTTTCAGCCGGCTTTTGGCTGCCCGTTCCCTGCGAGGAATATATTCCAGTTCCAGTAAATCAGCGATTGATTGGGAAAGAGTATTCTCTGTGTGAGATTGAGCTTCAAGGTAACTTTCCAGTCCTGCAGCCATAAATTCCAGACCAAGGTCGTTCATTCTGTTTTCTATAGTCTCTTGCAGTACGTTCATGCCGTTGCCCCCATAAGCCTGTCATAGCTTCCAGGGTGGCGAACTTCAACTTCTGTTTGCATCAGTGGAGATTTAGGAAGATTATTTGTTTCAGGAACACGGGCAACGACTTTCTTTGTCTCTCTTCGATTCTCCCTTTTCCAACGCTTCAGCAAAGACTCTCTGTCTTCCTGCCTGATTGATTCTGATTTTGATCCTTTGGGGAGAAGGTCAAAGGATCTTACTGACTCCTCGTAGATAAAGATTTCTCCGGTTCTCATCAATGTATCCACTTTCAGTACAGCAGTACGTCCGATATTCTGTGCCGGGACACTGTATTTGTTTGTTTCATAGCAAATTACACCTTCTCTGGAAACAATTATTTCTTTGATTAACCTTACATCAGGTGCAGCTGCCGAATTCCAGGGATTCATAAATGCCTTTTCGTACTCAAAGCGCTCTTTCCGGGTCTCTCGGAACTGGCTCATCTGTTTTTCTACTATAGTATTGATCCACTGGGAAACGGCATGATTGAGGTCTTTTAAAGTACCGGCTTGAGCTACCTCATTACGAATGAGAAAACTATGTCCAAGATAGCCGATAAAACGTTCTACCTTGCCCTTGGTTTGCGGTCTGCGTACCTGACAGCGAAGAGGGGTAAAACCGCAGGTTGATGCGAACTCCAAAAGTTTTGAGTTTACTTGCCAGACACTGCCGCTGTTGTACCAGGCGGTTCTCATGTTGTCATAGAGGATTTCTTTCGGAACAGCTCCGAAATATTTGAAAGCCATCAGATGAGCCTGTAGAAGCGTTGACGTGGTCATGTCTAGAGTGAACAGGACAAATGGAATTCTGCTGTAACCCAGAAGCATGACAAATGCATATACTTTTTGAAATCTACCATCAATCTCCATTTTTCCGCATTCTTTCCAGTCTACCTGGGCCTGGCGGCCAGGTTCTGTTTCAAAACGGATTACTGCTTTTTCAATGAGCTTTTTTCTGTGTTGACGTGCATAGTTTCTAAGAATAGTCATTTTGCCGGTGTAACCGGCATTTTTTAGCCTTTCGTGAAGGTAAACCAGATTAAAGTATGGATCATTTTCCAGAGTATCTTCTATTATGGGGTAGAATGGTTTTAGGATACTTTCCCGGGTCTTTCTGGGATGAGTTCCAAACTCCGGATTTAGGTATTTTCTAACCATCCGGTCGCTAACTCCAAGATATTCAGCGATATACTTTTGGGTATGGCCTTGATTGGCCATGATGCGTGCTACATGCATGCGATCTTCCTTTGGACACATAGGGGCAGGTTCCTTTTTGTAGAGGTTGTGGTAAACACTACTTTAGGATATTTGCCCCTTTTTATGTCATGAAAAGCGGAACTTTTTCGCCGCTGGATGTAGGAACTTTAGCACCGTTGTTCACACTCTTATGAAGGAAATGGGGCTTAGATGCAAGATACAGAAGCAGTTTGTCGTTACAACAGATTCAGATCATAAAGAATGGATTCCTGACAACATTTTGAATCGTCATTTTAATCCAGAAATGCCCAATGTTGCCGTAGTTGGGGATATCACATATATCAAGGTTGCATCCAAGTGGATGTATCTATCTGTATTTATAGACCTTTATTCTTGTAAAGTTGTTGGCTGGGATCTTAACAAAAGTCTCTCTGCGGACTCTACCTGTAATGCCTTTAAAAAATATCTATATCGGAATAATAATCCAAAGGGAATGCTTGTTCATAGCGATCGAGGTATCCAGTATGCATCAGAACAATTCAGATCCCTTTTAGAGTCAGTGGATGCTGTCCAAAGTATGAGCCGAAAAGGAAATTGTTGGGACAATGCCGTTGCAGAATCATTCTTTCATACACTGAAAACACGATTGATTTATCACCGGAAATACCGAACGATGGAAGAATTGAATAAGGATCTTTATTGGTATATTGAAATTTACTACAACAGGATCAGGAAGCACTCAGCAAATAATTGGTTGACTCCTGATGAGAAAGAAAGTAAGTATTATGAAACGGGAAATGTGGCTTAACTGATACTCCGTTTTTTCGGGGCAGGATCATTCTATGAATGATGATTGATTATATAAAGCTTGAACGTTGAATCAGGGATTTTTTGAGACTGTAAATAAAATTGTGCAAAGCTCCAATTCTTTGTATAAGGAGAGAGGAGCTTTAATTTTGTACGACACAGATTATTTTAATGAGTTGGCTGATAAACTAGCTAAGAACTTGAAGGCACGTCAGGATCAGAGTTAAAAACTAAATCTGTTTTTGGTCGAATATAGGATAGGACATAGTTAATCATTCGATGATACCATTTCGCATAAGATTAGAAATTATGAATGAACTCATCTGATAAGGGCATTCTATTTTTGGCATTAAAAACAATTAACAGACTGTTGATTTGCATATACGTAACAAATACGGTATATTGTAAAGTATCTATCATTTTGCAGGACGGGTATGAAGAAGAGCAGAGCAGCAGTGAGGACAATAAAGATTCTTGAAGTGATTGCCAATACCTCCAAAGGCTTGTCTCTCTCGGAAATTTCTTCATCTTTGGATATTCCCATCACAAGCGTCAGTGATATTCTTAAGGCTCTTTTAGATGAAGAAATGATTGAGCTCCTTGATGAAAGGAGTAAAATTTATGGAATCGGTGTGAAGGCCTTTTTTATTGGCAATACTTTTATTGCCAACACATCACTCATCGATAAGGCTAAAGGGATTGTTGAGGAACTCAGTGACAGAACCAAAAATACTGTTTTTCTTGGAAAAGAAGTCAATGGAAAAATTACCTATATTTATAAGTACGAACCAAAGGATACTCTGATTGCAACCTGTGCTATCGGAAGCAGGACAAATTTGCACTGTACTTCACTTGGTAAGACTTTTCTGGCCTATGATTCAGATTTACTGGCTGGTTTAAGAGGGAAAGTTCTTTCCAAGATTACCCCCTTTACACTGACTGATTACGATGCCCTTGTTCAGGAGATTGAAAAGGTCCGGATTAAGGGGTTCGCCATTGATAACAGAGAGCAGAATGACCACCTCCTCTGTGTGGGCTCTCCCATCTTTGATAACAATAATAAAATCGTTGCCGCTTTGAGCATCAGTGGTTTGTATCGGGGAAATGAAGACATTGAGGCAATGGGACGGTCTGTGAAGGAAGCATCTCTTCTGATATCCCGTTCTCTTGGTTATAGGGAGGTTGTATGAGTTTGCCATCCCGCTGTTTTGAAAATGCTCTTTTTATTTATTTCATATTACGTATCAATTACGTATATACGTAATTATGAAGGGCTATCCTCAAAATTGGGTCTGAATAAAGAATGAATAGAATTTTTACTTAGGAGGCTTTATGGAGTTGAAGAATTATTTTCCCGGAGATGAGTTGGTTTTGGAAGATCTGGGAGATGGAGTGAAGCGGAAGATCACCGCTTATCATGAAAATCTCATGTGCGTGGAAGTCCATTTTGAAAAAGGAGCTGTCGGAGCTTTGCACAGCCATCCCCATGAGCAGATCACTTATATCGTTTCCGGTGAGTTTGAGTTCAGCATCGGGGGGGTAAAGAAAATCCTGAAGGCAGGAGATTCCACCTTTAAACAACCCGGTATTGAACATGGCGCGGTCTGCCTTAAGGCAGGTATGCTTTTGGATATCTTTACTCCCTGTAGGGAAGACTTTCTTAAATAAATTACTTTTTGGAGGATGAATATGAGTCAATATGCAATGATCACCGGAGGCACCGGTGGAATAGGCTTAGCCGTTTCCAGGGCACTGGGCAAAGCAGGATATGAGATCATCCTGAATGGAATTGACGAGGCACAGGCGAAAGAAGCACTTGAATCTCTGAAGGCCGATGGGATCAAGGTCGATTTTTATAAGTATGATGTTACTGACGAGAAGGCAGTATTGGAGGCTTTTACAAAGATTAATGCCAAATATGATAAACTGGATGTCCTGGTGAACAATGCCGGAGGTCTTGGCGGTCGAAGTCGGTTTGAGGAAATGGAAACATCCTTTTACAGGAAAGTTATGGCGCTTAATCTGGACAGTGTTTTCTTTCATTCCAGAGCCGCCATACCTTTGCTTAAGAAATCAGAGAACGCCTCAATCATTACCTACAGTTCAAATGCCGCATGGAATGCCGGCGGACCCGGTGCCGGAATATACGGGACATCAAAGGCCGCTGTTACAACTCTAACTAGAGCCCTGGCTAAGGATCTGGCCGAGTATGGCATCAGGGTCAATGGCGTTTCTCCCGGTACCATTGATACTCCTTTTCATGATGGAATCAGAAAAACCAAGCCCGAAGTTTTTGCTTCCTGGAAAAACAATATTCTCATGAAGAGGCTGGGACAACCTGAAGAGGTAGCCAGTGTCATCGAATTTTTGGTGAGTGAAAAAGCATCTTTTTTGACGGGTGAGATCATTCAGGTGAACGGCGGGCAGGATTTTCTATAATCTCAACGCTTTGATAGAACCTTAGTCCTTAAAGGTTTGTATTGCCCCGCCTGGATTTTTGCTCTATGCAGCTGTTCAGGCGGGGTATTTTTTATCAAAATGGAATACCTTTATTCCCTAATGGTAGGAGAAGCGACTTTTTCTGTCTGGTTTTCAACAAAGCCCATATGAATTGAAATTTTACGGGCACATTCTTTGATAAGTTCAATGTTCTTCTCTTTGTCATGGACTTCAATGGAGTTCAGATCCCAGGACGTGCTAACCGCCGCTATCAGGACACTTCTATAATCATATATAGGTGCAGAAACACAAAAATGCCCTAACACATGTTCTTCATCATCAATGGAATATTGTCTCCCCCTGCTTAGGTTCACCTCTTCAATCAGCTTTTCTACATCGGTTATTGTCTTGCTGGTCATGGGGTTCATCTTTTTTATTTTATAGATTTTGCGGATCTCGTCATCTGTGTAAACGGTCAAAAGAGTCTTTCCCAGGGCTGTGCAATGCAGTGGTTGTCTTTGTCCTATGAAGCAATATTTACGTCTGTCATCAAAGGGTTCGTTTTTATCAATATAGACTAGTTCATGGTCCTGTTCTGTACCTAAAAAAACGACCTGACCCGTTTGTCTGGACAAGGTTCGAAGGTAGGGCCTGGCTTCGGTTTTTAGTTCAAGACTGTGCAGAAACATACTGGTCAATTCAAGAAACCCCAGGCCGAGCCGGTAGACGTTGGTTGATTCATTCTTATGTATATAATTTCTAACACGAAGAACATAAAGCAGGCGGTATACAGTACTCGTGGGCAAGTTTAGCCTCTGGCTTATCTCGGTACAGCTTAACCCTTCGGGTTCTCGTGAGAGTTCTTCCATGATGTCAAATGCTCTATCAATTGATTGGACTTTCATTCCTTATCTTCCTAAGTTGACCTATCACAATAGAATCAGTTTCTGGATAGATCAACTGGATATTTTATTTGAATACTATTGAAGGGAGCCAGGTTGAAACTTCCGGAACGAATGTGACAAGAAGGAGTACAATAATATTGCAGACTATAAAGGGAAGTGCATGCCTGGCAATCTTGGTTATGGATAGACCGCAAATTTTAGTTGCTGCATTCAGACACATTCCGACAGGAGGAGTCACTAAACCAATGGCTAATCCCACAATCATCATAGCACCAAACTGTAGGGGATGAATACCATAGCTTGCCATGACTGGAAGCAGGATCGGGCTGAGGAGATATAACGCCGCTGGTACATCCACAAATGTTCCAATGACCAGGATAATCAGGTCCACAATGATCAACACCCAGTATCGATGTATATTAAGATTAGTAAGGAAGGCCGCTATGGTCTGGGGAACCTGTTCTATGGATAGCACCCATGTATAGATTGTCGAAAATCCTACTATGAAAAGGACAACACTGGAGAAAAGTATTGTCTGAAGCAAAGCGTCCCAGAGATCTTTGAACTTCAGCTCTTTATAGACAAAAAATCCAAGAATGAGGGAGTATAACACGGCTATTCCGGCAGATTCTGTGGCCGTAGCAATCCCGAAGGAAATGGAAAATATAATAAATACTGGCATCAGTACAGCAAGAATTCCGCCCCAGCTTGAGCGTAAAAACTGTTTAAAACTGATATCCTCAATTTCATGAATATAGCCTTTTTTTCTGGATATTACGGAAACCATAACAATCTGTGTTAATCCAATCAGCAAACCCGGAATTGCGCCTGCAAGGAAGAGTGCTCCCACTGATTGTTGTGAAATCATTGCAAACATCAGCATGGGAATACTGGGGGGAATGATCATCCCCATTGTTGATGACGCAACAGTCACACCTGCTGAAAATCCCTTGCTGTAACCTTTTTCTTCCATTTGCGGGATCAACACAGATCCTATGGCTGATGTATCGGCAACAGAAGAGCCGGATATCCCACCGAAGATCATGCTGGCCACAACATTGACTTCGCCCAGGCCTCCCTTGATCGGGCGGACCAAATACAAGCTGAAATCAATGATCCGGCGGGTGATGCCTCCCTTATTCATGAGATTACCAGCCAGAATAAACAGTGGCAGGGCAATGAGAACAAAGCTGTTTGTTCCAGCCCAAATCCTTTGAGGGAGAATATTGATAAATCCAGGATTCTCAATGAAAAAATATATAAATCCGGAGGCTCCCAGAGCAAAGCAGATGGGTATCCCTAATAAAATAAAGATTACGAGACTTCCGAGTAGAATTGTAATGCCCATTATGCAAGATCCTCCTTTTTAAAGAACATAAAGATGTGAATCAGACAGTACAATCCAATGAGGAATGAACTGATAGGCATCATATAGTAGAAAAATCGTATAGGGACACGGAGACCGTTGGTCAGAACGTTTCCCACCCGCCCTATCCACTGGAGGCTGGTATAAAAAATGGCAATCTGTAATAGAAAGATAAGCAGATAATTGAGGATTTCGGCCGCCTTATGCACTAGGGGTGGAAATTTTTCGGAAAGGAGGCTGATTTTTATATGTTCATCGTATTTCATACTCAGAACTGCACCAAAATAAGTTGTAGAAATAAAGAGCATAGTGATCAATTCCTCTGCCCACACGAAGGTCATTCCAAAGAAATAGCGCATAAAAACAAATATAATGACAAGGGACATCATGGATAGGAGTAAGATGCGGCAGAAAACCTCATATATACTCACAATTTTTTCTATAGCAGATTTCAAAATATAACTCCTGGGATGTTTCTTTCAAAAAAAAACGGAAAAGCATTAAATCCTTATTCAATGTTTTCCGTTCTAAGTGTGTAAAGATTGAATTAATTACCTGAGGCTATTTTTCTGATTTCGTCGATATCAGCCTGAGAAATAATTCCCTTATCAATGTAATATTTGTAAACAGGTTGAACCTTATCAATGAAGACTTTCCTTTGGGCATCATTGAGAACATTCACTTCCATGTTTGCCTTGAGTACTTCATAACTGGCGAGAGATTCCTTTTGTAGGAGTTCATCGTTGAGGATCATGTGGTCTCTGGCACATTCAACCAGGATTTCCTGGAGTTCTGAAGAGAGTTTATTGAACCAGTCTAAGGGGACATAAAGCATTTCGGCATGGTATTGGTAGTTCACAACCGACAGATACTTCTGAACTTCATAAAATTTCATTTTATCAATATTTGTATAGGGATTTTCCTCACCATCGGCAACACCTGTCTTGAGAGCCATATACGTTTCGCTAAAGGGGATGGATACGGGATTTCCACCCAGGGTTTCCATGATTTTGACAATACTTTCCATGGGGGGAGTTCTAATCTTCAGGCCCTTGATATCCTCTGGTTTTGTGATGGGTCTTGCATTGTTTGTAAACTGTCTAAACTCACCGGAATCACCGACGGCTAGAACTTTAATACCGTTTTTTTCGGTATTCTTGATAATTCTCTCGGTGATTTCACCCCTTGTTACCCTGTGAACAGCATCCATATCGCTGAATAGGAAGGGCATTGTATAAATGAGTAGTTCGGGGGCTGCATCTTCAAAAGGACCGCATCTTAGGCCTTCCAAAGCATTTAGTTTGACAGCTTCAAGCATTTCCATTTCCGTTCCAAGTTGCCCAGAGGGGTAGAGTTCAACGACGATGGCCCCATTGCTTTTGGCTTCTACATTTTCCTTAAAGCTGAGGAGAGATTCATGACGGGAGGTATTCACAGGAAAGGAATGACCAATTTTCATAACCATAGGGGCACTGCCGGCAGCAGTTTCATTTTGTCCTGATGTAAAGCCATTGGTGCAAATCAGTATTGAAAGCATCATCACAATCATCAATTTTCTTTTCATACTGGAACTCCTTTTATCCCATAATGTGGGAACTTGTTTCATTATAGAGGATAAATATGAGCTGTCAATAAAAATAAAAGGTTTATTATATATTAGTAAAAACGGAATAAATCGTTCTGCAGTAAGGATTAATACCTATTAACAAATACGTTCCTCTTAAGAGGGAAGCATTTGGCTTATTCGTCGTTGTTTGTCAGTTTATGAGCCGAATATTCATGATGAAAATTATTGAAACTGCCTAATTGAATAGAGTCTCACATAATGTGAGCATCAAAGCTTTGCTGTCTGTCCCTTGACGACAAAAATAAATTGACTTAACTTATATTCACCATGAATCCAGAAAAGAATCCTGACAAGAATGATATATATAATGTAATCCATAATCAGATTCAGGATGGAATCCTTGCTCCTGGCCATTGGATGGTGGAGCGGGAATTGTGCCGACAGTATGGTTTGAGCCGTACACCCATGAGGGAAGTTCTCTGGCGCTTGGAAAAAGATGGTCTGCTCATACAGACCCCTGGTAAAGGATTCAGGATTCGGGAATTGAATCTTCAGGAAATCATGGAAATCTTTCAGGCTCGGGAAGCTGTGGAAGGAATGGCCACATTCTTGGTCTCTTACCACCAAGATCAGACATTTTTTGATAAAATCAAGGATTTGAGAGAAGAGCTGGAAAGCCTAGAAGATCAGGAACTCCAGTTGCGTGGGCCGCAAATTGGGTCCCAGATGCATTCTCTCATAATTAGTTCAGCCAAAAATACAATTCTGAGCAGCTTTTTCAACAAGTTGCACAACTTATACTCTCTTACTGTAAATATTTCCAGGAGATCTTATGAAATAGAGATGATTTCCAGAGATTCCCATCTGTCTATCATGAAAGCCATAGAAGATCATGATGGAGAGAGAGCCGAGAAACTGATGCGGGAACATTTGAGAGAAACCTGTAGAAATATTACAAAAATATTTTATCCCAATCTTATTGCTTAAGCTACAATTTCCATCAGGACATTTTTAACCTAAAAAATTGAAATAATACAGTTTGACAACAGTCTACAAGTTGGTGTACCGTTGGTATTCAATTGATTAAAAAGTAGGAGGTTGTAATGGTTGTTAACCGTTTACACGAAGGCCGTCGTATTGTTGGAACCATGATGCGTTTCACCCGTAATCCCGGGATCTGCCAAATTGCAAAAGCAGCAGGACTGGATTATGTCATGTATGACATGGAACATGGTGATTATTCCATGGAAACTTTTGCTGATGCGGCAATGATCGCTCATTCTATAGGTCTTGGAATCTTTGTTCGTGTTCCAGAACTTTCAAAAGCCTATGTTTCCCGTGTTCTTGACCTCGGGGCAGATGGTGTCATGGTGCCGATGATCAGCAGCAAAGAAGAGGCTGAAAAACTGGTGGATTGGGCAAAGTATCTTCCTCAGGGAAAGCGTGGACTCAGTACCATCGGCAGTCATACGGGAATGGTGAAGAGCCCCTTAAGTGCCTCTCAGTTTATGGAAGAACAGAATCAGAATATCCTGGTCATTGCACAAATTGAAACAGCGCAAGGTATTGCCAACATAGATCAGATTGCCGCTGTTCCAGGACTCGATGTTCTTCTCATTGGTCCCAATGACCTTTCTGTTTCCCTAGGAGTCCCCGGTGACATGATGGGACAGACGGTAAATGATGCCATCCTCAAAGTATCCAAAGCCGCTAAAAATAATGGGATTACATTTGCGATGCATGCCGGTGATAATTTATTGGAACGCTGGCTTGATCAGGGAATGAATATGGTGATGAATAATATGGATATCCATCTGATTTATGATGGATTGAAAGGTATCGCCGACAAATACAAAGACTAGGGTTCTCAGTCAACCTGTCGTTCGAAATTTTTGGACGGAGAATATTAATTATATTCTCCGACATTCACTTATTTTTCAGAGTTCCTGATTCTTCTGATTTTTATTTATTACACTAAAAGGTTTTAACAGAATTATATTTATATTTTAATTGAAAAATTCATTTGTCTATATAACGATAAAAATTTATTCAAAAAAAATTGACAGAATGAAATTCTGATGGTACTCTGAGTGTATACCAACGGGATACACCAAGGAATGTCAACCAATGACAAAAAAAGAACAAGTCTTGGAAGACTTGAAAAATAAGATTGTTTCGGGTGAGATAACACCCGGATCATGGTTGACTGAGCGGGAAATTGGGGAAGCCTATAATATTTCACGTACACCCGTTAGAGAGATTCTTTGGAATCTTGCTAATTTGAATATTATTGAAGATGAAGGAGACCGGGGATACCGGGTTATCAAGTATTCTATTGATGATATTATTGAAGTCTTTAATGCCCGAAAGGCAATTGAAGGAGAATGTGCCCGTCTTGCCTGCCACAGCAATGATGCTGATTATGCAAGCAGGATAGAGGCTTTGCAGCTGGAATTACTTTCTGCCAGGGAGGATGAAGATCCTGCAAGGTTAGTCGAGATCGGTAGCAAGGTGCATGAGTTTATACAGGAAAAGGCGAACAACAGGTACCTGACCGCCTTTAATACAAGAATCTTTTCTTTGGTAGCTATACTCAGAAATACGGCAAAGGTGTATAGAGACATAGAAAAGGAGTCAAAATTAGGGCATCAGGAGATCCTGGAAGCTTTGGCCGCAAGAGACAGTAAGCGCTGTGCAAATGTTATGCGTGCCCATTTACAAGCTACCTGTGTCGCAATTGTTCAATTTGGTTGTAATCATCTACTGGGAGTAGATGATCAAGATATTATATTTCGTGAAGGAGAAATCTTATGAGAAGATTGTTAGCTGTTTTGAGTGTTGTATTTTTGACAAGTTCTATTGTCATTGCAGAAGGCCAGAATGATAAGTCATATCCTACCAAGGATATCCAGTTTATCAGTGCAGGAAATGCTGGTGGAGGAGCAGATGCTCTATCCCGGAAGATCTGTTCTATTGTACAGAAAGACCTGGGTGAAGATTTTTATATCGTCAACAAAGGTGGTTCTTCCGATGCTAACGGTCCCAGCCTGCTGATGAAAGCCAAACCCGATGGGTATACAGTAGGTCAGCTGCTGTACGGATCTTGTGTTTCTGCCGTATATGACGAAGTTCTTCCCGGTTACGACCTAAATGACCTCGAAATTTTTGGAATGGTTTCAGCAGAATCAGACTCATTTGTAGCCGGTAAACACAGCGGTATCACTTCTTTTGAAGATCTGATTGCAAAAGCAAAAGCTGCTCCTAACACAATCACTGTAGCCGACCAGGGTGCCGGTTCCAGAACTTACATGATCGTACGTCAGGTAGAAGAGTATTATGGTGTTAAGTTCAACAATGTTTCTTACCCCGGTTCCGGAAATATGCGTGAAGCTATCCTGAACAAAGAGCTGGCAGTTGGTGTTAACAGTCTTGGTGACTTTTCTCCCATCATCGACTCCGGCGATGCCATCGGTCTGGTAGAGTTCAGCTCCAAAACAAACGGTAAATACACCGATGTACCTGTATGTTCCGATCTGGGAATGCCCGCAGAAATGCAGAGTGGTTCATTCTTTGCCCTGGCTGTTCCCAAAGGAACTCCCGAAGAAATCATCGAACTTTTGGCCACTTCTTTTAAAACCGCTGTTGATGGCGATGAGTTTGTAAACTTCTGTAACAGCATTGGTGTTACACCAGTTTCTATGAGCAGGGAAGAAGTTAATGACTATATTAACGGAGTTCAGGAAAGAGCGTTCACAGCTCTTGATGAACTGAAAGCAAAAGGTTTGATCTAATCCCTGATTAAGCTAGATGAGTGATAGGCGGCTTTGTCGCTTGTCACTCTTTTTTTAAGGAGTCATTTAAATAATGAATAGTAAAAAACCTTACCTTAACGCTAATGTTCTGACTCCGGTCGGAATTATTGTTATTCTTATTGGATACATAGCTGAAGCACTAAGAATGTCAAGTGTTATTAAAATGGGATTACCTTCGGAATCCTTTTTTCCTTTTATGATATTTCTGCTCGGATTCCCTATTGCCGTTTTTCTCCTGATACAAGGAATAATAGATACAAAAAAGAAAATTGCTGCAGAACCCTGTACTGTACAGGAAACTGAAGATTCCGTCAGTGAATCAGCAGAAAAGGGACGCATGATCAATCCTGCACATAAGCCCTTTCTTATCACACTTTTAACCTTTATTTTTATTATGCTTTTCAAGTATCTGGGGTACACATTAACGGCACCTCTCTATCTGTTTTTCTTTCAGATGATCTACGATGATAAGATGGAACATATTCCCAGAAAAATAATAACCTCATTAGCTGTAACAGTCTTTGTATACATACTATATGTTGGTTTTTTCAATATTTTATTCCCGGAGGTATGGAAATAATATGGATGCTTTTTTACAAATCCTCCAGGGGGGAGCTTCAGTTTTTACTGAACCAATGTCCCTTGTCTTTTTAAGTCTCGGATTTTTTATTGGAATCATATTCGGAAGTCTGCCAGGACTCACTGCTACCCTTGCAATTGTACTTCTACTGCCAATGACTTATTCTCTGCCTCTTTCTCAGGCATTAGTAATGTGTGCCGGTGTTTACATGGCCGGTACCTACTCGGGATGTATCTCAGCGATTACAATTAACATTCCAGGTGCTCCCGCATCAATGATGACAAACCTTGAGGGTTATCCCATGATGAGAAGGGGTGAAGGCGCCAAAGCTATTGGTTCTGTAACAATCGGTTCTGCCATTGGTGGAACCATCGGTAGTATCCTTCTTATTTTAGTCGCTCCAATTACTATGGAATTGGCTCTGAAAATCAGAACTCCAGGTAAGGGTGCACTGATATTCTTTGCACTTGTAGTTGTCTCTCTGCTTTCTGACAGTAAGGCCAAGGGTCTTATATCCCTTGTGTTTGGTTGTATGTTGGCTACAATTGGAATGGATGTATTGAGTAGTGCCTCACGCTTTACTTTCCAGATTCCAAGCATGCTTCAGGGTATTGAGTTAACAACCATTATTATCGGTGCTTTTGCCCTGAGTGAGATGTTAGCTCAGTCCACAGTAAACAATGCAGAGTATAAAGAGCGGGTCAAAAAGGCTAATACCAAGCGATTTAAACGGAAAGATTTCTTCCCTACTTTTAAGGAAATGAAAGAAATAGGTTTTAGAACCTATATCAAGAGTTCTCTTATCGGTTACATTATTGGTGTTCTTCCCGGTAGTGGTGCCTCCATGGCGGCCTTTGTCTCCTATGCAGAAGCGAAAAGAAGTTCCAAACACCCGGAAAAATACGGTAAGGGATATTCTGAAGGAATGGTCGCTGCCGAGACTGCTAATAATGCGGTTTGCGGTGGAGCTCTTATTCCCATGTTGTCCCTTGGTATTCCCGGGGATGGTGTAACAGCTGTTGTTCTCGGTGTTCTTATGATTTATGGAATAGTACCCGGGCCGACTCTTTTGACTCAGCAGATGGGTGATATAGCCCCTATGTTTATAGCTCTGCTGATTTCAGCTGCAGTTCTGCTGCCCCTGTCATTGTTCCTTTTCGGACCTTTATATCTGAAAATAGCAGGTATTCCCCGTATGCCTTTGTATAGCTCAATAGGTCTGATCGCAATTCTGGGAGTTTATGCATCAACATTAGATTTCTTTCAGATGGCTGTAGCCTTAATTATTGGTGTTCTTATGTATTTTCTCGGAAAACAGAATTATCCGAAGGTACCATTTATTCTTGGGGTTATTTTAGGACCTCTGTTTGAGTTGTATTTAAGGACAGCAATGTCTCTCAGTAATGGAAATCCCATGATATTCCTTACAAGTCCTGACAGTCTGTTCTTTCTTCTCCTAACCCTTTTCTTTGCAATTTTTCTTCCCAGGGTTAATAAGAAATCTCATGACAAAGTCATTGTTAAGGAAGAAGAAACTGTTTGTTGTAATGACTGATAGAAGTACAACAACAGCGAATTTGTAAAAAAACTAAAGGATTTATATATGACTAAAGAATTTAAGGGTCTTATCCCGCCGATAGTTACACCTTTTACCGCAGACGGTAAAAGTGTTTCTGAGGAAAATTTGAGAAAAGTGATGCGCCATGTTATTTCCAATGGCTGTACTGGCGTATTTGTCGGCGGCAGCCAGGGGGAATTCTTTTCCATGAGTTTTGAAGAAAGGGTCCGCTCTTTTGAAATTGCAGTTGATGAAGCTGCCGGTAAATACCCTGTATTAGCCGGAACTGCGGCTATCACAACAGATGAAACCGTAGAACTATCCAAGGCTGCCGAAAAGGCCGGTATCTCTGCTATCTCTGTCATCAACCCTTACTTCATAACACTGAATGAAGATGAAATGTATGATCACTACAAAAGTGTGGCTGAGAGTGTAAAAATCCCTGTATTCCTGTATAACAATCCGGGTCGTACAGGCTGTTTCATTCCTTTATCCGTCATTAAAAGACTGGCCAAAATTGATAATATAATAGGAATAAAAGATTCCAGCGGAAATCTCACCTATGTAAACAGCATCCTTGATATTGAAGACGATTTCCTGGTTTTCAGCGGAATGGATACCTGTATTTTTAATATTATTACTTCCGGAGGAGCTGGTGCAGTTGCTGCGACAGCCAATGTCGCTCCTGCCCTTGTATCCAGCATCTACAATAAGATTCAGTCTGGTGACCTGGCTGGAGCCAGAAAAGCGCAGAAAGAACTCACTCCCCTGCGTGACGCTTTTGCACTGGGAAGTTTTCCTGTCGTTGTAAAAGAAGCTCTTCAGCTTCTCGGCATAGAGGCTGGACCTGCCAGACTTCCTATTCACCCGATGTCTTCTGAAAACAGAGCCAAGTTGAAGGACATCCTGAAAACAATGAAGTTGGTATAGATTCAGTTTTTCAGAACTAACCATTTCATAAAAAACCGGAGAATATTTCTCCGGTTTTTTTTATTGTCAGTAGTAAAAAATATGGTTTAAGAGTTCAGGTCTACTATCTTTTCCGATTAAACATGAGAAACAAAGCAACGGCAAAAGTTCCGTAGGCGAGGATCTTTCCTATCATAATGAAAAAGGATGCGGGAACACCCAAGAACCAAAGACCAGCTACAAGCGCAGCTATGAGTAGAGTGGCGATTATACCGCCCCAGTTTATCCCTTTTTCATTGAAACTGAAAAATTCGGACCAATCAAATTTCATGGTGAAACCTCAATAATATGATTTTTATAAACGATATATTCATGAATAAGTCTTTACATTTTACACCGGGAAAGCCTCAGACACAACAGCTTCTACAGAGATGAGGACCGGACCATCAGCCTTCATAATTTTTATTGATGTCCTTGTTTTTTACCGAAGAATCCCTTCAAAAGCGTGTATCAGGTGAAACAAAGCTACTGATCAAAATTGCTGCCTTTTTCGGTGACAAAGTGGTTTACTTCCTTATCAATTTCGATGCTTACAGAACCAACCTCATCAGACAACTGCTTTAATCCCTCCACGGCTTGAACTACCTCTGAAAATCCAGAATTGATTTCTGATACGGCGGCACTCACATTCCCTGATATGTCTGAAACCTGGCCAATCATCTCTGTAATTGATTCAGAATCATTTTTGATGATCCCGGACTTTTCCTGTACAAGAGACGATGTTTCACTCAAGCTGCTCATAGCATCCAGGATCTGTTTTCCTCCCATATTCAATTCAGGCATGCTGGAGGATATGGCCAGAAGAGCCTCGGAGGCGCCATGGACATTCCTGTCTATCTTATCAAAGGCCTCTTTTGTTACCAGCCCTGATTCTGATGCTTCATGGATGATCAATATGATGCGTTCCAGGGTTTTACTGATCTCTTTTGAGTTCACCGAAGAGGCTTCTGCCAGCTTGCGGATTTCATCTGAAACAACGGCAAATCCTTTCCCGTGTTCCCCGGCGTGAGCGGCCTCGATGGCGGCATTCATAGCCAGAAGGTTTGTCTGTTCAGATATGTTTTGAATGATATTGGTCATCCCTGTGATCTGAGATACGGAGGCATTGACCTCTTCAATAATCTGCGTGGTTTCAGTGAGTTTTGCACCGCCTTCTCTGGCTGTCTCTACAAGAGAGTTCATAGCTTCCTTGTTTTTCTCGGTCAATTTGTAAATGTTTGAAATAGATGCAATCATCTGTGTTATCGAAGCCGTAGATTGCTCAACCATGGCAATTTGATCTTGGATGAATGAATTCAATTCTCCTGTATAACCCGAGATTCCCGTAATTTGCTCTTTTGAAGTAGAGATATTCTCATCAAGGCTGGTTATCTGTTTGTTGATGGATTGAATATTTGCCGAAATCTCAACCGCCGCCGCCGAAGTCTCTGTGGCAGTTGAGATTAATTCTTCTTTCACGTCTGTGTTTCGAATAGAAAGATTTTTCAGTAATTTTAGTGAGTTCCTGAGTCCTTCTTGGAAGGTGTTCATGTCGTCGCTGAGCCAACGGGTCTCATCCTTTAATTTGGATGAAAAATCTCGCGTTAAGTCACCTCCCTCCATATGTGTGACACTGGTTCTGATGCTTCCTACTGCATGAGCTATTTTATTGGCGACAACGAGAGCCGATATAATTGTGATTGTCAGAATAATGGCCACGAGGAGAAGGAGTATAAAAAAACTCCGCTTAGAAAAATATAGGATAAACCCCTCAATGACATCATATTGTTCTGAAATTGTATCGCTTACCTTATCCAGTTCAGTCCCCATATCGGATATATCACTCACCAAAGATTTTCTGTGATAATTGAAGATTTCAATATCCTCAACATCCGATGAAGTGACTCCTGCCATTTCATTCAGACTGACACCATCAATGGAGAGGCCAGAGTTATTATATGAGTCAATGAGGGTGTTAAAGCTGTAAAGAAGGGTATCAAAGCCTAATTTAAGAGGTGTTTTGAGAGATATGATTGAATCAAGAGATTGGAGAATATCATCATTGATATTCGGAAGGATGGTTAATTCTTTAATCTCCTCCATAAGGGTATCTGCTTTTTGAATGAATGTTTCGTAATGTGCCAACTGCTCCTGAATGCCAACTTCCGGCATGAGAAATCGATAGAGTTCTATATGCTGCTGCTGGATTGTTTCTTTGTATTCTAAGAGAATGCTTTTTTCCTTTTCTATGGAACCTATAAAATTTTGTAATAGTATAAAAATTGACAAGGATAACACCATTGCCGTAATCAGTGAAAATATGAGGGTCATCAGTTTTGTGCGAATTTTCATTTGAACTCCTTTGATCAAATTAGATAAATATTTTTAAATCAGTCACTATTATATGCTATAAATTCGGATAGCGGGCCAAGGAAATCCTAAGAATCGTATTTTAAAAAAGGAAGTGACACCTTTGATAAGGGTTCTCAAAAATGCTATGATTTTACTTATTTTGACTGTAAACTTGCATTAGCAACGAGTTTCATAAAAACTTATATTAAAGAGAGATATGTATGGCATCTAAAATTATTTATACAGTAACTGATGAGTCTCCAGCTTTGGCTACGGGCTCTCTCTTACCTATTGTCAGATCTTTTACAAAAACGGCGGGGATTGAAATTGATGTGAAGAATCTTTCTCTCGCAGGACGTCTCCTGGCCGCATTTCCAGACTACTTAACAGAAGATCAGCGGGTCTCGGATGACTTGAAAATCTTGGGAGAGTTGGTGACTCATTCTCATGCCAATATCATTAAGCTTCCCAATATCAGTGCTTCTGTACCACAGCTTCTAGGAGCCTTAAAGGAGCTGCAGTCAAAGGGGTATAATCTGCCAGATTACCCAGAAAATCCTGCGAATGATCAAGAGAGGGTCGTAAAACAAAGGTATGACCTCATTAAAGGCAGTGCTGTTAATCCGGTTCTTCGGGAAGGAAATTCTGACAGGCGGGTTCCCGGTGCTGTCAAAAAGTATGCTCAAAAGCATCCCCACGTGATGGGTGAGTGGAGTCAAGATTCCAAAACTCATGTGGTTACCATGAAAGGCAATGATTTTTACAACACTGAGAAATCTGTTCTTATTTCAAAACCATGCTCAGTGCATGTAGAGTTGGTCTCAGACAAAGGGGAAACCCTCCTTCTTAAAGAAGAAATTGCTCTGTTGGAAGGTGAAATCCTGGATTCTGCTGTAATGAATATTTCAGCATTGAGGTCATTCCTGGCTGAAGAAATAAAAGATGCCTATGACAAAGATGTTCTTCTTTCCATTCAGCTGAAAGCCAGTATGATGAAGATCTCAGATCCTATTATTTTTGGTCATATGATTTCTCTTTATTTTGAAGATGTATTCACGCAATACAAATCCACTCTGGATCATTTGGGAGTCAATCCTGATAATGGCCTGGGCGATCTTTTTACTAAGCTTGAAACCCTACCTACGGCGGAAAAAAATGAGATTTTGTCAGCCATTGAAGAGTGTTCTAAAAAAAGACCGGACCTCTCGATGGTAGATTCTTCCAGAGGGATTACAAGCCTTCATGTTCCCAGTGATGTTCTGATTGATGCTTCTATTCCTTCGGCAATAAGGAATTCGGGGAAGATGGTTGGGCCCGATGGTAAATTGAAAGATGTTAAGATGATAATCCCCGACAGCTCATATGCAAAGATTTATCAGAATACCATAGAATATAGCAAACAGAATGGCGCCTTTGATCCTAAGACCATGGGAAGTGTCTCAAATGTGGGGCTTATGGCACAAAAGGCCGAAGAGTACGGTTCCCATGATAAAACCTTTTTGATTCCTTCAGAAGGTATGGTGCGTGTTGTGGATGAATCCGGTACCCTTTTAATGGATCAAAAGGTCTCTAAAGGTGATATTTTCCGCATGTGCCAGGTGAAGGATGCCCCAATCAGAGACTGGGTCAGGCTGGGTGTGAACAGAGCCAGGGCTACAGGAGCTCCTGCAGTGTTTTGGCTGGATGAAAACCGACCACATGATATCAAAGTGATTGAAAAAGTGAAGAAATATCTTCCATTGGAAGATATTGAAGGCCTAGATGTTCGCATCCTTTCTCCCGGAGAAGCCACTCTATATTCTCTTCAGAGAATGAAAGAGGGGAAGGATACGATTTCTGTAACGGGGAATGTACTCCGGGATTATTTGACAGATCTGTTTCCCATCCTGGAGCTGGGAACCAGTTCTAAGATGCTGTCTATCGTTTCCCTTTTGAATGGAGGGGTCTTGTTTGAAACAGGAGCAAGCGGTTCTGCTCCCATGCTGGTTCAGCAATTTATCAAAGAGGGGCACTTTCAGTGGAATTCTCTAGGGGAATTCCTGGCTTTAACTGTTTCTCTGGAGCATTTTGGAACAACCTATCAGAACTCAAAGGCTCTAATCCTCGCTGAGGCCCTTGAAAAGGCCACAGAGTTATATTTGGAAAATAATCGGGGCCCAGCGGAAGCTGTTCATGAAATAGACATTCGCGGCAGTCATTTTTATCTCGTCTTATATTGGGCTCAGGCCTTGGCCGAACAGAATCGTGATGAAGAACTCAAGCTTAAATTTGCAGCTCTTTCAAAAGAATTGAAAGAGCATGAAGAGGAAATTTTGGAAGAGTTTATGCAGGCACAGGGACATCCTGTAGATTTGGGAGGTTATTATCTTCCTGATCCGGAAATGGTCTCTAACGGTATGCGGCCCTGTACAATCTTTAATCAACTGCTGGCATCTCTTTAAACTGAAAATCCTCCCAGCTCTCTGGGAGGATTTTTAAGGCCTTCTTATCAAATCTTTATCATCTATTTATAAACAAAAAAAGTTTCCACCGGTATATACCGGAAGGAAACCTTTCGATTTTTTACAAAAGGGCCGGGATAGCTCCCGGCCTTTAAAATCTATTTCAACCAGCCCTGCTCAACGAAATAACGTTTTGCACCAGCATGGTACTCAACAAGCATCTGATCCTGAGGTAATACTAAATCTTTGTTGAACTGAGTCAGCAAAGCAGATACCGCATGGATGGTGGGGATGTTGGTATAAAGAGTTTTTGTCATCTGGTACACCAGCTCTTCATCCATATCTTCACGAACAATGATGATGTCGGGAGGAGTTCCTACAGTTTCTACTGTATAGTCCTGATTTGGGTAGATATTGGCCGGAATGGTACGGCGAATATAGAATTCATTTACTTTTTTCAGGTTAGACAGTGCGTCATCAGAAATAGGAAGTATGATGCATTTGTCATCTAAAAGCAGTTCCTGCATAGCTGCGGCACCAAGAGCAACACCAATGATTCCACCGTCAACAAGGCCGTCTGCAAGCATTTCAATACCCTGAGAGAATTCTACAAAACTGGGTTTGATGTCATCATAGGTTAAGCCGTAAGCTGCCAGAGTTTCTCTAGCATCAACTTCACCACCGGATCCAACGGGACCTACAACGATTCTTTTTCCCTTGAAATCGGCAATAGATGTAATACCACTTGATTTAGTAGCAACAACCTGAAATACGTCCGCAAATAGACCACCGGTCAGCGATCTCATCCAGGTCATTTTTTCTGGATAAGGATCCATTCCATTAGCGGCACGAAAAGCTTCCAATGAACGGCATACAGCAACATCTGCATCCTGAGTTCTAAGTAAATCTATGTTATGAGGACTTCCGTTTGTAGCAATGGCTACAGCCTTCACTCCGGGGATATTAGCGTTCCACAATGATGCCATTGCAACACCTGTAGGGTAGTTGGTTCCTCCGACTCCAGCTGTTCCCATAGTTATGTGACGAACCTGGTTAGACCCTGTCGCACCAGAACCCTGTTGACCATTCGCCCACAGACTTCCTGTCAGTGCAATCATAAGCACTAATACAATACTCTTTCTCATCTCTTGTACTCCTTTTCCGCCTCAAGGCGAAAATTTATTATTAAAAAGCCATTTTTGGTGGCAAGAAACCAAAACACATTAGGCAATGCTGACATTTCTATCAGACTTTGTCTTTAGAACCTGTACAATCAGTATAGCAACGATACCCACAGCAAGACCAATTATATCAGTTGTAGATCCAGGAATGATCAGAGCTATTGAAGCAATGAAGAATACAGGCCTGACTGGGATAGGTAGATTGATTCTGAAGAATCCTTCTCCTGCGATGGCAAGCATGGCAGTTCCCAACAACGCTGTAAAGGTATCCCAGAGGATAAACCATATAGAATCGGAAATAAGAAGCATGGAAGGAGAATAAACAAAGAAGAAGGGGACAATGAACCCTGCAATAGCAAGGCGGAAGGCTGTCCACCCTACTTGGTTTGGTTTTGCACCGGCCATACCGGCTCCAACATATGCTGAGAGTGCTACCGGAGGTGTAATCGTAGACAGACATGCATAGTAGAGGGTAAAAAAGTGAGCCTGAAAAGCAGGAACACCCATTTTAGTAAGAATAGGAACGGCGATTGATGCTGCAATAACATAACATGCACTCGTTGGAAGTCCCATACCCAAAATGATAGAAACGACCATACAGAGAATCAAGGCTATGGGCAAATATCCACCGGAAAGTAGAACGATGTTATCTGCAAGGATAATTCCTATACCTGTCATTGAAAGAACGGCAACGACGAAACCGGCATTAGCCATGGCAACACCGATGCTTAGACTGCTTCGTGATGCACTGACGGCAACATCCAGCAGTTGTTTTGGTCCAATTCTGGTTTCTTTACGAACCCAGGAGAGGATACCTGTAAAAACTACTGTATAGAACGCAGCATACAGGGGTGTACGTCCTTCAAACAGAAGGAAGATCAGGATACCGATAGGTATAATCATATGACCGTAGCGCAAGACCGTGTATTTAACATCGGGCATTTGATCTTTGGTCAGGCCCTTTAGTCCCAGTCTTCTGGCACGGAGGTCAATCTGAAAGAAAACACCGGCAAAATAAAGCAGCGCCGGAATAATCGCAGCACCCGCAATAGTTAAGTAGGGTACTCCCAGGAATTCAGCCATAATAAAGGCTACTGATCCCATGATAGGAGGCATGAACTGTCCACCAGTAGATGCGGCTGCTTCAATAGCTGCTGCAAAGTAGGGTTTGTATCCGACTTTTTTCATCAGGGGAATGGTAAATGCACCGGTTGTGGCTACATTGGTAGCGGAACTTCCACTGATCATACCAAGTAATGCACTGGCAATGACAGAAACTTTTGCAGGACCACCAGTCATACGACCACCAACAAACATGGCAATGTCATTGAATAATCGGCTGAGACCGCTTTTATCCAGCATGGCACCCAGAACTACAAATATGATCAGGTAAGTTGAAGATACACCAATGGGCATCCCGAAAATCCCCTGAGTTGTCAGATACATCTGATAGATGATTCTGGTAAGGGTATATCCTCTATGGGAAAGAACACCTGGAATGTGTCGTCCAAAGTAAGCATACAACAGAAATATAATACATAGTGTGAGTAATTGAGGACCAACTGCTCTTCTACACGATTCAAGTACAAGAAGAATCATGACTGCGCCTACATAAATATCCATTGGTGCGGATACTCCGGCTCTTATCAGAAACGCATCCCTACTTAGTAAGGTATAAAGTGTGGCCGCCAAGGAAATGAATACTAATGCAAGATCCATAACGCTGGGTCTTGTTCTAGGAGCTTTCTTGGTACCTGGAAACAGTAAAAAAACCAATATAAGGATGAACCCTACATGGATCGCTCTATGCTTGACTGTCTCTGGCATACCAAATCTTGATGTATACATATGGTATGAGATGTAAAAACTAGAAATGACAGCAATTACAATTTTCCAGAAGTGGGACATGTCCTTACGCCATTTGGATTCCCGATCTTTTTTTTCGAGAATCTTTTCACCATCTACCACCGGCCCGATTTCTGCATCGACGCCTTTGACATTTTCTTTCACTTTCTTACCTCGCTAAAATGTTAAAATCAATATTCAATACTGATCGTCTGACTTGCTAATCCTATATCATATATTCTATTTAAAAAAAGAGTACCATACATTTATTCACCCTGCAAGCAATTTCTTTTTGGATTTTTTAAGAGTGGAAGAGTCGTCTGATGCCCTTCTCTCTAAGGAGAAATGGATAAAAAATTATTAAAAATTGTTTAGAGAAAAGGTCATCAGGCTTTGAGCAGGGAGTGCCCTTTTAATTTTCAGAATGAGTTTTAGAGCTTTTTGCACGTGCTTCCAAAGCACGTCTTTCACCGTTCATGAGATGGGTATAGAGGGGGGCAGATATCCGTTCGGGGTCTCGTGTTCTGATCATTGCCAGAATTGTAAGATGCTCATGGATAACATCTTCAATGATCTTATCGTGCATTTCAACCCCGCTTTCTTCTGCAAAATAGCGCAGTCTATCGGACATTTCATGCACCTTTTTGATGGCTTCTATGAGTAAATCATTGCTCAAATGAGAGAAAAACAGGGAATGAAGGCATTTGTCTGTTTCAATGTAAAGGTCGTGGTCAAAAGGATTTACTTTTAAATTCTTGATCTTGCTTTCCAAATCATCCAGCTCTTTGTCTGTGATCAGGCGTAGACTCAAATGAGCCGCAAAAGGCTCCAGTAGCCTTCTCATTTCCCATATATTCTCAATGTCATTATCGCAGATCCCAGTGACCTGGGCTCCTCTGTTGGGTATCAGAGTCACCAGACCATCTGATTCCAGCCTGACAAGTGCTTCTCTGACAGGAGTAGCGCTGACACCGAAATTCTCTGCTAAATGATCTATTTGCAATAGAGTATAAGGTTTGTAAACGTTTTTAAGGATCTGTTCTTTGACCCCATTGTAGATTTGTTCCCTGATTGATAGGGATATTATTTTTTGCACAGCTTTTTCCCTTGTTGGAATAAAAATAGATAATATATGATATACAGGTATAAAAAATTCAGCAAGAATAAATTTGAAAAACTTCTTAATCCTAATGATTTTACTTGCAAAAATTCAACACTGCGATATATAATATAGGAAATAGGATGTTAAACATGTATTATGTTTGATTTATATAGAAGCTTAACGGCGCTACAATAGATATTATGTTGAAACTAAGGGGTTAAATTATGTCAACAGTTGCAGATCGTGTGATTGAAAGGCTACAGGAGCTGGGTATTCGCTATGTATTTGGTGTTCCTAGTGGTTCTTGGCTGTATTATATGGAAGCCATGAGAAAAAAGGGTATTGAATTTATTCTGGTTAGTAATGAAACCAGTGCCGGTTTTATGGCTGATGTCACATACCGACTGACAGGTATCCCTGGCGCTTGTTATGCCACAGTAGGTCCCGGTGCCACAAACCTGGGTACAGGTGTCGGTGGAGCTTTGCTGGATAGGTCAGCTATCATTGCCTTTACCAGTGAGCCTCCCGAAAAGATGCAGGGAAGAACAGTTCAGATGGCTATTGACCAGCAGGCTCTGTTCAGACCTCTTACTAAATTCACAACTTCGTTAAAACCGGAAACTATCGATCAGGTTCTTCAAAAGGCTGTAAGGATCGCGATTTCAGATACTCCCGGTCCTGTACATATCGGACTTCCCGAGGATCTTGGACCCATCGAAGTTCCAGACTCACAGGAAAGCATCGTTCTGCCCGTTGCGGCAGAGCCTTTTGTTCCTAATACAAAATCTCTTTACTTATTAGAAAAACAATTCTGTGATTCCCACCGTCCCGTTCTTGCTGTAGGACTCTCTGCAGTTCGTTCTAAAGCAGGAGCCCTGATCGTGGCCACTGCAGAACGCCATGGTATTCCCGTGGTTCTCACACCTATGGCTAAAGGAATGATTTCCGAAGATCACCCTCTGTATGCGGGTGTTTTATTTCATGCCCTTAGCGACAGAGTTGCCGAAACTTATAGTCAGGCAGATCTGGTTATTGGAGTCGGTTACGATCCCGTTGAGTTCAACTATGAAAGCTGGATGCCCGAGGTTCCTCTGATTCATCTGGATACGGTTCCAGCTGATATTGACCGGATTGAATATCCTGCTGTAACTGATGTGATCGGTGATATAAACGCGGCTCTCTCCGTACTGACAGCATTAGATCCCATTAACTCAGAATGGGATCTGAACGCACTGGTAGAACGGAAAAATGCAATGTTTCAGGCATTGGAACCGGCTCCCGGAAGCTTTGGTTCAAGAGCGGCTTTATCTATTTTGAGAGATGTTCTCCCTCAGGATGGAATTATGACTTGTGGAGTTGGAGCCCATACTCACTTGATCGGCCAGATGTGGCGCACTCCCGCGCCGGGACTTCAGATCATGAGTAATGGCTGGTCTTCGATGGGATTCGGAATACCCGCGGCCATCGCCGCTAAGTTAAGTATGCCGGATAGAAAAGTAGTATGTGTTACAGGTGATGGTGGTCTTCTTATGATGGCTGGTGAAATGGTCGTTGCTCAGAGACAAAACCTTTCAGTTGTTTTTGTAATTCTTGTAGACCATATGCTGGAGCTTATCCGCCTGAAACAGGATAAAAAATCCTTCCCATTTTACAAAACCGATCTGGACCAGCAGGAGACACCTAGAGCAGATTCCATCTTTGGTGTGCCTGTCCTTCATGCAGAGAGTGCAGACGAGTATCGCAGCGTATTGGAAAAGGCATTTTCTACGGAAGGTCCTGTCATTGTTGAAGCTCGCATTGAAGGTGGAGACTATGATAATGTGATCTTGAGAAAACACAAATAAAAGGAGGGATTAAAAATATGAAAAAAGAAATGATTGCAGAAGAAATGTTTGCGTCCAGACTTGATGATATTCCTTTTTCCGGTATCCGGAAAGTCTTTGATAAAGTCAGAGAATTGGAAGCAGAAGGACGGGAAGTAATACACTGGCAGGTGGGAAGACCTGACTTTGATACTCCTCAGCATATTAAAGATGCTGCCATTGAGGCCATGAACCGCGGGGAAGTCCATTATTCTCCCAATCTGGGGATACTTCCCCTGAGAAAAGCCATTGGAGTTCGTACCGAACTTGATACGGGTGTGCCCGTAAATGGTGAGACTCAATCTATTGTGATGTCCGGGGCTAACGAAGGAATTCTGGCTTCTATGCTGGCCTTCGTAAATCCTGGAGATGAAGTGCTTGTCACCGATCCAAACTGGCATCACTATAAATCCATTGTCTCCATTGCAGGTGGTACTCCCATTGAAATACCAACGACTGCCGAAGACGGATTTATGATAAAACCAGAAGAAGTTGAAAAAAGAATAACGGATAAAACTAAGATCTTGTGTATCACATCTCCTGGAAATCCTACGGGATGTGTTCTTAGTAAAGAGAATCTTGAAGCTTTGGCTGAAATCGCAATCCGTCATAACTTACTTGTTATATCCGATGAGATTTATTCTAGAATCTACTTTGGAGAAGAGCGAGTGGCTCCCAGTATCTATTCTGTGCCCGGAATGGCAGAGAGAACTATCATTATCAATGGTTTTTCCAAGATCTATGCTATGGACGGATGGCGTCTTGGATGGACCGTAGCCTCTGAAAAACTGACCAGGGGTATCCTCAAAATAAGACAGTATACAACGGTTTGTGTTAACACATTTATACAGCATGGTGCAGTTGCAGGACTGACAGGTGACCAGACTTGTGTTGATGATATGGTTAAGGAATTCGCGAAACGACGTAAGATCATTTTAGAGGGCTTGCGTTCTATTCCCAAATTGAGTGTAAGCGATTCTCTAGGTGCTTTCTATGTCTTTCCAGACATCAGCGCCTACGGACTGACTTCTCAGGAAATGGCAGACTATCTGATTCAGGAGTACGGTATTGCCACAGTGGCAGGGAGTGTATTCGGCACATCCGGAGAGGGTCATATTAGAATTGCCTACTCTTGCTCTACAGAAGAGTGTACCCGCGGTGTAGCCGTACTGAAAGAAGCTCTCGCAGCTCTTAAGTAATATATTCATCATAGGAAGAAACAAATATGAAACAATGTAAAGTTGCAGTAGTCGGAGCCATGGGTGTTGTTGGATCAGAGATGATCAAGACTCTGGAACAACGAAAATTCCCCTTGAGCGAGCTGGTTCCGCTGGACACTTCCGAGAATGAAGGAAAAAGTGTCAAATTCAACGGGAAAGATGTCCCCGTTCAAGTTGCGAAGAAGGGTGCCTTTGTTGGCATCGATATCGCTATCTTTTCTGCCGGAGCGGGTGCCAGTAAAGTGTTGGCTCCTATGGCTGTTGAAGAAGGCGCTATTGTGGTGGATAACTCTAGTGAATGGAGAATGAATCCCGAAGTGCCTCTGGTTATACCAGAAGTCAACAAGGAAGCTCTCAGGGAGCATAAAGGTATTATCGCCAACCCTAATTGCTCAACCATTCAAATGTTGGTTGCACTGAAACCCCTGCATGATCTCTTTAAGATCAAGCGTGTTGTGGTTTCAACATACCAGGCTATCTCTGGCGGTGGTGGTCCTGCCATTGCCGAAATGGCTAATCAAGCGAAATGCTGGGCGGAAGGATCTCCTGTCACACACACAGTGTATCCAAAACAGATCATGTTTAATGTTCTTCCCCAGATCGATATCTTTCTGGAGGATGGTTACACAAAAGAAGAAATGAAAATGGTTCATGAAACGCATAAAATCATGGACCCTGAAGTTCTTGTGTGCCCAACGGCTGTAAGAGTTCCTGTTTTCCGTGGCCATTCTGAATCCATCAACATTGAAATGGAAAAGCCCTGTACAGTGGCTCAGGCAAGAGATATCTTTTCAAAAGCGGCCGGTATCACACTGGTTGATGATTTCACAAAGTTGGAATATCCAACACCCTTGGAAATGGAAGGGCAGGACGATGTCTTTGTAGGACGTCTCCGGGAAGATAAATCTGTAACTAACGGTTTGAATCTCTGGGTCGTTGCGGATAATGTTCGCAAAGGCGCTGCATTGAATGCAGTCCAGATTGCCGAAACTTTGATTTCTCTTGAATTGGTGTAGTTTC
This sequence comes from Oceanispirochaeta crateris, assembly GCF_008329965.1. Lineage (GTDB taxonomy): Bacteria > Spirochaetota > Spirochaetia > DSM-2461 > DSM-2461 > Oceanispirochaeta > Oceanispirochaeta crateris. The sequence continues at coordinate 3,803,656 of NZ_CP036150.1, forward strand.
ATTCTATATTTACAGAATACAAAATGACATTTATACTCCCACAAAAAATAGTTTGTGGGAGTTTTCTCAGAACAAAAGGTAATATCATGTTAAAAATAGCTAAATTCGGCGGTACGAGTCTTGCAACAGCCGAGCAGATGAAAAAAGTACGGGATATCATAAACGCCGACATGAGTCGACGCATTATTGTTCCCTCTGCGCCTGGAAAAGCACACAAAGATGATGTAAAAATTACAGATTTATTATTGATGATTCATGAAAAGGTCAAGATGAATCAGTCTTTTGACAACGAGTGGGATCGGATTGTCAGTCGGTTTCAAACCATGATTAAAGATTTGAATCTGGATATTGATCTTAGTTCTGAACTTAAAACTACAAAAGATAAAATCCTTTCCGGAGCAGGGGAGGACTACATAGTCAGTCGCGGAGAGGCCATCAATGGACGGATTCTTGCAGCCCTTCTTGGTGCCGAATTTGTTGAAGCTGGAGATGTTATTATAATCAACTCCAGTGGGAAGGTTCATCCGTCCTCCTATGAAAAAGTCCTTAGCCGATGCAGTGACTCAGGCAAGCGATATGTCATTCCCGGTTTTTATGGTAAGAATGAAGAGGGAGAAATCAGAACACTCAGTCGGGGTGGTTCGGATGTAACAGGGGCCGTTGCGGCAAATGCTCTGAGTGCGGATCTGTATGAGAACTGGACCGATGTCTCAGGTTTTATGATGACTGATCCACGCATTATTCCTGAAGCCGCCACAATTCAACAGATCACCTATCAGGAACTGCGGGATTTGGCTTATATGGGAGCCGGTGTTCTTCACGATGAGGCTATATTTCCAGTCCAGGAAAAAGGGATTCCCATCAATATTAGAAACACCAATAGACCTCTGGATGATGGGACCCTGATTTTGCCGTCAAGAGATTCGTCAACGCAAAAGATTTGTGGTATTTCCGGCGTGAAAGGGTTTACGGCATTCACTATAAAAAAAGCAATGAGAAATGCTGACCTTAGCTTATCTCGTAAAATTGTTGAGCTTTTCGAAAGTCATGACATCCTGGCAGAACATATTCTGTCGGGTATCGATACGGTCACTGTTGTTGTAAAAGAGAACGGCCTTGAACTCAAGAAAGACAAAATCATAGAAGGTTTAAAAGCTCTTGAAGTTGATGAGGTTAAGGTTGATGACAAAATGAGTCTCGTTGCCATGGTTGGAAATGGAATGAAGTTTCTTCCAAATCTGATGACCGATCTTTTCTCGTCATTAGCAGCCGAAGGGGTCACTCTCAGAATGATTGATTTTGGCTCTTCTGATCAAAATATAATCATCGGAGTTGATGAGGCGGATCATAATAAAGCCATCAAAGGGATTTATAAAAGCATCCCTTCAAAATGATTTTCTGAATCGTTGAATAAAAAAACGGAGAAAGCCTAAGACTCTTCTCCGTTTTTTTTAATTAGGATTTTCTACCCGGAGGATAACAAAAGAGGATATCCAGTTCCGATCCCTCATCGCCATGGAAAACATAGGTTTCATTACTGCAGGGAAGGAATACTTCATCGCTTCTATTCAAAGTATAGGTTTTAGATAAATGAGTTATTGTTCCCCGGCCTTCCAAGATGACACACGATGCAAATCCCATGCTATTATCCAGCTGCCAGCTGCCGGAGTTGCCAATGACAACTCTGTCCATAGAAAAGAAGGGAGTATCGTCCTTATTGATGATTTCAGTCTTTACAGAATTGATGCCTGTTTTTTCTGTGATATGTTTGACCTTTGTTTTCTTCAGGACCTCTTCCTTTGAAAAGGTGGTGTAGTCAAAGCAGTCAAACATCTTTTTATAACCAACACCCTGGTGATAGGTTTCCTCAGGATAAGTTTTTCCTGGATGAGAAATTTTTTCAACTCTAAAAGTGATGTCTGTGGGTTCCTGGATCTCCGCAATCATACTGCCCGACCCTATGGCATGGGGCATTCCACTGGGAATGAAGAATACATCACCTTTGCTGATGGTCACCTTATGAAGAGACTCTTCCATGGCAGTAATATCCTGTTTGTCTACCAAATCTTCCCATCGTTCTCTTGTCATCCCTGGCTTGAACCCCATCAGTATATAGGGCTCTTCACCGTCGATGGTTCTTCCTCCCATGACATACCAGGCCTCAGATTTTCCAAAATCGGAATCAAAGAGAATCTTAGCCTGTGTTCTGTCTGGATGAGTTTGTATGTTCAAACGTTTATCTGAATCGATGATTTTTGTCAGGAAGCCCTGGTTCTCAGCAAATTCGGAAAAGTGTTTTTTTCCCAGAACTCCTGCCGGGTCCTCTGCTATATAATCTTTTAAAAACTTCCCCTTCATTTCATCATTTCTGATTCTGCTCAATCCTGTTGTTGGATCGGGGGCATAGCGCGACGGAGTAGAGGAGGCGATCCATTCTTCCGGTTTTAGCCCATCCTTAGCAGGATGGATACTCTGCCACTCATCAAGGAGTTTTCCTCCTGTGTAGGTTCTTTCTACTCGCATCGAGTCCATTAATAAAACGCTATGTGTTTTCTTACTCATTGTTTGGATTCCTTGTTCCGGTATTTTGAACGACCGAAACCGATTTACGATTCCAGTCATTAATGAATAGGGCTCATAAGCTCCAGAGTCCTATAGGAACTGTGGAGTTATCAAACGCGGCAGGAACATGGCAATATCCGGTATGAGGCATATCAGAATCAGGATAAATAGCATGGGCAGCAGAATAATAACAACATCCTTAAGAACTTTGTGAACACTCATTTCTCCAATCCTGGCAGATATAAGAAGACACAATCCATAGGGAGGTGTTACCAGCCCAAATGCCAGCGATACTATACCGATGATGGAAAAATGTATGGGATGAATTCCTGCTTCCAAGGCTATGGGGTACAGAACTCCACCCATGATGATGATAGCGGGAATGGCATCGATAAACAATCCGATCAGTAAAAATACAAGGGCGATCATGAGAGTAATCCCTCTGGGGCCAATGTGCATCGAAGAAATCAGGGCAACCAGAGCCTGAGGGACTTCATGATATGACAAAAGCCAGCTGAAGGCGGATGCCGTTCCCACACAGAAGAGAGATATACCTGTGAGTCTTGCTGTTTCACTCAGGATCTTTACAAATTTTCTGGGGTTAATGGTTTTATTTAAAAACCCAAGGGCCATAGTATATAAAACGGCAATTGCTGATGCTTCGGTAGGAGTGAACCAGCCGAAGGTAATACCCCCCAGAATGATCAGAGGAGTCATCAATCCAGGAATTGCGATGACAAATGCTTTAAAAAAATCGGTAAAACCGGATTTGTCATAAACCGGATAATGATTCCTCTTTGCATATATGTAGACTGTTGTCATCATTGATAGTCCCAAAAGTATACCGGGGATGATTCCGGCCAGAAAAAGAGAGCCGACAGAAATAGACATTGTTCCACCCCATATCAGCATAAGGATGCTGGGGGGGATGATGACTCCCATTACGGATGAACAGGCTGTGATGGCGATGGAAAACTTTCTGTCATATCCCTGGTCTATCATTTCCGGTATTAGAATTTTACCAATTCCCGCTGCATCGGCAGTTGATGAACCGGAGACTCCAGCAAAAAGCATACTGACAAAGACATTCACATGTCCCAGTCCCCCCGGCAGATGACCTACCGTGGTTCGGGATAGGTTCATGAGTTTTTTGGTTATGCCGCTTGAATTCATCAGGCTGGCTGCCAAAAGAAAGAATGGCACAGACAGGAGGAGGAAGGAGTTGTAAGAGATAAAAACCCGGTCAATCAGTGCAAATAACGAAACCGTATCATTGAGCATGATTACCGGTATACACGCAAGTCCCAGGGCAAATGCAACGGGTACCCGTGCAAAGACTAATATTAGAAAAACTCCGAAGAGCATCATTGCGACTTCATTGGATCCCATAATTATTCACCAGCCTTTTTTGTTAGCTTAATCACCGTTTCAAACAGAAATATCAGTGACAGTATTCCGAAGACCGGTATGGCACTACCCACCCAGATCATAGATATCTGGGCAATATCTGAGATGTCCCAGAACATGACTTTTGCGTATTTGTATCCTCTGTAGGTAAAGATAGCCGCAAAAATAATAGTTAATCCCGCAATAGACAGCTCCCAGATGGTTGCACCTAGTTTGGACTTGGGTTCCGGTAGGAGGCTCACCGTAAAATGTGAGTTCTCTTTAACACCGATTGCTGCCCCCAGAAATATAACCCATACGAGGAGGAATCTTGAGATTTCTTCTGTCCAGAGCATATAGGGAAGAGCCGGTATCAGTCTGGAAATTATCTGTAGAGTTACGAGGATTAACAGGAACCCCAGGAAGGAGGTCTGAATAATTAATAAACTTCTATAAAGTGTATTTGCAATTTTTGTTATGAGGGATGTATTTTTCCCAATTTGAGTGTCTATCATAGTTTTCCTTGATAAACAGGCCCGGATATTAATCCGGGTGACCTGTTTTTAATAATGGTTAAAATTATTTGATAGCCTGGATTCCGTTGTAAAGTTCTGTAAAGCCTGCTTCTTCTACATATTTAAGAAGTGCAGGTGTTGCTCTTGCCTTGAATTCGGCCTTATCTGCATCAGAGAAGGGGTGAACGTTGGCTAAACCACTCTTAACAAGTTTATCCAATTCAATTTGGCCAAGTTCCAGTTCAACCTGAGCTCCGAATTCTCCTGCTTCTTTACCGGCTTTCATAATAGCTGCCTGAACAGTTGGAGAGAATTTATTGTAAGCTTTTTCTGACATGAATAAAGGACGGACTGTAATGGAGTGCTCGTTCAGAGTATAGTGGGGTGCCACTTCAAAGAATCTCATCTGTGCGTATCCGATCTTTTCATTTTCAAGACCCTGAATAACACCTGTTTGAATGGCACTGTATACTTCATCATAGGCAATTACAGAGGGAACCGCTCCTACAGCATCAAATACTTTTGCCCAGATGGGTGCTCCTTGAACTCTGAGTTTGAATCCCTGAAGATCTTCCATGTTTGTTATGGGGTAGTTGGATATGATACTTCTGCTGGCTCCCCCGGCATAACCGATGATACGAACATTGGCTTTTTTAACAACATCTTCTTCAATAGCTTTAAATAAATCGCTGGCTAGAACTCTGTTTCTGTGAGCGTAATCTTTAAATAAGAGAGGCATATCCACAATGGCTATGCTAGGAACACGTGTTGCAATATTTGCTGGAGCTAAAATAGCAAGGTCTACAGATTCTCCCTGACTCATGAATCGAAAATAGTCTGTTTCGATGCCTAGAGATTTATTCAGGTTGTACTTTACTTCAATTGTCACTTCATCTTGGTATTTATTCACAAGTTCTTCAAATTTGTAGTAGGTCTGAGTGAAGGGGTGAACTTCATCAAACATGGATGCCGCATTGATTTTCATCACCTTTTTTTCACCATTGGCCGGTGCTGCTGAATCCTGCTGTCCGTTTGCAAAAGCGGATACGGAAAGAAGAAAAAAAGATGCAATAAGGAGCATCAGGACTGTTAACCGAATACTTTTCATTTTGAATGTCATATACATTCCTCCTAATTTTTGTGTTTCTGATGAAACTGTAGAAATAAACAGAAAATTCTTGACCTATTGATACAACTCATCCCCTACAAAGGAACTCAAAGATTGTCTATACTGGATGTAGTTTCGATATAAGAAATGATGTTTCAACAATTGATCTACATGATAAATCATGAAATTTAGATCTGTCAATAAAAAAATCTGATATGTTGAAGTGCTGTTCGGATATATGAATAGGTATTTCTTTATATAGAATCGATGCAAAACCATGAGGCAAATTACTTTGATATGATGAATCGATCTCTAAAGGGATATTCATAAGACCTTGGAGTGTAAGGTTTTATTTTGCAGTAACTAGGTGTTTAGAGACGGTTCTGTGGAAATTAATTTGTTCCTTTGTTTCTCTGTTCGGGAATGTATCCCATGGTTCTGGAAATCTGAAGACCAGTTTCTTTTAGTTGTTTGAGAATTTCATCTTCCAGATCCTCCCTGGAAATAATGCTCACAGGACAGGAAACACTGATGGCGGCAACGCATTGAGAGTGAAGGTTCATAACGGGAACGGCAATACACTGAAGTCCCAGAGCATGTTCTTGCAGATCCAGAGAATATCCCTGTTGCTTTACCTTTACCAATTCTTCCAGGTAACGGTCACAATCGGTAATCGTGTATTCTGTAATACTCCTCATTTTCACAGATCTTAAGATCTCCCTGAGGTCACCACGCTCCAAATGGGCCATAAGAACCTTTCCCGCAGCAGTTGAATAGACATCTGTGCGATGGCCGATGAAAGAACTGCATGTCAAAGCACCGGGCTGATGGTTGACATCCACCTTGTCTACATAAACCACCTCGTTATGATCCAAAACCAGCATATGGACGGTTTCGCTGAGTTTCCGGCTTAGCTGTTCCAAGAAATAGTGGCCCCGTTCTCTGACATCCAACCTCTGAAGATAGGATTGTCCGGCCCGTACTAACCCAAGGCCAATATCATATTTTCTGGACTCACCGTCTTTTTGGAGATATCCGAATTCTGTCAGGGTTTTCATATGGTGGTGAATGGAAGACTTGTTCATATCCAGATTTTCAGCAATTTCCTTGATGCTCATGGGTCTGTTTGTCTGTTGTATTATTTCGATGATGGCAATTGCCTTTCCTATCGTGTTTAACTTTGTTTCGATTTGTTCCATCTGTATTTCATATTATGAAATACCGTTCCGCGTCAAGAAAAAAAAGCATTAAAAATTTTTCTTGACAGATTTGGGAAGTAGCCTTTATCATCACAATTAACAGAAACGTAGTTTCTAAATATGAAACGAGGATGCGGGATATGAATCATAGAATGCTTGTCCAAGAGGCTATTCGACTGTTGGAACCGTCAATACAAAAACTTTTATCAGAGAAAGCAAAAAGAAGAGACATGCACGTCGTTGTCATGAACCCAACATTGAAACCTTGGGACTGTCCTTTCGAAGAAGCCATACTGATGGAATATTCCTTTACAGATCCAACAGTCTGGGAGAATCCCTATGATGAGATGGCCCGTGAAAAGGCCCGGCAGGCCTGGAGAGCCGGCAGAAGTAATGTTGAGAGCCATTTATTGGCCCCTGCAACCCTCAAAGACGGCGATCTCGCCTTCTATGGTTCTTTTGAACATTTAGGCGTCATCGTTGCTGCTAGTGGTGTGGAAAGCTGGTTTGATGTTCTGATCAGCGGCTGGATTGCCGTTGCTGTTCAACAACTTGCTCAGGCCGAGTACCAGGATTTTAAGACAAAAACACCAATGGCCCGGTTCATTGGTTAATTTTTCATTTTGTGTGCAATACACCTAAGGGTGAAATGAAATATATAAGGAGTTTTTTTATGAAGAGATTAGTTGTTTTGTTACTTGCTATGTTCATGGTCAGCAGCCTCGTCACAGCGGCTGGACAAGGTGAAAAGGGGGGCCCTTCTTTTCCTGAAAAAGACTTAACGCTTATTGTTCCTTGGTCTGCCGGTGGTGGTACAGATACCATTGCCAGGGCTCTTGTAAAGAATGCCAAAGAGTATATCGGTGTCAACGTTAATGTTGTAAACAAGACTGGTGGACAAGGTGTTGTTGGAATGGCAGAAGTCATGTCTGGTCGTCCTGACGGCTATACCGTGGGACTCATTACTTTCGGTCTGAGCACCTACAAACTGATGGGATTGTCCGAGATGACATTCAGAGATTTTGAACTTCTTCAGCTTCTCAATCAGAGTGCTGCTGTAATCTACGTCAAGGCTGATTCTCAGTGGGATAGTTTGAAAGATCTCGTTGATTATGCAAAGGCTAATCCCGGGCAGGTTTCTCTAGGACACACCGGAGCTGGTGGTGACAAGCATCTTTCTGCCGCGTCCTTCGCAACCGAAGAAGGGATTGAATTTAACTATGTTCCCTTTGATGGTGCTGCTCCCTCCCGTTCTGCCGTTCTGGGTGGACATGTGGATGTCGCCGTTGCCGGTATTGCAGAAGTTAAACAGCTTTATGAAGCAGGCGAAATCAAGGTTCTCTGTGTGAATAATCTTGTAAAAGAACCTAATTTCCCCGATATCCCCACTATTGTAGAGGCAGGGTTTGACATTGAAGCTCCTGTTTTGGACTGGAGAGGTCTGGCTCTTCCCAAGGGTGTAGCCGAAGACAGAGTGGCTTTCCTTGAAGAGGGTTTTAAGAAGATGTTTGATGATCCTGAATTCAGACAGTTTTGTGAAGAAGTGGGTCTGACCCTTGTGTATGAAGATTCAACCGGATTTGAAGACTTCCTGGGTAATATGGAAAAGGTTCTCACACCAACCCTGGAATCAGTCGGTCTACTGAAATAAGTTCATACGACCGTCTCATTCAGGTTTAACTTGAATCGGGCGGTCTTTTTTTTAAGGAGTTCATATGAGCAGCAAACGGATCAATTTATCCGTCGGCACTGGTCTGTCCATATTCAGCGTGGCAGTATTCCTTTATGCCAATCAATACAAGGGAACAGGCGTCAATCAGTATGGTCCCAATTTTTTCCCTCAGGTGTTGTCAGTCTTCCTATTTATAACCTCAGTTTTATTGATTGTGAAGGCTGTCAAAGGCCAGAGTGAGGAAGATCTTGAGACTATACATTTTAAGGGTCTGATCCGTTCAGGAATAACAGTGCTTATCTCGGTTGTTTATCTTTTTTTTATGCAGGTCAGTGGGTTTCTTCTGGCGACAGTTATCTTTCTGTTTGTCATGATGACCTACCTGGGACAGAAAGGGATTGTGAAACGAATCATCAGTGCTCTTTCTGTATCCCTTATTATATATGCCATATTCTATTTCTTTCTGAAGATCCCCCTTCCTGAGGGAATCTTTCAGAGGATTTATTAAGGCCCTTAGGTCTATTTTATTAAATTGTTGAGGCTCAGTAGGAGTCTCAATAGGAGACTCAAAATTAATGGACAGTTTCATTTATCTAATTTCAGCCTTTGATACAATACTATCAAGCCCTATCAGTCTCTTGTTTGTGACTATTGGAGTCACTGCCGGGATTATTGTCGGATCACTTCCTGGTTTAACGGCCACTATGGGATGTGCTCTGCTCATTCCCTTTACCTTCAATCTTCCGCCTATTCAGGGACTGGTCATGTTAATGGGAATCTTTTCGGGAGGAATTTACGGTGGATCTATTTCGGGTATTCTGATTAGAACTCCCGGGACTCCTGCCGCAGCGGCCACTCTGCTGGACGGACATCCTCTGGCTCAGAGGGGAGAAGGGGGAAAGGCTATAGGTATAGCCACCATAGCCTCTTTTGTCGGAGGAACCGTAGGGGCTCTTATCATGTCCTTTCTCTCTCCTCAGATTGCCCGTTTCGGTTTAAAGTTCGGCCCGCCTGAATTCTTTGCACTGGCCATTTTCGGACTCTCAATGATTGTTTCTATCTCAGGGAAATCCATTCTGAAGGGCTTCATCTCCGCCATTGTCGGATTATTGATTGCCACTGTGGGATTTGACCCCCTGTCCGGGGTTCCCCGTTTTCACTTTGGTAATCCGAATCTTTTGGGCGGCTTGGAGTTCATTCCCGCCCTCATAGGTCTTTTTGGTTTTGCCCAGGTCTTCAGAAATATTGAAAAGATGGAGATTGTCCCTCATATCAAGTCCAAGGTCGGGAAAATCTTACCTAGCCGCAAAGATGTGATCAAACTCCTGCCCACCATGTTTAAATCGGGGACTTTGGGTACATTTGTCGGCTCTATCCCTGGACTCGGTTGTGATGTTGCCGCTTTCATCGCCTACGGCGAAGCAAAACGGACATCCAAGCATCCTGAAGAGTTCGGAAAGGGATCTCTCTACGGTATTGCAGCACCAGAATCGGCTAATAATGGAGCCACAGGCGGCGCCATGATTCCAATGCTGACTCTGGGGATACCCGGGGATGCTGTTACCGCTGTCTTACTGGGTGCATTGACCATCCATGGATTACAGCCGGGACCTCTCTTGTTTAGAGATCATATCGACATTGTTTATCCCATTTTTGCGGGTATGATTCTCTGCCAGATAGCCCTGTTGGTCATTGGTTTAAGCGGTGCAAAATTATTTGCAAGGCTCATCAATATAGACCGTAAAATCTTGACACCTGTCATCTTTCTTCTTTGTATCATGGGGTCCTTCTCCATGAGATTTAGTTTCTTTGATGTGGGACTGGCGCTGATTGTGGGTATCCTTGCCTATTTCATGGAATATGGTGGGTTCTCGGTTTCTCCCATACTGCTGGCCCTGATTCTCGGACCTATGGCGGAACAGAATATGCGGCGATCCTTGATGTTGTCTCATGGTGATCCCATGATCTTTTTTACAAGACCTCTGTCTGTGATTTTTCTTCTACTGACTGTGTTCATCACCGTAACCAGCTATAGGAAAATGAGAAAATTGCAGGCTCTGGAAAATGAAACTTCCAAGGAATCGTAGTTTTCTAAAAGGGGCTGGCCCCCAATAAATAAGGAATGTGATTATGATGAATTTTGAATGGAATCTTCCTACAAAACTGAACTATGGAGTTGGCAATCTGGAAAAAGTAGGAGAGCTGACTAAGAATACAGGAAAAAAAGCCTTTGTGGTTTCTTATGCAGAACCAGGAAAGGGTGTCTGGGTGGTGGAACAAGCCCTGAAGTCTCTGGAGAAAGCGGGGGTAGCCTACTATCTTTACGATGCAATTGAACCCAATCCCCGGGTCACAACTATTGATGCGGGGGTCAAAAAGTTCATTGAAGAGGAGTGTGATTTTCTTATTGGAGTTGGTGGCGGTAGCGTTATCGACGCAGGAAAATACATTGCTGCCACGGCTTTCAGCGGAGGCTCTTGCTGGGATTATGTCATACTGAAAGAGCGGAAAGAGAAGGTCTATACCGGAGCATATCCTATCATCGCTGTGCCCACGGTGGCAGCCTCTGGGTCCGAAGCCAATGCGGGGGGGGTTATCACAAACTGGGAGACGAATGAGAAGAGTTTCTGCCGGTCAGAGTATCGTATTCCCCGGATGGCAATCATAGATCCAAAGGTCTTTGCCTCTTTGCCCAGACACATTACTATTGACAGCAGTGTGGATATCTTTTCGCATCTGATTGAGCATTATCTTTCCAGTGCATCCGAGTCGGAAATCGCAGACCGCATGACCGAGGGGATGATCCTCACTGTCATGGAAATGCTGGACAAGGTTCTGGTGAATCCAGAAGATCTGGATGCGCGGGGGCAGCTCTCTCTTTGCTCCATTTTTGGATGGTCAGGTCTCCAGGCAATAGGCAGGACCGGATCCATTCCTATTCATTTTATAGAACATCAGCTGAGCGGACACTTTGATATCAGCCATGGAAAAGGAATTGCACTAGTGATCCCTCCCTATCTGGAATACTTTGCCGAGGCCCGGCCGGATCGTTGGGCTAAATTGGCCAGAAGAGTCTTTGGCGTTGTTGAACCTGATGATAATAAAGCCGCAAAACTTTTGGCGCCAAAGGTCATTGAATGGTTCAAGAGGGTAGACAGCTATCACACTCTCACCAGTGTCGGTATTGGTGGAGAGCATAATGAAATGCTGGCAGATGATATCATTCGGATGTATGGCACACTAGAGGGGAATAAAGTTCCCGGGTCTCGTCCCATGTCAAAAGAAGATATCATGAATGTCCTCAATGCCGCCGTATAAACTTTGAGATTCCGTGAAACTTAACCGGACATTTTCCGTTCTGATCAACTCAGGCCGGGTGTCCGGTTTTTTTTATGATGAAGCAAAGGAGTGGTCAGATTCATTTTTGTCTTGAATTGCTTCCAGTGAAGTAGTTTTCCTATTTGTTCTAAGCCACATAATAGTGTAGAATACAATCCATGAAAACTTCCCAAGTCAACTGAATTGTCTCTTCAGAAAGGATTTCATTAGGATGTTTCTGTTTATAAACTCCTTTCTGGCAGAGTTCTGAAAATGATTGGGAAATCAAAATGTTCTACAAGGAGATTGTATGAAAAAATTATTCAAAATCAGCATGGCTCTGTTGCTGCTTTTTTCTGTGACAGCATTGTTTGCCGCAGGGAACCAGGACGCATCAGAAATGAAATCTAACACTATGTCTGAAGCATCAGATGCTGACAGTAAATTCGGTGGCGTTCTGGTCTTTGGACGTTCCGGTGATTCTGTAGGTCTTGATCCAGGACGGGAAACAGATGGAGAGTCATTTTACGGCTCAACACCCGTTTATGATACACTGGTTGAATTTGTACCAGGAGAAACAGCCGTACGTCCTGCGTTGGCGGAAAGCTGGATTTTCGCAGAAGACGGTTTAAGTGTGACATTTAAACTGAGACAGGGAGTCAAATTCCATGATGGAACTGACTTCAATGCCGATGCAGTTGTATATTCCTTTGAAAGACAGTTTAAAGAAGATCATCCTGACTATGACAATGGACCCTGGAAATACTGGGGATACATGGGTATGTCCGACATCATTGATGAGATCGTAGCCGATGATGAGTATGCAGTAACATTTAAATTGAAAGTCAAAGAAGCTCCTTTTATCGCCAACTTGGCCATGGACTTCGCAGCCATCGTTTCTCCCACTGCCGCAGCAAAATATGGTGAAGATTTAGCATCCAACCCTGTTGGTACTGGACCTTTTAAATTTGTATCCTGGATCAAAGATGACAGCATCGTTTATGAAAGAAATGAAGACTTTTGGGGTGGAGATGTCTACCTGGACCGTCTCATTTTGAAAGTCATTCCCGATGCCACTGCCCGTTGGCTGGCTCTGAAAAAGGGTGAAGTGGATGTCATTGACTTCCCATCTCCCGAAGACCTGGATGAAATGAAATCTACTGATGGAATCAAAGTGGTTCAGCAGGCAGGTCTCAATGTCGGATACCTGGCATTAAACACAGAAAAGGCTCCTTACGATAATAAGAAAGTAAGACAGGCTATGAACTATGCCATCGATAGAAATGAAATTGTGGCTGGTGTTTACGGTTCTGCAGGTCAGCCTGCCAAGAACCCTCTGCCTCCTACCATGTGGTCTTATAATGATGACATTGACGCCTATCCTTATGATCCTGAAATGGCTAAAAAACTTCTGGCAGAAGCCGGTTATCCAGACGGTTTCAAGACTGAAATCTGGGCCATGCCTGTTGCCAGACCCTACAACCCTAACGGAAAGAAGGTTGCAGAAATCATGCAGGCACAACTTGCTAAAGTTGGTATTGAAGTAGAAGTTATCTCCTATGAATGGGGTACATACCTTGATAAGCTGGACTACGGCGAGCATCAGGCTGCCATGTTGGGTTGGACCGGTGATAACGGAGACCCTGATAACTTTCTTTGGGTTCTCCTTTCAAAACAGGCCGCTGTAAAACCTGCTGGTAACATCGCATTCTGGAAGAACGATGAGTTTACAGATCTTATCGGTGAAGCCAAACAGGAAATGGATGTGGCTAAACGTACTGAACTGTATGAACAAGCACAGGTCGTGTTCCATGAGGAAGCACCCTGGGTTCCCATTGCCCACTCTGTTGTATCCGAACCCATGAAAGATTCTGTACAGGACTTTGTTCTCTATCCTACGGGAAGAAGAGTCTTTACTAAGGTTTGGCTTAAAAAATAATAAAATTTATTGAGATAGTCCTCCCGGGAAATACCCGGGAGGCTTTTTCGTATACGGGACTTTTTTTATCATCAGCCCCGGATTGAAGGAATTATGATTCGATACATTTTAAAACGTTTGCTCATGTTGTTTCCCACACTCTTTGGAGTCGTAACCCTTGTCTTTTTTATGATAGCCCTCTCACCGGGAGATCCTGCCCGGGTCATGCTGGGAGAAAGGGCCAGCCAGGAGAAAATAGAAAAACTCCGGGCTGATCTTGGACTGGATAAGCCTCTGATCCAGCAATATGGTCTTTATCTGAAACGGATTGTTCGCCTTGATTTTGGTAAGTCAATTAAATCCGGCCAGAATGTCATGGACGAAATTCGGGCACGCTATCCAGCCACCATCGAACTGGCCCTCTGTGCCATGATCTTTGCCTCGGTTCTGGGGATCTGGATTGGAGTGATATCGGCCACGAAGAAGAATACCTGGATTGATTATACCTCCATGGTGGGGGCTTTATTTGGGGTATCCATGCCTGTTTTCTGGCTGGCCCTGGTCATGATCATGATCTTTTCCGTACAGTTGAATATGTTCCCTACCGGCGGCAGGATGAATATTAGACTGTACTTTACACCCGAAACTAATTTTTACCTTGTTGATACTTTCAAACTGTTGCTTCAGGGTAAACCAGAATATATCCGCTCGGCTCTTCATCATCTTGTTCTTCCATCCATCGCATTGGGCACCATCCCCCTGGCCATCATCGCCAGGACAACCCGGAGCAGTATGCTGGAAGTTTTAAAACAGGACTATGTGAAAACAGTCCGGTCCGCAGGGATTAAAGAGCGCAGAGTGGTCTTTCGTTATGCCCTCAGAAATGCCCTTCTTCCGGTGATCACTGTCATCGGACTGCAGTTCGGAATGCTTCTGGCAGGAGCCTTGCTGACGGAAACCATCTTTGCCTGGCCGGGCATTGGGAAATGGATCTACCACGCCATTGAAGCCCGGGATTATCCGGCGGTTCAGGGGGGAATTATTATCATTTCCACCTCATTTGTACTGATCAATTTGGCAGTGGATGTCCTGTATTCAGTGATTAACCCCAAAATCAGGCTGCAGTAAAAAAGGAATTATACAGATATGAATGAAACGAATGGAGACGTTCTCAAAAATGAGACTCCACTGATTGAACACTGGCACGAGTTAAAGCGGAGCAAAACCGCCATGGCCGGCCTTATAATTATACTCCTTTTTATCGTTGTGGGGCTTTTTGCCCCTCTCCTGGTCCCCATGGACCCTCTGGAACAGAATATTGAAATGAGGAAAACGCCTCCCATGACCGCCGGATATATTCTTGGTACAGACGATCTGGGTCGGGACATGCTATCAAGGCTCATCTACGGAGCCAGAATCTCCATGATCATCGGTGTCATTGCTGTGGGCATAGCCCTGTTTTTCGGAATTATCATCGGCATGGTTTCCGCCTATTACGGAGGAATCGTCGACAAGATAATTATGCGCCTTGTGGATATTATGCTGGCCTTTCCATACATCCTTCTTACCATTGTAATTGTGGCTGTTCTGGGGCCGTCTCTGACAAATGCGATGATTGCTATCGGTATTTCGCAAATACCGCGTTATACCCGAATTGTCAGAGCCTCTGTATTGGCCGAGAAAGAAAATGACTATGTTCTAGCAGAACGGGCCTTGGGGGCTTCCGATCTTGAGCTGATGTTTTTATCTATTCTACCAAACTGTCTGGCTCCCATCTCTGTTCAGGCTACTTTGGGATTCGGATCGGCTATTTTGGAGTCTGCCGGTTTATCCTTCTTAGGATTGGGAGCTCAGCCCCCCACACCGGAGTGGGGTCTGATGATTGCCAGTTCCAAGGAATTTGTCACCAATGCCTGGTGGATTGTTACTTTTCCCGGTATTGCCACATTGCTGGCCGTTCTTGGGTTTAACCTGTTGGGTGACGGCCTGAGAGACATACTGGATCCGAGGATGAGAGACTGATATGGAAAATGAAAAATTACTATCTATTGAGAACATAAATGTCCACTTCCATACCCGAAGGGGGGTTGTGAAAGCCGTTAGAGATCTCTCTTTGTATATTAATAAGGGAGAAACTCTGGCTCTGGTTGGGGAGTCCGGATGCGGGAAGTCGGTCACCGCCCATACGATTAATCAGCTGATACCCATGCCTCCCGGGGTCATTGAAAGCGGATCTGTCATTTTTAGAGACCGGGACCTTCTGAAGTTGCCTGAAAAAGAGGTCCAGAAGCTACGGGGAACACAGATTTCCATGATCTTTCAGGAACCGATGACAAGTCTGAACCCCGTTTTTAAAATTGGAGATCAGCTGGCTGATGTCTTTCTGGCTCATCAGAAAATGTCAAAGAAAGAAGCCCATGCCAAGGCTGTAGAACTCCTGGATTTGGTGAAAATCCCATCTCCTGCCAAGCGGGCCATGGACTATCCTCATCAGCTTTCGGGGGGGATGCGTCAAAGGGTTATGATCGCCATGGCTTTGGCATCACCCGAGCCTGGACTGATGATTGCCGATGAACCTACAACGGCTCTGGATGTTACCATTCAGGCGCAGATTCTGGATTTGTTGACTGACCTTAAAGAAAAGGTGAACATGTCTATCCTCCTTATCACCCATGATATGGGAGTCGTTGCCGAAACCGCGGATAGGGTTGTTGTTATGTATGCCGGACGTAAGGTCGAAGAGGGGTCCGTGTTTCAAATCTTTGATAATCCTTCTCATCCCTATACTCTGGGCCTTCTAAATTCGCTGCCTTCCAATGAAAAATACAAGGACTTCAGTCGTCTGGAAGCCATCCCCGGGAATGTCCCCGACCTGCTGAGTCTTGGAGATGGATGCCCTTTTGTCAACCGCTGTGAATATGCAGATGCCGGCTGTGAAGAAAGTTTCCCCCAGGGCAGTCTCCTGGAGGAGGGTCATACTATCTGGTGTTACAAATCGGAAGAGGTGAAAAAACAAAAAGGATCCATGAATAAATGAAACCATTGATGGAGGTTAAAAACCTCAAAAAATACTATCAAATCAGCTCCCGTGAGGGAGATAAGAAGCAGATTCTCAAGGCTGTGGATGATGTCAGTTTTGAGATCAAAAAGGGTGAAATCCTGGGAGTCGTAGGAGAGTCCGGGTGTGGTAAATCCACTCTGGGTAAGACTGTGCTCCGTCTTCATGAGAAGACAGACGGGCAGGTACTTTATGACGGAAGGGACCTGTTCTCTCTGGATCATAAAGAAATGACGGAGCTAAGGAAAAGGATTCAAATGGTTTTTCAGGATCCCTTTTCCTCATTGAATCCCCGAAAAAAAGTCGTGTCCCTTATCGAACAGCCCCTGCGGATTCATAAGACAGGCACACAGGCAGAAATCAGTGAAAAAGTGGAAGCCATAATGTCCGAAGTGGGGATCAACCCGCATTATAAAAAACGCTTTCCTCATCAGTTTTCGGGAGGTCAGAGACAGAGGATCGGGATTGCCAGAGCCCTGGCTCTCAATCCAGAGTTTGTCGTTTGTGACGAAGCTGTTTCTGCCCTGGATGTTTCGGTTCAGGCGCAAATTTTGAATCTACTTCTGGACCTAAGAGAGAAACATGATCTGACCTATATGTTTATTGCCCATGACCTCGCGGTTGTTGAGTATATTTCAACAAGGATTATCGTCATGTATCTGGGTAAGATCATCGAAGTAGCCGATAAGCATGAGCTGGTTAAAAACCATACGCATCCCTATACAAAGGCCCTGTTCAATGCCTTTCCCCTGACTGATCCACATCAACGGATAGGGAAGAAGAAAATTGTTATGGGAGATGTTCCCAGTCCTGTGAATCCTCCCTCGGGATGTCATTTTCATCCCCGTTGTCCCTTTGCCATGGATATCTGTAGAGAACAGTATCCTGAGTTGAAAGAAGTTGCACCGGGCCATATGTCCGCTTGTCATCTGCATCAGTAAATCTTCCTGATCTATCGAAGCCGTTCCACAAGGGACGGCTTTTTTATGGCTGAGATAGTATTTCTCTTGTGTTTTCTCTAACCAGATAAGCGCTTCCTACAGCGGCGGTTTGAATGCCCCAATCGCTTGAAATGACCTTTACAGCATCCTGGTTGGGAAGCATCGAACGGTAATTTTTCTTTTGGGATACGAGTTCCAGGAGTTGGGGGCAGCCCGATACGACAGGACCGCTAAGAACAATTAGATCGGGATTCAAAAGATTGATTATATTTCCTATGGCTATGGACAGGTATTCTGCGACTTCCGTTATAACCTGATGGTAGAGTTCTCCCTCCCGGGACTGATTCAGAATATCATCAATTTTCTCGGGAGCCGAGACGGAGTTGATGCGAGCCAGATTCTGTCCCCTTTCCAAAATAGCATTTTCTCCTATCAAAGCTTGTAGGCATCCTCTGTTTCCACAGAGACAGGCAGGACCGTTGGGAATGACCGATGTATGACCCAGTTCTCCGGCACCAAATGAGGACCCCATATACAATTTATGATCTAAAATGAGTCCGGAGGCTACACCTGTTCCAATCACTATGGATATGATATTTCCGTAGTTTTCAGGGTTATGAAGATAATAGGAGGCCAAGGCACTCACCTTGCTTCTATTGACTACCCGGATAGACATGCCCGATTCTTTTTTGATCATATCTGCTATGGGAAAATTCATCCATCTCACATCAAAAGCACTGACAATGATGCCTTTTTCACTGTCCACAAGTCCAGGAGTCCCTACTCCTATCCTGGGTAGTATCCTTTTATCCCTGTGTTTGTCCTTTAATTCCTTTATGGCCTTGATGAGTTGGGAGACTGTCTTTTCGGGGGTCATCCGGGAAATAGGGTAGGTGCATTCATCTATGATAGTTCCGGAAAGATCCATCATGACAAGAGACCAGGAAAAGTCAAAAACTGCGGCCCCAATGAAGTAGCAACCCTGTGGTACGGGTTGAAGGAGTGTCGGGGGGCGCCCTCCCCGGGCTTCTCCGATTCCTGCTTCCATGATTAAGTTTTGACTCATAAGCTCATCCACAAGGTGGCCTACGGCTGCTCTTGTGAGTCCTGTGATTTCAGCCAGGTCAATTCTGGAAATTTCCCCTTTCCGGATAATGATGTCCAGTATTTTATGAAGATTGCTGTGTTTCTTTTGAATTTTCATATGATCCAGTCTTGTAAGTAAAAAATATTTACAAAGTGTATTATATAATAGAATAATTCCTTTGTATACTTTTAAAAAAGTGAAATATCCCGGTTCAATTGACGACAATTTGATACATAATAAAAATAATTGACAAAGTGGATGGGCGGGGATAGTATGAAATAATAATCATAGACTCAAAATAAAGGACTCCCTTTGCATCTGACTGTCAGCCGAATAGAAGTTCAATATCTCCCTGTAGTCTTTTCAAATCCCCTTTCATTCGGGTCCCAGAAGGTTGAGTCTCTTGATAAGTTGCGGATCAGGATGGTTCTAAAAGACCGACTAACCGGGCATGTTGAGAGCGGCTGGGGTGAAGTCCCCCTGAACTATCCCTGGTTTTGGCCGCAGTGCTCTTTGAAGGACCCCATGCCCCTCATGAGAGATTTAGTTAGTCAACTCACGACCTTGTGGACCTCTATCGGGCGGATCGTCCACCCTCTTGTTTCCGGATATGATGTTCAGACTCAGGGACTCCATCCTTTGTACCAGCAAATGAAGGATGGTTGGGGAGATTTTCCATTTTTAGCCGTACAAGTCCTAAACTCGGCCTTTGACATTGCTCTTTATGATGGTTTTGCGAAACATGCCTCTCTTCCTGTTTATGATCTTTTTCATCAGAGCCTCATTCCCGTAGCTCTGGATTCTTTTTTCAGCAGCAATAAGACCGTTGGCTCACTCATGAAAGATCAGGATCTGGATCGTATGATTAGAAAGAATCCTTCCCCTCATTTGGGAGTCTGGCACATGGTGGGAATTCTCGACCCGTTGGATCCGGATGGAGAAAACAGTTCTCTTGCAGATTGGATTATCCAGGGAGGGGTGACCCGTCTTAAGATTAAACTCAGTTCTCAGCTTGCCGAGGACCTGGACAGGGTAAAACGGATTTATAAAATCAGTCATCCTTTGGGCGTTGAGAAGTATTCATTTGATTATAATGGATCTCAAGAGGATCTAAAATGGATTCAACCTTTTTTGAGTGACTTGAAAAATTCACTTCCAGGACTGTATGAAAGGTTGTGTTATATCGAACAGCCCATCTGTGCCGGATTAACAGGAAATAAAGAGGATGTGTCCCGTATCACGGAGATGAAAGACTTACTTGTTGATGAAGGAGCCGGAAACTGGGAAGAGTTATATGAGTACTATCAGTCGGGCTGGTCCGGTGTGGCCTTAAAGATCTGTAAGTCTCAAACGTCTTCTCTCCTTATGTTTGCCTTGTCCAGGGTTCTCAAAAAAAGAGTCACTGTCATGGATTTGACAAATCCGTCTCTTGCTCATATCGCCCATGCCCAGCTAGCCGCTCATATGAGTGATGATTCAGAGATTGAGAGTAATGCCATTCAGTATTGTCCGACTGCATCTGTTGCCGAGGCACAGGTCCATCCCGGATTATTTTCTAGGAGTCAGGGAGGGATTGATATATCCTCTTTATCCGGATTCGGTTATGGATACCGGATGGATGAAATTCAGTATTCTTAACCGACGAATTATTTTGGAATAGGCTGCTTGTATAAGTGGCTTTATATAAATTGAAGGAGTTTTCTTATGAAAAAAACTGTAGTTTTCTTGCTATTGGCGCTTATGATTTTTCCTCTGTATGCGGAAGGTCAGAAAGAAGCTAGCGCTTATGAATGGCAGCCTGCAAAACCAGTAAACCTTATTGTTCCATGGGGTGCCGGTGGGTCTACCGACCGTTCTGCCAGAACAACGGCTGCTGTAGTAGAAGCAGTTCTTGGACAGAAAATTGTTGTTGTGAATCAGCCCGGAGCTTCCGGTTCTGTTGGAACTCAAGGTGTTTTGGATGCCGATAAAGACGGAATGAAATGGGTGGCAGGAGCCGTAAAGGACCTGGGTGTCTATAAAGTTCAGGGTATGATTGATACAACTCTCGACGATTGGAATCTTTACTTGAATGTTGCCATGCCAAATGTTGTCGCTGTCAGCATAGATTCTCCCTACAATGATTTCGGTGATCTTCTGGCTGATATGAAAGCCAATCCCGGACAAGTCCGCGTGGCTACTGCCGGAGTCAACTCCGCAGGACACACAGCTATTGAACTGATCAAGAAATACACTGGTGTTGAGTATAAGCACGTAACCTATGATGGTGGAAACCCTGCCGTTATAGCCACTGTTGGTGGAGAAGCAGACGTGGTTCCCCAGCTTTCTGTTGAAGAAGTGGATATGCTGAAAGCCGGAAAACTGAAAGCTCTTTGTGTTATGACCGATAAGGGGCTGGTTCTGGATGGTATGAGCGAAGAAATTCCCCCCATTACCAACTGGATTAAGGATTTTAAAGCAGCTCCTACATACTTTGGTATCTTTATTCCCAAAGGTGTTCCCTCAATTGTAACCGACACAATGGACAAAATCTGGGAAGACGTTGTTATGGAATCTCCCGAGCTCAAAGACTGGGCAGCTAAGAATGCAGTTGTATTTGATCCCTGCTATGGTGAAGAAGCTCTTGAAAAGTCTTTCCCCATGGTTCAAATCAGTGCATGGTTGAAATATGATTCCGGTGATGCTGTCATTGACCCATCTACCATTGGAATTCCCCGTCCATAATTAAAAAATAAAATTGAATATCCCTTCCTCTCAATCGCAGAGGGAGGGATATTATATTATCAGGTTGTAATACTATGAATGAAAAACAAATGCGCAAAGCAGATTTTATCAGTTCCATTGTTCTGATTATCTTTGGAATAACCGTTACCTGGATGGCGATCAAAATGCCCCGTTTGGAAGAAAAAGGGATCAACCCCTATACGGCTCCTGGAGTCGTTCCAGGGATTCTGGGAGTTGTTATTCTCCTGCTTTCTCTGATCATGTTTGTCAGAACCATCAGGCACTCTGACTTTCTTCCTAAGATTGAAAAAGGGAATGTAAAAAACCTCATTAAAGATGAAGGGACCATCCGGCTCATGGTGTCACTGGCTCTTTGTCTGGTTTATGCTTTGGTGCTGGTCGGTAATATCCCCTATGTTCTGGCAACCTTCCTCTTTGTTTTCGGATTCATTCTCTGCTTTGATATGAAGTTTGATAAAATTGAGAAGAGTCGTAAGAAAATCATCATCGTAGCATTTATAGAAGCCATCATCAGCTCTGCTGTTATCAGTGCGGCTTTTCAATATTTATTTCTCGTAGATTTACCCTAAGGAGACCATTGTATGTTTGACGGAATATTTATGTTTCTGGACAGCCTTGGGGGATTCCTTTCTTTCAAGGTTGTATTAATCGTTTTAGGGAGCACTCAGCTGGGTATCATTGTCGGTATGCTCCCCGGATTGACGGCAACCATGGGTGTTGCCCTCATGACAACATTGACATATAAAATGCCCGCCGATACGGCCGTATTAATTCTAATGTGTATGTATATCGGTGCCATTTATGGGGGGAGCCGTTCGGCTATCCTTTTGAATATACCCGGTACTCCGGCCAATGCCGCAACCTCGGTTGACGGGCACCCCCTGGCCCTACAAGGCAAGGCGGGAGAAGCCATTGGTATTGCAACAACAGGCAGCTTTCTTGGTTCTGTCATCGGGATGTTTATGCTTGCCTTTTTTACACCCATTCTGGGGAATTTCGCATTGGATTTTCAGTCCTATGAATTTTTCTGGCTGGCTATTTTCGGCATCATTATCTCGGGGAACCTCACGGCACCCAAGGATCCTCTTAAGGGTTGGATTTCCGGATTTTTAGGCCTGTTCGTTGCTATGGTAGGGATGGAGGGTATCCATGCCCATATCCGCTACGCCTTTGGCAATGTGAATCTTTCTGGAGGTATCGACCTTCTTCCCGCCATGGTGGGAGCCTTCGGTATGGCTGAGATTCTCACCCTCATGAAGAGTCATCGTTCAGAAGTCATTAACACTCCGATTAAGAATGTCATTCCCCATCCACGGCAGATTGTCAAATACTGGAAGACCATCATCCGTTCAGGTTTTATCGGAACCTTTGTCGGCGCAATTCCAGGTGTTGGAGAAGACATTGCCGCCTGGGTCAGTTATGACTTTGCCAAGAGAGGCAGCAAGGAGAGTGAACTCTTTGGAAAGGGAAGTGTGGAAGGACTTATTGCCTCTGAAACCGGAAACAATGCCGCCGCAGCCGGGGCTGTCATTCCTGTTCTTTCCCTGGCCATTCCGGGGTCAGCACCGGCCGCTGTTTTGCTAGCCGCCATGTTCATTCATGGAATCCGTCCGGGGCCGCTCATCATGATTGAATCTCCAGAGTTCGTTTATAAGGTTGTGGCCATGGTCTTTATGGCCACCTGTGCCATGATGATTCTGGGGCTTTCCATGGTGAAGTCTCTGGTGAAGGTTCTTCAGGTTCCTCGTACAAAGCTTATACCCGTTATCTTTACCCTCTGTGTGATCGGGTCTTATGCTCTGGCCAGCAGGACTTTTGATGTAAAGGTTATGATTGCTTTTGGTATTTTGGGATATCTCATGCGGGAGATGGATTATCCCGTGGCCCCCATGATTCTGGGTATCATTTTGGGTAGCATTCTGGATAAGAACCTCAGACGGGCTTTTGTCCTTTCCGACGGTTCTCTTCTCCCCTTTGTGTCCCGCCCTATTTGTCTGGTTCTGATCTTTTTTATAGTCTTTGCCATTGTGGGCAGGACCCTCTGGTTCCACCGGCTCAAGATGTATGTAGCACAGTTGATTTTCAGGAAGAAGAGAGGCTGATATGGAAAAGAAAAAAATCAGAGCAGGACTTCTAGGAAGCGGGTTTTCGGCGAGTTTTCACTATGATGCCTTGTGCCGTGTCTATGGGGCTAATGTTGAGGTTTGCGGTGTCTATTCTCCAAATGTAGACCGCTGCCGGGAGTTCGCACTCAAAAGAAACATTCCGGTTCGCACCAGTGTGGATGAGCTGCTGGATTGCTGTGATGTTGTCCACCTCTGTACCCCGCCGGCAAGTCATGAAGATCTTGCCGTGAAAGCATTGAACAGGGATAAGCATGTCATTATAGAAAAGCCTTTTACCGGATATTTTGGGAGGGGAGTGTCTGATTTTTCGGGAGACTCCTTTGACCGGAAGGTCGGAATGGATGAGGCTCTAGGCAGTATCAAGAGAATCCTTCAGGCTGAAAAAGAGAGTTCCGGGACAATCTTCTACGCCGAAAACTGGGTTTATGCTCCGGCCGTACAGAAAGAGCGGGAAGTCATAGAGAAAACGAAAGGACAAATCCTCAGAATTCTGGGGGAAGAGAGCCACAGCGGATCTCACTCTCCCTATTATGGAGACTGGACGTTTTCAGGCGGGGGCTCAATTATGGGCAAGTCTGTTCATCCTTTAACGGCGGCACTGTATCTAAAATCGGTGGAGGGACGTGTTAGAAACTCCGAGATTCGGCCTGTTTCTGTGACGGCAAGGACTCATAGTCTGACTCGGAATAAGAACTATCAGGATGACGGTTTTTTGCGCACAGGATATAAAGATATCGAAGATTACGGTGCACTGCACATCACGTTCAGTGATGGAACCGTCGGAGATATTTTTGCATCCGAAGTTGTGATGGGCGGTGTATACAATCATATGGAAGTTTATGCCTCCAATCACAGAACCGTGATCAATATCAATCCGAATACGGCTCTGCAAACCTATAATCCGCAAAAGGAACAGTTTGATGATCTCTATGTGGTTGAAAAAATAGGGACCAAGGAGGGCTGGGCCTTCACATCTCCCGATGAGGACTGGTTTACTGGTTATCAGAATGAGATGGAGAGCTTTTATTCAAATGCTCTATCTGGAACGGCCCCCGAGTCGGACAGCAGGCTGGCGGCCGATACAATCTCTACAGTCTATGCGGCGTATCTTTCCGCCTCTCAAAAAGGCGTTGAAGTTTCAATTCCACTTCTGTAAAGGCATCCATTGGATATGAAAAACCGCTTCCTCTGGGGAGCGGTTTTTTTGAGCCTGAAAAGTTGTGATCTAAGCATCAGAGTTCTGATCCAGAATTTCCTGGATCAATCCTCTGGTTTTGACTCTGAGATCTCTATCACTTGTGTCCTGAATACTTTGAGCGGGGATCGGTTCGGCAAAGATAATTTTGATGGAACCCGGCTTTACAAACAGGGAGTGAATTGTTTTAACCTCCCAAAGGCCCTTCAAAACCACTGGTACCATGTCTGTGTGGGCATTCCTGGCCAGATGAAAAGGACCCCGTTTAAAGGTCTGCAGTTTTCCATCCCGCGTCCTGTGCCCTTCAGGAAAAATGATGATGGATGTCCCGTCTTTGATGATTTTGCCCGCTATTTTCAGGCTATTCAGGGCCGATTTGGTGTCCCTCTGGCTGATGGGTATGTTGCCGATTTGCCTGACAATCGTACCCCAGAGAGGCAATGAAAAATGCTCTTCACGTTCAATGCCTCTGAGGAATAAAGGAATGTATCCATAAAGGAGTATAGGGTCGAAGATGTTCACATGGTTTGAAAAGAACACATATCCCCTGGAGGGATCAAGATTCAGATTCCCTTCTACTTGGACCTTGATTCCGAAGTTTCTGGGAATCTGGCGACACAACCCCTTGATTACAGGATCAAAGAGTCTCTGATTTCGAAAAACATTCTGCAAAATCACCAATATCAGAATCAGCAGTAGCAGCAAGACGGAGGAAATATAACCAAAGATTGTGGTGAGGCGGTACACTAACAATACATCCGTAACTTCGAGGGATGCATGGTCACTTCGATGGGGGTGGTTCCAAAGGTTTCCCCATCGGGTGTCAGCAGAAGAGGGCGGTCCGATCTTAAAATAATCTTCTTCCCTCTGTAGGTTTCTATGGCTTTGTTGCTGATGTGTGTTCCCTTGAAAATGGATGGGAAAAGTTTGAGTAAACGACTCCTTGTTGTCTTGTTCATCAGGATGATATCCAGAAGTCCATCGTCAATCTCGGCATCGGGTGCCATCATCATGTCTCCGCCGGTGTAGCGGGAGTTGCAGATTTCTGTAAATAATGCATTGCGGTTCATGAGCTTACCGTCAATTTCAAGTTCTATGGGGGTGAACCTCAGAAATAAAAGTTCTTCCAGAACGGCCAGTACGTAGCTGAGTGAACCCCACATCTTATACTTTTTTGCCCTGTAGGCCACATTGGATACAAAGCCTGTGCCCAGGAGGTTTATGAAGTAGTATGCCCCGTCACTGCAGCTAAAGTATCCCAAATCTATTCCTTTCGTATTGCCAGATGTGATCATTTGAAGGGCATCGTCTACTGATTCAACTCCCAAATCTTTGATAAAGGAGTTTCCAGTTCCCACAGGAATCTGTCCCAGAGGAACCGGTACTGAGTCATGATTCATCAGTAAGCCGTTGATGACCTCAAAGAGAGTCCCGTCTCCACCTACTGCCAGAACACCATCGACATCATGAAGGTCCAGATTCTCTGCCAGAGTCCGTGTTTCTCCGGCCTTGCGGGATTCAAGAATGACCACTCCTATGCCCTGGTTCTGCAGTACTTCTGCAGCATATTGTGCCTGAATCATTCCCTGTTTTTTACCCGCATTGGGGTTCACAATCATTGTAAGGTTCATGGATGAATTACAATGGATATCCCCAGTGATGTCAAGGATAAATCATGAAACGAAGCTTCCTGTAGAAATATAAACTATTTTAATTCCAGAACTATTCCACATACTGGTGCTTGGGTTAATATGGGGCCATGAAAACCTACCCCGTTTCCTGTAACAAAGACTGTGGTGGCGGTTGTCCCCTCCTGGCTCATGTTGAGGATGGTACCATTATCCGAATTTCCAATAATCCCTTAGGAACTCCTTATATGAAGGGGTGCAGCAAGGGTTTTCATGCTATGGAAATCGATCAGCACCCAGAGCGGTTGACCAAGCCTCTTTTGCGTTTAGACGGGCATCCCCGGCGGTTTACAAATACCCATGATGCACGCCGGGATTTTAGGGAAGTTTCCTGGGATGAGGCACTGGATCATGCCTCTAAAAGGATGGAAAATTTTAAAAAACAATATGGACCCACATCTCTTCTTGATCTTTCTAGCGGGGGAGCCTGTCGAGGGACATTGCATCAAAATTCTGCCCTGACTTCACGGTTTTTAACCCTCTGGGGCGGAGCAACAAGGGCCACAGGAAGTTACAGCAACGGGGCTGCCTCCTTTGTTTTGCCCTACGTTTTTGGAAGCAAACTGAGCGGTATGGATGCGGGTAACCTAAGACATTCCAAACTCATCATCCTCTGGGGATACAACGCCTTTGATACCCGTATGGGCTGTGAAATGACCCCTCGTATCCTCGAAGCTAAGAAGAGGGGTGTTCCCATTGTGGTCATAGATCCCCGTAGAACCAGGACGGCTCATCTCATGGGGAGTTGGTGGATTCCCATTCACCCGGGAACGGATACGGCTCTGATGGCTGCTATTTTGTTTTACATTATTCGTAACGATCTGCAGGATCATGTTTTTATTGAATGTTATAGCAGGGGTTTTGCCTCCTTGAAAGCCTATGTGATGGGAGAGACCGATGGAATTCCCAAGAATCTCGAATGGGCCTCCGAGATCTGCGGGATTCCCGTTGAATCAATCGAAAAATTGGCAAATCTGTACGCATGGACTAAACCGGCGGCTCTCTTACCCGGGCTCTCTCTCCAGCGGGCTATCGGGGGAGAGGAAGCGGCACGGATGCCTGTGGCTTTGCAATTGGCAACAGGGAACATCGGGAAATCCGGCGGCAGTTCGGGAGGCATGTTCTGGGGAAAAATGCAGGGTCCCCGGTGCGGGAAATTTCCTGTGCCATCACAGAATGATCCTACTATCCCTGTGTATGAATGGCCCGATTATATTCTGCAGGAAGAAGAACCCTATAAAGAGACAGGTCTTGATCTCAAAGGAGCCTATATCACAGGCAGCAATCTTCTGGCCCAGGGGAGCGACATTCAAAAGAATATTAGGGCTTTTCAGAAGCTGGAATTGATTATCGGTCATGACTTTTTTATGACTCCCACCATGGCCCTGTGTGATGTTATATTTCCCGTAGCAACCTTTTTAGAGCGTAGCGATGTGGTGGTTCCTGCAGGGAACTTCCTTTTGTATTCGGCAAAAGCCGCAGAACCTCCCGAATCTGTCCTCACAGACTATGGTGTTTTTTCAGCCTTGGCTGAACGCCTTGGTTTTGGTGAATCCTATAGCGCCGGACGCAGTGAATCGGAGTGGATCGATGCCTTCCTTGAGGATTCAGATATCAGCGATATTGATGCTTTCAAAAGGGAGGGACTCTTTATCGGGGAAGAACAGGATCGAAATGCTTTCTCCGATTTTATCGCAGACCCCGAAGCTCATCCTCTTCAAACCCCTTCAGGTAAAATTGAAATTTCTCCTTTGGCTTATGAAACCCTGGGTTTTCCGGCTCACCCCCATTTCAGGTCTGTCCTTCCCCATGACCCAGAATATCCTCTGTATTTGATTACTCCCCACTCTTTGCATGGGATTCATTCCCAATATTCTAATATTCCGGGATTTAAGAAGGATGATGACAAGCGAGTCTGGATGCATCCTGAAGATGCCTCTATCAGGGGCATAGTATCAGGCTCTGAGGTCATTTTGACAAGTGCACAGGGAAGTATTAGAGTTCCTGTTCTCATCACCGAGGATATAAAGGCGGGGACCATTTCCCTCAATGAAGGGCTGTGGCCCGATCTTATCGGGAAGGATGATCGTGAGTTAGAGATTGCAGGGTCTGTGAATATGCTGACATCCACAGTCTCTACCAAACCCAGCCGATCTTCCCGGACCCATACAGTGTTTGTGCAAGTTCAATTGGCTCATTAGGAAATGAGTGAGAGTTAAAAAAATATTTGTTTTATTATAGAATTTTAGGAGTCCTGTATATGAAAATTACATCCAAGATTATTCTTCCCGTGGCGATCATGCTTGTTCTGGCAGTGAGTATCGTCTCGATCATCGGTTATACGAATATATCCCATGAAATAGATAATGTCCTTGAGGTGAGCACCCAGACTATACTTGAGAATCTTCTCAACGAGAATGAAATGTTCAATAAGAACATGCGATTTATGAAAGAGGGCATGAATAACAATTATATAAAAATTGCCAGGAGCATCGCCTACATTGTTAATGAGAATCCCGACCTGGTATCCACGGAACGAATGCAGGAACTGGCGTCTGCCATCGGCATTGATGAAATACATATCATAGACAGCCGTGGTATCCTTTTTGCAGGTTCTGACCCGGAATCTTTCGGTCTTGATTTTTCTCAGAACGAAGAGACAAAACCATTTCTTGAACTGTTGGGTAATCCCCAGGGGAAACTGGCCCAGGAACCGCAGAACCGGCAACAGGATGGCAAATTCTTCCAGTACATCGCGGTCTCTCTACCCGATGGTTCCGGGTTGGTACAAATTGGTGTAGAACCGACGGAACTTTCAAATTTGAAGGTGCTGTCTAATCTTCAGAATCTTTTAATGACCTATCCCTATAAGGATGGTGGATATGCCTATATCATTTCTGAAGAAAACAATTCCGTTATTCATCACTCAAAGATCGATAGAATCGGTGAAGATCTGACTCAGTATGAGTTTGGTCAGAGGATTCTCAAAGAAAAAACTGGAAGATTTACCTATACCTTCGAAGGGGTGGAGGTTTATACACACTATCAATATACAGAGGACGGAATCTATGTCTCCGCCATCCCCACCAAGGCCTTCAAAAGCCGTTTGACACCCATTTTGTATGCTTTGGTCTTGAGTTCTTTTCTGGCTCTCATCTTATTTTCAGCATTGATTTATATAATTGTAAGAAAAATTTTTGCTCCCTTGCGCAATGTGAGCGACTCTCTTTTGAAAATTTCCAGTGGGGATGCCGATCTGACACAGAGACTTGTGGTTCTCAGCAAGGATGAAGTTGGTGATGTTGCTCATAATTTCAATGCCTTCATTGAAAACCTTCAATCCCTGATCATCGGTATCCAAATGGCTGTGAGCAAAACTCATAACATCAGTGTAGAACTGAGTTCCAACACGGATATAACGGCTGCCTCCATTGGTGACATTGATATGAATATCAATTCCGTCAGAAATCAGCTGCAGCAAATGAATGTCAATATTGGTGAAAGTGCAACGGCCATGGAAGAGATTACTTCCAATACTAGTTCCTTTGATAATATGATCTCATCCCAGGCATCCATGGTTGAAGAATCGACGGCCGCCATCACCCAGATGATTGCTTCTTTGAACAATGTGGGCAATATTACTGTGGCCAAAAAAGAGTCTACCGCCGATCTTAAGAATATTGCAGAAGAGGGTAAAAAACAGATAGATCAGACTTCAAAGGAATTTGCAGTCGTCGCGGAAAAGATATCCAAGATTCAGGAAATGGCTGTCACGATTAATAATATTGCGGCCCAGACTAATCTGTTGTCTATGAATGCGGCCATTGAAGCGGCTCATGCAGGAGAATCGGGAAAAGGCTTTGCCGTTGTTGCTGATGAAATCAGGAAACTGGCTGAAACCTCGGGTAAATCATCAGGAACCATCAGCAAGCTGATTAAGGATATTACCATTGGAGTCAGCAATACATCAGAAAATGTTGTAAAAACACTGAGAATATTCGACTCGATTTCTGAAGAGGTCGAGTCTACGGTGAATGCCTTCCACGAAATTGAAAACTCTGTCTCGGAACTCACCATAGGGGGCCGGCAGGTTATGGAATCAACAGAAGAGATTAACAATGTGACAAACGAGGTCAGTCAGGGGTCTTCTGAAATTCACAGGGGGATCGATTCGACAAGTACTTCCTTGTTGGGTATTAAATCAAAATCCGGAGAAGTCGCAATTGGTGTAGATGAGATCAATAGAAAGGCATCCGAAGTGGTCGATGCCATGAAAAAGCTGCAGCTGCTTGGGGATGACCTAGACAGTATTACCCGGGACCTCTCTGAAAAGTTCAGCCAGTTTATAACCGGCTGAACCTGAATGCTAAGGGAACATCTCTCCGATGCTTTCTCCTGTGTGAATCCTTCTGATGGCTTCGGCCAGCAGGGGGGCTACAGATAGGACGGTCAAGTTTTCCATTTTTTTGTCATCGGGGATATGAACCGTATTGGTCAGAACCAGTTCTTCCATCCCCGCTTCTTTGAGGCGGGGAACTGCATCAGCGCTGAGTACACCGTGTACGGCACTGACGTAGATGCTGGCAGCTCCGGCATTTTTAAGGGTCTTCATCGTTTCCAGAATGGTAGAACCTGTGGCTATTTCATCATCAAATATGATGCAGACTTTTCCCCGTACATTCCCTACAATTTCCCCCTGAGTTACTGCTGTATCGCTGATCCGTCTCTTATCTACGATGGCAATGGGCACATCCAGGTGCTGTGCAAAATGGCCTGCTCTTTTGGCGCCCCCCGCATCAGTGGCCACTACGATCATCTTCTCTCTGCCTGGTTTGTTTACAAAGTAGTCTGCTATGAGGGATGTTGCAGTGAGGTGATCCACGGGTACGCTGAAAAATCCATGAACCTGGGGAGAGTGAAGATCCATCGTCAGAACCCTGTCGGCTCCGGCGGTTTTCAACAGATCTGCTATGAGCCTGGCGGTTATGGAGATGCGGGGAGCATCTTTCTTGTCTGACCGGGCATAGGAGTAATAGGGGATTACAGCCGTAATCCGCCTCGCGGAAGCACTCCTCAGGGCATCCATGGTAATGAGCATTTCCATGAGGTGTTCGCTTACCGGTGTCGTCAGGGACTGCACTATAAAGACATCTCTTTCTCGGACATTTTCCAGTACCTGCACAGACAGATTGTCGTTGGAAAAACGGGCCATTTTCAGAAGGCTCTGTTCAAGGTCCAGAGCGTGGGCAATGTCGGCTGTCAAATCTGGATTGGCACCGCCGCAGAAAATCTTCAGTTGTTCTCTCATATAGTTGTATCCATTCCTAAAACTTTCAGCGCCAGTTCTACCCGGCCGAAGGGGGCACTTACCTGATAGCCCTGGACATAGGGTTCGATGGTTCTGCATATTTCCGAGGCAATCCGAATGCCCTCTGCAATCCCTTCTTCCCTGGTTTTGCAGCGGCTCATCCTTTCCATAACACTGTCGGGAACTTCCACCCCGGGAACTTCATTACGCATGAACTCGGCATTCTTAAAGCTGACTAGAGGCCATACTCCCGCTACCACGGGAATCGTTCCGAATGCCGATGCTTCATCCATGAATTTCAACAGGGCATCGGGATCAAATACGGGCTGGGTTATGGCAAACTCGGCACCGGCTTCCAGTTTTCTTCTGTACCGGTCTAGTTCCAGTTTCGGAGACACCGCACAGGGGTTCGCTCCCACACCCGTAAAAATACCTGTGGGAGGAGTAATCGGGTTTCCTCCAAAATCTCGACCGTAATTGAGTCCCAGGATGACCTGGGTCAGTCCTATGGAATCTACGTCAAATACACCTGTGACTTCAGGATAGTCTCCCGACTTGGGCGGATCTCCGGTGATGACCAGAAAGTTGTTCAGCCCGGCAGCTACGGATCCCAGTATATCAGACTGCATTCCCAGAAGGTTCCGGTCCCGGCAGGTATAATGAAGTACCGCTTCTATGCCCGCTTCTTTCTGGATGATAGAGGCGGCGATCATGGGTGATACCCTGGCACTGGCCCGAGGACCGTCTGGGATGTTGATGGCATCCACACCATGGTAGGCACAGGCCTTTGCCTTGCTGATGAAACCAGTCAGATCGGTGCTTCTGGGAGGGGTTATTTCCACAGATGTCACCATCTTCCCTTGTTTCAGGAGGCAAGCCAGTCTCGATTTCTCTTCCTGGGGGACAGGTTGCACATCCGATGCGGTTCTATCGACAACCTTAATTTCCACATGCTGCTTTATTAAGGAGGTGGCCTTGACCGTCCGTGAAGCCTTGAGGATGTGTTCCGGGGTTGTACCGCAGCATCCTCCTATCCCGCTGACTCCCAGTTTTATGAATTTTTGGGCGTAACTGGCAAAATATTCAGGATTTGTAAGGTAGACCATCCGACCGTCCTGTTCTTTGGGAAATCCTGCATTGGGCATGGCAATCAATGGTTTTTGTGTGAGAGGAAGAGCCCTTTCTACCCAGTTGTAGGTATGGGAAGGGCCGGTTCCGCAGTTGAGTCCCACCAGGTCCAGGGCCTCACAGCTGTCGAGGCCCTGCATCAGTACTTCCAGACTCTCCCCTCCGGGGGTGTAACCCTCTTCTGTCAGGGTGAAGCATCCGCATACTGGTAAACCCGTTTCGGCGGCGGCTTGGGCAGCCAGGATCAGCTCTTCGCTATGACTGAATGTTTCCAGAAGGATGAGATCGACCCCTCCTTCCTTCAGAGCCTGAGCCTGTTCCGAAAAGACCTCACTCAGTTCTTCCCGCCTGTTCTCTCCCAAGATCTGCCCCGATTTCAAACAGGGACCCATGGAGCCTGCCACATAAAGATTGTCCATGGCGTATTGTCTGGCAATCCCGGCTGCGGCCACATTGATCTCTCTGACTTTTTCTCCCAGACCATGTTCGGTGAGTTTTATGCGGTTGGCACCAAAGGTATTGGTTTCCAGAACATCCGCTCCTGCTTCGCTGTAGGCTTTGTGGATTTCTCCTACAATTTCTGGGTTTGTCAGATTCAGTTCATCATAACAACGGTTCAGAAAGACTCCCTTGGTGTAGAGCATTGTACCCATGGCTCCGTCAAAAACGAGGGGCTGCTTTTTGATGCGTTCAAGAAAAGGGGTCAAGATTTTCTCCTTGGTCTATTTGTAATTTGGTTTTATTTGTCTTAGAAAAGGTTCAGTCTACGGGATCAAACAAATCCTTTGTGGAATAACACAGAGGACAAACCCATGTTTCGGGGAGATCCTCAAAAGCAGTTCCTTCAGGGATATCTCCCATGGGATCTCCTACGGCGGGATCATAGATGTAGCCGCAATTGACACATATGTATTTCATTATCAAGGTCTCCTATTTTCCATAAATGGATTATACGGCAAAGTATTTTGCCTGGGGGTGATGGGCTACAAGAGCGGATGTGCTCTGTTCAGGAACCATTTCAAAATTTTCTGTCAATGTAATACCAATTCGAGAAGGATCCAGCATGTCAAAAAGAAGACCATGAGCCGAAATATCCGGACAGGAGGGGTATCCGAATCCATAGCGTGATCCCTGATACTGCTGGGTTACATATCCATGGATGCTCTCCGGTTCTGTACTGGTAATTCCCAACTCCTGGCGCATCCTTTTATGCCAGTACTCAGCCAGTGCATCGGTGACTTCAACTGAGAAGGCGTGAAGCATCAGGTAGTCATGGTAGGCGTCGGCCTCATAGAGTTCGGCCGTCCGTTTGGATACTTCATCTCCTATGGTTACGACAAAAAGACCGGCCACATCTCCTCCTTCTTCTGCACTCTTATAATAATCGGAGAGACAGAGGAACGGCGCTTCTGCCTGACGGGGGAACCCATAGTCAAATTCCCTGTCGTTGTGGAACATCACCAGATGATCATCCCGGCTTTCACAGGAGAAGTAGCCATAGGCGGCTTTGGGGTCAATGAGCCCTTCATGAAGAAATTGGTGACGGAACTCTTCATACAGTGGTTCCACTTTGGTTTTTATCAGATCTTCATATTCTGCGGCGGACATCTTGCCCCGTCTATAGCCCCAGCGGCCCCGAAAAAGAGCCTGTTTATTCACCAGGTTCAGCACAGCTTCCAGGTCTATGTCCTTGACTATCTTATCTCCCAGAAAGGGAGGTTCCGGGACAGGGTTTACCCTGGATATGGTTGCATCTTTTAGCCCCGGTTTGACTTCTTTTACATCCTTGGGAGCCGTCCATGTGGTGGCTTCCAGGGTTCCTGCTTCAAAGTCGCGTACTTTTTTCAGGGCATCAAAGGCATCCTGGTTGTAAACGACGGGAGAACCATAGCCGGGAACACAGCTTTCTGCCACAAATTTTCTAGTGAGAGCGGCTCCACCTAAGAAGATGGGTACTTTAAAACCAGCTTCTTCATACTGGGGGAGGCTTTCGGCCATTACCATGGCTGATTTTACGAGGAGTCCACTGAGACCTATGATGTCTACATCGTATTCGCGGGCTTTCTGAATCACTGTTTCGGCGGGAACCTTAATCCCTATGTTGTAGACCTTGTACCCGTTGTTGCTCAGGATAATATCCACAAGATTTTTACCGATATCATGGACATCTCCCTGTACGGTGGCCAGGAGGATCTTCAAACGGCTCTCCTCGTCGGATTTCTCCATTAGAGGTTCCAGATATCGGACAGAGGTCTTCATGACCTCCGCAGACTGAAGGACGAAGGGCAGAAGAATCTCACCCTTGCCGAAGAGTTCTCCCACATGACGCATCCCCGGGACAAGGATATCGTTGATGATCCCAAGGGGGGATCGCCTCTGGAGAAGCATATCCAAAACATCTTCAAGATCATCCTTGTTTCCGGTGACAACCTTGTCATACAGTTGTGTCTCAATGGGCTTCCATTTCGTATCTTCTTCATTGTCACTATCGGCTGTAGCCGTGCTGAAATGGTCGATGAATGTCAGCAGGGGAGACTTTTCAGGATTCTTGACTCTATCATAAAGGAGGTCCAGGCAAATTTCCCTGTCTTCTTCCGGGATCGAGGCCAGCGAAATGACCTTGGCCGCATCGATGATGCAGGAATCCAAGCCGTACTCCAAGGCTTCGTGAAGGAAAACGGCATTGAGGATCTTCCGTGATACCGCAGACAATCCGAATGAGATATTGCTGAGTCCCAGCATGGTCAGACAGCCGGGGAGTTCCTCTTTGATGCCCCTGATGGCCTCTAAGGTCTGAATCGCCGCATCCTTAAGGGTTTCATCTCCAGCGCCAATGGTAAAGGTCAAAGGATCAAAGAGAATGTCTTGGGGACGGAGACCCATTTCATCGACGGCAATAGCGTAGATCCTTTTGGCTACAGCAACCTTGTCCGCCGTGGTCATGGCCATCCCTTTTTCATCGATTGTCAGGGCGACTACCGCGGCTCCGTATTTTTTGACCTGCTTTAAAACCTTGTAGATGTTAACGCCGCCATCTTCCAGATTCACCGAGTTGACGATACATCGGCCCGGATAGAGTTTCAGGGCTTTTTCGATGACACTTGGTGTGGTGGAATCGATCATCAGAGGAACCTTGAGGGATGAAGCAAAGCTGGGGATCAGAATCTCAAAGTCCTTCATCTCATCCCGGCCCGCATAGGCGGTGCAGAGGTCCAGGACATGGGCTCCAACGGCCTCCTGTTCTCTGGCTATGGTTAGGCAGGTATCATAATCATCATTTAGGAGAGCCTCTTTGAACCGGCGTGAACCGTTGGCGTTGCACCGTTCTCCAATGATCAAAGGTTTGATGGGCTGAATCAGGTCAACAGCCTCATATAAGCTTGCTATGGAAGGCTTCATGCTTGTATCTTCCTTTCGGCGGGAGCAGATTCCGCCAGAGTTTTTTTCAAGGTCGCAATATGGACCGGAGTGGTTCCGCAGCAGCCGCCTGCCAGTGATACACCCCAGTCGGCTACAAAGGTTTTTAACTCTCCCGCATAGGCATCGGGAGACATGGGGTAGGTTGTCTTGCCGTCAATGATTTCGGGCAGACCCTGGTTGGGGAGGCAGGAAATCCGTCCCGGCCAATTATGACTGAGCCATCGGATGCTGCTGAGCATATCCTCCGGCCCGGTGGCACAATTTAAACCAAAGGAAAATACCGGGTAGGGTTCAATGATGGCCGCCGCCGCGGCAATATCCGTACCGGCGAGCATGGTCCCTGTGCTCTCAATGGTGACCGAAACCATGACGGGAATATCCTGTTTTTTTTCTTCCAATACTTCGTAACAGGTCACGAGGACTGTCTTTAGCTGCAGGATGTCCTGGGCTGTTTCCAATAGAATCAGATCGACGCCGGCATCAACCAGAGCCTCAATTTGTTCCTTATAGGCCGCCGCCAGGTCATCCACGCTGATGTGTCCTAGGGAGGGAAGCTTTGTTCCCGGGCCAACCGAACCGGCTATCCATCCGGCACCATGCTGTTCTATCGCTTTTTTGGCACACATGACTGCTGCGGTGTTGATCTCTTTGACCCGGTCCTCCAGACCATACTCTCCCAAGACAATGCTGGTTCCACCAAAGCTGTTTGTTTCGATGACATCCGCACCGGCTTTTAGAAACTCAAGATGCATTTCGGTAATCCTCTCGGGAGCCGTCAGACAGAGGTATTCGTTACAGCCCTCATTGTCATCCCACACAGCATCGGGCAGGTCCATGTTCTGGATACTCGTCCCGCAGGCCCCGTCCAGGATTAATAATTTCTTATCCTTCAGGTTCATTTAAGAACTCCTCATTATGATCTTATTGATAAACAGTTCTGTGCTTTGCACAATTGTGCTGTAAGTATAATGATTTATTTGTATAAAATCCAAAATAGGCTGTTGATAGATCAGGGATATAAGTTCCCGGATTTTGCGTGACCTAGTTTCTTCTCTGAGACCTTTCCAGTTTGATTTGATCAGCCAGAGATCTGAGCCGCGGTAGGGCATGGCTGTAAAATTTCTTCAATCCGGGACAGAGATAGGATAATCCATCATTCTTGAGTCCAGTTCTGTTCTTTTGACAATCTCCATGGCAAAAAGAGAGCCAGGGGCAGGATGTGCATTCATCACTGAATTTCAACTTGGCATTGCCAAACTCTCTGTAGGTTTTATCTGTGATAAATTGTTTCCAGTTTCCAGTATGGATATTTCCAAGTTTCAGGTCTTCTGTGACAAAAAAGTCACAGGGATAGACCGATCCATCGTACTCCACTACAAAATACTGGCAGCAGTTTTTATCCATGTCGCAGGTGGTCGGATTTCCAAAAACCATCTTGTTCAAAATTGAGTCAAAAAACCTGATTGAAACCTCATGTCTATCCTTAAACCAGCGGTCGAAGACTCCTATGAGAAAATCTCCCCATCCTTCTGGTGGGACCGACCAGGGTTCGGGAGTGACTCCATCGGGCTTGAACTCGACACAGGGAATAAACTGCATAAATCGTATTCCCATATCAAATAAATAATCATAAACAAGTTGGGGCTGGCTGCTATTAAGGTCATTGACCAGGGTCAATATATTGTATTCCACCTTGTGTTTGTTTAGGTTTTCAAGGCCTTTCATGACCAGGTGGTGGGAGGGCTTTTTCGCGGCTGTTTTTCTGTAATGGTCGTGGATTTCGGGAGGACCGTCCATGCTGATGCCAAGCAGAAATTGATACTGGGCAAAGAAGGCGGCCATTTCATCTGTTATGAGAGTACCGTTGGTTTGGATCGCATTGGCTATAACGGCTCCCTTCGGGGCATATTTTTGTTCCAGTTTGATGAGTTTCTCAAAGAAAGGAAGACCCATAATGGTGGGTTCTCCTCCCTGAAACGCTAGGGAGTACTGGGGCTGGGAGGTCTGCATATAGGAAAACACCAATTTATCAAGAGTCTTATCATCCATCCTTGTTTTTTGGGATTCGCAGATATGATCCAGGTAAAAACAGTACTCACAGCGGAGATTGCAGTCGGCGGACGCCGGTTTTATCAGGAGTGAAAATGGTTTCATAATTGTCCTGAATTGTACGTAACCAGGGGATGGGCGTCAATGAGCGAAGAGGGGCTATATTGACTCAAAGAGCCTAAGGGATTAGATTTGAAGAACCAGTACGCCTGTATCCGCCAAGGAACGGGACGTTGAGGGAACAATGAAGAAAAAACAAGTATCCGCTTTGGACTCAAATACTCTCCTGTTTTTAAGATTCAGGGGGATCTATGTCGTTTATTGAATTCCGTGATGTCAGCTTCCAGTACCCCGGGCAGAGCGGCCTTGCTCTCGAAGGAGTGAGCTTTCGTTTAGAAGCCGGAACTCATACGGCTATCGTTGGGGGAAACGGTTCCGGAAAAAGCACTCTGGCCCGGCTGATCATCGGACTTTTGATACCCAAAAGCGGGCAGATTCTGGTGGACTCCCTAGATACAGCCTTCCCCGGTCACCACCGAACTATCCGCAGTCATACGGGGCTTGTCTTTCAGAATCCTTCCTCTCAGATCGTAGCCACTGTTGTCGAGGAGGATATCGCCTTTGGTCCTGAAAACCTCGTCCTAGATAGCCGGGAAATAAGACAGCGTGTCATTCAGTCCATGGAAGAAACCTCCCTTAGCCCTTTATCCCTCAGAGGAACACATCAGCTCTCTGCGGGGCAACAGCAACGCTTGGCTATGGCAGGTATTTTGGCCATGGGCTCCCGCTGTATGATCTTAGATGAAGCCGAATCCATGCTGAATCCCTCGGGGAGAACACAGCTGAACCGCCTTCTCGTGGAGCTACAAAATGCCGGGCATACAATCCTCCGGATCAGTCATTTTATGGAACAGGCCGTACTCGCAGACCGGGTTTTGGTGATGAATGACGGACATCTGGTTGAAGACGGTACACCAAGATTGTTTCTCCAAAGGAGTG
Source organism: Oceanispirochaeta crateris (assembly GCF_008329965.1). GTDB lineage: Bacteria > Spirochaetota > Spirochaetia > DSM-2461 > DSM-2461 > Oceanispirochaeta > Oceanispirochaeta crateris. Next base: position 3,843,078 of record NZ_CP036150.1, read on the forward strand.
AGAGTCTGAAAGGCTGGCATCTGAAGGAAACACCAGCTCAGGAATTAAATCGATTTCTTTTTGGAGAATCCGATCAATTTTCACCTGTTCTCACAGAAGAGGAATTGATTTCAACCCTCAAGGACCGGGGCATAGGATGCAGAATTACAAACAAAGAAGAGCTTCGATCCTCAAAACAGGAGGAGCAGGTCATCTCTTTGAAGGGCGTCTCCCGCTCCTATTCCAAGGGGACGGATTTTCCTGTGTATGCCCTGAAAAATGTGGACTTTACCCTTTATCGGGGTGAATCTGTTTCTGTGTTGGGGGCTACCGGTTCCGGGAAATCCTCTTTTTTACAGACTCTCAACAGCCTCTTACTGCCTGATTCAGGGGAAATCCGTCTATTACATGAGAATCCTCTAGATAAGAGAACCGATCTCAGGGCACTCCGTTGGAGGATCGGTCTTGTCATGCAGCAAGCTGAAAAGCAGCTTTTTGCCCCCCTTGTGGGAGATGATGTGGCCTTTGGTCCTTCTCAGCAGGGTTTACGGGGCCGGCCCCTGGCGTTGAGAGTCAAAGAGGCCCTTGATCAGGTGGGACTGCCCTTTGAAACCTACAGGGATTTTCCTGTTAAGGCCCTCAGCGGTGGACAAAAGAGAAAAGCCGCATTGGCAGGTGTTCTCGCCATGAATCCCGAAATCCTCCTTTTGGATGAACCTACAGCCGGCCTTGATCCTGAGGCTGCTGATCAACTTGAAAATATCCTCCTTGATCTTCAATCCCGGGGCATGTCGCTGATCACGGTTACCCACAGCGTGGAGCAGGCTCTGAGGCTCTCCCGGCGTCTCGTTGTTTTCAAGGATTCCGAGATTTTCTGGGATGGAGACGCGGCGGACTTTTTTACACGCCAAGACCCCTCGGTTCCTGGGCTGGATTATCCTCTTTCATCGAGGATTGCCGCCGCCCTTGGTGCTGTTCATCCCGGAAGCATTCTGACACCCCGGGAGCTGTTGGATTCAATCCTTCTCCCCTCAGGAGATAAATCATATGAATGATTTTGAAATTCTTCATAACCTGTCTATGGGACAGTATAAACCTGGGAATACGGTGATCCATAATCTGAATCCCGCGCTCAAAATCATGGCCCTGTTAGTCCTGATGGGCATGGTGTTCTTTTCCCCGCTGATCCCCCAAATGCCCCTTCTTTTTTTTCTGTTGGTTATATTCGCCCGTTTAGCGAGATTGAAACTGCGGTTTTTGCTCAAAGGCGTCAGACCTGTGCTTCCTTTTTTACTTCTCATAGCCCTGATACAGATGTTTTTAATTCCTCGTTTCTACCAGACCGAAGCGCTCCTGCACTTCTATTCCTGGGAACTCCACCCCGAAGATCTGCTTTTCACGGGTAAATTGTTTGGCAGATTCTTCTGCCTTTTTCTGCTTTTTACTCTCTTTACATCGGTTACGACCGTTTCAGAGATCAGTCATGGAGCGGAAATCCTCTTCCGGCCTTTGGGACGCAAAAAGGGTTTGTCCCACGACCTTTCTCTGGTGATCACCATCACCTTCCGGTTTATACCGATTTTGGCCATGGAAGCCGAGCATATTACGAAGGCCCAGGCCTCCCGTGGCGGTTCTTTTGGAACCTGGAAGATGGGACTCATCAAAAAAATGAGACTCTACATACCCTTGGTTATCCCTTTGTTTGTGGCGGCTTTGGAGCGGGCCGAAATCCTCGTGGAAGCCATGGAAGCGCGCTGTTATGAGCCGGGGAAAGAGCGGAGCCGCCTCGCTGAATATCCCTGGACCGTGGGGGATACAAGGGCTCTTGTCTTTTTGATCTTAGGATTTTTATTGCTGCTGCTCAGCAGGTTTTTAATCTCTATAGGAGGAAGTAATGTCAGATTCTAATCGTACACGTAAGATCGTCATCACCGCGGTAATGGCGGCGGTATCTGTGGTTTTGGGAGCCACCCGCCTCGGATTTATTCCCTGGATTTCCGGCGCATCCCTGACCATCATGCATGTTCCCGTTATTATCGGGGCCATCCTGGAAGGACCGGTGGTGGGAATGATCATAGGCTTGATTTTCGGTATTTTTAGCCTCATTCAGGCTGCTGTTTCCCCCACGGGTCCTGTGGATGTCTTTTTTGTCAATCCTCTCATTTCCGTTCTTCCGCGGATTCTCATTGGTTTGACAAGTTTTTTAGTTTTTAAGGCTTTTAGGGGAAAATTTCTGTCCATTTCCATTGTCTTAGCCTCCCTAATGGGGAGTCTAACCAATACTCTTCTTGTTCTGGGCGCTCTTGGAATTGCCGGAGCACTCCCCTGGGAGTTGATCGGAGCCATCGTTTTGGCCAATGGTCTGGCCGAAGCCGCTGCTGCAGCCTTGATCTGCAGTGCTGTGATCCTTACATGGAAATCAGTGGATCATCAGGGTAAAAGGTCCCAATTGGAAGATTTGAAGGAGGATCATGATGTTGCTGGCCGTTGATGTAGGAAATACGAATATCGTTCTGGGGCTCCATAACGGTGAAAATTGGATTAATCACTGGAGGATCAGCACGGATCCTTCTAAAATGCCCGATGAGTACGGAGTCCTTGTCCGGGACCTCCTCCGTGAGGGGAATGTCGACCGGGGGGCCATCAACCAGGCGGTCATCAGCTCTGTTGTACCCGGTCTTACGGGGAAAATTCAGGAAATGGTTCGTCAGATGACGGGATTTAATCCGCTGATTGTCGGGCCGGGCGTGAAGACGGGTCTTAAAATTTTAATAGAGAATCCAGCCGAGCTGGGAACGGACATCGTCTGTAATTCCGTTGCGGCCTATCATCGCATTCAGGGCAATTGTATTGTCGTGGATTTTGGAACGGCTCTTACATTCACGGCTATTAGGGAACCGGGAGAGATCCTGGGTGTGTCCATCGCCCCCGGACTACAGGCTGCTGCGGAAGCCCTCTCTGAGCATACGGCTCAGCTGCCTCAGGTCTGGTTGGAACCGCCCCAACGGGCCATAGGGACTAATACAATCAAATCGATTCAGTCGGGTGTCGTTTGGGGGTATACAGGTCTGGTTGAGGCTCTAATCGACAGAATGAGAGCAGAGTTGGGAGGAACAGCTTCTGTGATCGCAACGGGAGGCCGGGCTTCTGTCATTGCTCCTTTGACGGATCGATTCACCATGAACGAACCCTGGCTGATCCTCGAAGGACTCAGGCTCATCGCCGATAGGAATAAAAGTTTTTTCTCGAATTGATCAGTTTTTTTATAACTCCCGCCGGACTTGCCGTTAATTTGAGAGTCTGGAAAATTAAAAGGGAGGATAAAAGATGAATCAGAAATCTGATGGAGCCAATTATGCCCCGGTTGGTAAACCCAATCCTGTGTGCAAAGAGGGAGAATTCATATTTTCGGTTATTGGCCTTGAGCATGGTCATATCTATGGGATGTGCAATGGTCTTATAGAAGCAGGAGCGCAGCTCAAATGGGTCTATGATCAGGACCCTCTAAAGATGGCGGCTTTTTCAAAGACCTATGGGGAAGTCAAAATCGCGTCATCCGAAGAAGAAATCTTGAATGATCCCTCGGTTCAGCTCATTGCCGGAGCGGCGATTACATCCGAGCGCTGTGCCTTGGGAATGCGTGTCATGGATCATGGGAAGGACTACTTCACAGACAAAGCCCCCCTCACAACGCTGAAACAGCTGGAGATGGCTCGCAATAAAACGAAGGAAACCGGATTAAAGTATGCGGTGTATTTTAGTGAGCGCCTTCATGTCGAAAGTGCTGTATATGCCGGCCATCTGATCGAACAGGGAGCCATCGGAAGGGTACTGCAAGTCCTTGGAACGGGTCCTCACCGGCTTGGTAAAGTCAGGCCTGACTGGTTTTGGAACCCCGAACAATACGGGGGTATTCTGTGTGATATCGGTAGCCATCAAATCGAACAGTTTCTCCATTTTGCGGGAGTCAAAGAAGCCCGGATTGCTCACAGTCAGGTTGCAAATTATAATCATAAGGAACATCCCGGATTTAATGATTTTGGAGACGCCGTAATCCTGGGAGATAATGGAGCCACCCAGTATTTCAGAGTGGATTGGTTCACACCGGATGGTCTGTCTACCTGGGGAGATGGACGGACGACCATACTTGGAACCGAGGGTTATATTGAGCTTCGAAAATATGTTGATATCTGCCGGGACCCACAGGGAGATCAGGTCTATCTCGTCGATGGAAAAGGGGAACATCATTTTTCTGTGAGCGGTACTGTTGGGTATCCTTTCTTCGGACAACTCATATTGGACTGCCTCCATCGCACGGAGAATGCCATGACTCAGGAGCATGCCTTCAAGGCCGCGGAACTTGCTGTCATGGCTCAGAACCAGGCCGTTGTAATAGAATAGAACATCCCTGTAAAAAAAAAGGAAAATTGTATGGATAGTGTTAAAATCAACAAAGAAGAGCTCCTGAAGTTTTGTGTGAAGGCCTTTGAAGCCTGTGGTGTGAATCCGGCGGATGCACTGGATTGTGCCGACGTCCTGGTGGCTGCAGATGCCAGGGGTATCCCATCTCATGGGGTTGCCCGCTTGCAGCGCTACATTAATGGTTTACAAAGCGGTCTGATGGATCCCCATGTCGAAACGGAGATTATCAGAGAAACTCCTGTGTCTTTGATGGTCGATGCCAGGGGAGCTCTGGGTGCTCCTGTTAGCTGTCAGACCATGAACTCCCTATTGGATAAAGCCGAAAAGAGCGGTATGGCCTTTGGTGCCGTGAGAAATTCCAATCATTACGGAATTGCCGGATACTATGCCATGAAGGCTCTCAGCCGGGATATGATTGGTATTTCCATGACCAATACGGCCGCCTTGGGTGTTCCGACCTTTGGGAAACAGGTGATGTTTGGAACAAACCCTTTGGCTTTTGCCGCTCCTGCAAATAGGGAAAAAGCCTTTGTCCTGGATATGTCTACAACGGTTGTGACCAGGGGAAAGATAGAAATATATGACCGGGATAAAAAAAGTTTGAAACCCGGTTGGGCTGTGGACAAGGACGGTTTGACCGTCACAGATCCAGGGCCTTTGCTGGATGACATGTTTCATAGACGGGGCGGAGGCATTGTTCCCCTGGGGGGAGATTCTGAGACTTCCGGTGGTCACAAAGGCTTCGGTCTGGCCATGATGGTAGACATCATGACAGGCGTTCTTTCCGGATCGGCCTGGGGTGCTGATATCTATGATAAGGGAGAATCATCCGCGCGGGTTTCTCACTGCTTTGGAGCCATGAAGATCAACCTGTTTATGGATGCTCTGGAGTTCCGGCATAATATGGACAAGATGCTGGAAGATATCCGCAGTATGAGTCCTGCGGCCGGGCATGAGCGGGTTTATTTTGCGGGTCAGAAAGAGTTCGAAGCAGAAGCTCTGTCCCTGGCGGAAGGAGTTCCTCTTGCCGGAAACGTCTACCAGTCTCTCCGGAAAATTGGTCAGGAGCTTGCGGTGGAGTGTCCATAGGAGCCCCTCTCTTCGGTCCGGATCAGGGAAGGTCTAATTCCTTCACTTTGGATTTGTCTTCCACGGAAAACCATTCAGTGTCGGTGAAAGAGTCATTGGCAATGTCGTGAATGTTCCGTTTGAGGTATTTTCCCTTGCAGCTGACGGCTACTTCTCCATCGGGTAGAAGAATCTCGCCGGTTCCTTCAAAAAGGGACCCTCTCTCGGCGGTGATTCTACCCACGGCCTTCAGATCTACTCCCAGAGGAACGGGTTTTTTATAGCGCAGATTCAGTTCCAGAGTCACTCCCCATACATCTTCATCGTAATGGGCCATGATGGCTCTTCCTATGGTTTCATCCAAAATTGCCGATGAAATACCGCCGTGGGTGATTCCCGGATAGCTTTGATGCACTTCATCTGCTGTAAACAGGGCAATGACTTCATTGTCTTCAGTCTCATAAAATTTGGTTTTGAGACTGAGCTTGTTGTCCAGTCCGCAGACGATACAGTTTTTGGAATTATTCTGTTTTGCTTTTATTGAGTGTTTCATTTGTTTATAATACAGATTTGACAGCAGTTTTCAATAAGCATATGTCTGCCGGAGTGAAAGTGGGCCAAATTTGAGTGATGAAGAGAGCATCCATTTGGAATATCAACTGGGCTTTAAATCGCTCATACTCTGATTCAATTCAAGGCGGGCAAAGTGATTTTGTCTGCTTTTGGCTTGTTTTTTCAGATCTGAGAGAAGGCTGTTGAGTTGATCCAGTGTTGTCGAACCGGGGGCCTTCACATCCAGAACGGCCGCACTCACAGAAATGAGGGAATAACTTTCCCATTGTCCCTTCCTGTTCCGGGCTTGTAAGCTTCCCTTGAGTCTATGTTCATCAGAATAATATGCCAGGGCTCCTTCGGCAAAGGAAGCCTGGGCCTGTTTTACCTGTTTACAAGAATCATCGCCCTGAACATCAGATTGAATTATAAGAAAATCATCTCCTCCCACATGGCCGATAAAATCTTTATCGAGGTTGAACACCTTTTTTAAGATTTCAGTGAACAGGATAATCAGACGGTCTCCCATCCTGAAACCATAGGTGTCATTGAAAGGTTTGAAGTGGTTAAAATCAAAAAATACGATCCTTTGTCCCGGTTCTCCTTTTTCCAAAACTGCCGCGAGGTTCTTGTGTATTGTGTAATTTCCTGGCAGTTCCGTGAGAGGGTTCTGATCTCTGGCGAAAGCCAGTTTCTGTTCATATAGGAGCTGAATCAGATCGGATGGGTCCAGAAATCCGAGATATGTTCCGTTTCGGGTTATCAGAATACCCTCAGAACGTTTATAGGCTGCACTTATATCTAAGATCTTTTCAAGGCTGTTGTTTACCTCTGCCATGGGAATCTTAGTGACAAAAGTTTCGATTCCCATATTGTTGAAGTGGTGCTGAAATAAGGATATCCCAAAGGGAGAATACACATACTGTTTTAGATCTTTTTCACGGATGATTCCCAATGGTTCATTCTTGTCACTGACAACGGGAAGAAGACGAATGGAAGAGTCTTTGTGAAATCGTTTGAGAATGGATACTCCCTCATCCTCCAGTTTCACAGGTGCTATTGCGGTGAGTCGCTCTTCTATGAGTTGGGATTGATTTTCACCTTTTCTTTTACCAAAATGAGAGTTGTCGTTATTCAGAATATAAGTTGAGTGAAGGTTCTGTATCTCTCTTTCCGGATGGGCAATGAGAAAACCCTGTAGATAATCACAACCGATTTCACGGCAGAAGTCTAATTCCTGTTCTGTTTCAATCCCTTCGGCAACCACTTTGATCCCCATTAAGTGAGACATATTCACAATGTTTTCTGCGAAGAGTTTTTTCTTCTGGTCCTTATGAACGCCGGCAATAAAGAAGCGGTCAATTTTAATTATATCCGGCTCTGAATGGTAAAGGAGCTGAAGCCCCGAATATCCGGAGCCATAATCGTCTATGGCAATTCTGAAATTCTGTCTTTTATATTGATTCAATATCTGGATTGTTTCTGAATAACTGTTAAATTCATGGCGTTCGGAGAGTTCAAAATAGAAGTTTGATTGGGCAATCCCCAAAGAACTCAAAATACCCTGAGTGTTTCCGGGGCTGTAATCCGGCATTTCCAGAACCCTGTTATCCAGGTTGTAGAAGAGAGCCTTCGCTCCGCTTCCCTCTATGGTGCAGAATTTCTCAATGGCTTTTTTTCTAAGCTCCAGATCGACTGCATAGAGTGTTCTATCCGCAAAGGATTGGTCAAAAACATCAAAAATACTGGCAAATCCGCAATTCTCCCAATTCCGAAGCAAGGCTTCATAAGCAAAGACATCTCCCGTATAGCAGTTGACAATCGGTTGGAAGGCGTAATCCAGATTTTCACAGATTTCTTTCCAGTCTTCTGTCATGGGGGCTTTCCTTTCAAGCAGACCACTCATAAGTAACATGGTGCTATTCCTTTTTATATCATTTTTTAATGAGGACAATCATCAGCTTTTTGAATAAGAAATTGATGAAGAATTGTTAGAAATATGTGAAAAATGCCGTCCAATGAATTTCTGACAATTTTCTTATCAAAGCATAACTTTCAAACCCCTTAAATAAGCCATCTGTAAACGTCTAACTCTGATTTAATGGGGAGTAACAAATGAAAATAATGTACGGTGTTGCGGGAGAAGGAAGAGGTCATGCCTCCAGATCGGCTGCTCTGTGGCCTTTCCTGTCAAAGTCAATGGATTTAACAATTCTGTGCCCTGAGTCAATTGCTCCTTTTATACAGGAAAAGTGTCCTCCTGCGGATCTGGATCTTATTCCGGGTATCCATTTTTCTCTTCAAGGGCATCGTGTCGATTATTTTGGTTCTATTCAAAAGAATCTTCCTCTACTGTTCCGCTTTAATGAAATCACCGATACCATTGCGGAAAACATGAAAAAGAAGAATGTTCAGGGTGTTATCAGCGACTTTGAACCCCTTACGGCGCTTGCAGCCTGGAAAGCGGGGTTGCCTTTGCTCAATTTGAATCATCCTGCTGTTGTCAGACGGTATCTCTCTCTGCTTCCCGATGCTGTGACAGCCAGGCTTGTGGCAACAGTCATGACTCCTCCGGCACAAAAAAATATCATCTGCTCCTTTTATGACGGAGATGTCGGGCCCATACTGAGAGATGAAATCAGAAAGGCTGTACCCGTAAAAGGAGACTATATCCTTGTGTATGTCAAAGAGTCTTCTTCTGATGAAGTCAAATCTATTCTGGCAGAATTCCCCCACCAGGAGTTCCGTTATTTTCCAGATAAAAAGAAGGACTTTATCACTTCTCTTGCCGGTTGTGCCGGAGTTATTGCCCCCGCAGGGCATCAGCTCCTGTCAGAGTCCCTGTATTTAAGGAAACCGGTCCTGGCTCTGCCTCAGAAGGGGCAATATGAACAGAGACTGAATGCCAGGATGCTCACATCCAGTGGTTGGGGCAGAGGGAGCAGCCTGAGTCGCCTGAAAAAAGATGCCGCTGAGTTTATAAAAGATTTAAACAAGTTCCCCTTTAAATCAGACCCCTATCACCAATTTATTCTGGAGGACCACACAGCCAGGACCGCTCAGATGATTTCATCCTTTTTTGAGACGGAAAAACAGAAATCAAGGCTCTCTCCCAGGGTGCACTGTGATTACTTTCAGTATCTTCCTGAAAAATTGAGGCGCTTGAAGTCTCTAACAGCCTGATTTTTTATATTGCAACAATTCCTGATACAGACATAATGATACTATGAGAGGTCATTCATGTTCAGTAAAAGGAAAAAAGAAAAATACTGTCTTGTCTTGAGTGGCGGAGGGGCCAAAGGAGTCTATCATCTGGGTGCTTGGAAGGCTTTGAGCGAGCTGGGTATTGAGGTGGATGCCTTCATTGGAAACTCAATCGGAGCCATAGTTGCTGGGTATCTGGCACAGGGGCTTACAAAGGAATTGGAATATATCGGTGACAATATTGGCGTCGATTTTATCATGAAAATTCCAGAAGAATTCCTTGAAAACGGAGCCATACGGGTTGGAAAGGCCAATCTGACTGCCTTCAAGAAGTTTTATCATAGCGTTGTCGAAAAAAAAGGAATTGATGTTTCTCCCTTAAGAGAAATGCTAAAGAATCACCTCAGCGAAGAGGCTATCCGCCGCTCTGGGAATGATTTGGGAGTGGTTACTTTTAATGTTTCCGACTTTAAGCCTCAATATGAATTCCTGGAAGATATGCCCCCCGGGGCCGTTTTGGATTATCTCATGGCCAGTGCCGCCTTCCCTGGATTGGAGCAGACTGTTATCAATGGTAAATCTTTTATTGATGGCGGAGTTGTTGACAATATGCCCTATGAAATGGCTCGGGCAAGGGGATACAAAAACATAATTGTGGTCGATATTTCCGGGATGGGAATCAATAAAAAACCCAATATCACCGGCAGTAGGACCATATATATCAAGAATTCCATCAATATGGGATGGGTCTTTGATTTCAGCCGTTCCTTCCTGGATAATTTCCGGAAACTGGGGTATTTGGATACAAAAAGGGTCTTTGGAGCTCTAAAAGGGGAAAAATACTTTTTTTTGCCAGATGTGAAGGCTGAAAAATCCTTTGATCAATATATTGACAGTGAGGCCGCCCGGAAAATCCTGGACTTCCATATCAGCAGTAGTGATGAGGAACAACTGACCCCGCGGCAGAAAATCAGAAGGATTCTTCCAGAATCAATGAGACAGAGAAAGGAACTCCTTTATTGCCTGGCAGACTGCGCGGCAGCTGTCTTTGATATTGAACAAATCCGGGAATATACCCTGGGGGAGCTGGCCGAAAGGATTAGGCGTAAGAAAGATGAAGATGATATAAGGGTGGCCAAACTCAAGCAGGAACTGACTCATGATGAACAGATCAGTCTGGGTGTTCAACTTGAACTCCTCTTTAAGGAAGTGAGGAAAAAGGATAGTGACCGAGATTCACCTTATTATGACTACTGTCTTTGTACCGATGTTTTAGAATGGGGGCATAAACTGCTGTTAAAGGGCCTCATGGTGCACCATAAGGAGTTATCCGCCGGACTTCTGGCCATTGACTTCCTCTTTGACTACACCAAATGATCTCTCATTGCTGTGTTTCATGGAGGGGCCATGGCTTTTCCTGGGGTTTCAAAGAGGATAAAACCGAGGAACTTGTTACGGCACTCAGGATGATTAGCCCCCCGATCAACGACCAGTAGCCCGGCTTCTCTCCAGTGATAAGAAAAACCCATAGGGGGTTCAGCAGAGGTTCCAGAGCAGCAATCAGCATGGCAGATAGAGCTCTGATCCGTTTTATGCCGTATGAAAATAACATCAGACTCAATCCGGTTTGAAAAATTCCCAAGGCGCCAATGGATAACCATCCGGTTAAATCAGGTCCAGGTCCCTGGAAGTAAAAAGGTATGCCAATCAAGGCTGTGAGGAAGTTGGACAGGAGCAGGGATTCAAGAGGATTCCCTTCCTTTTGAAGTCTCATGAAGATTGAGAACAGGGCGAAACTTATTCCGCTGGCCAGGCCTAATAGGTTTCCCAGACCATGACCGGGTCCCAGTTCATCCTTAAAAAAAAGACCTAAGCCCAAAAGAATTGTCACAAGGGCCAACCAGTGATGAATTGAGGGTTTCTCTTTGAGGATAAATCCACCCAGAATCGCTACATAAATAGGGGCGGTGTACTGTAAAAGGATGGCGTTAGCGGCAGTTGTTGTCCGCGTAGCCGAGACAAAGAATATCATTGTCAGACTGTGAGCCAGAGCAGCCATAATCTCAATTTTTGAGAATCGAAAGCGAGGTTTTTTTAGAATGAGGAGGATAAATGCGCCTGCCAGTATGCTTCTTATACCCGCTGTTGCCAGAGGATGCCAGTTCACCAGCTTTATCAATATACCACCACAGCTCCATAGAACGGCACAAGCCGCCATGGCCGCCATTCCCGTTTGTTTTTCATTATAAATCATTGGTCTGTTCTCTCAGGAGTCTGATTTGCGGAATCGGCTCAGGTAAATTTGTGTTGTCCTGTCTTGTGGGAATACTGTATGAACTTTCTCAAATACTTGGAGAGCCTCTTCGAAGTGGTTGTCGTCTCTCAGGCGGACAGCCTTTTCAAACTCTTCTTTTGTATTGAGCTTTAGTTCTGTTATGTCCTTTGGGTCTCCGTTGAATAATTCGTAGATACAGACCGGGGTTTCCTTTCCCTTTACCTTGATTCTTCCAATAAAACGAACTTGCTTCTCTGTTTTATTTTTAAGTTTTCCGTAGGTTTCTTCGCTCAGGGCAACATCAATGCCATACTCTTTCGTCAGGCTTTCTATCCTTGAGCACAGATTCACCGCATCAGAAATGACTGTACCATCCATTCTCTTATTCTCACCGATGGTCCCCATCATAAGAGAACCTGTATGAATGCCAATTCCTACTCTAACCGGGTCATAATCTGTTTTTGAACGATGAAAATTGTAAAGCCCCAAGATCCTTTTCATTTCTATGGCTGCCAGGGCGGCATTCTCTGCTGAGTCGGGCCCTGCAAAAAGGGCCATAATTCCATCACCCATATACTTATCTATGAAGCCCTGATGCTTCCGAATGACAGGACAGACTCGTTCATAGTAGGAGTTGAGAAACAGAAAATTTTCTCTGGGAGTCATCTTTTCCGACAATGAGGTAAAGTCCCGGATATCGAGGAAGAAAATGGTCATCTCCATCTGTACATGATCACCCAGCTCAACGTCTGTAATGCTGTTCTTATTGAGGTATTTTAGAAATTCTACCGGAACAAATCGCCTGAAAGATGTGTTGGTGAATTCCAGAACAAGAGCAAGATCTTTACTCGCCTTGAAGGATTTGCCAATCTTCCAACTAAGGAGGATGGCCTGGCCCTGAATATACAGACCGAGTCCCAGTGGAGCCATGTGAAATGTATCGATGATCTTCTGTGCATAGAGTATATCATTGACGGATGTCCCCAGGAGCATGATAAATCCAAGTAAAAGTATTCTGGCAATGCTGTTCTTTTCATAGGATCTTTTGATCAGCAGAACGAAGACTGAAATTGCGACGATCAGGGATAAAATCTGATAAATCCCCAGAAATCGGATATAGAAATGGTGTCTTGTCACGATGGCCAGGAGGCAGAAAATTGTGCTGATACTATAAGTGGGAAACTCTATTAATCTGTTGTACTTGGATGGGAACTCAAGGCAAATGAATCTCAGGAAGAAGGGAATGGCTAGGTAAAATGTCAGATGTCCTAGGGTCGTTTCAACCTCGACAGGCAACTCAGGCAGTAGGAGCAGTAGCATGTGCTGGTTGTAGAGTAGGGTTCTCAGGGCCATTGTCAGTGTAAACAGACCAAAAAATAGGGACGATTGTGTTGCCTTACCTTCGCTTGTATAAAACAAAATATAGAGGATGCCAATGACCAGAAAAAGTCCGAAAAGGAATGAGTCCATCATTTGGTTTCTATCCATTTTCAGGTTGAGCTGTTCTAGGCTGGCAATGACCGGAGGTTCCAGAAGACCGCCATAGAGGTCATCAAAGTTAGAAATGTGGAGGATGATCTCAAGTTCATTCTCATCGGGCAGGGGGAGGATGACAGGTCTTTGAATCGTCGTATTCCTCTTCCATCCTGTGTTTGGCTCTCCATTTTGATGGATGAGTTTATCGTTTATATAAAGGCGGTAATGGTTGAGGGTATAATCCATGGTAATACCCATGTCCCGGCTGCCTTCGGGGAGTTTAACTCTGGTTCTATAGGTTCCAAATCCGTTGGCCGGGTGATTCTTATCCTTATTCCATGGGTCGGGAACCCTGATACTTTCAGCGTCTATTTTTGTAAAATCACTGCCGGGAGGCAGAAATTCATTCCAATATAATTCCCAGTCTCCCGAAAGAACTGCGGAATGATCTGAAAAATCTTCGTTTAAGAGGTTTAGTTCTGAGAATTTATCTGGCCCTATGGTTTGGGATATGAGGAATTGATTTAAAAGAAGAATCATCAATAGAATCATGATCGATATTCTTCCCATTGGCAGTCTTATCATTCGTCTTTTTTCCTGTTTTATATACCCATAGGAATAGTTCGAGAATTATTATAGAGGTATTGAGTCTTAAAATATAGATGTTATAAATAGGAATAAATATTACTAATGTAGTAATATAAAGTTATGAAGAATTCCACAACTGATGAAAAAAGAAAGTATACACCCAAGCCCGACTGGCTGAGAACTAGTTTGAATACGACTAGTGACTTTCATAGAGTCTCAAATACAATCGAAAAAATGGATATTCATACGGTTTGCCAGGAAGCCAAATGTCCTAATCTGGAAGAGTGCTGGGGAACCCATAGAACTGCATCATTTATGATTTTAGGCGATACCTGCACCAGGCGTTGCCGCTTCTGCGCCGTCAAAACGGGCCTTCCGGGTCCTGTGGATTTGGATGAACCGCGCCGGGTCGCCGAGGCTGTTAAATCCATGGACCTCTCCCATGTGGTGGTCACTATGGTAAACAGAGATGATCTGGACCATGGAGGTTCCTGGCAAATGGCCCAGACGGTGAGTGAAATCAGATCCTTGGTTCCCTCCTGTACGGTAGAACTTCTATCATCGGATATGATGGGGAAAATAGAATCCATTGCCAGGATGGTTGAAGCCCAGCCGGATATCCTCAGCCATAATCTTGAAACTGTGAGACGTCTGACTCCCCGAGTCCGGTCACGTTCGGACTATGACCGGTCTCTTGAGTTTCTGGCTACCGTTCACTCCTTGAATCCTCAGTGCAAGACCAAGTCCAGCCTTATGCTGGGATTGGGAGAAGAGGATGATGAGGTTCTTAGGGCCATGGATGATCTTTTAGGAGCGGGAGTACGCATTTTAAACATGGGTCAGTATTTGCAGCCCACCAGGAATCATCTGCCTGTGGTCAAGTACAGAACCCCTTATGAATTTCATGACTTGAAGATGAAAGCTCTTCAGAAAGGGTTTCTTCATGTAGAGGCAGGCCCCCTCGTGCGTTCCAGTTACCATGCTGCCGATCAGATTAAGACAGTTAATGCTGCGTTAGAGGAAGAAAATCAAAAGTAGATCTCTGCTTTGATATTTTTTCTGGGTATTCCCCTGTCTTGAAGTATGGCCATGGAATCAAAAATCATATCGCTGTTGCCACAGAGCATGTAGATGGCCTTTGAGGAAAGGGATATCTGTTTCAAGCGTTCTGTAACCCTCCCAGAAAAATCACCATCCCCGCTGCGGCTGGTACAGAGTGTATAGCGTTTGGCGGGAAAGTTGATCCACTCCTTAATTCTCCCAAAATGGGGTAAGCCGTGGAGTATCTGATAGTCCAAACCGGGATAACTACGTATTAGGGAGCCGAAGGGGCTGATGCCGCTGCCGGTGGCAATCATCAAGACGGGGCTTTTTCTTTCTAGGGGGGAGAGCTGGAATTGGCCTTCCGGTCCCTCCACAGTCCATTTTGCCCCCACTGGACTGTCGCAAAGGAGGGGAGACAGGGCTCCATCCTTTTGTCTTGTAATCAAAACTTCCAGAGTTTTCTGCTGACTCGGACTGGCGATTGAGAACTCTCTACGATCGTTTCCGGGGCCTGTGGATAAGTTTATAAACTGGCCGGGCTGAAACTCAAAAGACCCCCGGTCCAGGGTGAATAACCAGGTTCTATCCATGATAATCTGTTTCTCTAGGATCGTTGTAATGAAGGTCATACATTCCCCTTCAAGTCAGTTCCGGTGGCGATTCCAGCGTGAAGATAATAATTCTCTCTCCGGTTCGGGTACTTAGATCAGAATGCATGCTGATAATATTTACCTTTAGAATATCCTGAAGAACCGATTCCAGGAGAACCCGGCTGTTTTCAATAAGTGTCCGGCGCATCTGCTTGATCTGAGCGCGTCCGTTGTCGATCTCCTGAGAACTGGCCAGCTTGTTTTCTGCAGGTGTTAAAACTCCTTTCATTCTGAGAATGACCATATCGTCAATGATGTAGGATCTGGCTTCAAGGGGTCCTCTACCCATGTATTCCTTTTCAAAGCGAATCATGGCTTTGCAAATTTGTTCTTCCATCTGGCCTTTGGTCATGTATTTCTCCCGGGGAACAATCACTTTAGAATTTAATTATATTCTTACAGGGAGAACTGTTTCAATAAGATGTAATTAAATCCTTTGTAAATCACTATAGTTACTTGAAATAAATTGTATGAATCTGTATGATGCAGAAGTTCATCGGGGGAGAGTCAAAGGGTGATTCCTTCACCAGTTTATCCTCAACCGGTCAATAAATAAAAGCCAAAACTAATCAATAACCACTTGAAAAGGTGGAGATTCTTAAGGATAGTGGCCCGGACCGCACTAGGATAGGTGTCATCCGGGTTTTTTTATATTTGATTATCACAAAAGTAAATATTCTAAGGAGAGTTAAGAATGTCAGTTCCCACAAAGAACAAAAAACTGATTGCATGGGTCAATGAAATTGCAGCCATGACAACACCCGAAAAAATTATCTGGTGTGACGGGTCAACAGAAGAATACGATCGTCTGATGGCAGAAATGGTAGAGTCTGGAATGGCAATAAAGCTGAACGAAAAACTTCGTCCCAATAGCTTTGCCTTCAACTCCGACCCTTCTGATGTAGCCCGTGTAGAAGGACGTACCTACATTGCTTCTGTAAAAGAAGAAGATGCCGGACCAACCAACAACTGGATTGATCCTGTTGAACTGAAAAAAATAATGACCGAAAAATACACAGGTTGTATGAAGGGTCGCCCCTTGTATGTTATTCCATTTTCAATGGGACCCATCGGTTCTCCCATTGCCAAAATTGGAATTGAGATTACAGACTCTCCCTATGTTGTTGTCAACATGCACACAATGACCCGGGTTTCTACCAAGGTCTATGACCTGTTGGGTACTGACGGTGATTTTATTCCCTGTCTTCACTCTGTAGGTTCTCCCCTCGAACCCGGTCAGAAAGACAGCAGATGGCCCTGTGCGCCTATTGAAGAAAAGTATATTGCCCACTTCCCTGAAGAAAACCTGATCTGGTCTTACGGTTCCGGTTATGGCGGAAACGCCCTCCTCGGTAAGAAATGTCTGGCATTGCGTATCGCATCTGCCATGGCTGGAAGAGAAGGCTGGATGGCCGAACACATGCTTATCTTGAGATTCACAAATCCCGAAGGTAAAAAATACCATATCGCAGCGGCATTCCCCTCTGCCTGTGGTAAAACAAACCTGGCCATGCTTCAGTCTACCGTCCCCGGATGGAAGGTTGAAACAATTGGTGATGATATTGCCTGGATGAAACCCGGAAAAGACGGTCGTCTTTACGCCATCAACCCTGAAGCAGGATTCTTTGGTGTTGCTCCCGGTACTTCTGAAGGTTCTAACCCCATGGCCCTCGCCAGCTGTTCCAGAGACGCCATCTTTACAAATGTAGTTGTTACAGAAGATAAAGATGTATGGTGGGAAGATATGGGTAAAGAATGTGCCGGTGGTACAGACTGGTTGAACAGACCCTGGAAACCCGGCATGAAAGATGCCGATGGTAAAAAAATCCTGGGTGCTCATCCAAATAGCCGTTTTACAGCTAAAGCAGAACTCTGTCCTGTTATCTGTCCCGACTGGGAAGATCCGGAAGGTGTTCCCATCGATATTTTCGTATTTGGTGGAAAAAGAACCTCTGTTATGCCCCTTGTACACGAAGCGTTTGACTTTGAACAGGGTGTTTACATGGGAGCTACTGCCTCTTCTGAACCTACAGCCGCCGCACTGGACCTCGGCAATGTCAGCCTGAGATTTGACCCCTTTGCCATGACTCCTTTCATTGGATATCACGGTGGAGATTACATGCAGCACTGGTTTGACATGGGTGAAATGCTGGGAGATAAAGCTCCTAAGGTATTCTATGTAAACTGGTTCCAGAAAGACGGAAAACGTTTTGTATGGCCTGGATTCGGTGAAAATAGCCGTGTTCTGAAATGGATGTGTGATCGTGTTGAAGGCAAGGTTGACGCCATTGAAACTCCCATCGGAATGATGCCTGCCAATGATGACCTGGCAAAAGGTCTTGACCTGGCTAAGGAAGACTGGGAAAGACTGATGAAGGTAGACACCGTTGCTTTCAAGAAAACACTTGAAGATGCCAAGGTTTACCTCGCCAAGTTTGGTGATAAACTACCTAAGAAAATGACTGAACAGCTTGAAAAACTCGAGAAACGTCTCGGTTAATCAGGTTTTTACTTCCGGTTCATCTAATGGACCGGAGTCAATCTCCAAGCCCGTCCCATCCGGATGGGCTTTTTCTTTTATAATTTTATATGGGCATAAAAAAACCGCCCTAACCAGGGCGGTTTTACGGTTTAATTAACCAAAGGCATTAGCCTTTGAAGTCTCCCGGTTTGATTTCATCACCGTACTTTTCCCGTACAGCCTTGTATTTTGCAATGGTATCATCCCAGAATTTGTTCAGCTCTGCCGGTACATTGCTGTCTTTGCTGGCGAAGAATTTTTTGGTTCTTTCCAGTTTTTCAATCAGCTTGGTACAGCGGAAGGTAAACAGGTAGGTATATTTTTCTTTGTTGAAACCTTCGTTGGGAAGGAACTCGTCAAAGAGAGCCTGCAGATCTTCATACTTGGGAATCTTACCTGAAGGTGTATCCAGGGCTTCATATTCACCGTAAAATCTACCTTCTGCCCAGTGAAGCCATACTTTTTTGGCAAGCTTGCTGGTCATGAACTCACCCTTGGGTCCTCTCATGAAGTAGTTTGTGGAGTAGATCTTGGGGCAGTCTTTTACGGATTCTCCAAACTTGATGTTGTTCAGTGTGTATTCACCAAGAGGGTAGGATACAAAGTCCATATTTGCCATGGGAGAAGCCGCTCTCACACCTTCTGCACCAAGGGTGGCTGCGGTAGTTTCAGATTCGAGGGTACAGGCCTTAAGAAGAATTCCTTCTTTCCATGTGGCAGATTCTTCTACAGGCACAGATGTATCGCTGTCACGTCCTCCATAGAGGATACCCGAAATTTTTACACCGTCTTTTGCTTCAAATCCTTCTTTATCAAAGTTGGCAAGGTAGTCCAGTCTCATGGTATAGCGTGAGTTGGGGTGAGCAACTGGAACTACATTACCCTTATCGTCTTTCATTCCTTCAGTCCATTCACCAATATGGTTCAGACCGCTTTTAGGGGGTTCAACACCCTGGCCGAGCCAATATGGTTTTTTGTCGGGACCCTGAAGAATATTGGAGAAAATAACTTCCTGATTTATCATGGCGTTTTCGAAAATTACAGGATCGTCTTCGGCATTAACGTCTTTGATGATACCAAAAATACCCTGTTCTACATTCACGCCGCGGAATTCGCCGTCAATGTTTCTGAAGTACACAATGTCGTCTCCAACAATCTGTTCTCCGGGAATCATTGCTGTTGCTGTTTTACCACAGGCCGAGGGGTAAGCACCGGCAAAGTAGGTTTTTCTTCCACCCTTACCAAGACATGCCATAAGGAACATATGCTCACAGAGCCATCCTTCCTGGCCGGCCTTACTAATGGAAAGTCTCATGGCGTGTTTTTTAAGACCAATGGAGTTTCCCGCATACTGGTCATTCATGGAGTAAACAATATTGTTCTGTGTATCCATGTAGATTCTTCTTTTATCGAGATTTTTTGTACAACCTCTTTCGTCAAGCTCTCCTGCGGAGTGAATGAAACGGAAGAAATCCTCACTACCAGGATTGTTGAGGAAATGTTTGTACCCGGGTCTGTACAGTATGGATTCGGAGTGGGTTACATAGGAAGAGTCTGTAAACTGGATACAGGGGATGGTGAAGGGGCTTTCTGCAGGACCTTCGGTGAAGAATTTTACGTAGGCTTCCTTGCCGGCCATGATGTTTTTGGCAATGCCCATAATCTCTTCTTTTGCCTCATCATAGGGAAGAGAGTTCATGGCTTTCATCTTGTCCAGATTTTCAGGGTATACCATGTAACGGGTATTTACCTTGTCCCGGGCCTGATCGCCGTAACCATCCCAGTGAATGGTCTGCTCTGAATTTGCCATGGGATGTTCTTCACCGTTTTTAAGGGCGGCAGCCTTTATGTACTCTTCGTCTTCTTTGCTGTCATCACAAACATAGATGGTCTTAGGATTACAATGTTCGGCAAAGCTGCCTACGAAATCCATGACTTTGTCATTCTTGAGAGCCTCCAGTTTAGCAAAGCTCTTGTCTGTCATTTTGCTTTTTAGAAGGTTTGTATACTTGGACATTTTAACTCCTTGAAATATAGAAAATATTCTATCCCTTTAACAGGGGAAACCTGATTTTTCGCCTCGGACAGTCAAATACATTCATGCATATAAAGGCCCGAAGGTATGATATGAGACTTAAATAATAGGCCAGAAGTAAAATGAGAGTCAATGAAGGGTTTATTTGATAAGAGAATTAATTGCCTTAGTAGATAGAAAATATAAGTATTCGTTAGTTGACTAAATAGCTAATATTTAAAATTCAGATAGGGCCGGCAGAAATAAAAAAAGGAGTCCTCTTAAAAGAGCACTCCCTCTATCGGGTTTTTCTTTACCCTTAGTGGTGACCGTGTGCACCATGTACATGACCGTGTTCAAGTTCTTCTGCTGTGGCTTCTCTCACATCTGTGATGCCCACTTCAAAATCAAGGGTCATTCCTGCCAGAGGATGGTTTCCATTGATTGTGATCTCATCTCCATCAATACTGTCGACCCGGACTACCATGACATGGCCATCTTCACTACTGGCTTGAAATTCCATACCCACTTCAATGTCATCCACACCCTGGAATGATTCTTTTGGCAGCTTTTGAATAAGCTGGGGCATATGCTCACCATAGCCTTCGGCGGGAGATACTTTTACTCTCAGCGTGTCGCCGGAGGTTTTTCCATTGAGTTCTTTTTCGAGACCGGGAACGAGGGCTCCCACACCATGGAGAAAGACCAGAGGATCTCCTGTCCCTGAAGCATCCAGGATCTCTCCTGCTTCGTTTCTGAGTTTGTAGTCCATGGATACGACACATTTTCCATTTATTTTCATAATTGCTCCTGATTAACCGGCTCACCGGGTATTTCAATATAAATATTTGAACAAGTATAGGAACTTCTTGGACATTTTGCATCTCATCCTTTACAGACTTCACAAAAAACTGACACAAAGTTCAAAGAATCTTGATCATATTCCTATTATAAGAACACGTCCTTCTCTTATATTCATTTCATAAAGAAAAATAATTCAAAAAGTTAGAAAGAAGGCATTTCTTCTTTCCACAGTTAATAAAGTACATTTTCAGAAAAGTAATTGGCCTCCCATTGTGGAGGCTGTATTATTTATAAGTCTTTTTGAA
Organism: Oceanispirochaeta crateris; assembly: GCF_008329965.1. Lineage (GTDB taxonomy): Bacteria > Spirochaetota > Spirochaetia > DSM-2461 > DSM-2461 > Oceanispirochaeta > Oceanispirochaeta crateris. Next base: position 3,863,980 of record NZ_CP036150.1, read on the forward strand.
TTCTCAAGGTGAATTCCTTCGTTGTCCTTTCGGGAGACCTTATTTCCTCATGGTTATACGAATCCGAAGGAGACCTTTATGAAATTCTGGGAGATTCTTATCCTTTTCATTTTTCTGTTGACCCGGTCCCTGTATTCCCATGAAATTGTGACCTACGGTGAAGAGACCAAGTCCATGGAAAGTGCAATTTACTTTAGTGAGATCCAGTTAGGATCTGATCCATTGGTCTGGTATGAGACTTTAAACCTCGGAAGGACTTTGCCATCAGAATTAGACTTTTGGCTCAAGGAAGCTGAATCTGAGTTGAAAGAGTGGGCCACTCATGCTCTTCAAAAAAATATCCCTTCCTATGACCTGACATCTCTTGTCGGAACTATGGAAGAGCAGGACAGGCAATGGCTCTATCAGACTGTAGATGGTTCTGTCCTCTTTGATTCTCAAGGAGATCCTCTTCTCAGGTCCATCGACCCTGAAACAACTCAATTAGAAAAAATGGAGTGGGAACAAACAGTCCTATCTGTGCAGGATATCATACTTCAAAATTGGTCCATGGAAGCTGAAAGTGTTTTTCAACAGATCCAACACTCCTTACCCGAAGAGTTCAGAGACTCTGTAAAAAATCATTTGCAAGTCAGTCTTGATCAATACAGACAGCGGATCAGGGCCGAAACGGATCGCTTGATCACTTGGTCCTCCCGCTCTTTTGATGCTATCAGACGGGATGATTTGTATTCAATGAGAAACAAGAGTGAGGAAGACACTGCTGAATCGCTGGCTGAACAGCTGATTCAAGAGACAAGGTTTTCTCTTCATGAAACGGATCAGATTCTGGAAGAAGGAATAGACGACTTAAAAAATGCTGTGGTTCAGGATGCCGAGTTTTCGATAGAGAACTGGGACAAAAGTTTTCAGGATGAGTTTTACAAAGGTTTGGAAAAATGGAACCAGGCAGAGGAAGAGTTTATTACAGAGCGTCTCAACTGGGAATTAAGAGTTGAAACTGGTTATCAGGAGGCTGAACAAAACTGGGATAAGGCACTTGTTCTGTTCTCACAGAAGAGGAAGGAGTGGATTCAAGAGCTTACAGACCTTCTGGATGAGGGCCAGCAGGAGTGGCTTGATCAAGAAGATCGCTTTGTAGAGCAGTTTCAGAATATCGCTCAGGAGATAGAACAAGCGGCGGTTGAGCAGGAGTATAAGTTTTCTGAGCAAGTTCAATCTGCTCTTGAAGTCTACAGGGAGAACCTTTATCTCCTGGATAGGGCAGAGGAAAACACCCTTTTTTATCAGAATAAAATAGACCAGTTGGAAGGAAGCATCTCATCTCTAGCATCGGATATCATAGCTCTCGAAGACGAGAAGTTGAGTTTCATAAACCAAATCCAGAATTTACAAAACATGATTAGTAATGATGATCCTCATGATCCTTCGAGTTCTGGTTTGGGGAATTTTTTAATCCTTATACAGCAAAAGGCAATGGGACCTCTGGATTCTCGGTTGGACACCTTAAATGCACAGTGGACTGTCCTAAGCTCGGAGAAGAATTATTTTGAGAATGAAAAAAAGAATTGGGAGGGCCTTGAAGTTTCGATTGGTGATCAATTGAATTCATCTCTTAATATGCTTCTGACTTTGGAAGAACAGGTCAGGGAGTATGATTCTTCAGTTCCAATCGATACTCTGGATATCGAAATTCAGAGAATGAAAATCCAGAGGGACAGTCTGTATCAGCAGTATCTAATTTCAGAAGCGGTTGTGGACTATGCCGATCTGAACTCTTCAGCCCGGGCAACAGAGGCGCAGACTCTTGAATCATTTCAGGAAGCTGAAAGGGCTTTAGCAGACATGGAACAGTTGTATAGTGAGGCCACTATCACTCTGTCGGAATTAAGCTTATCCCTGGGAGAAGGGCAAGAAGAGCTACTCGAAGCGCGCAGGGTCATGGATGAGGCCCTGTCTTTGATGGTTGAAGCTCAGAACACATATGAAACATCCTTTGCTGTGTATCAGAATAATAATCCCGCTGTCATTGAACAGATGATGGAAGATCTTAAAGATGAGTTGTGTTCCTGGTATGAGGGTTCAGAGGGTTTACCCGGGGCCAAAGAAGAGATGTATGACCAATATATTCAGGCAGGTGAGTGGGAACATTTGGAGTCTCTTCGTGCCATGAAGCAGGATCTCCTCCTGGATCTTCTTGGAGCTGAAGTGGAGGGACAAGCAGGAATATATGGAAATATCCATCTTATGGAAGAGGAATCGGTCAGTTTAAACGGTTTGTATCCGGATTTTCTTCAGGACGATTTAGCTGCTTGGCAGCTGAAAATGGAAGAAGCTGGATTTCACCCGACATCGGAAGAATATGTACAACTCTCAGGATACTATGAGCAGGCTCTTTCCTTGCCAGAGTCCGATTCAAAGAAGGCGGCTCTCAAACTTTTGCTGAGTCTGCAGCAGATCAGAAACCAGGCTCAGTCGGATCTTTTATGGAGTCAGAGTCTTCTCTTTTTTCTGGGAATTCCGGAACAGGATGTTTTTAACTTGGAGTCAAGAAGGATGACCCTGGAGGAAAATCTCGCTGATGCTGAAAATGCATTCTATTGGGAGAAGGGAGCTCTCCTTTATCAGATTCTCTCCTCTTATGAGGATGATCAATCTAATTCAGAACCCTGGTTTGAATATGCCGCCTTTCTAAAGAGTCTTTCATTTAATACAGCTCCTTTAGATCTGGAGGCTCTCGCCGATTTGACAGGTTTACTTGATCAAGTCAGAACCGGAAGTATGAGCCGGGAGGATGTTCTGAGTCTTCTTGAGGACGGGGCTTTGTTCTGGTTGAAGCTCTTAACAGATGAAACTGATGATATCCCCGGCTTGGATTACCTAAATCTTTATCTATCAGAACCTCTTTTATCAATCACAGAGGCTCAGGCGGAACTGGACGCCTGGGGGCAGGCCGTTTCTTTATTTCCCTCCTGGTCTAAGGAAATGCTGACATCTCAGTTTCAACAAGATTTTACGACGGGATCACAATTTGTTCAGAACCTGATTCAGATGGAGGATCTGGATTCGCTTCTGGATTGTTATTATCCCCTCATTCAAGGGGATTCTTTACCGGACTATCTGACCCAAGGTTTTAATCGCCTTATAAAGGTGTTTTATAGTGAAGATCTAGATCAGATGAAACCGGATTCCAGTGTCTATTACGATGAAATGATCCGTTTACAGGATGTTCTTGCTTCCTTTGGGGAAACTGATTCTCAAAGAGACGTTTTTTTCTCTTCTCAAGAGTGTTTAGAAATCTATGGGCAAGAGGGTTTTACAGAACAACTGGAAGAGCTTCAGCGTTACGAATCCCTACTAAGATGGAAAAACTATGAATCAGACCAATGGAATAGAGCCTGGGAGAAAGCCTTTGAGACTTCCGTTGAAACTTCTTTGGATTTGATTGAACCTGAATTGGATCGGGATCTCCTATTTTCTGATTTTATTCGAGAGGAGGGGAATCTCAGTGTTTCCAGGGAGGAATTGGAAGCCCTGGATTTTGCTTCTAAAGAGTATCCTTTTCTAACGGAGTATACATCTTGGTCTGGAAATACAGCCCGTGATTTTCTAGAGGAGGTTTACCCTGAGGCCGGATTTCTAGAGGAACAATACTTGCTGTTGATAATGCAAAATCCCTACGATTCCTCTCTTGAGTCTTTGAAGAGGCAATGGGCTTGGAGTCTCTTCGAGGAAATGAGCCTTTCTCTGGAAACTAATCGTTCGGAGTATTATAAAACACAATTTTTAGAACGTCTTTGGGAGATAGAACCAGAAGATTCTAATATTGTGAGGAACGCGGAATTTGTCCAGGTTCATGCTGTTGAATGTCTGGATACATTCTTTTCCGGCTTGAGTGAAGGGCCTTCAGAAGGATCTGTTAGTCTTTTAAGAGAGATCCAAGGAATACAGCTCCTCATGGAGAATAAACAGATTATGTTGGAAAAACTGGAAGAGGATCTGAGCATCAGCCGACAGAATTCAATGCAATATAAAACAAATATTGTAGATCGGGATTTTCAAATTTATGAAGAACAAAAAATGAAATTTGACACAGCCTTGACCAACTATGAACGAATTTCTGAACACTTTGATTCTCTTCAGAAGGATTATCTGGCCGGACAGGATTTCCTGGATCAGACTTTTGAGGATCACAGCCGTGCTACTGTTCAATATCAGCAGGCCAAAGAGATCCTAGATTATGCCCAGACAGGTTATTCTCCAGGAGTCATCAATGTCTATTCTATCCGTGACAAACGATTCTCCGAATATGAGAAGGCTAGGGCTGCCTTAGAGGTCCTTGAAAATATCAGTGAGAACCAAAACCCTGTTAGCGATCTTGATGGTGATTGGACTGAATCTCTTGATTCAGGAAATCAAATTCTCTCTTTGATGAATAACCTGTCCTACACGAGGGATGAGTTGAGTTCGGAAATGGGCGAATTAAATAGAGAGTATGGAAATGTTCTGAATGATATGACCGGCACAGCCCAACAGCTTATTGATTTTTCCTTTCGTGACGAAGCGGGATTTTCCTTTGATCCATCGCAGACTGAGGGTACTATGACTGATTTTTCTACCTGGAAAAACAGTAGCCTTCAGACTCATATTGACCAATATTTTGATCAGCCTGATGTTTCAGAAACCTTTACCAAAGATGTCCTCCTATGGATGAATGCCCTTGGTGCTCAAGGGAATCTGGAGGGGATTTTTAAGAAATTTTCATTTGCCTTTTACAATGAATTGAGATCCATACAGGGTATGAGCTGGGATAGGATTAAACGAGATTACAGTATTGATCTGTTTACCAATCCACAGCATGAGGCATTACTCGATATTGACGGTACCATGTTCACATCGGTTTCAATTGGATATGTAGGGAATTTAGAGAAATTTAAAGCGGGTGGTTATGAAGTTGTCACTGACCAGTTCTTTAATTTAAACGGGGAATGTTTCAAAGTTTTCATCAGTGGAGAAGAATGGCTCCGAGAGCAGACAGAGTCGGCCCGTCGTGGGGTTCTATCAAACGGAAATTTGAAGAACCTCTACAGCTTTTATAAGGTCCTGATGTATTCCGGAGCCTTCAAGAGCAACTCTCTTAAGAAAGCGATGGAGAAGGATTTGTCTGCCATCGCCTGGGATTATATCGATGACGTTGCCAATTCTCAGCAGCAGAAATTTAAGAGAGTTATATTCAGCGGTTACCGGCCAAAAGGAGAAGAAATCAGGGATGTTCGAGATACAATTCAGTCTTCATCCTATGCTTTTAATGGAAAAACTCTTCGTAATTCCATAGCCTCTTCTGTACAAACCGTAGAGTCTCATCTAGGCACTCTGAAGCGTTGTACAAACAGGATGACTGAGCTATTCGGTTCGGAGGACTGTACAGCCGCCGGTTTGAAGAGTCTCACCTATTCAGTAAGTGGCATCTCTCTTGATTCAAGCCAGACAGAATTGCTTATGAGTAGTTTTTTCTCCATGTCTTCTCTCTATAAAGGGTCTAATTCAATGGCTCTGGATGGACTCTTGCAGGAGCTCTCTTCCCTAAAACAGCAGAATGATCAGGATCTTTATCGCAGAGAATTGGAGCTGTCTTCCAAACAGGATCAACTATATGATCAATTGGTTTCAACTTATGGACAGGCCTCATTTAATATTGAGGAATATGAAAGTATTGCCCGTAGCCTCTATTTACGGCCAGCCTATTTTTCTGAAGATTATCGAGACAGGACTTTTGCTTCTATATGGACGGCAGATCATCCCTCTTCCCGGGATAGTCTCTATACCCTGATGGCTTATGGAGACGAGTTGATCCGCGGATTCCAGAACAGGATGACCTTGGTCAGACAGGATCGGTACAATGAGTTTCAAAAAGGTCTGGAATCCATTTACGCCCAGAAGACCTACTGGGAAGAGAGAACCCAGGATTTAATCCAGGAAGGACTGGATCAGTGGAATCGTTCTACCCGTAAGCTTATAGGTCAAAGAGAGTCATGGAGAGGTTCCTACGAAAGAGAGTACCAATACAAGGTTGATTTATGGGACAAAAAATATTGGCTGATGACCGACAACAAAAACAGTTGGCTCAAAAATAGTTCGGAGGCTGCTGTGACATCCGGAACCATTGCTTTAGCGAACAACCTAGGCCTTGATGCAGAGCAATTGATCGGAGACGTCAGGTTCACCTTGATTCCGGATATCCAAACAAACCCTATTGACCTCTCGGAACTGGTTGAGTCTTCCTTAGAGGGGATGACTCTGGACCGTCTTTTAACAGGGATGAAAAACCTTGCAAGCCGGAATCTGGAAAACAATGTTATTTTCTCATCAAGGATACCTTCCCTTCCGGATACCCATAGATCCATGGATCGCCTGAAGGATCAACAAACTGAACTGAAAGAACAGATCAATAAAGCCCTGTCGTTGACTCAGGCTTCTCAGTTGTCTGAAGCAGTTGATGTAGCCCGAAAATCTGTTTCAGAAAATATTGATCAGGCCAATCGATCGATTGATGAGAATCTTGAATCTCAGTTTAACGATGCCGGGTATGCAAGGCAGGGGAGTCATTTCACCAGAGTGGCCATCATCGATACATCTCTGCTTGGAGGATCGGAAACGGAGACCCATTCTTTTGAAGGATATCGATACTTTATCGCTCCTGAATTTGACACGCAGATTAATTTATCTGCTGATCATCTGAAAAATATGAACAGCGATATGGTAAGAGCAAGTGTCACCCTCGCTCAGGAACGTTTGCTTAAGTATATGAATCTTATCTTCGGAAATGAAACAGATGAAGATGATAAGCCGGTTGATTTAAGGACCGGGCTTGATCAGGATTTTATTCAATATCTTGAAGAACAGGAACGGATCTTTCAAGGTTCTGCTCAGTCCGGTTCTGATAAATATGATGAAACCAAAGGTTTGTTCAATTTCCATGTCGGTTATGCCCCCCTTATGGATGAGGATAGTCCGGAGGATATAAAGACCAGGGGCTTTGGGGAATTTGGAAGGATCTATGAACAGTTTATGATTCAACAGGCTCGACTCTTTAGAGGACTGGCTACTTTAAAAACACCCTGGTATTCAAGGAAAATTTGGGATGATGATGCCGACAATGACGGAGATTCAGACGGGTTGATTGGTGCTCCATCCGTCCGAACCGTTTCTGACATTGCTTTGACAGTGGCTGGAACTGCTCTTGGACTGGGATCATTTCCCGCCATGATGCTCGGTATGGTGGATGATGCACTTTTCACTGTTGCCGACATAGGCCTTGGTGTCCTGAGCAGCGATGAGGCCCTTGGAGGATTTGCCCAGAAAGCTGGAAGTTCATTGCTCAGCCTGGGAACGGGGGCTTTGGGAGGCAGTCTAGATTCAATGACGAGTCTGAGTCATGTCAGCGGGTTGGGTGAGGTTGTCAGCGATGTGGGAATTGCTGGGTTCAGTACCACTGTAAACAGTTTTGGAAATGCCACCATCCAGTCTTTGGATGGGGATGGTTTCAATATTGATCGTTTCAATTCGATGATTAATCCGGATTCTCTGAAAATGAACTATATAAGTGCATTAGCCGGGGCGGGAGTGAGTAGTTCTCTCGAAATAGGCACTTTTGGATTCATCAATGATGCCAAAGACAACACGGATGCCCTCACCCGACTCTCGGGCGGACTCACCTCATCGGGAATTGAGTATGCCATGACCGGGCAAACGAAGCTTAATATCGCAAAACTAAAAGGGACGGGAGTCTTGGAACTGAATTTGGGAGGAGGAACTCTCTTGAATATGGGAACAGGAGGTACAGATGTCAGTTCTGGTACACTCAGTCAAGCCTCCAATGGTTTAAAAGACTATGCTCAGAATAGAAAGATAAGAGAGGCTGGTGTGGACCGGATTTTGCGAGCCGCTATGAGAACGATCTATTCCGCAAATATGGATGAAACAGATGCCCTTTATGATGATATACTGAATAAAAAGGCTATCCTAAGTACAGGACGCGGCCAGGGGTATGAGGGGGTCTCAAGTCAGAACGACAGCGGACAAAGACTGATAGACTTGAATCTGGACGGCAAAAACAGTTTGGATCTAGGTGTGTTGTTAAGCCATGAGGCCTTCAGGGATGGTATTGATAATGGAAAAGATGATCAGGTAATGGAGACGCGAAATGCTGTTTTAGGACATATGTCAGTCAGTGCAGCACTAAGTAGAACCTATGGTGACAGATCCCTCAATATCACCAACCAAAATGAGGCCAAGATGTTTATGGAAGCCGTGAAGAATCAAGATCCGAATTCCCTGATAAGTTATGTTGATAGAGAATATGAGTCGACTGGAGATTATTGGAAGTTGATGGCAAATGAAGATGGATCTTTCACTATGGAGGACGATGGTAGAGGTGGAGTTTTTTATAATGATGACAATGGAGAGGAACATGAAATCGGCTACTTTACTGGTGGCAGTCGAACAGAACATCTCCAAAGAGTTCTAGGAATTGAGTTAACGCCAGGAGAGAAATCACGACTTAATAATGAAATGTTAGTAGGGCAAGGATCAGCAGATAGCTATAAAGATGGTCATTTTCTAGATGATAAAGGAAATGGAATCTCTATCGATTTATCGGGAGAGTGGTCTGACAGAATGGGTGCCGCGTTGGACTATGATCGTATGTTTGTCGATGCATGGCGGAACGACGGGAATATGGATTCAATTCTGGATCAGATGAGAATGATGAATGTTGCTGAACAATATGGGGCTTCATCTTCAAGCAGACAGGAATATTTAGCAAATATGATATCTTCCGCAGAGGATTTTTCCAATAGATTTGAAGCCGGGATTGCTACTGAACATTTATTTAGTCAGACTGAAATTGAAAATGAAGCTGGATTTGGGAATAATGCACTTTGCTATGCAACAGTTCCAGTCAACATTTATCAGTTAAGAGATCCTTCTATTAGTCTTGATATGATTGGAGATGCTATAAATCAGGCAAAAGGCAAGCAACTCATACAAGAAGATGGCACAGTTGATAATTATCGTAATTATCTGAAACTATTAGGGCAAGAATTCAATTCACCGCAATACCTTGCGAAAGGTTCAGACTTCAGCAGTTTGGAGAGCTATTTCAAATCTGACTATACAATGGCTGACGTTGGGATCTATGGTAATAACAAAGGAGAACAACACCATTATATGTATCGAAATGGCTATGATCCAATTGATCCATATCCAAACCAATTGTCATGGAGCAATATCAAATCATACCGTTATAGAGCTTTATCATGGATGGACTTCTAATGGAGAATAGCATGAAAATAAGATTTGTTATTACTTTAGCTTTAACTACATTTTTAAGTACATGCTCTGCTGAAAAATTGACTATTGATCAAGATCTGGTCTTTGTAGAAGGTGAAGAATTCATCCTTGGAAAAGAAAATCTTACATCTCATCTTGTTCGGGTGAAACTGGATGATTTTTATATTTCCAAATATGAAACAACGGTAGAACAGTGGGAGTTGTTCCTAGAAGATACAAAAATCCCTTATCTCTGGAGAGATAAGTACACAGATACAAGAATTGAATCTCCATACTCTGACTCTCCTATTCCTGTTCATTGGATTCAGGCTGTTGAATATTTAAATTGGGTGAGCAGGAAATATGGCCTCGAAGAATGCTATGTCATTAATGGTGAAGATGTTGAATGGATAAGAGAAGCAAATGGATACCGATTGCTAACAGATGCAGAATGGGAATATGCTGCACGTGGTGGAAATCTATCAAAAGGGTATGAATTTTCTGGAAGTAATGACCTTGATGAGGTCGCTTGGACTGGATGGAATTCTGCTAATACTGCCCATCCAGTTGGCATAAAGAAGTCAAACGAATTGGGGTTATTTGATATGAGCGGAAATATGAGTGAGTGGTGTTGGGATTTGTCATTTGATTATCCCAACAACCTTTCAGTCTTACTATCTAAACCAATAGGGCCATCTAAGGGTGAATATCTAAAAATTAAGGATGAATATTATCGTATTTCTCGTGGAGGATCGTATGGGACTGTAGATGAATTTCAATTTACTCCATTTTATCGAACAGGTTCTTTTGAAAAAGGAACAGGTTCAGGTGGTTTAGGTCTTCGATTAGCCCGAAACGCACCAATTGAATCTCCCTAATACCATTTTTACCTGCATTCTTCCAAAGGATTTACTCCCTACAGAATGACAAGTACAACAAAATCTTATTGAATATGCTTTTGAAATTGATTAGCGAAGAATAATAACCAATAAAATCCGGTAAAGATCAGTGTTGTCCCTTTATCCTATAGTCGAGGATCTGGGATTCCTTTGTTTCAACAGATCCAGCAGTATTTTTGCTGAACCAGTAGTAGTGCGCTTTCCCTGTTACCACTGGCGGACGGAGGGGAGGTTGACATATAAAAGGCTGGCAAATACCGATTGGTGTCAACAACGCCTAAAAAGTTCCTGTATTCAGCGGTTTAAAAGTTCCGCTTTTGGGTAAAATTAAACAGGATCAACGATCCCTATTTTCAACCGATCTTTCATCCGGTATGAATCCCCTTTAAGGCTCAGTACATGAGCATGATGAAGTAGTCTGTCGATGGTTGCCGTGGCAATGGCTACATCGTCTAAAATCTCTGCCCACCGGCCGAAAGGCTTATTAGTGGTGATGATCATACTGCCCTGTTCGTAACGTGTATTCACGATCTGGAAAAACAGATTTGCCTGTTCTTTTGACAGATTTTCATAACCCACTTCATCAACCAGAATCAGGTGTGGCTTACGCAGCCAGGTCAGCTTCCGTTTCAATCGCCCTTGTTCTCGTGCATGAGTCAAATTTTCCATCAGATCAATACAGCTGGTGTACCAGACGGTATATCCGTTCTGACAGGCTTTGTGAGCCAGAGCCAGCATTAGATGGGTTTTCCCAAGACCACTGGGCCCCATCAGTACCAGGTTTTCCTTTCGTTCAATGAAAGCCAAGCTGGATAATTCTGATAACTGGGATGCCGTCAGGCCTCCTTTCAACCAAGATAGATCAAAGTCGTCTAATAGCTTAATCGACGGCATTCCTGAGAGTTTCAGCCGGCTTTTGGCTGCCCGTTCCCTGCGAGGAATATATTCCAGTTCCAGTAAATCAGCGATTGATTGGGAAAGAGTATTCTCTGTGTGAGATTGAGCTTCAAGGTAACTTTCCAGTCCTGCAGCCATAAATTCCAGACCAAGGTCGTTCATTCTGTTTTCTATAGTCTCTTGCAGTACGTTCATGCCGTTACCCCCATAAGCCTGTCATAGCTTCCAGGGTGGCGAACTTCAACTTCTGTTTGCATCAGTGGAGATTTAGGAAGATTATTTGTTTCAGGAACACGGGCAACGACTTTCTTTGTCTCTCTTCGATTCTCCCTTTTCCAACGCTTCAGCAAAGACTCTCTGTCTTCCTGCCTGATTGATTCTGATTTTGATCCTTTGGGGAGAAGGTCAAAGGATCTTACTGACTCCTCGTAGATAAAGATTTCTCCGGTTCTCATCAATGTATCCACTTTCAGTACAGCAGTACGTCCGATATTCTGTGCCGGGACACTGTATTTGTTTGTTTCATAGCAAATTACACCTTCTCTGGAAACAATTATTTCTTTGATTAACCTTACATCAGGTGCAGCTGCCGGATTCCAGGGATTCATAAATGCCTTTTCGTACTCAAAGCGCTCTTTCCGGGTCTCTCGGAACTGGCTCATCTGTTTTTCTACTATAGTATTGATCCACTGGGAAACGGCATGATTGAGGTCTTTTAAAGTACCGGCTTGAGCTACCTCATTACGAATGAGAAAACTATGTCCAAGATAGCCGATAAAACGTTCTACCTTGCCCTTGGTTTGCGGTCTGCGTACCTGACAGCGAAGAGGGGTAAAACCGCAGGTTGATGCGAACTCCAAAAGTTTTGAGTTTACTTGCCAGACACTGCCGCTGTTGTACCAGGCGGTTCTCATGTTGTCATAGAGGATTTCTTTCGGAACAGCTCCGAAATATTTGAAAGCCATCAGATGAGCCTGTAGAAGCGTTGACGTGGTCATGTCTAGAGTGAACAGGACAAATGGAATTCTGCTGTAACCCAGAAGCATGACAAATGCATATACTTTTTGAAATCTACCATCAATCTCCATTTTTCCGCATTCTTTCCAGTCTACCTGGGCCTGGCGGCCAGGTTCTGTTTCAAAACGGATTACTGCTTTTTCAATGAGCTTTTTTCTGTGTTGACGTGCATAGTTTCTAAGAATAGTCATTTTGCCGGTGTAACCGGCATTTTTTAGCCTTTCGTGAAGGTAAACCAGATTAAAGTATGGATCATTTTCCAGAGTATCTTCTATTATGGGGTAGAATGGTTTTAGGATACTTTCCCGGGTCTTTCTGGGATGAGTTCCAAACTCCGGATTTAGGTATTTTCTAACCATCCGGTCGCTAACTCCAAGATATTCAGCGATATACTTTTGGGTATGGCCTTGATTGGCCATGATGCGTGCTACATGCATGCGATCTTCCTTTGGACACATAGGGGCAGGTTCCTTTTTGTAGAGGTTGTGGTAAACACTACTTTAGGATATTTGCCCCTTTTTATGTCATGAAAAGCGGAACTTTTTCGCCGCTGGATGTAGGAACTTTAGCACCGTTGTTCACAACTGGCTGTGTCAACACCGGAGATAACTTGCAGTTTAGCTCCGTTGCTTACACAATCGGCTGATTAAACTTTCATCCCCAGGCAGCAAACTCTTTCAATCTACTTATGATAGGGAGGTGTTGTGTACATTCACTTTCGCATAAACCGCAAGCTGTACAGTTTGAAGCTGTTCCACTTTTACCAGCTAAAACACCCCATTCATAGACATTTTCCAAAAGCTTTTTCATCTCTTCATCACTCTTATGAAAAACATGTTTTTCGTTGTATACCTGCATGAAGCTTGGAATCGCTATTTCCTGAGGGCACATATCGCAATATCCACAACCGGTACAGGCTTCATTCATTGAGGCTCCAACTTTCGTTTTAATCGATGAAATCTGATCATCTGTAAAAGGTTTGGCCTCATCTGCAATTCTGCAAGCTGTATCGATATGTTCCTTCGTGGTGAAACCATTTAGTGCTATTGTAATCTGAGGACAGGATATCACAAATCTTAAGGCTGCTTCTGTTGCAGATTCATTGCCTTCTGTGAGAAAATCTAATTCTTTCTCATGTGTCGGGATTGATCCTCCTCCTAGAGGATTCATAGCTACAACGCCGTAACCCATCTCATACGCGGTTTCCACACCTTCCCAGCGATAGGGGAAATTCAAAATATTCATTCCCAGCAAGATACCCTCGATCTTTCCGTCTTCAAGTATCTGTTTCACTTCATTACCCGTCTGGTGAGAAGACAAGACAATGTGATCGATTAAACCTTCTTTCTGGCATTGTAATAGACCTTCATATTGACCACCTGGCTTCATCGCCAGTTCATATTGATCGGTCTTTCTAATACACCAGATATGGTAGAAATCAATTTTTTTTACACCAAGTCGTTTTATTGACTTTTTGACTGCTTCAATAGCTTTCTCAGCTGTATCAAATTTTGTAGGCATACCCTTTGTTGAAACATAAAAATCTCCAGGCATATTTTTGAAGGCTTCTCCAAATATATCTTCACTTGTATCGGAACAGTATCCAGGTGCTGTATCAAAATAGTTGATCCCTTTGCTATTTGCATACCGTACCAATTCGGCATTTTCCTGCCTAGATTTTGTTTCATCAAAACGCATCCCGCCGAATCCTACAGCTGAGACTTTCTTTCCGGTTTTTCCATAAGTTTTATATATCATAGTGCTATCCTTTTTTAATATTTTATATCCTGGAGTATACTCAAGGTAAAGTAGACTTTTTAAAAATATTAATATCTAATATTGCATTAGTTTAGAGGTTCATTTAGAAACTGTTAAGCATTACACAATTATTTTATTACTTATGGGTACCCTTTGTGATGCTTAGGATCTCTTATATTGAAAATATTATATATTTTAATTAAACAACAGAGTCTCCGGGGAAAGACTGTTATTGCCTATCAAGAGCATTTCGGAGATGTAATTCTTTTATCCGATGACGAAAGATCAACTTTTCTTTCAGATGTCGCCAGAGTGGTCAGGACAATTTAAGCTAGATAAGATTAATTATGGCCATCACCAAGTGTTTTAAGCCTCTGCCGGATTTTCCCTGGCCAACACGCGAGGGATTGAGAGAGCAAAGAGACTATTTCCTACGGCCATGAGAGCAGCGAGAGAGAAGAGCCATTCCACACCGAAGCTTTTCCATATGAATCCGCCGAAGAAAGCTATGGCCACACTAATCAGATGATTGATAGAAATGCCTGTGGATAAGGTTGAGGTCATTTCCTCTTTGTCTTCACTGATTCTACTCACATAAACACTGGAGGCCATACTGGCATTCGAAATGATCCAATCCAGCACAAAGTTGATACTGACTACTATGAAGGCTATCTCATGAGGAAAAATTCTGTGGGCAAAGCCATAGAAGAGACAGACAAAGAAGAGTACAACAGTATCTCCGATCATAATGGTCCTGTAGCCAAGGCGGTCGATGAGCCGACCGATCAGGGGTGTGAAAAAAATATTCAGTAGGGCACAAAGACCTAATATGCTGGCCAGGTATTCCGTTTTAGCTCCGTAGTGAAGGATCAGAAGATAAGGACCAAAGGTTAGAAAAACCTGCTTTCTGGCGCCGTAAAAGACCTCCAATCCATAATATTTTCCATACTTTTTACGAAAATAAAGCCGTTTACGTTGCAGTTTTCCCTTGGATTGGACAATACCTAGGGATGTTATCAGAGCCAGGATAATGAGACATGCCACGGCGATGAAGACGATCACAAAGCCCTGTCTTCCACCGGCATCTCTATCGCTTCTAATTGATGGCATCAGGAATATCAGGGATACAATAGCCAATCCAATGACTTGTCCTGCATTTTCCACACCCCTGAGTAGTCCGATGGCAGCTCCCTCTCGTCCTGGCTCCGCCGAATGGATGGCATAGGACTGACGTACGGGCATGATCAAATGTTCTCCCAGGCTCCAGAGGGTAAGACTTATGACTGCTGGTACTATTGATGTTCCCAGTGCCAAAAATCCAATCATACCGGCAACTGAAAATCCTAGAGCCAGACGGATAATGCGTCGTTCGGCCATGCGGTAGAGTAGGGCCAGGAGTAAAAATAGGAGGAGTCCCGGGAGCTCTCGGAAGAATTCAACAATACCCCGTCCCGCTTCATCTATTCCCAGATAGGCCAGATAATTATCCTGGACCCCCCTGAATAGCCCTCCTCCAAGTCCGAACAACATCATAACCAGTAAGAACAGAGCATACCGCTCCACTCTATTGGACTGGAAAGACTTTTTTATGGCTGCTGTATTTATCATGAGTGTGAGAATACTCCTTTCCTCAGGGAGGAGCAAGTAATCGCCTCTGTTCATGGGTTTACTTACGGTTTATATTAGATTTTCGGGTAGGTTTTTGATAACTATTTCGCTCATTTTGTTGTCCATCAGGGGGACCTCTATGAGAGCCTTATTCTCTTTTGAGCCGCAGATTGTATGGAGTCGGCAGGTTTCTAATGTTTTTTGAATCAGATTTTGCCATAAGAATCTATTTTCTGATTTTAGAAGGTTGATAAACCGGCTCAGACGGAAAGCCGTGATCAGCTGAGCAGTGGTGAGGTTTTTATTCCAGGGCCAGACCGAAGAGCCGCAATACAAGGCGGGAGACTCGGGCAAACTATTATCACCAGGTTTGTCAAAACCCGGTAGTCCCGGGACGGCATAAAAGGGAGATATCCCAATTTCTGTTGGATGAGATGCCAGAAACAACAGGTTCCGCGAGACCGATTCAAGACTGTCCCCTTCGAGGCCGCATATAAAGTAGGTTACAGCCGGGATCTGGTTTTGTTTCAGGTAAAATAATACATCGGACAATAATTCCTGCTGTCCTGTACGGTTCTGATCAGACAAAATCTGGCTGTCGGTAGAAGCCATGGAGAGATTGAATCTAATAAATCCTGAATCAATCATCTTATTTATAATCGCATGAGTCAGATGGCGGTAGTCTAGGCCGTTTTCTGCCGATAGGGTTGCTCCTGGGTATCTGAAATGAAAGGAATCCAGGAACTGGCAGAAATAATCTGCGTCTGCCAGAAGGTTGTCATCTTCCAGGTTTAAGTGGAACTCTTCCTGGTGGGTCTGTTCAAGAAGAATCAATAAATCTTCTATAGCGATTTTTCTAAAATTTCTACCATGAGTCAGGTGGTTGGCACAGAATTGACATCGATAAGGACACCCCCTGGTGAGCATCGTACTGTATTGAAGTTTTCCCTGGGCTCTATAGGCAGGACTGAGGACGGGAGTAATCATGTGACTTTCTTCTTTCACACCAGGTAAGTCTGTCATGTTTTTTTCGGCTTCTCCGCAGCGGACTTTTTCAAAGAGACCGGTCTTTCTGAACCAATCTGGGTTGACCGATACTCCTGCACCGCCAATGTCCAGTGGGAGGTCAGGAGAGTGCTTTTTTAGTTCTTTAGCTAAAAGGACAGCCTCCTCGGCATAACACCAGGCTAAACAGCTGATCATGACTCTTTCCGGACTGGCTGACAGTATCTGCTGGCAACAATCATTGAAACTGGGACCAAAATGCTTACGTTGCCTAAACCAGGTAACCGGTCCTTTTTCATCCGTAATGAGAAAGGCTTTGAGGTAGTTCAGCTCCCTCGGAAGAGGGGGTGTATGAATCTCTCCTGAATGAGAGGGGAAATTAAAGAGAGTGATTGAGTGACCAGCCTCTTCTAATATTTTTTGCACAGTGAGAGAACCCATGGCAGAATGGCGGTGTGGGGACTGATAGAAGTCTCTAATAGGTGGTTGTGCAATAACAATCTTCATCATTTATTACCAGAAATAAAATAAAAATGGCAGGAAAAACAGGAAAATCAGCGTTGAGATCGTGATGGAGTTGGCTATGAAGTCGGTATCCAGTCCAAACATGTCGCTGATTACCATGATGGACACTCCCAGGGGGGCCATGACATTGATGATCAAAACTTTGCGGGAGGTTTCATCAAACCAAGGGAGTTGAAATAGAATTGCTGTAGCGGCAATCCAGACAACAAAGCGCACCACTAGGAATGGAAGGAGAGGAAGAGCAGAACGTAATGAGCTTTTGATGGAGATTGATAGACCCATACAGAACAGGATAAGTGGAACCGCCATGGACCCAAAGCTTTCAGAAAATTGGGCCAGTCCTTCAGGCAAGGATATATTCATAATACCGAAGATCAGTCCTAAGGCAACCATTATCAAGAGAGGAATAATATTAAAGTGAATACTCTTCTTATCTAACTTTTGATGCTTAGTTAGTTTCAGTACAACGGTGATTAAAAAGCCATAGAACAGCAGAATAGGCCAAAAAAATGAGGTATAAAAAATCCCTCTTTGGAGGCCGTCTGCTCCGATGAGAAGCTCATGGAGTTTCCAACAGATGTAGCCTATATTTCCGGAAATGGCTAACATAAACAATTCGGCTTTATATTTATTAACCCATCTACTTTTGGGTGCCAGGAATGTAAGGATACCCCAGGAAATGAGCCAGACAATGCCGAGAAATAGGAAAAAACCGAGAGACATGGGTAAAAATTGACCGGCGGTTTTCAAATCCATCACTATTAATGAATTAAAGACCATAAATGGGATGGTCACTCTGACAGCAAACTGCTGAATATAGATCCGGTGGGAAGGATCTATGAAATTGCCATTTCGGCACAATAGACCAAGGAAAATAGGAAGGAATAGGGCTACTAATGCTGGTATAAGGTCGCTCATAGTTCACCATTCAATTGTTATTTATGTATCTAGTCAATCCTGATCGTAATAAAAATTTAATACTTCTCGTTGATACACCTCATTACTAATATGTTTTCTTAAGCTCCCATTTTTCGAATCTCATCATTGAGAGTAGAGGCGGTCTGGCTGTTTTTATCGCTCAAATTTTTAAGGACATCTGTCCCATTGGATAACTGAACAACACCTCGGGACATTTCCAGAGTCTCTTGTATGAGGTCAGTCTGTTGCCTTTCCAGTTCTCCCATATGTGTACTTATCAGGCTGCTGCTGTTTCTGACACTCTCGGTCTCTTCATGAAGACGGGAGGATCCTGTTTGTACGGTTTTTAATAATTCAAAGAAATCTCTAATGATATGGTTTATTTCAATGTTTGATTTTTTTAATTTGTTCATGGCTTCCATGGACTTACTGTTTTGATTAATGAGTCTGGCTATCGATTCCTGGTTTTGTTTTTCTTCTTCTGTCATCAAAAGCAATTTTTCATCCAGAACTTTCAATAGGTTTCCAACAAGGGATGTATTGTGTCTAACTTTATTTGAAAGGTTGTGCATTTCTTCTGAGACGACGGAGAATCCTTTTCCATACACACCTGCGTGAGCCGCTTCTATGGATGCATTGATGGCCAGTACATCTGTCTGGTCTGCCAGATCCTGTATAGAATGGATTGCCTTTGATATAGAGGATGCCTGAGATAAAACTTCTTGTATCTGTGTTTTAAAAAGTTCCATGATTGTTTTGTTATTTAAACTCTCTTCTTTGACCTTATTAATCAGGAGTCCCTGTTGCTCAACCGCCGCCTGCTGTGATGAGAGTGTTTTTTGAACAGACTCACCCTTTGCTACAATGGAAACGACACTCTGGGATTGAGCATTTGATCTTTTTTCCAAAGAGTCCAGAGTTAGAGAAATTTGTCTAATTTCCTGAGCAGATGAATTCACCTGCTCTGACATGTTTAACCCATGCTGATGAACAGAGTTCAGATTGCCCTCGAGTTGTTTTACCGTAGAAGAATGATCCAAAGATAGGGTGTATAATTTTTCTCCGGAGTTCACCTGGTCTTCTGCTATGCCTTTTAAGGCCTGCTGCCGGTGATACAGATTCTTCATAAAGCGGTTGAAGTTTGCTCCAAGCTGTGCTATTTCATCTTTTCCGGATACAGGCATTGTCACATCCAAACGGCTATTCCCATCTGCCAGTATATTAAAAAAATAAAGTGTTTTATTGATAGAATGAAGAGATCGTATGATGATGGCAAAACAGAACAAGAGCAAACACAGAAGGAGTCCCCCACTGATAGGAAGATAAATGGATACGAAGCGTTTTTTCTGGTACGCCTGACTGGCGATGTCCTCTTTGATTCTTTCATCAAGAGCATTCCTTATAGAGTTCGTATCGCTGTTTAAGTCATTCAGGACTTCGTAAATCAGACGGTCAATCATACCTTCTGCAATAGGTTTATGGCTGTAAAGTGGATCGAGTAGCTCTAACTTACAGATCTTTGACAGTTGTTCTCCCTTATAAACAAGATTCTGTATCTGGTCGTAGAGCTTTTCATCAGCAATAATAAGTTCTTTGAGTTTCGTATTCTCTCTGGTCATCCTTGCTTCTGTCATTCTGTAAGTGGTGATTCTCACACCGGATATGTCTCTGGTCCTTACCAGATCAGTACTATAAAGAACCTGATTGTTGGCCGCAGTCTGAAAATCATTTAGTACGATGAGCCCACTTTGGTGGCTCTGCATTTCGAGGGCCAAATGCTCTGATTTATTCAATTGGTTGATTGTTAGGAGTCCAACCAGCAGGATGGTGGCGGTCCCGAAAATCATTAAAAGGATAGCCTGGGTCCTTATCTTCATTTTGTTACCGATATTTTTAAATTCATGGGCTCATTAAAAAACATGTCTGTTTGTGTTGTGTTAGGGAATTATGAGAAATGTTTATTCCTTTTAATATTTCTATGGAGCCATTACGGTTAGTAATTTAACTCTAATTTAACAATTCTTTTATCTAATCCTTATCTGCAGGAAGGATTATGAGCCATCTTACGGAAGATATGGTCCTTTGGATGGTATTGGAAAATTCAAAGGACAGTCTAAATTGTGAAATTAGGAAGGAGTCGTTCAATTATGAAAAAAATTATTGCTGTTCTTATGGTTCTGTTTGTAGCTGGTTTCGCATTCGCTGGTGGTCAGCAGGATGCAGGAATGGATCAATCTTCAAATGGTTCATTCTCAGGTAATTATGCTTTTGGTGGATCTACAACTGTTGAGCCCATCATCAGAGCTGCTGCCGAAGCTTTTACAGAAATGTACCCTGATGTGAAAATCTCTTATGATGCACCCGGTTCATCAGCTGGTGTTAAAGGTCCCCTGGAAGGAACCTACTCTATTGGTGCTGCTTCTAGATCTCTTAAAGATTCAGAGAAAGAAGCCGGTGCTCTTGCTACAGCTATTGCTAAGGATGGAGTTGCTGTTGTTCTGAATAAGGGATCTGTTCCCATGGACAACCTTTCATTGGAAGATATTATTGCCATCTATGCCGGTGAAGTTACAAACTGGAGCCAGCTGGGTGGTCCAGATGCAGAAATTGTTGTATTCAACAGAGATGAAGCATCCGGTACACGGTCCTGTTTTAATGATGCCACTGTAAAAACACAGAGTAAAAAGTTCACCGAAACTGCCGCTATTGTTACTTCCAACGGAGATATGGTTGCGAAAGTCGGATCTACTCCCTATGCCATTGGTTACTGTGGATTCGGTTATATCGGTAAGGATGCCGGAACAAAAGCTGTTACTGTAGATGGAATTGCTCCTGTAGAAAAAAATGTTCTTGATGGATCTTATGCCGTTTCAAGAGATCTGATTCTCATCACCAATGGTCCAGTACCCGCAGGAACTCTGGAAGAAGCTTTTATCAATTACATCCTTTCTGCCGAAGGCCAGGACATTGTAAAAGAAGAAAAGTTTATCTCTATCAATTCATAATAATAGACAGAGAAACTATCGTATTTGAAGGCTGCCTTTGGGCAGTCTTTTTTTTCGTTAGAATTTTAACAGTATTCTAACAATCTCCTAACAGAAAGAGGGTTTCCATATGGAGAATATGAGTTAATAAAATTCCAAGGAGCAGATGTCTTGAAGTCATCAAAAATCATTCTGGAAAATACAGTTGAAAAGATCCTTCTGTTCAGTGCATTGCTATCTATTATCAGTGTCGTCTTTATAACCGTATTTATTTTTCAAGAGGGTTTACCTCTGTTTGCAAAAGTCAGCCCCCTGAAGTTTCTGTTTTCAAGTACATGGGAACCAACAGCAGAAATACCGCAGTATGGAATCCTTCCTTTTATTATGGGTTCAATTTGGGTAACAGTAGGAGCCTTGATCCTGTCCGTTCCAGTTGGTTTGGCTGTCGGTATCTTCATGGCAGAGATGGCCGAAGGCAAGATAGCAGATATTCTAAGAACTGTTGTTGAGCTCTTAGCAGGTATCCCTTCTGTCATCTACGGACTATTCGGTTATATCGCCATATCGCCAGTCATAAGGGTTTTGTTTAAAAGTCCAACGGGGCTGGGTGTTCTGACTGCCAGTATTGTTCTGGCAATTATGACTCTTCCTACCATCATAAATATTACAGAAGTCTCCCTAAGAGCCGTTCCGCATGAGCTGAAGGAAGGTTCTTTGGCTCTGGGGGCAACCCACTGGATGACCATTTACAGGGTTATGATTCCCACGGCCCGTTCGGGTATTCTGGCGGGGATTGTACTGGGGATGGGAAGGGCTATCGGTGAAACTATGGCGGTTCTTATGGTTGCCGGGAATGCGGTTACCATGCCCAAGGGACCCTTGTCATTGACAAGAACCCTGACTATGAATATTGCCACAGATATGAAATATGCCGCCGATGATCATGCTGTCAGCCTTTTCACTACTGGTATTGTTTTATTTGTTTTTATCCTGGGCATTAATACTCTGGTTCAGTATCTCATGAAAAAAGCAGTGAGAGAGGATGTATAAATGAAAACAGCATCAAATATCGATAAAGCAGAATCTAATGCGGTGGTACTTAGTTCTCCTCAGTCCCTCAAAATCAGAAAGCAGGAAAAAGTTGCCAAAGGGATCATCTGGTTCCTGGCAGTTCTTACCATAGCTATCCTTGTCTGGATCATCGGGTATCTCATGGTCAAAGGGCTTTGGTATGACAATAGTGTTCCTTATAGTGTTACAAATCAGGTTGATACGAATATTCCTATTCTGGGGAGTGATGGAAGCAAGTTTGGGGATGTGGTCTTTATCATTCACCATAAAACAAGATCGGAAGATATCACTGTTGAGGCATTGAGAAAGCTCTATAACAAGGTGCGAACAGAAAACTGGGGATTCTACAATCAACAGGATCTGAAAGTCGTGCCCTACGCCTTTGATGGGGCAGCTGGGTTTTCCAGCGGAATTAAAGATTTTATACTTAAAGGGGCAGATCTGGAGGATTATCGAAAGACCGTTTCCAAAGTGGACTCCTGGGATGAAATGATTCAGAATGTCGCCACTCATCCGGGAGCTCTCGGGTTTATTCCCGCCGAAATGGCAGAGAATCTTCCTGATGAGGTCAAAACCCTTGGAGTCAGAAGAGCTTCTGTGGCTGTGCATCCCAGTGTTCTTCAGATTCAAGATGGTAGAATGCTCCGTGAAATCAGTTCAGACCAGGAAGAGGCTCTTTTTGACGGTCAAATTGCAAATTGGCAGGAAGTCGGAGGAACAGACCTTCCCGTGGTTCTTATCAGGATGAAAGGAACATCGGCAGTCCGGGATCTCTCACCAAAAGCCAAAATGATTGAAGCCGAGAATGAAGAAGAATTTTATACCTTCCTGCAAGATATAGAAGGGGCCGTCGCCTTGTCGTCCTTTGGAAGTCTGGCTGAATATGAACTTTCTTACCTTCCTGTATTGAGGCATGAGACCGGCAGGAATCTTACCTGGCATTTCATCTTCGAAGCACCGGCTAGATCGGGGCAGTGGGGAGGAATCTCCTATATCATCATTAATACTTTCTTTTTAATCCTCTTCACAATCATCTTTTCTACTCCCGTGGGAGTCATGGCCGCCATCTATATGATCGAGTATGCTAAACAGGGACGTCTCATCGGTATTCTCAGAATGGGGAGTGAAACCCTAGCGGGTATCCCCTCCATTGTGTTCGGTTTGTTCGGTTTTATCTTCTTTGTGAAGATTCTGGGCATGGGAATCGGATTTATCTCCAGTACGCTGACCATTACACTCATGGTCCTTCCCACCATTATCAGAACCACTGAAGAAGCTCTGAAATCTGTGCCTCACTCCCTGCGGGAAGGTTCTCTGGCTCTGGGGGCCACAAAACTGCAAACCATTGTAAAAGTTGTACTTCCTACTGCATCCCCTGGAATCCTGACAGGTATTATCCTGGCCATAGGAAGAACCGTGGGAGAAACTGCTGTATTGATCTATACCCTGGGTTCCAATTATGACCTGGTGTCGGGACCATCCTCTTCTGCCAGGGTTCTTTCCTTACACCTTTATATGCTGTTTTCAGAAGCCCTCTCATTTGACCGGACTTTTGCCACGGCTGCAGTTTTGGTCATCATCATCCTCATTACCAATCTTTCCACTACGCGCATACTCAAGCGAGTGAATAAAATTCTGGCATATAGGCCAAGGAGTCTAAATATTATGAATGTAAACAATAAAATTGAAGTGGAAAATCTGAATCTCTTTTATGGAGATTTTCAGGCCCTTCATGATGTGAATATCGAAATAAAAGAACGGGAAGTTACCGCTCTTATAGGACCCTCCGGATGTGGAAAATCCACATTTATCAGGACCTTGAACCGGATGAATGACCTTATTGATATTGTCAGAATAGAGGGAAATATCAGCTATGATAACAAGAACATCAATACAGGGTGGGATGTTATTGAGCTGAGGAAAAAAGTCGGAATGGTTTTCCAAAAACCAAATCCATTTCCCATGTCTATTTATGATAATGTCGCCTATGGACCTAAGACTCACGGCATAAAAAACCGTTCAAAATTAGATCATATTGTAGAAAAGAGCCTGGAGCAGGCATCCTTACTGGATGAGGTGAAGGATCGACTTCATAAACCGGCCCTGGGGCTTTCGGGAGGACAGCAGCAGAGGCTCTGCATCGCCCGTGTATTGGCAGTTGAACCGGATGTGGTTCTTATGGATGAACCAACTTCGGCTCTGGATCCGATTTCCACCTCCCGTATTGAAGATTTGATTGATGAAATGAAAAAGAATTATACTATTGTGATAGTGACACATAACATGCAGCAGGCGGGAAGAATCTCTGATAAAACAGCCTTCTTTCTACATGGTAAGATTGAAGAATTCGGGCCTACCGATGAAATTTTCTTCAACCCCAAAAGCAGCAAAACAGAAGAGTATATCTCTGGAAAGTTCGGCTGATCCTCAAGTCATACCGAAAAAGATCAATTGCAAGGAGAAACAAATTATGATCAGACAACATTATGAAGATGATTTAGCAGAATTGAACAGAGAAATCATGAAAATGGGATTGAGAGTGGAAGAATCTGTCAATAAGGCAGTGGACGCCCTTAAAAATAAAAATGCTGACTTGGCTCAGCAGGTCATTGATGAAGATGATATTATCGATGATATGGAAAAAGATCTCTGTGATAAATGTGCTCTCATTATTGCCCGAGAACAGCCTGTTGCAAGCGATCTAAGACATTTGATCAGCGGAATTAAAATCATTACCGATATAGAACGTATTGCAGATCATGCAGTGCATGTGGCCAAGGGAACCATCAATATGGGCGGCGAAGAGCTGTTAAAGCCGCTGGTTGATATCCCCCGTATGGCCGAATTAGGATGTCAAATGCTCTCCAGAGCCGTTGCGGCATATGTTGAGAAGGATTCTAAGGAAGCCATGATCATTGCTGCGGAAGATAAGCTTCTAGATGACCTGCATAAACAGGTTGTGCGAGAATTGCTGACATACATGATTTCCAAACCTCAGAATATTGAGGGAGGGTTGTCTTTGATGTATATAAGCCGTTTTCTGGAAAGAATCGGCGACCATGTTCGTAATATATGCGAATGGGTTGTTTTTGCCGAAACCGGAGAACATGAAAACCTTTAAGGATTTAAAATGGCAAAGTTATTGATAATTGAAGATGAAGCAGATATCAGAGAACTCATCTCATTCAATTTAGAAATGAATGGGTACGAAATAGAGAAAGCCAGGGATGGTGAAGAGGGTCTTGATAAAGCTAAAAAAGGCGATTTTGATCTGATCATTCTGGATTTGATGCTCCCGGGAATGGATGGGATCAAAGTCTGCTCTCAGCTACGGAAGGATGCAGATAAAAAAGACGTTCCCATTATCATGCTTACGGCCAAATCAGAAGATGAGGACATCATCAAAGGACTTGAGAGCGGTGCGGATGATTACATCACAAAGCCCTTTAGTCCGCGGATTCTAGTGGCAAGGGTGAATGCAGCCCTCAGGCGCTCAAAAAACGGCAGCTCTGAGGGAGAGTCCACTAGAATCAGTATTCATGACCTGGTCATCGATTCGGCCCGTCATGAAATTCTGTTAAAGGGATCTCCCATAGTTTTATCAGCAACTGAATTCGGAATTCTCAGGTTCCTGGCTAAAAATCCGGGATGGGTCTTTTCAAGGAATCAGATCATCGACTCCGTTAAGGGGGAAGATTATCCTGTTACCGCTCGATCCGTGGATGTTCAGATTCTGGGTATCAGAAAGAAACTGGGAGAGTGCGGCCATATTATCGAGACAGTTCGGGGAATCGGATACCGAATGAAAGGGGAGTAATCTCTTTGAGGAAATAGTCTTTAACTATCTAATCATTCCATGATCTTCATGGAATGATATGACGTTCTTTTTAATCTAGAGGGCTTTCAATGGGCTACTCTGTGTCTCTTCAGAATTATTGCTTCCCCTGATTGTAGCCGGAGGGTATAATTGGATTTAGCATCAGGAGGCACAAAATGACATATCAGGAATTCTTACATCATAAAGCCAAATACTCTAGCGACCTGGCCGCAGTTGCCATGGGCCACAAGGCAGCTGATCTTATTATCAAAAAGGGGAGGCTCGTTAATGTTCATACGGGCTTTATTGAAGAAAGCTGCGATGTTATCGTCTCTCATGGAATCATTGCTTCTGTGGGAAATGCAGATGATTATCCAATAGGGGAAAATACTAAAGTCGTTCATGCCCAAGGAAAATACATCCTACCGGGATTGATAGACAGCCACATGCATGTGGAAAGTTCCATGGTGGATCTTCCCTCTTTTGCCGCAGGGATTCTGCCTCATGGTACCACCACGATTTGTCCCGATATACATGAAATGACCAACGTTTTCGGTCTGAGGGCGGTGGAACTCTTTCATCAATCTGCATCCGATCTTCCAATCAATGTTCTGACAGCCATGCCTGTTTGCGTTCCCTCTATACCCGGTATGGAAGATGCCGGGGCCGTCATAGATGATACCGATGTCAAGAAAGCCTATGAGAAAAACTGGGTGGAACTTCAGGGAGAGCAGATGAACTTTCCAGGAGTCATTTTTGGAGATTCCGGGGTTCATGCTATTGGTGCTGAGGGGCTCAAAGCCGGGAAAGTTATGACAGGTCATTACTCTTCTCCCGATCTTGCAGGTGGATTGAATGCTTTCATCGCATCCGGTATGACAGCCTGCCATGAGAGTACATCCGCAGGGGAGGCTTTAGCCAAAATCAGCCGTGGTATGTATGTTCAGCAAAGGTATGGGTCTGCCTGGCTTGATCTTCCAAACCTGGTGCCGGCTCTGCTGGATAACCCTGATATAGATAGCCGTATGTTTACCATGGTCACCGATGATGTTACACCACTCACCATTGCAGAAGATGGTCATCTAATCAGAGTCCTCAGAGAAGCCGTTCGTTTGGGGGTTCCTCCCGTTCAGGCTGTTCAGATGGTCACTCTCAATGCGGCTCAGCTTTTGGAAAAAGAACGCTGGATTGGCTCAGTTGCCCCGGGTAGGGCTGCCGACTTTCTTCTCGTGGATAACTTGAGTGATTTTAGAGTCGATTCTGTGTATGCCGGAGGAATCTGTGTGGCTAGGGAAGGGCAGATGATGATTGAAATTCCTCCTTTTGACTATCCGGATTGGGCCCTTGATTCTGTTCATATCCAAACTCAAAAGGCCGAGGATTTTCAGATTCCAGTTCCTTCAGGCTTAAAATCATCAGAGAATGGACAGACTGTGCGAAGTATACGCCTTATCCCCGGTATGGTTTTCACAAAAGAAGAAATGATTGAGATTGTTCCGCAGGAAGGATTTCTGGAGGCAGATGCAAGTCGTGATCTGGCGAAAATCTGTATGATTTACAGGCATGAGAAAAGTGTCCCTGAGAAGGACAGGCGTGCCATGGGATTTCTACAGGGACTTTCTTTAAAAGAGAATACGGCCTATGCCTCTACAGTCTCTCACGACTGCCATAATCTGCTCGTCATAGGGAATGATAATGAGGCCATGGCTTTGGCTGCCAATGAGTTGAAAGCCTGCGGTGGCGGACTTGTGGTTGTTCATGAAGGGGAGGTTCAGGCTAGGATGTCACTGCCATTTGCAGGGTTGATGAGTCTGAAATCCGTGGTTGAGGCGGCAAAAGAGCTTCAAGCGGTAGAAAAGGCACTTATTGATGCTGGTTGCCCTCATGATTCTGCCGAAATGACTATCAGCTTATTGGGATTGATCGTTCTACCAGAACTTCACCTATCAAATAAAGGGCTTGTAAAAATGAAAGATGGGGCGCCACCATGCTTTGTGAGCCTATTCCCCTCAAAGGATGAAAAAACAAACTAGAGTTTAAAGGCCCGGTGATTACCGGGCCTTTATTGTTGCTATTAACGACTGCCCCTGATATAGGGTTCTCCCAGGGTTGCCGGGGCACTCATTTTGCGTTTCCCCTTGCTGCTCATTCCATAAAACAGCAGTACTCCCAGGGTCGTCAGATAAGGAAGCATGGCCAGAAGGTTCGGGGATATCCCCAGAGGTTGCAATACGTATTGGATGACAAAGATGCCTCCAAATACATAGGCCCCCAGGAAGGCTTTTGACGGCTCCCACAGGGCAAATATTGTCAGGGCAATGACGATCCAGCCTCGTCCTGATGTCATCCCCTCTATCCAGGACTTGCTGTAGGCTGTAGACAGGTGTGCTCCGGCCATTCCGGCAAAAGCACCGCCCACCATAACGCAGGCATATTTGATTAGACCTACATTGATCCCCAGTGTTTCAGCTGCTTTAGGATTCTCACCTACAGATCTTATGGTGATGCCCAGTTTGGTATATTTCATGATGAACCAGACAATAACCCCCAGTAACACAGAAAGGTAAAAGTAGGCATCCTGGTAGAACAGAACTTTGCCTATAACCGGAATCTTGGAAAGACCGGGAATGGCAATGGCTGACATTTTTGTTTCCAGAGGACGACCAATGAAAGGTTTTCCCCAAAGACCGCTTAATCCAAGACCCAGCATTGTCAATGCCAAACCGGAAACAACCTGATTTGCTCTCAGACTGATAGTGACAAAGGCATGGATCAATGAGAACAAAGCACCGACAATTATCGCGGCAATCATTCCCAACCAGGGATTCCCTGTTGTAAATGTAACAATAAAACCCGTTACAGCACCCAGGGACATCATACCCTCTATTCCGAGGTTCAGTATGCCAGCGCGTTCTGTGACAACTTCTCCCAGGGTTCCCAGAAGAAGAGGCGTTCCCGCTACAATAGTACGCACCAGGATCGATGTTAATATTTCAAGCATTATCTGATTCTCCTTTTATATTGGACTCTGTGGCTCAGTAGGAAATCTCCCATAATGAGAAAAACCAGAATCAAACCATTAAAAACATTGACTGTTGTTGCAGGCAAGCCCATCGACATTTGGATGGCATCGCCTCCCACTATGATCCCAGCAAAAAATAGACCGGACAAAATTGAAAATGCCGGATTCAGTCTACCCAGCCAGGCCACAATGATGGCCGTAAATCCATACCCTGCAGAGATCGTCTCAGGATAACTCAGGTGATGATGAATTGCCGTAAGCTCTCCCACACCTGCCAGACCTGCAACTCCACCGGATATTGCCATCATCAATACAGTGGTTCTGAAAAAATCAATTCCCGCATATTTTCCCGCCTCGGAGTTTTCGCCGATGACCCGTACTTCATAACCAAAGCGTGTCCGGTAGACTATGAAACTGAGAATCAGGGCAACAGCAACCGCCAGGATCAGTAGAGGCAAAGATATTCTGGACATATTCAGCAATTTCAGAATAGCTTGTTCCGGCAGATCGTCCGTATAGGGATATCCGTATTTCGTGGCTCCTTTCCAGGGGCCGACCACCAGGAATTTGACAAATTCGGCGGCTATGTAGTTCAGCATCAAAGTTGAAATAACCTCGTTGATACCAAATTTGACCTTGAACACCGCAGGGATGATACCCCAAATGGCGCCTCCCATAAATCCGGCAATAAACATAAGGGGTAAAATTACATATCCTGGCATGAATGGGCCCCAATTCAGTCCCACCCATGTGGCAGCTATTGCCCCCCACAGTAGTTGGCTTTCCGCGCCGATATTCCAGAATTTGGCCTTATAGGCAAGGGCCAGACCACTTCCTATTAGAATAAGGGGTATGGCTTTTGTCAGAGTTTCTTTGAATCCAAAACTGCTGCCAAAGGAGGAGCGGAAAATTTCAAAAATAGCAAAAAACGGGTTTATACCATATGTTAAAAATATGATCCCTACCGCAATCAACCCGGACAGCAGAGATAGAAGCAAAATCAAAACATTGAAACCGGGTGTTGTTTTCTCCCTCGGTACTATTTGTATCGGCATTTTCAGTTCTCTCCTTGGGGTGCTGGTGAAAATTCGGGTATCGCACCGGCCATCATCAATCCGATGTCGTCCATTTCGCAATTCTGAGGATTGACAATGCCCATAAATCTGCCTTCAAACATGACGGCTATTCTGTCACAAACCTGGAACAGCTCTTCCAGGTCTTCTGAGACCAGGAGAACCGCTCCACCGCGGTCTCGGCAGACAATGAGCTCTTTCCGGATATACTCGGCAGCTCCTACATCTAATCCATATGTAGGGTGTGCAGCGATTAAAACATCCGGTTCTGCCGAAATCTCTCTTCCCAGAATGAGTTTCTGGATATTGCCTCCCGACAGGTTTTTGATCGGTGTGTTTATGGATGCTGCATCCACATTATAGGATTTCACAATTTTTTCGGCATGAGCTTTAATAAGCGGATAGTTCATCAGACTTCTGAAGCTGAATGGGTTTCTGTGGTGCTGTTTCAGTACAGAGTTCTCATAAAGCTGAAGTGTTGAGACTGTTCCGTGTTTAATCCTTTCTTCCGGAACATGGGTAATTCCCCTGTCATGTATTTTTCGGGCAGAAATATTTGTTATCTCTTCTCCCTGCAGAAATACCTGACCATTGAGGGCATGTCTTAATCCTGTAATGGCTTCTACCATCTCTCTTTGGCCGTTGCCCGAGACTCCTGCCACCCCCAGTATTTCATTCTGGTGGAGCTTAAAGGATAGATCGTTGACAATCATCCTATTTTGATCGTTGTTGACGCATAGATTATTGACTTCCAGGACTGCTTCTCCAGGCTTTTGATCGCTTTTTTCAAAACAGGACGAGATTTCTCTTCCTATCATCATCCGTGCCAGGTCTTTTTGAGTCACGTCTTCAATGCGGGCATTTCCTGTGACCTTTCCTTTTCTCATTACCATGACAGAGTTGCAAATGGCCATAATTTCTTCAAGTTTATGGCTGATCAAGATGACCGTATGCCCTTCTTTTGTCATCTTTCTGAGAATATCAAAGAGGTCCTCCGCCTCCTGGGGGGTAAGGACCGATGTAGGTTCATCCATGATTAGGAGGTCAGCATTTCTGAATAAAGCTTTGAGGATCTCTACTCTCTGCTGTTCTCCAGCTGATAATTCCCAAATTTTCTTATCCGGATCTACATCCAAACCGAACCGTTCAGAATATTCCTTTATCTGTTCCCTCATGTATCTTTGGGGAAAAAAGAAGGGGGCTCCGTCATATCCCAGAGCAATATTTTCAAGAACCGTGTGTTTCTGGATCAGCATAAAGTGTTGGTGAATCATTCCGATTCCCGCCTGCATACTGTCTTTGGGGTTTCTCAGCCTTATTTCATTATCGTTGATGAGGACCTGTCCCTCATCGGGAAGGTACAGGCCGTAGAGTATATTCATGAGAGTCGTTTTTCCGGCACCGTTTTCACCCAGGAGCCCCAGAATATCTCCTCCCTGAATATTCAAATTGACATCCTGGTTCGCCTTGACCCCTATAAAGGATTTTGAGATTCCTCTCATTTCCAGCTTTTTAAGTTTTCTCAAAGTATATCTCCCTGGAGTGTTTTGATAGCAGAATAGCATGAAATTTAAAAAAAGGGACGCAAGAGCGTCCCTTTTTTTCACCCTTTTTGTAGAAGGATACTTATCTATTCTTATTGGGGAAGAGGTGTATCGAAGTTATCAATTTGATACATCATATCTGCAAAGAGGTGTCCAATGGAAGCCACTTCACCGGCGGCGATGGTTTCGTTGCCGTCCTGGTCATAAATAGGACCTGTAAATGGATCAAATACATCGCGTCCAGCTTTCATCTGTTCATACCGTTTCATCACGAGGTCATAGACGGAAATGTTTCCGAAGTCAGCTGAATCAACCATGATACCTTTCAGAGTATCCACATATTTTGGATTGATTTTTTCTGTCATGGAAGCACCCATTTCAACGGCATTTTCCTTCATAAGCCAAAGCAGGTCATAGTCTGTCAGATCATCTGTTTTTCCGGCTTTATAATCCATCAGCATCTGTTTATACAGTACGCCCCAGTCAGTCAGCTGACCTGAGAGTGCTGCATCTTCACCGTAGGAGGCCATGGGGCTGTAGTGGCTCATAGCATAGATGGCTTCACCTTTTTCCAGATGCTCCTGGGCTACTTCAACAACTGTAGGTGTGTCTTCGGTAAAAGCCAGAACATCACAACCTTCTGAAATCAAAGATTCAGCTGCTTCTCTTGCCTTGTCTGGTCCGTACCAGGCATAGATCCATTTCACGCTGATTGTTGCTTCGGGGTTTACTTCCTTAACACCCAGAGCGTAGGCGTTCATATGACGGAACAGCTCGGGAATTGGAAATGCAGCCACATAACCGATCTTATTGGTTTCGCTCATGGCACCGGCTATAAGTCCATTCATGTAGTAGATCTGGTACATGTCACCCATATAGGTTCCCATATTGGGAGTTCTTTTGAATCCGGAGGCATGGAAGAATTTAACATCAGGATATTTTTCAGCTGCTGCTACAGTATCGTCCATGTAACCAAAGCTGGTTGTAAAAATAACATCACATTTCTGTTCCTGCACCAGTCTGTCGATGAAACGGACTGCATCACCTTCTGGAACACTTTCAACGGTGATTGTTTCCAGCCAGGGAAGTTCTGCTTCAGCAAATAGACGCCCCTGATCGTGGGCATAGGTCCAACCAAAGTCTCCAGCAGGGCCGATGTAAACAAATCCGGCTTTGACTTTTTCTTCTTCTGGTGCTGCCGCTTCGGCAACGGGTTCTGCAGTTTTGGCTTCTTCTTTAGCCTTGCAGGAAAAAAACATGGGAACTGCCAGCAGCACGAGAGCTGCGAGTAGAACAGACTGTAATCTTTTCATTTTACTTTCTCCTAAGGAATAATTCATATTCTTTCTTGATTGTCTTTGTTACTGATCAATTTGTCAATAATAGTATAAATATACTTTGAAATTTGACTGATTGATCAGTTAGAATGGGGTTTTACGGGCTCTAGAAGAGACCATTAAATAAATATGCTACAAATATGTATAAAACTCTCATTTGAAATTACAGTATAAAATGTATGGGCATATTTTAGTTAGAAGGAGCAGAGTGGGGGCCATTATTGAGGTACAGATTATATTTCCCCATCTTTTCCAAGTCCAATCTTTGGGAGAATCGGTCCGATGATCTCAAAGAGTATTGATGTGGCTGTCGTTTTGACAACACTTCCATAGATAAACTATGGGTACAAAAAGCAGAAAACTCATTTTTGACTAGCTGGTGCAGAGTTCTAGGGATAGACCTTTAGGGAGTCCGGCCTGAGAGAGAATTCCCATAGCTTATTTGAATGAATCAATCATTCTCAATCCCTTCTGGATAAATAAAATCTTTGTCTGCCTGTATAAAGTACTCTATAAAACCCTCTTTGCTTTTGATGGACCGCAGAGACTCAATGGCTCCTTCTTTTCTGAAGATCTGACTGATTTTGGACAATATTCTGAGATGAACCACCTCGCTGTCAGATATGAGCAAAAAGAACAGATGGGTCAGTTCTCCGTCAAAGGATGAGAAATCGATGCCTTGCTCTGAAACACCAATGATGATTTTAGCTTCCTTTACGACCTTTCCTGAAGTTTCTCTTATATGAGGAATCGCAATTCCGCTGCCGATGGATGTGGAAGTCAGTTCTTCCCGCTCTACAAGTTTCCTTATGAAGTACACCTTGTCGGATATCAACTGGGAAGCAAAGGCATTTTCGGCCAGTTCACGGATAACTTCTTCCTTGCTTGTGGATGCCAGGGGGAGGATGATGTTTGCAGGATCTATTAAACGGGAAAGGGGAACCGAGTCATACTCTTTTTCGATTAAGCGTGATAAGTCGTTCTGTGGTATGACTTCCATCTTCGCCGTCAGCCAGTCGTTGAGCACAGGTTTTGAAAATCGCCATTGATTGGCAATCTTAGCGCAGGGTATTTCATGGTTTTTAACCATCTTCAGTATCGTTTTATCTGATAACTTCAGATATTCTGCAACTTCAGCCAAGGTTAAAATCTCATCATTCATAATTGATCATCCTCTAAATTCTGCTATATTCCGTTATATTCCTTTGCTTGGAGGGCTGTCAAGGGTCGGAGTCTCTTCAGAACTTCAGTCCTTGAAAAAAAAGAGGATATTCATGATTATTTCGAATCGTTATTCATTCATTTCTCGGATATCTATTGATGAAGGCGTTGCCGAAATAAACTCATCAAGGACCGCCCTACTGCGCTCAATATAATCGTCGGGAAAGGTCCAGATGGGCAGATTCTCATGTTTTTCCAGCCCTCTTTCTTCGGGATCAAACCCGGTCCATAGGTTCAAAAGGACATCGCTGCTTACCCAGGGGCTTTCGAGGAAATAAAAGTGTCCTCCATTTGTGGCTACTTTCTCAGCATCACTGACGTCAATGATGGACAATTTCTCCTCTTTATCAAAAAAGTCCTTGATGGCGGGAGTCAGTTCTTCATCTGTCATGGTTTGTCCCATTCTGGGAAGTGACAGGACTATTTGGGAACCTCTCAGAACGAGGTCTTTGGAGGATGTGTAAAGGTTCATTCGTTCCAGAATGTTGAGTTCTCCATCCATGATATAACTGCTGAACTGTCCCCGGTCCATATCGCTATTGGAGAGAATGACTGTACCCAGTTTGGTTTTCATTTGAGCCTCTTCGGCCGGTAGGTCATTGAGTTCCAGAGCCTTCTGATAGAGGGCTTCTGTGACAACTCTTGTTCCTGAGCTATAACCCAGTATGTGAATCCGGTGAATCTCATCCTGTTCGGCCAGAAAATCCAAGAAAAGACGAAAACTCCGGGAGGACATGGAGGCTGTGTCCATATCCTTTCTATAGGCTGTGGGTTTTGGTGTGGCTGGCCAGCCATAAGAAATAAATGAACCTCTATACCCCAGGTAATGCCAGAGCTGAGCCGTGACAAGAAGAGGGTTTTCGAAATTCACATTGTAGCCGTGTACAAAAATAAAGACATCTTTAATATCTGTTTGCCTGAGCTGGGATTTTAATTCAATCAAAAATCGCTCTTTGGGTAATTCTAGGTAATCCTGAGGAAGATCATTTGATGAAAAGAGGGTGAGAGATGTGTCTAAAATACCATATTCTTCGACGTCGAGGACTTCCAGCAGAGGTTTTCTAGGAAGGTTTCGGCTGGCTTCTATCATGGCCATGTCGTCCCAGGTCTTGTCTATGTCTGCCACACCAATGCCTGCTACACCAAGCCGAACTGATTCGGATCTGGTACTCAGATAATGAGGTTCCCAACTGTCAGAATCGGCGGGTACCCTGTTTGTTGCGTAAAGAATAGGCAGCCTTTTTCTGTCTTGTATTACGGCTCCGTGAATAAAGGGGTTGTATTTCTCATCATTCATAACTGCCGGTGGAGACATCTTTTTTATTTGGTTAGGCTTGATAGACCGGCAGGACAGAGTGACCAATAGAAGAATGAAAACCGTAACAAAACACCTTAAAGGTTTCATATAAGATGATAGTAGGACAGAAAGCGGTATAAAGAAAACCCCATTTATGGTATAGATTGTGAAATCATCAAAATGCTGGTAAAGTAGGCGAAATACCGGCTTTAAAATTAAGAGGAGTTCACCCATCATGGCTGTTTCAAAAAAAATCCAGGAGATGCAGGCATCTTCTTCGTTTATCAGAAAAATGTTTGAAACAGGTGCCGCTCTCAAGTCAGAATTCGGTGCCGAGAATGTGTACGATTTTTCAATTGGAAATCCCAGCGCTCTTCCTCCTGCAGAGTTTACAAATATACTGCTTGAAGAAGCAGCCAGGGAGAATATGCATGGCTATATGCCTAATGCCGGATATCCGGAAGTCCGGTCTCAAGTAGCCGCATATTTAACAGATGAGCAAAATGTTAAATTTCGTCCTGAAAATATTCTGATGACAAGCGGAGCCGGCGGTGCACTCAATGTTGCCCTCAAGACAATCCTGAATCCTGGCGACAAGGTTCTGGCCAGCAAACCCTGCTTTATGGAGTACCAGTTTTATTGTGATAATCATGGAGGAGGCCTGGAACTGGTAGACTGCCTTCCCGGTTTTGATCTGAACATTGAGGCTTTTGAATCTGTTATTGATGAAAAAACAGCCGCGGTAATTGTCAATTCTCCGAATAATCCTTCCGGTAAGGTTTATAGTGAGAAAAAACTCAAAGAACTGGCCGAATTGCTGGAAAGAAAATCTGTAGAAATGGGGCGGAGAATCTACATCCTCTGTGATGAGCCTTATAGGAAGATCATTTATGGACAGGTGGAAGTGCCTTCCATTCCTGAGCTTTATCCTCATACCATGATCTGTACATCCTATTCCAAAGACCTTTCCATTCCTGGAGAAAGGATCGGATTTCTGGCCATAGCCCCCGGCCTTGAAGACCGTGATCATATTACGAGCGGAGCGGTACTCTGCAATCGCATTTTAGGATATGTCAATGCCTCCTCCCTTATGCAGAGAGTCGTGGGGCGCCTTCAAGGGATGGCTGTTGATGTAGCTCAGTATCAGAAAAAGCGTGATCTTCTTGGTCAAATCCTGACCGACTGTGGGTTTGACCTTGAATTGCCTGAAGGTACATTCTACCTTTTTCCACGGGCTCCCCTTGGTGATGATATGATGGTTGTGAACTATCTTCAGGAACAGAATATTCTGGCAGTTCCCGGCCGGGGTTTTGGAATGCCTGGATATTTCAGACTCTCATATTGTGTGAATGATGATATGATCCTCCGGTCCGAAAAGGCTTTTAAAAGAGCAGCCCAAAACATATTTGGCTAAAAATCATTGTGAAAAATGAAAATAAATAATGCTAACCACAAAGTCCCCCGGATTCTGTGGTTTTTTTTATAAAATTTTGATATTATCAGATCCATTTTTATTGGGCTTGTTTTGGATCAATGTAGTCCTTCTTTTCCTGCACTAATCAGGTCAAATGAAAATCCATTGTCACTTTTGTTTTGTACAATAGGCTATAGTTTATATAATTAGAGAAAGTAGGCCACTACTGAAAAAGGAAATTCCGGTTAAATATGAATGATCAGATTGAATTATCTATGAGGGATAAAGATGTAAGAAAGAGGTTCTTCTGGTATTTAAGTGCTTTTATTTTGATTACATTCCTCATTATCTCTGCTCTACTCCTGGGAAGACGGAACCAACTCTTGAGAGATTACAAAGTCCACTCGGAGACTCAGGTAGACCATTTGGGTGGATTAATTGAGAGCCATTTTCAATCTATCAAATCAGATATCCTCTTTCTTCCTGTGCTGAATGAAATATTGAGATTTAAAAGTATTCCAAACGAGGAAGACAAGCATTTTATTGAAAAAGAGTTTCTTGAATTTGTCAGAAGTAAAAAGATATATGATCAAATTCGCTATTTGGATACGGAAGGTAATGAACTTTTGAGGATCAATTTTAACAATGGATTTCCCGAAATTGTTCCAAGGGAAGAACTTCAAAATAAGAGTAACCGCTATTATTTTAAAGAGTCAGTAAAGTTAAAAGAGGGACATGTTTATGTGTCTCCCATAGATCTGAATAAGGAGAAAGGGGCCGTTGAGGTTCCTCTTAAACCTATGATCCGTTTTGGAACACCCCTTTATGATCAGAAGATACACCTCAAAGGGGTGTTGATTCTAAACTATCTGGCAAATGTTTTCATTGAAGATCTTATCGTCTCATCTCGAAATGAAGCTGGGACTTTCGGTCTCATCAATGAGGAGGGGTTCTGGTTATACAATGATAATCCAGCAGAAGAATGGCAATTCATGTACCCCGAAAGTAACCCATCGGGCCTAATGGTCAGTTCTCCTGAATTATGGGAAAAAATAGTGTCTAACGATAGAACCCACTCCTTTATCCATGAGAATTCATTGTATACCTCCTTGAATATTCAGCCCCTCAGTCAGGTTCCCACAATTGTGAATGAGCAGCATTGGTATTTGGTCAATAGAGTCAGTTTTGATGAAATGAATACTTCCTGGCGAGATTTCCTTATTGTCCTTTTTCTCTTGACCTTCATCCTGACTCTTATGGCTAGTTTTCCATTCTTATTGGCAGCTAAAACGGTGGTTCAGAGAAATATTTTCAAAGAAGCTCTGGAGCGCGCTGCACTGTTTGACACCCTGACGGGATTGCCGAATAGAGACTTCTTGAAAATCGCCGCACTACAGCTTATAAAAGATCTGGATCGTTATAATCAGACTTTTGCCCTTTTGTTTATTGACCTTGACGGATTCAAAAATGTCAATGACACCTATGGTCATGAAGGGGGAGATCTTGTATTGAAAGACGTAGCCGGAAAGTTGAAAAACTGTGTAAGAGACAGTGATACCGTTGCCAGAATCGGCGGAGATGAATTTGTTGTGCTTCTTCATAGAGTCGAAGGAGAGGAAGACTGTAAAATGGTCGCCAGGAATATTCTTGATTCTTTAAATCAAGCACTTATCCTCCCGCAGGGGGAAGCCAAGGTTGGGTCTAGCATAGGCATCGCCCTGGCCTTACCGGGTACAACTACAGATCTTGAAAGCCTCATTGCCCGGGCTGATAAGGCCATGTATAAGGTGAAAGATGAAGGAAAAGGGGATTTCAAAATAGGTTGATTATTCTAGAATCCTCATGCTGGTAGGGAGCCTAATAATTTTTGTATCGGCCCTTGATCCATTGATTCTTTGAATGAGAAGTTTTGCAGCTTCCCGTCCTATCCTTTCCATGGGCTGGGCGACGATGATGCTGGCATAGGGGAAAAATGCAGCCAGGGGTAGGTCGTCAAAGGAGAGGATGTGAAGGCCTTTGTGGTCGGACTGCAACAGGTACCGAGCGGCACCAAGATGCATGAAGTAATTCGAAATAAAGACATGATCTGGAGGGGTTTCTCTTTCCATCAGAGTTTTCATCAATTGGTATCCGCTATCCTCATGATAGTCGCCAAAAAGAATGATCTCCGGCTCTGATTTTCTATGATTATCTTGTAAAGCCTTCTTATACCCCCCATACCGCTCTTTGGCAGATGTCAGGGTTCTTTTACCCCCTATAAACCCTATATGGGTGGCTCCATTTTTCAAAGAGTACTGAACGGCGTCATAGCTTCCCTGAAAGTTATCGGATAAGACGGCATCCGACTCAAAGCCTTCCACAAGGCGGTCTACCAAGACCACAGGCGTTCCTTTCATGATATTGAAGTGCTCACCCTTATTGCTGCCTGGAATTATAATCACACCCTCCGTATTCTTTTCTTTTAGGAGCTGAAGTCTTTCTGCTTCTTCTTTTCTGTTTTCTCTGGAACTGCACAAAACGACTGAGTATCCTATCTGTTTGAGTGTGTCTTCGATACCAGTGACAATGCTCATAAAAAAGTCATTTTTAAACTCAGGGGCTATGATTCCAATGGTATGGGTCCGCTTTGTTTTCAGGCTCCGGGCAACCTGGTTCATTCTATAACCCAGAAGAGAGACTGCCTTTTGAACTCTTTCGGCAGTGTCTGGACGGACCTTGGGATCTCCGTTGAGAACCCGGGAAACAGTGGCTGTGGAAACACCAGCCTTGGCGGCAACATCCCTAACTGTGATAGAAGGTTGTTCTTTAGTCATCGGTATGATCTATCTCCCATTTTTGTAGGTTTAAAAAATATTAAAAAAAACTTGCCATTTCTGAAGGCCTATGTAAGAATGTAATCGATTACATAATGGTTTGTAAAGCTGTTTTTCAGGAAGATTCGTTTCCCCTCATACAGGCGAAGGGATTCCTGCAACACGGCTCATGGATAAGACTGGATTTCTTGTATTGAATGAACCGGTCGTTGTGACTGAAAAATCCCTTTAGGGAGAAGGAGTAAGAAGAATGAATATTAAGATGAATGAGCCCGTAAATAGACTCAGAGGCTCCATGCCTAAGGTTGGTATCCGTCCAGTAATTGACGGAAGAGAAAAAGGTGTCCGAGAATCTCTTGAAGTTCAGACAATGAACATGGCTAAGGCCGCTGCAAAACTGATCGAAGAAAATCTGCGCCATTCCAATGGCCTTCCTGTAGAGTGCGTCATTGCCGATTCTACTATTGGAGGTGTTGCCGAGGCTGCGGATTGTGCCGACAAATTCGCCCGTGCCGGAGTAGGTGTTTCTTTAACAGTGACTCCCTGTTGGTGCTATGGTACTGAGGTCATGGACACAGATCCTCTTATTCCAAAGGCTGTTTGGGGTTTTAATGGAACAGAAAGACCCGGTGCTGTTTATCTTGCTGCGGCATTGGCTGGTTACACTCAGAAAGGTCTTCCTGCTTTTGGTATTTATGGACGCGATGTTCAGGATTCTGATGATACGAGCATTCCTGCCGATGTTAAAGAAAAAGTACTCCGATTTACCAAAGCTGCTTTGGCTGTAGCGACAATGAGAGGTAAATCCTACCTCTCTCTCGGTGGTATGTCCATGGGAATCGCCGGTTCTCTTGTGAATCAGGACTTTCTACTGGATTATCTCGGAATGAGAACCGAAGTCGTTGATATGAGTGAAATCGCTCGTAGGGTGGAAGAAGGAATTTTTGATCCTGAAGAGTTCAAAATTGCTTTGAAATGGGTTAAAGAAAACTGCCGTGAGCAGGAAGATACTGTAAATGCCCCCGAATACCGGCGAAGTGCAGAACAGCGTGAAGCCGATTGGGAGTATGTTGTAAAAATGGTTCTCATCGGAAGAGATTTGATGATTGGAAACCCAAAACTGAAAGAACTGGGATATGGAGAAGAGTCACTGGGTCATAATGCTATTTGTGGTGGATTTCAGGGACAGCGTTCCTGGACGGATCATTACCCCAATGGAGATTTTCTAGAAACCATCCTCAATACCTCCTTTGACTGGAATGGTATTAGGGAAGCCTTTGTATTTGCCACTGAAAATGATTATCTCAACGGCATTACCATGCTCTTTGGCCATCTTTTGACTAATACGGCTCAGATCTTTAGCGATGTTAGAACTTTCTGGAGTCCCGAAGCGATCGAGCGTGTTACCTCCTGGAAACCCGAGGGATTAGCTAAAGACGGATTTATTCATCTTATCAATTCAGGATCTACCACCCTGGATGGAGCGGGTCAGATGAATGGTTCCGATGGTAAACCTGCAATGAAACCTTTCTGGGAAATATCTGAAAATGATGTTGAAAATACCATGAAAGCAACCGAATTCTGTGTTGGTGATGGTGGATATTTTAGAGGTGGCGGTTATTCTACTGACTTCCTCACCAAGGGTGGCATGCCTTGTACCATGTCTCGATTAAATTATGTAAAAGGACAGGGACCTGTTCTGCAGCTGGCAGAAGGATGGACTGTTGATGTTCCTAAAGAGGTTCATGAAAAACTGGATGTTAGAACAAACCCAACATGGCCTACTACCTGGTTTGTACCCAGAGTTTCAGGTAAAGGATCTTTTAAAGATGTTTATACTGTGATGGCTAAGTGGGGAGCCAATCATGGAGCCATCAGCTACGGACATATCGGTCAGGATCTCATCACTCTTTGCTCCATGCTGCGGATTCCTGTCTGCATGCATAACGTAGAAGATGAGGGATTTAGACCCAGCGCCTGGGCTTCTTTTGGAATGGATGAAGAAGGGTCTGATTACAGAGCCTGTTCCAATTTTGGTCCTATATACGGCTGATACAACCAAGCTTTGAATGTTTGATGAAGACTGTTTTACCTGAACACGGGTAGAACAGTCTTTTTTTCAGGATTGACAATATGCTGTTCTTAATAGCATATTTATCGAATGGATCAGGAAATACTGACCTCAATTGATACTCGCATAGATGATGCCTATCTGCTGACTTATAAATCACTTGCAGAAGCCGAAAAGTTGGTAGAGATCTGCTTGGATGATTCTGAGCAAAATGAGTATTTCGCGGGAACCATTAATGCAAAAATCCTCCTGACTCTCATCTCTGTTCAAAAGGGTGAAAGCGATCTTGTTCGGGATAAACTGTCCAGGATCGAAGAAGAACTAAAGAGCTTTTCCTCCGATGATTCCCAGATGAGATTGGCTCATGTCCGGGGTCTATACTTTCTAAAGGACGGAGTATACAGGGATTCTTTTGACTCCTTTGTGAAGGCCGGGAACCTGGCAGCACGATTGGGTAATCAGCTTTTTCAGGCTCTCAGTGCCAATGGTAAGGGATTCATAAAGCTGGGGCAGCGCGAATTCCAAGATTCTCACCATTACTTTAATGCTGCAAAAACCTTTCAGCTGGATCTCCCTCCTTCCATTTTTAATTCAGTTTTATCTGTTAATCTAGCCTGTTCTCTCAATGGTTTGAACAGGGATGATGAGGCCTTCCTCCTTCTTGAAGCTGCTTTGAAATATGCGCAAGAGGAACATGCAGAGATCCTTGAGTGCTCAATTCTGGATGAAATGGCTCAAATCCATATGAAAAACAACAGGCTCAAGGAGGCAAGGGTTCCCTTGAAGAAAGGCCTGGATCTCAGCAAGCGCCTCGTCCATTCAGAAATTAGAGCTGAACTGGTTTACCATTATGCCGCACTGCTGCTCCGTGAGGGTGAATATGATGCTGCTGAAGACTTTATCCAAAAATTTGGCATGGAATCTAAGATGGGCATTCAGAAAAGTATGTTTCATAAAATTGCAGCCGATATTTATGAGCAGAAGGGAGAGTTTCAAAAGGCCCTGGCTTCCCATAAAATTGTCAATGA
The DNA here is from genome assembly GCF_008329965.1 of Oceanispirochaeta crateris. GTDB lineage: Bacteria > Spirochaetota > Spirochaetia > DSM-2461 > DSM-2461 > Oceanispirochaeta > Oceanispirochaeta crateris. Next base: position 3,906,629 of record NZ_CP036150.1, read on the forward strand.
GATCCATGAGAGGGTAGGTTTTTCCCAGTCTGTTCATTCCGTATTAATGCAGGAAAAAAGAGAGCTTCAGGATCAGAATCACCGCCTCAGTCTGATGAGTATCATAGGCCAGGAACTCGTTGCCAATCTGGACATCGGTAAGATTTTGGATCTTATTTACACTCAATTGAATGTCCTTATGCCGGTGGATCTACTCTCTGTAGCCATGGTGAATGAAGATGAGATAGATGTTAAATTCTCTATTAAAGAAGGGGAGAGGCTGCAGCCTTTTGTTATCCACAAGGAGAATCAGGATAGTATTTTGGCATGGTCTGTCAGAAATGACAAAGAAATTTTCATGAGAAGTATTTATGAAGAATCCAACCTATATGCTAAGGGATTTATACCTGCTGTGTTTAAGGGTGTCAGTCGGATGGAGTCTGTTATATGCCTCCCTCTTCGCTATCTTGATCAGATCGTAGGTGTTTTGACTGTGCAGTGTAACAAGAAAAACTCCTATACCACTGAGGACCTCGAAAATTTACGGGCCCTGGCAACCTATGCCGGCATAGCGCTGCGTAATGCCCGTCAGACTGAACGGATGAGTGAACTCAATGAAGACTTAAGACGCCAGTCATCCCAGGATAGCCTGACCGGCTTGGCTACCAGACGGGAGTTTGCTCGTCAATCCAGCAATATCTGGAGGATTTGCCGTAGAAACAGCTTTTGGATATCCATCATCATGATCGATTTGGATCATTTTAAAGAGGTGAATGATACTCACGGACACGCTTCGGGAGATGAGGTTTTAAAAAAGTTTGGGGATGAACTCAATCATTATTTTAAACGCCCTCTGGATTGTGCAGCCCGTTATGGCGGTGAAGAGTTATTGATTCTGGCCGGTGATATATGCCCAAGAGAAGCTGCTATGAGGGTCGAGTTGCTGCGTGAAGAGATTTCATCTTTTGAGTTCGAGAGTGACAAGGGAAAATTCACTGTTAATTTCAGTTGCGGAATCATTGGAGAAGTTCCGAAGTTGGAATCTGATGCCGGGATCGCAAAACTCACAGATTTCGCGGACCGTTATCTTTATGAAGCTAAAAATAATGGAAGAAACTGTACCTACCTATCCGATCAGGCTGATCAAGCCGCTAAAAAGTTCATCATCAGTCATACCAAATAGTTTTGTATTTTTGATTTTCAGTTTTAACTCTTCTTCAGTCACCGTTCTTCCGAAGTGAATGCCAATGAGAAAGGAAAGCTCCTGAGGCGCCTTTTCTATGATTCCTTTGTTGATCCTGATCTGCCACCCCATGGTTTCTGGGAAGTGAAGGCGGCTTATATCTTGAGAGAAGGCAGGTGTTTTTCCAAGAATCCAGTCTTCTGAACTGAGAATCTGGTACTCTTTCTTCACTTCTTCGGTTTTTGAGAATATAGACCATTCCAGTTCACTCCAGTTTCTAATCCGGCAGGTTTTTTCCTGTTCAAACCAGTTCTTAAAAGCCTGTATGACCAGGTCCATTGTTAATCCGGGGAGAACCGTATTCAAGTTGATGATATCCGATCGGTTTGAACTGGTTCCTGAAGCTTTTATAATGATTTTCTGTTTTTCCGGGGTGATGGACTCTATTAGACGCTCTGTTTCACTGGAAATCAGGAGTGTTCCATGATGAAAAGCTCTGTTCTTTTTATGACGGAAGGCGCTGCCGCTGACTTTGTAGGTCTTTTCCCTGTAATTCACAGTCAGATCATATCTTTCATTAATTTGTAAATCGATTCTACATTCTTTCATAATCTCGCAGATAATTTCAAGATTTTTACGGCGGCTGTAAGAATCGTTAAGCCTAATAAAAGAGAAGTTCAAATTTCCAATGTCATGGTAGACCGTCCCACCGCCGCTTTGTCTTCTGACAAGACTGGTCTTCGTTCTATTGCCAGGAGAACACTCCAACCATGGGTTCTGGAATCGTCCAATCACAATGGAGGGATTATTTACATAAAGAAAAAGATACTCCTGCTCATTTTCAAGGGACTCTAACAGTTGATTCTCGATGGCAAGGTTGAGGTAAGGATCGTTAAAAGGTGAAACCAGTAGTTCAAGCATTAAACTTGTTTGACCTGCAAACCTTTGTCGGCTATTTCCTTCACTTGTACAGGACTCATTTCTGTATCTGTGATAATCATCTCTACATTATCCAAAGGGAGTATTTTTACAAATCCGGACTGACCATATTTACTCGAGTCTGCAAGCAGTATTGTCTTATCAGACTGGCGCGCCATGGATTTGATGACTTCGGCTGATTCTTCAATATGCGTGGTCATTCCTGTTTCTGCAGAGAATCCGCCTGTTCCCACAAAGGCGTATTTGACATGGTAACGTTCCAGATGAGCGAGGGATACGGGGCCCACCAATGATTCTGACCCGGGTTTAAATTCTCCGCCAATGACTGTCAGGTGCAGTGTCGGGTTCACACGGGCATATGTCAGAGCCAGTGTCGAATTGGTGACTACATGGATGTTCCTTTTTCCCATAAGGTATTTCAGTACCAGAGATGTTGTTGTTCCATCATCAATCATGATGGCATCCCCTTCTTCAACCATTTCAGCTGCAGCCTTGGCAATCCTGTTCTTTTCATCCTGCCTGGTCCGCTGGCTTAAGAGAATATCGGGATGAAAGACGGGAAGAGCCCCGCCTCTGGTTCTTAAAATAAACCCTTTTTCCTCCATACTGGAAAGATCGCTTCTGATGGTGACGGCTGATACACCCAGAATCTCACTGATTTTTGTTACTGATAAATTGTAATCTTCAATGAGCATGGTAAGAATGCGGTTTTCCCGCTCTGAAAGGAATGGATTCATTATGACCTCTATATTTTATGCTGCCTAAAGACAGAGACTTTAGCCGGATGTAGAAATGTTGCCAAGGGAAAATATTTTTTTCACCTTGTTACAGTTCTATTTTATAATATTTTTTCGATTAGTCAATGAAACTCTTTCATTTCTCTTTTTATTGTCCTTCGAAACGTAAATCGATATAAATTGATTCATTTAGGAATCTATTGTATTCTGAAACTATGAATTTTGAGTACCAAGTGACCGGAGATGATTTTTCTCTAGCAGGACGAGCCTCCAGTGATATCAAGAAGAAGCTCAAACAGCTTGGTATTCCCTCATGCACAATTAAACGGACAGCCATTTCTATGTATGAGGCCGAAATCAATATGGTGATTCACGCCGATGGGGGCAGCATAAGTATAAATATTGATGATGATATTATCAGCATAGTCCTTAAAGATACAGGCCCTGGAATTCCCGATTTAGCCTTAGCTATGCAAGAGGGGTATACCACCGCGTCCGAAGCTGCCAGGGAGTTGGGTTTCGGCGCCGGGATGGGGCTTATGAATATTAAAAGAAATTCGGATAATCTAACTATAGATAGTATTGTCGGGCAGGGAACTACAGTGACCATTCTGTTAAAGATAGGAGAGTAGGCTGTGGAAGATCATTATTTTCACTCAGTGACGTTGGATGCCAGTCTTTGCAAGGGGTGTACGGTTTGCATCAAAGGCTGTCCAACAGAAGCCATTCGGGTCCAAAAGGGACGGGCCTGGATTATTCCTGAACGCTGTATTGATTGTGGTGAATGCATCAGAACCTGCCCCTCTGGAGCCAAAAAGGCTATTTCTGATCCTATTTCTCTTTTGGAACAGTTTGATTATTGTGTTGCCATACCTGCTCCCACGCTTTATGGACAGTTCAGGGCGTCTGTTTCCTGTAATCGAATTCTAACAGCCTTGAAATCTCTAGGTTTTGATGATGTTTACGAAGTGGCAGCCGCCGCGGAAATCCTGAGTCACGAAACAAGAGACTTTTTGATCCAGAATAAGGGAAAAGGGACGTTTATCTCTTCTTCTTGTCCTGTTATAGTCAGGCTTGTAGAATCACGATTTCCGTCTCTTTTGGATCAACTTGTTCCCATGATTTCACCTATGGAACTCAGTGCCAGAATTGTCAAGGAACGTGAAAAGGACAGGCCGGGGAAGGTGGGTGTATTCTTTATCTCTCCCTGTGCCGCGAAGGTGACTGATGTAAAAAATCCCAGAGGAATCACACACTCCTCTGTTGATGGTGTTATAGGCATTAAAGACATATACAAAGAATTGAAGTTAGCTGTTTCTCAAGTTGAAGAGGAAGAACCCCTGAATAAGGCTTCTGCCCTGGGAATTAGCTGGGCAAGAACCGATGGTGAAGGGGCCGCAGTCAATTCAGAGAATCACATCTCTGTAGATGGTATTGATCATGTCATTGATGTTCTGGAAAATCTGGAGAACGGCCATATACGGGATGTAGATTTTGTCGAACTGATGAGCTGCCCAGGGGGATGTGTGGGGGGACCTCTCGCTGTAGAGAATCCATATGTTGCCCGGAGTATCGTGAGCATTCGGGAAGGCAGGCACCGGGAAGAGGAAAGTCTTTCTTATGCAGAGTCTTTTCATCCGCCAAAAGGTGTTGATCTTTTATGGACCGAGCAGCTTGAAAGCAGGGCGACTCATCTGTTGGACCCTGATTATAAAACAGCCATAAAAATGATGGAAGAGATAGAAATCATCAGAAAGGGATTGCCTGGTCTGGACTGCGGCTCCTGCGGAGCCCCCAGTTGTAGGGCCCTTGCCGAAGATATTGTTTTAGGAAAAACAAGTGAAACCGACTGCGTTTTTAAATTGAGAGAGAAAATTAGAGATCTGACCCGGGAGATGATCCAGCTGGAAAGCAGGATGCCTCCGGGGCTGGATCGGTAAAAAGGATAGTTTTATTGCTTACGGTTATAATCATCATGATTCTGGGGATGGCTGCCGGTTATATGCTCAGAAAATTCAAAAAACTATATAACAGACTGGATAAGACCGTCAGTTATATCATTTATCTGCTGCTGTTTCTTTTGGGGCTTTCAGTCGGACAGAACCGGATGATCATCAATAGTTTTCATATTATAGGGTTAAAAGCACTCCTTATAAGCGCCGCATCTGTTGCCGGTTCAATACTGTTGGCTGCACTCGTCTTTCATTTCTTTTTTAAACATGACCATGTAGAGGCTTTGGATGATGGTGGCTTTTCACCAGAAGGTGATACCGGGGCATGAAAAACAGTTTGATTATTTTATTGTTTTTTGTGCTGGGTGTTGGTGTCGGTGCCTGGGGTGAAGGAGGAGGATGGATTCCTGACGCCTTTGACTCTTTGAGTACTTATGTCCTCTATGGTCTTATGGGCCTCGTTGGCTTTGGTATCGGGGGGGATACTCAGGCATTAAAGGTTTTGAAAGATACAAAGCTTAAGATCATGCTCGTGCCTCTCTCTGTGGTTATAGGTTCATTGGGAGGGGCTTCTCTCGTATATGTCTTTATAAAAGACCTGGACCTACAGGAAGTTCTGGCCATCAGTGCCGGGTTTGGCTATTATAGTTTATCCAGTCTGTTTATTACAGAATTAAGAGGCGAGGTACCCGGTACCATCGCGTTGCTCACCAATATTATGAGAGAAATTATAACCCTCCTTATGACACCTCTATTTGTTCGCTGGGCAGGCCCTTTGGGTCCTATTGCTTCCGGGGGAGCAACGAGCATGGATACAACACTGCCTATAATTTCTTTGTACTCGGGAAAGCAGTATGTCATGATCGCCCTGTTTAGCGGGATTGTTCTGACCGTGGTGGTTCCTTTTCTGGTTCCATTTATTTTGAGCTTTTAATTGAGATAGATTTGTTTTAGATCAGACACAATCGATTCAGTCTGATCTTTTAGCCTGCCGTTCTCGGTTAGGGTCATATTCATTTTTCGGACCATTTGGATTATAATACCAATTAAGTTAAGATGTAATCTTTAAGGAGAAGGTATATGAAGACAGGTGACAGGGTAAAAAGCATAGCCTTACTAACGGGGATCAGTTTTGTAATCGTATCTTTTGCTGTTGTGCTTACAGATTACTTATTTCTGAAAAATATCAGCATTCACTGGCTTCAGGTTGTCCTTATGGCTCTTATCAGTTCCATTCTGCTTACCCCCCTGTTTTATTGGTTGCGGTTGACCCTTGAAAATGGTGGTATTGAAGCCACTCAGCTGAGCAATCTCGAATTGAATGAACGAGATGTGAGAGAAGCGGTGAGTAACTGGGTTTACATTCATTACAATAAAAAGGTAGAAGGTGGCTTGGAGTTTTCAAGGGATGATTCGGGAGTTTTGAACTGCAAGGTGACCGTACGAAATGATTCCTGATGATTCTTTAAATCTTCCTAAAGTATTGAGATCATCCTCCGATGATTATTCAGTAGTCGGCAGATTTAATGCCATTTTACTGCATATTTAAAAAAATTAAAAAACTTTTTGAAAAGGGTTTACACTCATAAGGTTTTTCAATATTATCACCATCACGCTCTGAGTTGCTGAGTAACAACAAAGCAACACGGAGTTGAGCAAATATAGGTTTTAAAAGAACTTAAAAAAAACTTTTGAAACCCGGTTGACAAGTTTTCAACTTTAAAATATATTTGCTGAGCGCTGGCACGGAAGTTGCTAGCACGTTCTTTTAAAGAGATATTAGAGAAGGGAAATTGAAGTATTTGACGAGAGTCAAGCACTGGTAGTACGAAAATAGAATCGTGCCAAAAGCCTTATGGTTTAGGTACGGTCCGAACGTTAGTTTTCTTTTAAGCACAGTGGGTTTTTCCGAAAGGGGAGGCGCACTGCATAAAGGGACTCTGGCTCACTTTAAGGCAGATCAGGATGAATACATTCGCTAGGATCTGTTTTGAGGCATTGATAGAAAATTATCCACTTCGGTGGATAAATTATATCATGGAGAGTTTGATCCTGGCTCAGAACGAACGCTGGCGGCGCGTTTTAAGCATGCAAGTCGAACGGTAGGGAAGTGCTTGCACTTCCTGAGAGTGGCGAACGGGTGAGTAACGCGTAGGTGATCTACCTTTTAGTTGGGGATAGCTCATGGAAACATGGGGTAATACCGAATGATCTCTACGATCTTGTTTGTAGAGCAAAGGGGCGTTTGCCTCGCTGAAAGATGAGCCTGCGTATGATTAGCTAGTTGGTAAGGTAATGGCTTACCAAGGCGACGATCATTAGCCGGCCTGAGAGGGTGACCGGCCACATTGGGACTGAGACACGGCCCAGACTCCTACGGGAGGCAGCAGCTAAGAATCTTCCGCAATGGACGAAAGTCTGACGGAGCGACGCCGCGTGTGCGAAGAATGTCGAGAGATTGTAAAGCACTTTTATATGTGAGGAATAATAGTATCAGGAAATGGGTATTAGATGACGTTAGCATATGAATAAGCTCCGGCCAATTACGTGCCAGCAGCCGCGGTAACACGTAAGGAGCGAGCGTTGTTCGGAATTATTGGGCGTAAAGGGCATGTAGGCGGTTACGTAAGTCCGATGTGAAAGCACACTGCTTAACAGTGATGTTGCGTTGGAAACTGTGTGACTAGAATCCGAGAGGGGTAAGTGGAATTCCTAGTGTAGGGGTGAAATCTGTTGATATTAGGAAGAACACCAGAGGCGAAGGCGACTTGCTGGCTCTGGATTGACGCTGAGGTGCGAAAGCGTAGGTAGCGAACAGGATTAGATACCCTGGTAGTCTACGCCGTAAACGATGTACACTTGGTGTCTGGAACATGAGTTCTAGGTGCCGTAGCTAACGCGTTAAGTGTACCGCCTGGGGAGTATGCCGGCAACGGTGAAACTCAAAGGAATTGACGGGGGCCCGCACAAGCGGTGGAGCATGTGGTTTAATTCGATGATACGCGAGAAACCTTACCAGGGCTTGACATATACAGGACGGCATTAGAGATATTGCTTCTTCTTCGGAAGTCTGTATACAGGTGCTGCATGGTTGTCGTCAGCTCGTGCCGTGAGGTGTTGGGTTAAGTCCCGCAACGAGCGCAACCCCTATTGTATGTTACCATCATTAAGTTGGGGACTCATGCAAGACTGCCGGTGACAAACCGGAGGAAGGTGGGGATGACGTCAAATCATCATGGCCCTTATGTCCTGGGCTACACACGTGCTACAATGGCCAGTACAGAGTGATGCGAATCCGCGAGGTGGAGCAAAACGCTTAAAGCTGGTCTCAGTTCGGATTGGAGTCTGAAACTCGACTCCATGAAGGTGGAATCGCTAGTAATCGCGCATCAGCATGGCGCGGTGAATACGTTCCCGGGCCTTGTACACACCGCCCGTCACACCACCCGAGTCGGGGGTACCCGAAGTCAGTAGACTAACCAGCAATGGAGGTCGCTGCCGAAGGTATGCTCGGTAAGGGGGGTGAAGTCGTAACAAGGTAGCCGTACCGGAAGGTGCGGCTGGATCACCTCCTTTCTACGAGAAAGGTATTAAGTCTTGTGTTTTGTACACACGAGCAGTTAGTCACTGATTTTACGATTGGTGCCGTATGAATAGTCTTGATTCTCGTTAAATACTTTTAGTTTCCCTACAATGTGTACCACAGGAGCTCCGCTCCGAGGAGCACATTGCTTATCACTTACGGTTTTCCGTTTTGTGATAACTATGATATAAAAAATCCGTCAATGGACGGTAGTTTTAGGGGTGAATCCACTAGAATTTTTTTGAAAAGATAATAGCGAAGGGATAAATAATAATATGGTCAAGCGACTAAGGGTCCATGGTGGATGCCTTGGAGCTATCCGGCGATGAAGGGCGTGGTAAGCTGCGATAAGCCTCGGTGAGAAGCAAACATTCTTATATCCGAGGATTCCCGAATGGGGTAACCCGGCTGTTTTTATGACAGTCATTATGCGGTGAATACATAGCCGTATAAAGCGAGACTCAGGGAACTGAACCATCTAAGTACCTGAAGGAAAAGAAATCAATTTAGAGATTCCCTTAGTAGCGGCGAGCGAACGGGGATTAGCCCAAACCAATGTCATTTCGGTGATATTGGGGTTGTAGGGCATGCATATATGTATCAGTGAAAGATAGCAGAATGGTATTGGGAAAGCCAACCGTAGAGGGTGAAAGTCCTGTAAGCGAAATCTGAAGCTGGCTAGCATGTACCTGAGTAAGGCGGGGCACGAGTAATCCTGTCTGAATCTGGGGGGACCACCCTCCAAGGCTAAATACGAGATAGCTACCGATAGCGAATAGTACCGTGAGGGAAAGGTGAAAAGCACCCCGGGAGGGGAGTGAAATAGAACCTGAAACCGTGGACCTACAAGCGGTCAAAGCCCTTTTATGGGGTGATGGCGTGCCTTTTGTAGAATGAGCCTGCGAGTTAATATATTAAGCGAGGTTAAGGTATAGAAGTACCGGAGCCGGAGGGAAACCGAGTCTGAATAGGGCGATTTAGTTTGATGTATTAGACCCGAAGCCGGGTGATCTATTTATGGTCAGGTTGAAGCTTGGGTAACACTGAGTGGAGGACCGAACACTAGTCTGTTGAAAAAGGCAGTGATGAACTGTGAATAGGAGTGAAAGGCTAATCAAACCCGGAGATAGCTGGTTCTCCTCGAAATGGCTTTAGGGTCAGCGTCATATGGTTAATATCGGAGGTAGAGCACTGATTAGGCTAGGGCCTGTCACAGGGTACCAAACTTAGTCAAACTCCGAATGCCGATATTCAAAGTATGGCAGTGAGACTACGGGTGATAAGATTCGTAGTCGAAAGGGAAAGAGCCCAGACCGTCAGCTAAGGTCCCTAAACTATGCTAAGTGGAAAAGGAAGTACGATTGCACAGACAGCCAGGAGGTTGGCTTAGAAGCAGCCACTCCTTTAAAGAGTGCGTAATAGCTCACTGGTCGAGTAGTTGTGCGCCGACAATGTAACGGGGCTAAGCATAGTACCGAAGCTACGGAATAATGGAGTTTACTCCATTGTTGGTAGAGGAGCATTCTGTAGGTCGATGAAGGTGTACTGTAAGGTATGCTGGAGATATCAGAAGAGAGAATGCAGGCATGAGTAACGAAAAGGAAGGTGAGATCCCTTCCCGCCGAAAATCTAAGGTTTCCTGGGTAAAGGTACTCTTCCCAGGGTTAGTCGGCCCCTAAGGCGAGGCAGAAATGCGTAGTCGATGGGAAACGGGTTAATATTCCCGTACATCTAATAATTTCGAAGGGATGACACTTAAGGAGATCCCATGCCAGGCGTTGGTTGTCCTGGTCCAAGCGTTTAGGCGTTGATTTGTGTAGGAAAATCCGCACGAAGAGCTGAGGCGTTAAGGGTAGTGATCCTACGGGTGATCGAAGATGGGTGATTCATCGAGTCAAGAAATAATCTCTAAGGTTAGGTTATTAGGTACCGTACCGCAAACCGACACAGGTAGATGGGATGAGAATTCTAAGGCGTACGAGAGAACCCACGTTAAGGAACTCGGCAAAATACATGCGTAACCTAGGGAGAAGCATGGCTCAGCGCGTGATGGCGGAGTTGCAGAGTCCAGGAGAAAGCGACTGTTTACCAAAAACACAGGTCAATGCGAAAATGCAAATTGAAGTATATTGACTGACACCTGCCCGGTGCTGGAAGGTTAAGAGGAGCTGTTAAGATTTATCTGAAGCAGTGAATTGAAGCCCCAGTAAACGGCGGCCGTAACTATAACGGTCCTAAGGTAGCGAAATTCCTTGTCGGGTAAGTTCCGACCCGCACGAATGGTGTAACGACTTTCTTACTGTCTCAACGTGGGACTCGGTGAAATTGAAGTATCGGTGAAGATGCCGATTACCTGTGGTTAGACGGAAAGACCCCGTGAACCTTTACTGTATCCTGATATTGAACTATGGCTGATGATGTGTAGGATAGGTGGGAAACTTTGATGTATGGTCGTCAGGCTGTGCGGAGTTGTTGGTGAAATACCACCCTTTATCAGTTATATTTCTAACGTGGCCCGTAATCCGGGTCATGGACAATGTCAGGTGGGCAGTTTGACTGGGGCGGTCGCCTCCTAAAGAGTAACGGAGGCGCGCAAAGGTTACCTTAGCATGGTTGGAAATCATGCTGTAAGCGCAATGGCATAAGGTAGCTTGACTGCGAGACTTACAAGTCGAGCAGGTACGAAAGTAGGTCATAGTGATCTGGCGATTCTGAGTGGAAGGGTCGTCACTTAACGGACAAAAGGTACTCCGGGGATAACAGGCTGATTTTGCCCAAGAGTTCATATCGACGGCAAAGTTTGGCACCTCGATGTCGGCTCATCGCATCCTGGGGCTGGAGCAGGTCCCAAGGGTATGGCTGTTCGCCATTTAAAGCGGTACGCGAGCTGGGTTCAGAACGTCGCGAGACAGTTCGGTCCCTATCTGCCACAGGCGTTGGATGTTTGAGAGGATCTGTTTTTAGTACGAGAGGACCGAAACGGACAAACCTCTGGTGTATCAGTTATCGTGCCAACGGTAAGTGCTGAGTAGCTAAGTTTGGAAGGGATAACCGCTGAAAGCATCTAAGTGGGAAGCCTACCTCAAGATGAGACATCCCTCTCCCTTTAAGGGAGCTGAAGGAATCTCGAAGAATACGAGTTTGATAGGCTGGCGGTCTAAGTGTGGAAACATATTGAGCCGACCAGTACTAATCTTCCGTGAGGCTTGACCATATTATTATTTGTCTCTTTAGTTATATATAGCTGTGAGCGATCACAGTGATCCGGTGATTTTAGCATTGAGGTTATACCCGTTCCCATCCCGAACACGGAAGTCAAGCTCAATCGCGCCGATGGTACTGCTACGGTGGGAGAGTAGGTCGTCGCCGGTTTAAACTTCAAAGCCCCAGTCTTAGGACTGGGGCTTTTTTGTGTCCAGGCGACGACCGATGCCAGTGATTGCCGAAGGCAAACACGAAGGGAGTGAGCGAATGCGAACGTAGGAGTCGCCGGTTTAAACATCAAAGCCCCAGTCTCAGGACTGGGGCTTTGATGCGTCCAGGCGACGACCGATGCCAGTGATTGCCGAAGGCAAACACGAAGGGAGTGAGCGAATGCGAACGTAGGAGTCGCCGGTTTAAACATCAAAGCCCCAGTCTCAGGACTGGGGCTTTTTTTGTCTACTTCTACAAAAGTAATTACAAAAGATGCTTTTTCACAAATTGAACAGATTTTGCTGCTTCGTTATCCAGATCCGCAGTTGGCATCAGGTCCCTCCATAGGGCTATATCCTTTCCTACCTGTCCCCCTGGTTTAATAAAGGGCTCCATCACAAGGGGACCTTCAAAATGAATATCATCAAGGGCTGTCTTGATTTCTGACCAGGGTATTCTGCCGCATCCTGGCGGTTTTCTGTTTGTTTCACCTAAATGAAGAGCCGATAAGTGTGATCCGGCAAGTCTAATGGCATCTCCGAATGAATCTTCTTCAATATTCATATGGAAGGTATCCAGTAGGATCTTGCAATTGGGACTATTTATAATTTCTACATAATCAACGGCTTCCTGGCATGTGTTCAGGAGGAACTGTTCAAATCGATTAATGACTTCCACATTCAATATAACATTCAGATCCTCTGCCATAGGAATCATTTCTTTCATGCTCTGGTGGCTCTTCATTAAAATTTGCTTCTTGACGGACAAATCGTCTGGAGCTGTTGCAGGCCAATAGCTGTGGACCGTTCCTCCGATCATGCCTCCGCCCATCTCTGCAACGGCACCAATCATCTTTTTCATAAAATTGACGCCCTCTTTTCGAATTGATTCATTGAGGGATGACACATCATGGTCGGCGGTTAAGCCAATTCCGTAACTGAGAGTTATACCATTCTCAAGAGCAGATTCTTTGAGTCGTTGTCTTTCTCCTTTTGAAAGAGAAACCAAGGCTCCTCCATTGATTTCAAGTTGATCAAAGCCAAGTGATTTTACTTTTGGGATAAACGGTAAAAAATCGGTATCCCAGTCATCAGTCCAATAAGCATAATAAATTCCAATATTCCTCATATAATCATCCTCCTGTGCAGTTTTTTTTTCTTCATTAAAGATTCAGAAATATTTTAGTTTCTTTTCTCAATAACTACTTAGTAAGGCCGATAAATCAGCATAAGATGCATACAAGCGCTTAAACATACTATGTCTTTCTTCATAAATTTCCATATTCTCTACTCCTGGATTGACTGTTCGTTCCGTATGAACAAGCTTTACAGCCTCGCTGTAGGACTTATAGAAATTCATACCAACACCAGCAGCCATAGCAGCACCAAGGCTTGTGGCCTGTTTGGGAGCATGAGGTATGTTCACAGGTTTTTGATACACATCACTCATAATCTGATTCCAGAACAAAGAGATGGCACCGCCTCCGGTGAGGGACAGTTTTTCAATTTCTTTATCATTTTCATTGAAGACATCCAGAACATCTTTTAAGGCAAGGGTTATCCCTTCAAACACAGATCTGCAAATATCCTTTTTTTTATGGTTCAGAGAAAGACCCAGAAATGCTCCCTTCAGTGAAGAATTCCAATGGGGAGTCCGCTCTCCCATTAAATAAGGGATAAAGAATAGACCGTTCGATCCTGCTTTGGATGTCTGGGCCAATGATTCACAATAGGAATATTTATTGACCTTAGTATTTCCAGGTTGAATCATCTCTTCCAGAAGCCAATCGATGGCTATCCCCGCAGATTGTACGGTTCCACACAGATTGAAATTGACACCGTCCAGATCAAAGAAATTCTGTATACGTCTTTTTTCATCCATCAGTGGTGCAGGGGAGAGCAAGGAAATCCATGAACTGCTCCCAATATTGTTCTGAGCCATCTTATACCCGTCAATTCCGGCGCCCCTTGCCGAGCTGGCGGCGTCCCCACCACCCATGAACACAGGCAAACCTCGCGGAAGATGCAACATCACAGCCTGATCCTTACCCAGTGTTCCTGCCTGATCATGGGAATGAAGCAGGTGTGGGAACTTTTCAATACTGAGACTGTTTATTTCAAGAATTTCTTTAGACCATGCCTTTTGAGTCAGGTCGAGGACACAAGTGAGAGAGGCATCAGAAAAATCTGTTATGCCATAGTTTCCCGTCAGATTTCCTGCAATAAAGTCTTTACTCTGGATAAAGTAGGACGTCTTTTTGTACAGATCGGGATGGTTACTCTTAAACCAAAGGATCTTGGGAAGCGATAGATGGACATCAATTCTATTCCCACAGATGGAGTAGAAATCGGAGTCGGATATTTTGTTTCGTATGTCATTACAGAAAGGCTCTGCTCTATTGTCGGAGTGTATGACCTCTGGAAACAGAGCCTTTCCTTCTTGATCAATGGGAAGCATGCCATTCATATGACCACTCAAGCTGATACAAGCTATACGACCAAAAATTTCCGGAGCTTTTTCAAATAGACATTTCGTCCCTTTGATAACACTATCCCAGTAGTCCTCGGGATTCTGTTGCGACCAACCCGGAAAGGGGTATTCTGTAGCATAGTGTATTGTTGTCGAGGCCAGCATATTGCCGGTGATATCGAAAACAGAGCATTTATTGCCCGTTGTGCCAATATCGTAGGTCAGAATGCAGTTTCGCTCTTTCATCTAAATGGACGTAAAACCGCCGTCTACAACCAGGTCAGTACCGGTTGTAAATGACGCCGAATCATCTGCCAGATAGAGAATAGCGCTCACTAATTCTTTGGGAGTACCCATACGTTTTACGGGGGTAAGATCTATCCAGCGGTCTTTCCATTCAGCTGGAGCTGAAAGTGTCATTTCTGTAGCGATATACCCTGGGCTCAAACTATTGACACGTACGTTGTAGGGTGCCCATTCGACTGCTAGTGATTTGGTCAGCATCATTACAGCAGCTTTTGAGGCATTGTAAGCACATTGGGGCTGAGGAGAATTGACGATATGACCGGACATGGATGCGGTGTTGATTATGACGCCTTTTTTTTGTTTGATCATAACCTTTCCTGCGGCTTGAGATGTGAAAAATACACCGGTTAGATTGATATCTATGACTTTTTTCCATTCCTGTGGGGTCATGTTCTCTGCTTCTACATTGATACAGATACCGGCATTGTTGAAGGCAATATCCAGTTTGCCCCACTCTTTAACAATGGTATCGACCATGGATTGAACGTCTTCTGGGTTGGTGACGTCGCAGGATATGGCCAAGGACCGGCGGCCCATGGCTTTAATTTCTTCAGCAACAGATGTCGCCATCTTTAGGTCTATATCCACAATGGCAACATCGGCGCCATTCTTAGCGAGACCAAGAGCCACTGTCTTTCCTATTCCTCGGGCTCCGCCAGTGACATAGGCTGTTTTACTTTCCAGATTAAATGTGATCATTATTATCCTCGTTCTTTATTGAAAAATTTCGTACGCAATCGATTTTTCAACAGACGATGTTTTCTCTTTTACCTCCTTCTTTAAAAATTAATATTGATCAAAGATCTACCTTGGTATTAATGTTGTGGGTATTCGATACTCCTGAATTGGATCGTCACTCTTATTGATTCGTTTCATCAGAGTCTTGGCTACAGTTTCACCAATGGCTTCCTTGTCCTGTTTTACAGCAGAGACACGTGGATTCACCATTGAGTACCAGAAGGCATCATCAAAACTTGTAACTGCAAAATCACTGGAAATTAAATCCGGATTTTCCAATATGAAATTATTCACACCTACGGCTGCCAGAATATTGCTGCAGAATAAGGCGGTCACTTTATGGTTGATTATCAAATCCTTTGCAAGAAGATATGAATCTCCAATGGACTGTTCATCCATGGACCTGGGCCGTCCTGATCCTGATAAAATGAGATCTTCATTTATCTTTAAGCCATGCTTTATAAGGGCCGCCTTGAATCCATCAGATCTCTCATGCATCGTCTCATCATGCCGGGATGCAACATAACCAATGTTCCTATGACCCTTGCTGATAAGGAGCTCTGTACCATCAAGAGCTCCTTCTCTATTTGTTGACATGATGACATCTCTGTCAAATCCTATGGGCTTTCTGTCGAAAAATACACAGGGACAGCGGTCGGCTATAAGGTTTTCCATATAGCTGCAATCCTTTCCTACAGGGGCAATGATAAGTCCATCCACATTGTGCATGAGAAGACTCTCAATATTATTGCGTTCTTTCGCTGTGTCTTCGCTTGAATTGATATAAATAAGATGGTAACCGTTTTCACTCATGATTTTATCGATACTGAGTGCGATATCCATGAAAAAAGTGTTTGCCAGGTTTGATACGACATAGCCTATGACCTTGGAGTTTCCGTTCCTCAGATTTCTTGCCACAGGATTTACAAAGTAGTTCAGGTCTTTAATAGCCTTGATAACCTTCTCTTCAGTTTCTTTGTTCACATTCCTTGTTTTGTTGATGACATGGGAGACGGTCGCAATAGATACATTGGCAAGCCGCGCTACATCCTTCATTGAAGCACCCATAGCGCTTACTCCTTTAATATACGTAATCGATTAACCAAGCATTAGATTACACCAGAGAACCCTTTGCGTCAATAAAATTGGGTGAATAAATCCTTTGTTCTTCCTGCCGAAAAAAAATATTGACAGTTTCAATATTCTAGATTTATGATTATACAATCGTTTACGCAATCGATTAAATATCTATTTTGATCTTCTTGGGTATATTACTAGTTTGAAGGCCTATTGAGAGAATTGGTACAGAAAGAAGAATCGATAATCCGTCATTTTAATTTGAATCAATAGTCGTTGATTTAAGAAAATAGAGACCATTTATTAAGATAAATTATGGGTTTCTTTTATTCTTTCTATGGTTTTGGGTGGTTGTTATTAGCTTCCATAAGGAAGTGCCTTTACTGCAGTAAACGATTGCGTAAAGGATTTAGCAAAATTTAGTAATTGTTTGTACTATATTTGGGGAACCAAATAATTTTAGTAATATAAGGAGAATTTTATGAAAAGGAATCTAAGGGTTATGACTTTCTTTCTCTGGGTGAATCTATTGTTGGCCACAACAATGGTATTTGCTGCGGGACAACAGGAAGTTGAACAGACCGGCGGTGTGACTGTTGTCAACATCGCATTGGCAAACAATCCCATTTCTCAGGCTCTAGAAAAGATAGCCAGAGAAAACTATAAGGCAGAAGGTGTTGAAGTTAATATTTCAGTGCTTCCTGAAAATGACTTGATACAGAAGTTAACTACAGAAGCTTCCACCGGTGGTACAACCTATGATGTCTTCTTTATTGGCCCCTATGAAGCCAATAATTGGGCCCGCTTTGGTTGGCTTGAGAATCTGGAACCTTACTTCGCTAAAATGTCCTCTGAAAAGAAGTCCTGGTATGATCGTGCGGACCTGATTCAGGGAATGGTCGGATCTGTTTCACTGGATGGAGATGCTTATGCTCTTCCCTTCTATGGTGAAAGCTCCTTCATTATGTATAACAAAGAACTCTTTGCCGCCAAGGGATTGACTATGCCCGAATCTCCTACATGGGAGCAAATCTATGAACTGGCTAAGAAAATCCATGATCCAGCAAAGGGAATTGTCGGAATGACCATGAGAGGCGCTCCTGGCTGGGGAATGAGCGGTGCTCCTTTTGTAACCATGGTAAATGCCTTCGGTGGTCGCTTCTACGATATGGAATGGAATGCTACCGTAGATACACCAGAGCAAAGAGCTGCATGGCAGATGTACAAAAAAATACTGAGGGAAGCCGGTCAAAAAGACATCCTTTCCTACACATATAACGAATGTATTGCTCTGATGCAGTCCGGCAATTGCGGTATCTACTATGATGCCACTTCCATTGCCCCACCTCTGGAGTCTGAAGGATCTGCCGTAGCTGGCAAGGTTGGTTATGTGCTTCCTCCTCATCAGAAAATGAAAACAAATACAGCATGGTTATGGAACTGGTCTATGGGTTTGAACCCCAAAAGTAATGACATGAAAAAACAGGCTGCATTTGACTTTATGGTCTGGGCAACATCTAAAGAGTACATCAAACTGTCAACCGAACTGGACGCTTCTGGTGCATTGACGCCTCCAGCTTCCCGATCTTCTACATACACGTTGGATGCTTACAAATCGGCTCCTTATGCTGCTATGACACTCAAGACTCTTGAGTCTATCGATTTTACAAAACCGACTCTGGATCCTGTTCCTTATGTTGGTCTTCAGTATATTGCAATTCCCGAGTTTGCCGATGCTGGAACAAAAATGACTCAGTATCTGGCTGATTATGTAGTTGATAAGATCACATTAGATGAAGCTATCAAGAAAACAAATGACCTCTTTAATCAGGTGGCCATTGATGGTGATTATCGATAATTTCTGAACTTCTCATGTACTTGTTCAGGTAGTCTGGTTTCGTTTCAGACTACCTGAACTCATATGTTCGTTTGAAATTTCTGGACTATTTACTGATCCATTATATAATTATGAAGTATTTTTATTTTATTTTGAGGAACCCCCATGAAAAAGGAAAAGGATTGGCTGTTTCTATTACCTGCTATTCTTGTTGTAGCCGTCATGACGCAGGTGCCATTTATTTTGACAATTATTTATTCAACTCTGAAATGGAATTTATCAAGACCAGATTTACCGATTAAATTCATTGGATTTGAAAATTATCTTTACTATTTGAGAATCCCCGAGTTTCCGGTTATTCCCGAGTTCTATTCCATATTTTGGCAAACCATAGTACTCACCCTTTCCACTCTGATTTTCTGTGCCGTATTCGGATTCCTCTTTTCCATTCTATTGGACCATCAGGTGCCCGGAATCAACATTGCAAGAACCCTGATCATGGGCCCTTTCTTTGTCATGTCTACCGCCAGTGGTGTCATCTGGAAAACAACCATATTCAATACGACTTTCGGATGGTACGGAGTCATTGCAAAGTCATTGGGGTTTACGCCTGTTGACCTTTTGAGTTACCACCCCATGGCGGTCATTATTTTTCTATTCTCTTGGCAGTGGATACCCTTCTTTGTTCTGATTATTCTGGCAGGGCTTCAGGGAATATCGGGAGATGTCGTGGATAGCATGCGAGTAGATGGAGCCAACTGGTTTGAATCAACCTTTATGATAAAGCTCCCGATGATCTCTCAGCATGTCATGGTGGCTACCATGTTGGGACTTATTTTTATTGTAAAAGAAATTGGTCTGATCCTCGTAACGACTGCCGGTGGTCCCGGTACTCGGTCGTATAACCTGCCTTACGCGGTTTATATGGAAATTTTCAATGGATCTCAAGTTGGTAGGGCAGGAGCATTGGCAACTATGACAGTGGCCATTACCCTTATTTCTGTCAACGTTTTGTATCGAATCATTAAAAAAAGGAGTGCATCCTTTGAGTGATGCGGGAAAAAGATATGAATCCAGATAAACTTAAAATAGTCAGACGGCACAATCTCAGAAAGAAAATCAATATATTTCTCCTCTCTGTGTTTATCTTTGCGGTGGCAATCCTATATTTTTCACCCATCCTTTATATGTTTCTGACATCTTTTAAAACAGAGCATCAAGCTGTCAGTCCCAGACTCTTTTTCAAACCGACACTTGATACATTTAAACTGGTATTAAGTGATGCAAATATGTTCGGTTTTCTGAAGAACTCTCTGATTCAAGTATTCTTTACAACATTTGCCTGCCTCTTGTTGGCTATTCCTGCTTCTTTTGTTCTCGTCTTCGGCAAATTTAAAAAACGGAATACCGGAGAAAAAATATATGTTTGGTTTATTACAACCATATTATTACCTCCGGTAGCTGTCATTATTCCTCTTTACACCTGGTATCAGAAATTTAATCTGATCAAGTCTCCATTGGGCTTGTTGGTGGCATACATAGGATTTCATGTTCCCATTGTCGTGTGGATGCTTCATTCCTTTTTTAAAGATGTTCCTAAATCGATAATTGAAGCCTCTGAAATTGATGGTTGTTCCCGCTTCCGCCAATTGATTTCCATTGCTCTGCCGCTTGTTAGAACAGGGATTATTTCATCCGCTTTACTTGTTGCCATCTTTGTCTGGAATGAGTTTTTCTTAGGATTTAATCTCACTGGAAATTCAACGGCAACACTTCCTGTGTATATGTCCCGATTCAGGGAACAGCAGGGGATGTTTGTGGCACAGTTGTCAGCTTCCTCCACGATTGCTATTCTACCGGCAGTGATCCTTGGATGGATCACTCAAAAATCTCTTGTAAAGGGATTAACGCTGGGAGCTGTCAAGGGTTAATGAATCATCTGTTCCTCCTATTCCGATCTGTCTTTTGAGGCGGGTCATTTTTTAAGGTCCTAGAACTAGGAATACCTGGTTCTAGGGCTGGCAATGCTAGTGATCAACTCTAGTCCTATGAGCAACAGATTTTCAATGATTTGATTTATCTCTTGCGGCCCATAAATATTTAAACTAACATTTAATCATATACCCCGCTTGTAAGGACAGGAAAATCTGTTGAAGAATAAAACAATCCAGACTACTGCTCTTACTTTTATTTTACTCACCATTATGGGTGTTGTAAGCGGGTTTCTTATACACCAATTTCTTCTGGAAAGGTATCAGGCCGAAGAGCGAGAGCTGGTGCGAGAATTTTCGGGATCAATCCGTGCATCAATGGAATCGACTCTCTCCAATGATTTGAACATTGTTCATTCTATGGCAGCCTATCTCTCGGTACATCCCGATGTGACCCAAGAAGGATTCAAGGATTTTGCCTCCCAAATTTTCCGGGATTCCACAACGCTTACGAACCTGGCAGCAGCACCAAATCTCGTCTTGACTTATGTGTACCCTGTAGCAGGAAATGAATCGATACTCGGGGTAGACTTTAGGGATATACCAGAGCAATTACCCCTTGTTAATAAAGCACGCGAATCAGGAGATCTTGTGGTAGCCGGTCCTGTCGATTTGGTCCAGGGCGGGCAGGGAATACTGGGAAGAGCCCCTGTATTTTATGAGGATAAGGGAAACATTGTTTTTTGGGGAATTGTTTCATCTCTCATCAGTTTTGACTCGTTGATCGATGAACTTCTACCGTTCCTTGATAAATATAATCTCAAACTTTCGGTCCGTGGAATCAATGGTTCAGGAGCATGGGGTAGGGCCTTCTTTGGAAATGATGATCTGTTCGAAGAAGAAAATGGCATACAAAGTATGGTTATGTTTCCCAACGGTTCCTGGCAGATCGCTGTGGCTCCTGTTGATGGATGGCACACGGGGCATCGGTATCACTTTCCAGTAATCTTTTCTATTGCAATCTTCGTTGTGTTTGTCACCGTGTTTGTCTTTATACGGAGTCATTTAAATGAAAAAATCCGTGAAAATGAGATGCGTCTTGACGATATCACTAAGGCATCTTCGGACATCATCTGGGAAACAGACCGTTTTGGGGTTCTTCGATATGTCTCCGGCAAGGGAGAATCTTTGCTTGGCATTACCAGAGACAAGCTTATTGGGTATTCCATTTTTGATTTCATCTCAACAGAAAAAGACCCAAACTCCATCATGACTCTACGGGATTTAATGGAGGCGAGGAAAGCTATTGTCGACTATGAAGTATGGCTCAAGACGGCAGATCCTCAGCCAGTCTGCGTACTCAGGAATGCTATTCCTCTTTTTGAACATAGAACTCAAGAATTGATTGGATATAGGGGTGTTGATAAGAACATTTCCCTTCAGAAAAATCTTCAGCTGGAACTGGAAGAAAATGCAAATCTTCTTGATCTATTTTTTAAGCAGTCTCTTGATGGATTCTTTTTCATGATGCTTGATGAACCCGTCGAATGGAATGATTCAGTGGATAAGGATGCGGTACTGGACTACGTATTTAAACACCAGCGAGTCACAAAAATCAATAAGGCTCTGCTCCAACAGTACCGTGCTTCAGAAGAAGATTTTCTCGGTTTGACTCCTACCGGTTTTTTTGCCCATGACTACAAAATGGGACGTCATTTGTGGCGAAAGTTGTTTGATGAAGGGCAACTTCATATAGATACGGATGAAAAACGTTTTGACGGCAGCTCTGTCACTTTTGAAGGAGACTATATCATTCTCTTTGATGGACAAGGACGCATTACCGGGCATTTTGGTGTTCAGAGGGATGTCACTATCGAACGTGATAGGGAGTTTCAACTTCAACGGTATATTGCGATTAACGACAAAAATATCATTATTTCACAAACAAACCTGGATGGAATTATCACTTACGCGAGTGATGCCTTCTGCTTGATTTGCGGTTATGCCAAAGAGGAACTGGTAGGGCAAAGCCATAATATTATCCGCCATCCTGAAGTTTCTGATAAGATCTATAAAGAGTTATGGGAAACGATCTCCTCAGGTAAAACGTGGTATGGAGAGTTTAAAAACAAGAAGAAGGATGGTTCCTTCTACTGGGTAAATTCAATTGTCTTACCTGTTGAAAATCGACATGGTGAGCGTTTTGCTTATATGTCGGTCCGTCAGGATATAACTGCCAAAAAAGAGCTTGAGATCCTTTCTGTTACTGATAGACTAACCGGGCTCTTCAATCGTCAGAAGTTAGATCGTAGTCTTGAGGAGCAACGTTTGCGGTTTTCCCGCTACGGTGAGATCTTTTCGGTTATTCTCCTTGATATTGATCACTTTAAATCTGTAAATGATAAATTCGGTCACTTGGAAGGTGACCGAATTCTCAAGTGTTTTTCTCAAATAATTCAGGGACAGATCCGAAAGACCGATATAGCAGGACGGTGGGGAGGCGAGGAATTTCTCATACTCTGCCCTCATACAGACCTGGATGGTGCCGTTGCTAGAGCCGAAGAAATCCGACGATCAATTGAGGAGTATGACTTTGGGCTCGGACGTTCTGTTCTGGCGAGTTTTGGGGTTGCCCAAGTAGCGATTGAGATCTCGGAGAATCCTGAGGAGGACCATGAGGTGAACCATCCAAATGAGGGTGTTTTAACTAGTATCTCTATCCATATGATCACTGATCAATTGCTGCGGTCTGCCGACGCGGCTTTGTATAAGGCTAAAGAGGAAGGACGGAACCGTGTGGTACGAGCCTTGTAGTTTTGTGGGTTAAGACAAGTTCATTTTAGAGGTCCTGAAACCTGGAAAACAGATATTGAATAAAGGGTAAAATATGATTAGATATATCTGGACTCTTTGTGTGTTTATGTTTTGTGGAACAGTACTATATGCCGGGAGTCCACTGAAGGATCCAATGATACCGGACCATGAGCATGTTCAATATACCATTAGGAGTGCTGATAAGGTCAGTACATTGATTCTCAATGTTGAGCATGGAACAATCCGAGGGCATCAGAGTTACTCCATCAGCACAATTTCTGATAGTCAGAACATGTCTCTGGAGATCCTTAGGGATGGATTGCTTCCTTTGAAAAACGTCCGCTTACAGAAAGATGGACGCAGTGATTTTTTGACAACATCGGAGATAGGAGCCATACCCGTGCTATATGATGATGAAATTCTAATTGTAGACTTTAATGACCTGTCTCATGTTTTAAGAGGATATCCCTTTGATCATCCCAGGACTCTAGGAATTGTATTCCCCTATCAGGTTAGGGATGAGAAGAGGAAGATGAGTTTTATGATTAAATATGTAAAATCAGAAACAATTAACCTTCAAGGAGGTTCATACAATTCCTACAAACTGCAACTGGCCGCTCAGTTATCGGGAGGTCTGTCTGTTTTTTCAGGCATGATCCCCAAGACATACTTTTGGTATTCCCAAGAGGCTCCACACACGCTTCTCAGGTACGAAGGAGGGACCGGGCCCGGTGGAGATGAGGAGATTATAATGGAAATGGTTCACTATAGAATTGATGGATAATTGGCATCTGGAACTCAAGTTGACAGATTCTTTAGATTAATATGTATTTAGAGTTATATTGATAAGAGCTGGATGATGAACAGCTTGTGATTAAACTAAGGAGAGTCCTATGGGTATTCCTGAATTAGTAAAACAGCATCTTGAGAGTCTCTTTAAGGCTTCGGGCGAAGAATGGTCAAAATCCCAGGATGCCTTTAACAAATTGTGTTCCAGTTGGGAGAAGAAAGAGAGGCTCTTTTCACAGCAGATCAACCTTCTGGATATGGAAGAAGTTAAGACTGTTTCAAAGGATGATCCCCGGGGAATGCTCTTCCTCACTTTTTCCGGCTCCCTTGTCAGTCTGGGATATGGCTCCCAGCGTTGGATGGAATATGCCAGCATTAAACTTCGCACAGATGTACCCGATATTGTCCGATGTGATAAGACTTCCTTAGCCGATCAGGCAAGCTACGGTCAATCGGCCCGCTTTGACCTTGGGCCTCTTAAGCATACATCCGCCTTATATAAGATTGTGGTCTGCAAGGAAGATGTCCCGGTAAAAGAGCAGGAAAAACGTGTGAAAGAAGCGACAGTTTTTCTGACAAACTCATTTATACATCTCAATAGAGATCTAACGCTTCCCCTGGGTAGTCAGGATGCCGATCAGTTTAACAAGCAGAATATTATTGCCTATTTGGCACGTAAAAATGCTCTGACCCAAGAAAAGGTCCGGGAAGTTACAGATGATTATATTTCCATGGTTGAAACGGGAATGCTTATGGGGAAAAATGTCTCTCTTGGCAGATTGGGGCGCTTTTCGCTCAGTCTAAAGCCCAGCCGTAAAGCCAGAATTGGAAGGAATCCTAAAACGGGAGAAGAAATCACAATCCCTGCCAGAGAGGCACACTGGAGTCCTGGATTCAAGTTTTCAGCAGGCAGTAAGGAAAAAGCTGCATCCATGCCTCTTCCTGAATCAGAAGATAACGACTAGAGAGCCTGCAGCTGATTGTGCTAGACTATGGATGGAATATGAAAAAGGAAGTCTTCATGAAAATAATAAAACCGCAGCTTCTCTTTCTGCCTTTGTTCTTTTTGTTCCTCTCTCCCTCTCTTTTCGCATTGCAGATAGGGGATGCTATCCCTGGATTTTCTGTTATATCCGGTGATGGGCATATTCTCATTAGGGATGATCTGCTGGATAAGAAGGGGCTTATCTTCTATGAAGACAGGTCTTTGATGGACATAAATCAGGATTTAAAAGACTATCTGAAGGCTTTGAACCTGGATAAAAATAACATCATGACTGTGGTCGTGGTAGACTGTAATGATTTGGGCCTATTTAAAAAGCTTTGGCAGGACAGACTGGTGGATCATTCCCGAAAAATCAACCTTCCCGTTTATGGAGACTGGAATGGAAAGATGAAAGATCGGTTCCATCTAGAGGATGAGAGTTCTACTTTTATGGTGATTGATGAAACAGGGCATGTCGTATATTCCCAAACTGGAACTATAACGTCATCAGATTTTGAACAAATCGGCAATCTGGTACATTAGGAATCTGATCTAGACCGTGTCCAGAGCTCCACAACTTTCAGATAAACAGGTCCTCTTCCTTTACTTTTTAATCCTCATTTTTGTAGGAACTATACTACTCTCACTTCCTTCCTCCTACAGTGCAGGATCTCTACGGAGTTTAGATGCGCTGTTTACGGCTGTTTCTGCAGTCTGCGTTACTGGGCTTTCTACAGTCACCACTGGTGATTTTTCATTATCTGGAAAAATTATCCTGCTGTGTTTGATACAGGCCGGTGGATTAGGTTTCATTACCTTCTCAACACTCTATCTATTTTTCCCTGGCAGTCGATTTTCATTCCGCAATACAGCGATCATTCAAGAGTACTATGGTTCTGAACATATTCAGAAACCCAAGAATATAATCAGGAGTATCCTCGGATTCACATTGATATTTGAACTTTCCGGAATCCTCATTATATTTCCAGGCATGGTTCGGCAGGGAGTGGAACATCCATTTTTCTCTTCTGTTTTTCATGGAATTTCAGCCTTCTGCAATGCTGGATTCTCCCTTTATTCTGATAGCCTGACACAATTTCAAGGCAATCCACAGGTACTGGGTGGAGTCTCATTCATGATCGTGACAGGGGGGCTGGGTTATATGGTCCACTGGAATCTTTTTAAGAAAGTCAGCCACCCCGGCAAAGTGAAATTACGCTACCACTCTATGATCATGATCCTGTTCACTTTTATACTGATCATTCTCGGTTTTTTTGTCTTCTATCTACTGGAACGGCATAGATTGTTTTCAGATATGAATACCGAAGATGCTCTTATGGCTGCTCTGTTTCAATCCATTACAACACGGACTGCAGGGTTTAATACGGTAGATCAATCCGGGTTTACAGCTCCTTCTACTCTTTTAAATCTTGTTTTTATGCTCATAGGTGGCGGGTCTGGTTCTACCGCTGGAGGATTGAAAGTAACGACCACATTTCTTCTTTTTCTCATTATCATCAAGGGGATTGATGACCATGGGGAAATTCCTTTTTTAAGACGCCGGATTAGCAAGGAACTTCTGAACAGAGCCTCTTTGTACTTCCTGAAAGCCATGGTTATATTGATTCTCAGTGTGTTTCTTGTCAGCCTTTTTGAAACTATCCAGTTGAAGAACAACATAGGATTTCTTGAAATTCTATTTGAATGTATTTCAGCCCTGGGGACCGTTGGTCTTTCTATGGGAATCACAGCAGAATTAAGTGATCTGAGTCAGCTGGTCCTGATCTGCACTATGTTTGCCGGCCGCATAGGGTTGTTTGCAATCATTATCCCTGCAGTCAGCCCCGAATCAGTTTATAATATTCGTTATCCTGAAGGTGAGGTATTGATAGGATGAAAAAGCAATTGGCTATTATCGGTCTCAGTTCATTTACAAGTAGAATCCTGGAACAACTGGAATCTTTTAATTGTGAAATTCTACTCATAGATAAAGATCCCGCTATCATTGAGGCTTATAAAAACCGTGTCCATCAAGCATTTATTGCGGATGTTCTGAATGAAAAAACAATAGGAAAACTTATTCCTCCCGATATCTATGCGGTGATTGTAGATCCAGGAGATCGTATTGAGGTTTCCATTCTCGTAACTAATTACCTAAAGAAGCTGGGAGTCAAGAAGATCTTTGTTCGTGCTGAGACAGATGAGCATGGAGAAATCCTAAATCTCATTGGAGCAGAACATGTCGTTTACCCCAATAGGGAGGCGGCGATGCGCCTGGCGCCCATTCTCCTTTCTTCTCATTTGCTGAGTTATATGCCTATTAGCTCTGAGATGGTACTGGCAGAGGTTCAGGTACCTCCGATCATACTGGGTTTAAAGCTCGTTGAATCGGGAATACGTGATAAAATGAATTTGAACGTTGTGGGTCTCAGAGGAAAAAAAACGGGGAGTGAGTACGTTTTTGTTGCACCCGATTATGTTTTTCAGGAAGGTGATGTCCTGCTCATTGCAGGGGCCGAGAAGGATGTTCAAGACTTCTCCGATGCCACAGTAATAAACAATAAGCCAGGATTCACAAGTATGTTTAACCGCTTCTTCTCACGTTAAATTCCATCAATTAACCCAGCAATACTCCTATTAAATAAAAAAAAGCAGACCCGAGGGTCTGCTTTTTCTATATAAACAGAAAGCGATCCACCGAGGTGAAACGCTTTCCGGATTGCCGTGAATACTGCCCTAGGGCAGATCCTTACATAATTTCTCCCATCTTCTTGAAGAAATCCCATCTGTGTTTAGCATCAGCTTCTGCTTCGGCAAATAGTGCTTCAGCTTCATCTGGCGCAGTTTTGAGCAGAGCGGTATATCTTCTTTCACTGCGGATAAAGTCCTGATAGCTTTCTGTGGGTTCTTTACAGTCCCAGGAAAACTTCTTTCCTTCTTCCATGGCAGGGTTATAGCGATACAGTGGCCAGTAACCACATTCTACAGCTCTTTTCTCTTCAAGCTGTGTCTTAGACATGTCGATGCCGTGGGCAATACAGGGTGCATAAGCAAAAATGATAGAAGGACCATCAAATGCTTCTGCTTCCATGATAGCTTTCTGAGCATGTGCTCTGTTGGCTCCCAGGGCAATGGATGCTACATACACATATCCATAACTCATGGCCATGATATTCAAGTTCTTTTTACCCAGTCTCATACCAGCGTTGGCAAATTTGGCAACTGCACCAATCGGTGTTGCTTTAGAAGCCTGTCCACCAGTATTGGAATATACTTCAGTATCAACAACAAGGATGTTTACATTTTTACCAGCAGCCATTACATGGTCAACTCCACCGAATCCGATGTCGTAAGCCCAACCGTCACCACCAATGATCCATACAGATTTATCTACAAAGTAGTCCTGAAGTTCAATGATTTTAGCCATGGTCTCATCGCCGGCCGCATCCGCAGGCAGAGCTGCTTTAACAGCATCCTGTGCATCAATGGCTTCCTGTGTTTTTTCATCCCATAGAGCAAGAGACGCTTTCAATGCTGAAGTCAGTTCAGGAGTAGTTCCTGCTGCCAGCAGATCATTTACTTTTCTTTTCAAAAGAGTTCTGTTTGAATCAACACCTAGTCTCATACCGAAACCATATTCTGCGTTGTCTTCAAAAAGAGAGTTACCCCAGGCGGGTCCTCTTCCTGCTTCATTTTTACAATAGGGGATTGTGGGGAATGTACCACCGTAAATGGAAGAACAACCTGTTGCATTCGCAGCCAGCATGTTTCCACCACAAATCTGAGTTACCAGTTTGACATAGGGTGTTTCACCACAACCTGCACAAGCTCCGGAGAACTCAAACAAAGGTCTGCGGAACTGCATACCCTTAACATTGGTTTCGGATGATCCATCGAGAGCTCCGTAAGGGAGGGGTTCAAAGAATTTTTCGTTTTCTTCTTCACCAATGGCTCTTTCTTTATCCAGAGTAGACCATACAAGGGCTTTTCCCTTGGCGGGGCAGGTTTCAATACAAACACCGCATCCCTGACAGTCATCGGTGTAAACCTGAATCTTGTACTGCAGTTCCATGGTCTTGGAGGCTTTGTATTTTACAGAGTTAAAAGTTTCGGGTGCACCGCTCAGGTCTTCAGGTTTAATCTGCTTAGCACGGATTGCTGCGTGAGGACAGGACTGAACACACTGATTACACTGGATACAAACTTCTGATTCCCAGTGGGGAACTCTAGGAGCAACACCACGTTTTTCAAGCTTAGTGGTACCTGTGGGGAGAACACCGTCGAAGCTCATGTGAGAAACGGGGATGTCATCACCTTTCTGATGCATAATTTTTTCAATGATATTCTTTGTGAAATCATCAGAATCTTCTGCAATCAGTCTAGGTGGTTCATATGATTTTGTGATGGTTGCTGGTACTTTTACTTCGATCAGAGCCTCTCCGGCTTTGTCTACTGCGTTCCAGTTCATCTTAACAATATCTTCACCCTTTCTGCTGAAGGTCTTTTTAATGGCAGTTTTCATCAGCTCGATTGCCTGAGCTTCAGGAAGAACACCTGAAATCTTAAAGAAGGCTGCCTGGAGAACTGTGTTTGTTCTGTTACCAAGTCCTACTTCCTCAGAAATCTTCAAAGCATTCATAGCATAGAAACGAACTTTTCTATCGATGATAATCTTCTGTTCTTTCTCAGTCAAACTGTTGAAAATCTCATCAGCAGGAAGTTCGGTGTTCAGCAGGAATACTCCATTTTCCTTGATGGGACCCAGCATGTCGTAGCGACCCAGGTAGGCAGGATTGGAACATGCAACAAAGTCTGCAGCATCATTTAACCAGGGCATATTTACAGAAGACTTACCGAATCTCAGGTGAGAAGTTGTAACACCACCTGATTTCTTTGAGTCATAGGCAAAGTAAGCCTGGGCATTCATGTCGGTGTTGTCACCAATGATTTTGATGGAGTTCTTATTGGCACCAACTGTACCATCAGAACCAAGACCCCAGAACATACCGCTGAAGATATCTGAAGGAGCAACATCAATAAATTCTTTGACTTCAATTGACTTGTGGGAAACATCGTCGGTGATACCTACGGTGAATCCGTGGAAGGCTTTACCATCAAGGTGATCGAAGATGGCTTTTACATGAGAAGGGTTGAACTCTTTGGAGGACAGACCGTAGCGTCCACCGATGATTTCGATATCTTTGTCTTTCAGTACAGTGACAACATCTTTGTACAAAGGCTCACCCAGTGATCCGGGTTCTTTTGTTCTGTCCATGACAGCAATTTTCTTACAGCTGGCTGGAAGAGCATCGATAAATGCACTGGCAGAGAAAGGTCTGTACAGTCTGACCTTGATAACTCCGACTTTTTCACCCTTGGCGTTGAGGTATTTTACAGTCTGTTCTGCAGTATCACAACCAGATCCCATGATGATGATGACTTTTTCGGCATCGGGAGCACCAACATAATCAAACAGGTGGTACTGACGGCCAACATGTTTTGCCAGGAGGTCCATGTATTCCTGAACAACACCAGGAATTGAATCATAGATATTATTGGTTGTTTCTCGACCCTGGAAGTATACATCGGGGTTTTGAGCAGCCACTTTTACAACGGGTTTTTCAGGTCTCATCCCTCTGGCCCGGAATCTTTCAATATATTTGGGTTCGATCATTTCTTTGATCGTATCGTAAGAAATTTCTTCAACTTTCTGAATTTCATGTGAAGTTCTGAAACCGTCGAAGAAGCTCAGGAAAGGGACTTCTGTTTTAAGTGTTGCAAGGTGTGCTACAACAGCCATGTCCATAGTTTCCTGAATAGATGAAGCAGCAGTCATGGCAAAACCTGTGTTGAGACAGGACATAACGTCTGCATGGTCTCCGAAAATGGAGAGAGACTGTGCGGCCAGTGATCTGGCGGAAACATGGAAAACAGTCGGGATCATTTCACCGGCAATCTTATGCATGTTGGGGATCATCAGAAGAAGACCCTGTGATGCTGTAAAGGTGGTGGTTAATGCACCTGCAGAAAGAGATCCGTGAACGGCACCGGCAGCACCGGCTTCAGACTGCATTTCCAAGACATCGACTTTTTTGCCGAAGACATTTTCTCTGCCCTGGCTGGCCCAGGAATCAGAATACTCACCCATGGGAGAAGAAGGTGTGATAGGGAAAATAGCGGCAACTTCACTGAAGGCGTAGGCTACATGTGCTGCAGCCGCATTCCCGTCAATGGTGACCATTTTTTTCTTGTTTGACATATGAAAAATTCCTTAAAATTAGAATAGTTTTGACCCAGATATATTAAAACTTATGGGAAGAGAGCGCAAGGGCTACCATGGGTGTACAGCCTAAAAGTGAGTATGAAATTATCGAAACATCATTCTTGAGTTGATTTCTTAGGAATTCTGTGCATCAGCGGTAGAGCAGGCGGAAAAACTCTAGCCTTGAAAACTCTCTTTGGAGGCTTCTATCAACAGTTTCTTCCTCCCCCTCTTCTTCCTTCATTCCTTTATACGGGTGTTCAAAAGACTTCAGTATTCTCATAAATGCCTTCTGGTAGGCATCATCACCATAATTTTCATAAATCAAATTTTCTTTGTCTGAAACTTTCAAGGACTTGAGGCTTTCGATCTTTTCCAATAGGGGAGCATTCAGATCTCTGCATTCAGAAACAAACCGGGGGCTTTGGCATTTTTCCAGAAATGAGAATTGGTCTGTGGGAGGGAGATAGGAAAAATCAACAGATTCTTCTGTTAACAAAAGGTGAAGATCATTATGTAGCTTTTCTTTTATTCCAGACGGGAGATACGCCTTAAGTTCATCCAGGCGGCGGCCGTAGTCTTTCTGCAACTGTTCTTTCAAGGGAGTATCCAGAGGAACAAGTATAGAATCATAGAGATGAGCAGGATAGTCCTTCATGAGGGGAGTGAAGCCTTCCATTATGTCCAGCTGTCTTGCCAGCAGCGGTTTTTGCCAAACAAGGGCGTTGAGGTACATATAACCAAAACCTTCCTGAACGGAAGATGAGAATATCAGGTCACTACCGCTGATCATCTCCTGGTAACTGATGTCGGCTTCGGCAGGTAAAGTTCCTGTTCCCCAGAAGCCGGGGATCAGTCCCCGTGCAAATGCCTTTTCACATAGATCGGAATACTTTTTTTCCTGAACAGATATTCCTGGAAGGGTCAGAATCAGATTGACGGGATCTTTGAGCAGATTGCACAAGAAGCCACCCTCTAGAACATTTTTCCGCCTTATGGACCGTACCGGGTATAACCAAAGTTCTCCTTCTGGATCAAATTTACTTTCCATGGGCGCATTGGCTTTCAACTTCTGCTTGAGTTCTGGTTTGTTGATTGATTTTTTTGATGGATTCTCTTGTAGAGGAACTGGATTTTCGAGGAGGTGTATCCTTCCTTCTGTCATTCCAGCGTCTTTCATGATTTTGAAATCACGGACATTGATCACACAATATTTAAGGCTTTCCGATGAAGGGTACAAAGAACCGGGAAGATTTGTTTTTAATTCGTTTAGATTGGAATAACGGGCGCATTCGGGAAAGTCGTGAATTTGATAGATCATTTTCTGTTTTCCTTCACGGGCAATGCTGTTTAGAGCTGATGTGAAGGCCCAGTTTTTTCCCAGTTGGTAATTGTGTATCAGCCAAATGGAGTCTGATGAACCATATTTCCTCATCAGGAGATCCTTGAGGCTTTCGGGGCTGAGGGGGTCTTTCTGGTTGCTTCTGTAATCCAGTTCGGGTAAGACTTCAAGGCTTATGGGAGTATTCGTTCTTTCCCGGTTCAAACTGTGGATGGAATCCTGCATCTTATTGGTATTTTCTTTTTTCCCGCAGAGGATCTTTATGGATTTAATCATTTCTAATCCGGCCAGTGGGGGGAGAGAGTGCTTTATTACATCGGTAACTCCACCGGGAAGGAGGTGGTAATGGATGATAATCAGATCAATCTTTTTGTCTTTCATAAGAAAATTCCTCAATCAGGCAGGCTTCTCTTTCATCATAGGTTGTAACAGGTCCTTAGGCAAGAATTCTTTTAAAAGACCAGTGGGAATGACTCTTGGGAATGAGAAGAAGATTCTTTTATTGCTGGCCGTATCTGTTCTTCAGGATATACTCTGCGGGCCGGTTGTACACAAGGCTGTCCTTGGGAATGGACGAGGTGATCCAGACATTCCCTCCTATAACCGTATTTTGTCCAATGCTTGTTGTACCCCCCAGTATGGTTGCGCCTGAGTATATGGTGACATTGTCTTCGATGGTGGGATGTCTTTTAATGTTGGCTTCCTCTTTTTTCACACTGAGAGCCCCCAGGGTCACCCCCTGATAGACCTTGACGTTACATCCTATGACTGTCGTTTCTCCAATGACAACGCCTGTGCCATGGTCGATAAAAAAAGACTCACCTATCTGGGCTCCGGGATGAATGTCTATTCCTGTTTTGCGGTGTAGGTGTTCATTCATCATTCTCGGAATGAGAGGGATGTTCATCTTATAAAGTTCATGGGCCATCCTGTGAACTGTAATGGCTTCCAGACCCGGATAGGACAGGATGACCTCCTCTCTGCTTCTGGCTGCAGGATCGCCCTTGAGAGCTGCATTCACATCCTTCAGCGCCATGTCGCGAATTGTGGTGAGAGTTTTTAGGAAGTCAAATGTCAGTTGTGAGGCTTCCTCATCATTTTGCGACTGTTCATTTGAGTTCTCCTGGTTCCGGTAGCGTATGCTCTTGCTGATTTCTGCCATGAGGCTCTGACAGGATCTAAGGAGTTTCTCTCCAATATTGTAGGAAAGGAATTCCTCTTCCAGTATTTCATTCTCCTGAAACCCAGGGAAAATTATGGATTCAAGGGTTGTGATGATATTGATGATGCTCTGGCGGGAAGGGAGGTTGGGTCCACTGAGGTGATTGATACCCTCTTTGACTTTGAATGTCTTGATAATATCCTGTGTGATTTGGTCTATCTCTTTTATCATGCTTCAAGTATCCTTTTCCCCGGTAGAGGCCATGTCAGGGCTTTCTTTATGTCTTTGAGTCTGGCCATCGCTGCTTCCTCTCCCCGGCGAATACAAGCCTCAATATTTTCAAAATTAAAGCTGGAACGATCCGATTTTATATGCAAGGTCAAGTTTGCCCTGTCTTTACCCGTTCTCTTCTGAGTCTGGCAGGATGTCAGGTAACTTCTAAACAAGATGGCCAGCGCATTATTCAGTTCGCTCCTTGATGCTGTTTTATAGGCTCCCACATCAATGCCCAAAACCCGGGAGGGACCAAATTCTCTGGCAATCCAGACGGGGTAGTTATTGATCACAGATCCATCACACAACAGCGAATCGGGCCTCTCCATAGGGGAAAAAAATCCTGGGTAAGCCATGGACGCATAAGTTCCATCGGACAACAGGCCATCGTGAATAACAATTTCATTGCCTTTCAACAAATCTACTGCATTGCAGTAAAAGGGAATTTTGGTGTCCTGAAACGTATTCCCCTTGAATATCTCGTCTAAAAATGACCTGATTTTTAAACCATTGTTAATACCCTTTTCTTTCACAAGGATACCCAGGGCCTCTTCGGCCTGAAGGAATCGGGTTACGGGATTGTTGAAAGGAATCCTGAAGGTCATTCCCTCCTGAAAATCCATGATATTGATCTCCTGGGCGATGTCCTCCATTTCACTCACGCTGCTGCCATTAGCCCAGAGGGCCCCTATGATAGCACCCATGGATGTTCCTGCAATAAGATCAGGAATATAACCCTCTCCGTCCAGAACTTTGAGAACACCCAAATGTGCCATTCCCAAAGCTCCGCCACCGGATAAGACCAGCGACCATTTCATGTGATAAACATAGAATTCGGTTTATCAAAAGTCAAGCTTTGAGTATGATGCTGGTATGGATGAAACTCATAATAAATCCGGTGAGGCTCTGCCTCACAACATTTCTCTTCAGAGGGATGAACAGGGCTGGTTCGAAGCCGAAGGTGACAAACTGGCGTATCAAGGCAATCCTTATTATCTCAACCTGGCATTACAACATGATGGAATAAGAAGACAGCTCATTCCCACAAAGCAAGAAATGATGTTTCTGGATACGGAGAGTTCTGATCCCTTATCTGAAGGAATCCACTCGCCAGTTCCCAGAATGATTCACAGGTACGGAAATCGCGTTGCTGTTCTTGTTACAGATCGCTGTTCTATTCACTGCCGTCATTGTTTTAGACGATCATTTACGGGAAAAGGCCATGCCGATCTGAGTCAGTCTGAATGTGACAGCATCATCGGCTACATCGAAAATCATAAGGAAATTCAAGAGGTTCTTCTCACTGGCGGTGATCCTCTGACTCTAGGAGACTCATCACTGCTTGAGATCCTGAAGCGGTTCAGAACCGTCCGGGATGACCTGATTATAAGGCTGGCCACAAGGATTCCCGCTGTCTATCCCAGAAGGATCAATCCGGATCTTCTTCGGGAAATTGGAAGGCTGTCTCCTTTGTGGATGGTGATTCAATTTAATCATCCCGAAGAGCTGACTCCGGAAAGCCGCAGGGCCTTAAGGATCATAAGAGAGGCAGGCATTCCTATGGTCAACCAGACCGTACTCCTTAAGGCTGTCAATGACGACTCTGACATTTTGGCCCGTCTGTTTCAGGGACTGCTCCGCGAAGGGGTCAAGCCCTATTATCTTTTCCAGGGAGATCTGGCTCGGGGAACGTCCCATTTTAGAGTTCCTCTTGAGAGAGGATGGCAGATCATGGATGAACTCAGAGTTAAAATTTCAGGATTGGCGATGCCAAGCTATGCGGTTGATTTACCTGGAGGTGGAGGAAAGATCCCTCTGAACCGGAGTCTGCTTCTGAGAACGACAAAAACGGCCTATGTCTTTAAAAATACCGAGGTCGATGGTAGAGAGTATGAATACCCAAGGGAGACAGAATGAAGGATAGTCAGCTGAAATGGAAGGAGACCGGCCGGGTTAAGGAAGTTTGGAAGGGGCCTATTTTTTCCATTGATCAAGTTCACCGGGAATCACCCGACGGCAGTGTGCACCCCATTGTAGTCTGTAAGGCTCCAAACTGGGTCACCGTTATTCCAGAGCTTCCTATAAAGGAAGGGGTAAGTGAAGTTTCCTTTTTGATGGTTCGTCAGTTTCGTCATGGAAGTGCCTCTCTTTCAACAGAATTTCCTGCGGGAGTGGTTGATCCAGGTGAAAGTTCACTCGAGGCCGCTTTCCGTGAATTGAGAGAAGAGACGGGGTTTAGCGCTGAGGAGATGATTGAGATAGGCAGCATCAATCCCAATCCTGCCTTTATGGACAATGTCTCAACAACCTATCTTGCCAGGGGGTTGAAACATACTCACGAACTGGACCTGGATGAAAGTGAATACCTTGAATGGCAAGAGCAGAGCTTTTCGCATATTCTGAACAATATGGGCAGGGGAGAGTATAACAGTGCAATCATGGTGCAGTGCTGGTACTGGTATTTGAAATATACAAAACGAATTTGATTGTGCCTCGAGTACTAAACAAAATTCACATACTGTTCTTTATTGCCATCGGGAATATTCCCATGGTAACATCCCCCAAAAGGAGTTTAGTATGTCAATCTTAAAGAATGAGGCCATGAAGACTGTCGAAGTGAACATGGAAGGTGCAAAGAACGTCATAAAGCAAACCGCTATAACCGGAGCCGAGGGATGGGACGGCTGGTCCATGCGTATTTTTACCCTAAAGAAAGAGGGGTTCACCCCCTTCCACGCCCACGACTGGCCGCATATCAATTATATCATCAGCGGAACCGGCACTCTTTTCATTGATGGGAAAGAGCAGTCAGTAAAAGCTGGTGATACGGCTTATGTCAACGGTGGTGAAGAACATCAGTTTAAAAACGCCGGAAACGATGACTTTTCCTTCGTCTGCATTGTTCCTGAAGAAGGTGATAAATAATCCTTTTTTTATACGAGTATCCGGATCTCTTCCTGGAGAGATCTGCTGTATTTCCTACAATTCCAAATCCCGGATGTGACAAAGAGTATTTTGAACTTGTTTTTCTGTCATCCTACTATAAAGGTATTTAAAAAAGGCTTTGAATATGCATATAAGAAAGATGATATCAACAAGCAATAATATAAAGCTGATGCACCTCCGGGGGATCGGTTTTATCATCATAATCATGAATACTCTATTTCTTACCATGGGTATTACCGACGATATTGATTTGGAACGAATTATTGTCTTTTCCGAAGTTTTTCTTCAATTGCTTATATTTCTCTTATACTGGCGGAAACTGGCCAATTTGGCCAAATCATCGGTGATTCTCTGGATTGCACATCTCTGCTGCTCAATATTTGTTCTCCAGCCGGAAAATCTCGTGTTTCAATTCTATTTTATTGCCATACCACCTTTTCTTGGTTATATCGATGATTATAAAAACAGCTATAGCCGGATACTCTCTTTAATCTCTCTTTTGCTCTATAACGTAGCAATCGCCTACCAAACTGTCAGTGATATCCATGCCGGTGTTTCTCCCAAGATTGCCATTGTTGGATATTTCAATCAATTTGTTGTCGGTATCGTGCTTATTTCTGTTTTTCTGCTCCATTTCAAGATCAACCGTTCCTCCCTGAAAAAAGCGACCGAAGAGTCCACCCTGGACCCCCTCACAAATGCATTAAACCGACGTGCCATGGAAGTCGATTTGCAAATTTTTCATAAGAATCACCGGGGGAAAGGTACCTATCTTATGATGATGGATCTTGATCATTTCAAATCTCTCAATGATCTTTTTGGTCATCAGGTCGGAGATCTTATTCTGAAGGGACTTGTTAATATTGTGAACAGAACTGTCCGCTCAGGTGATCGGCTGTATCGCTATGGCGGTGAGGAATTTCTTTTAATAACTCAGGATGTAGATGAGGCTCAGGTCCTTCAGATCGCTGAGAAGATCAGGGAGAATATCTGCTTACACTCATGGGAGGTCCTCAAGGGCAAAGGAGTCACCTGCAGCTTTGGTCTTGCACCTCTTTTAAATGATTTTCCTATTCGAGACTCAATTGAACTGGCAGATCGTGCCCTCTACCGTGCTAAAAGCGAAGGGCGTAACCGGGTCTGTCTGGAAACTCCTTCAACAGTAGAAGGTCAGCTCTCATCGGAATCTGTTATAAATAAAAAAGATTCAGCTTTCACTGAATCTTAGTACTTAAGGCGCCGAGCGGACTCGAACCGCTGAATGATGGATTTGCAATCCACTCCCTTAGCCGCTTGGGTACGGCGCCGAATGTGTGAAAAAATATAACAGAACCTTTTTTCTTTGTCTATACCCGGGTGTAAAACTTTTACGAATCGTCTTTTCTCACTAAAATATTGAAACAGAATGTTCGCATAAACGGGCAGACCTATTATGATAGGTCAGTATATTCACTTTTCAGAGTCGAGGACCATAGCATTGAAAGAACAAGAACTGATTCAGCTTTTGAACGAAGCCAGAATGGCCTATTATAATACAGATATTCCTCTCATGACGGATGCGGAATTTGATCAGCTAGAAGATAATCTGAGAGAAATTAATCCCGAAAGCCCTTATTTTTCAACAGTCGGTCATGAGGGTGAAGACAGTGGAAAAATCACTCACGCCGAACCAATGCTGTCTATGGGGAAGGCAAAGACTATTGTAGAAGTCTTCAAATGGATGGATAAACTCGGGATGCCCGATGATACAAAGTGGACTCTCCAGCCTAAAATAGACGGCCTGTCCGCAACCTGCTTCTACTCTGGAGGAACACTGCGTTATGTGGCCACCAGAGGAGACGGTTCGGTGGGGCAGGATGTGACAACTATTGCAGACTATATTGAGGATATTCCTCAGAGCATTGCTGAAACCGACCATGATATTGAAATTCGCGGAGAGTTATACCTTCCCAAAAATACAGATTATGAAACAGGAGGCAGACCTCTTAGAAATAACTGTGTTGGTCTGGTGAATAGGAAGGAAAACAGGGAGGACCTTCGATATGTCAGATTTGTCAGTTATCAGACGGCCAGGTGGAATCCTTCTGCAAGTGAGGCCGGAATTATCCTCTGGTTGAAACAGCAGGGCTTTCATACAGTAGAATATCATGAGGCCCGTTCTAGAGCGGATATTGAATCTTTTTATAATGACTATTTACAGGGATATCGGGATCAGTGGCTGTATGAGACCGATGGTTTGATTCTCACCGTGGATGATAATTCTCTGCACAGAGAGATCGACAGCCGGTGGGTCGTCGATCATCACCACCACTATGCCCTGGCCATTAAGCCTCCATCAGCCTCAAAAAAGACCCGTCTTAAAGCTGTGGATTGGCAAGTCAGCAGGCAGGGCGCTCTCATTCCTGTTGCCCTATTTGAGCCCATTGAATTGGGAGGTGCCACCCTGGCAAGAGCCTCTCTTCATAACAGAGCTTTTGTTGAATCCATGGCTCTGCAACTGGGAGATGAGCTCCTGATAGAACGTGCCAATGATGTTATTCCCTATGTGAAAGAGAACCTTTCTTCCTCAATGCGAGAGGGAGAATCCTTTATGTCCAATTTGGCTCCTTCCCTTTGTCCAGTTTGCGGCAGTGCCGTAGTGGAGGAGGGGGTGCATCTGAAGTGCAGTAACCTAGAATGTCCGGAGCGAAAGATTCAAACGGTCTTGTACTGGGTGAAGGAATCAGGAATGGACCAGGTTGCCGAGGCTACAATCAGACTATTGTTTGATAAAAAAATCATCGCCAATGTCAGTGATATGTATAAAATTGAGGCTTCGGACCTCGAAGGCC
This sequence comes from Oceanispirochaeta crateris, assembly GCF_008329965.1. GTDB lineage: Bacteria > Spirochaetota > Spirochaetia > DSM-2461 > DSM-2461 > Oceanispirochaeta > Oceanispirochaeta crateris. The sequence goes on from NZ_CP036150.1 coordinate 3,946,178, forward strand.
TTGATGGGTTTGGTGATAAGAAAATTTATAATTTCCTGACTCAATTGGAAAAGGTCCGGACCATGGAGGCTCCAGCTTTGATCAGCAAACTGGGAATTCCTCTGGTTCAGATGAAGGCTCTTAAAAAACTGGGAATCAACAGCATGGATGCCTTTATGGCATTTGAAGATGAAACTTTTGTGATAGGCCGGAATATCCTTACCTGGAAGAGAAATCCTGATAATATACGGTTTCTTCAGGACCTGCTCTCAGTCGTCAATGTACAAGATTCTAAGGACATTCAGACATTGGGACAAATCTGCATGACCGGAAAAGGGCCCATGGGTCGCAAGGAAATTCAGAAAATCATAGAGGAAAGAGGATATGAGTTTTCTTCTTCCGTGACTGGTTCAACTACAATTCTTCTTTGTGAAAATCCGGAAGGAGGAAGCTCCAAGCTGCAGAAAGCCAGAAAAATGGGGATACAGCTTATTTCTTATGAGGATTTTCTAAGTGAATGATTTTCAGAAATGAAGGTCTTCAACTCTTCTGATCTCTTCAAGGCTAATACTGCTCTTGTTCCTTTCCAGGAAGGTCGGATAGAGCCGTTCGCCCCCTAGAAGCACATATTCAGCACTTCTCTGTCTTCTGATGTTCCGTGGGTTCTCAGATTGCTCTTCCATAAGCTCCCTGTAGCGTCTGTAGGCCATGAGTATACTGTCTTCGATGAGTTCCTGATCCTTTACCTCATCAGGCTGGGGAGGAATAATGATACTGTCTCCAGGACGGACAAGGTCGGGATCGGGGAAGATGGTTCTATTCTGCTTGTAAAGATAGGGCCACAGGTGTATATTGCCCCAGCTTTTCTGGGCTAGAAGGCTGAATGAGTCTCCCGGTAGGATGTTGTAGCTGGTTCCGGGAAGCACGGGAGCCACCGCTTGAATCTCTTCTATGGGATCAGAAGGACTCTCAGGTTCTATTGCTGCATCTGCTAGAGCTTGTTCAATAGGTTCTGGAACCTGAGAATCTGAAATGTCTATGTCTACCACTTTGTCCGGACCTTTTAAAAGAAACCATCCCACTCCTATGAAACAGATCAGCAGGAATAATCCAATGAGTAAGGCCTTGCGGATTCTAGGAGAGCTGTCCTTTTTAAACCCAAAATCGGGTTCTCCCTGATTCATCTCGTCAATCTGTCCCTCATCTTCTAGGAGGGATGAATCCAGTTCATTTGCTTCACTCTTCGCTGGGGGCTCTTCAATAGGATTCGGCCTGGTGATAGGAACAGTAGGAGGAATAATGGATTCCTGGGTAGACAGCGCCGCTTCGGCATCGGCTGGAGTCTCCAGCTTATAGCGTTCTGCCTTTAACAGCAGTCCCTCGTGGGCATTGTCTTCGAGGATGATCGGTTTCAAATGAGCGTATTCCGCATTGATTCTGTCTGCCAATTTTCCCGCAGGAGTGAATTTTATCCTGTAATGGGCGGGAATGATGATTTCTTCGCCGGTTTTAGGATTCCGTCCCTTGCTCTCTTTCACCTGTATTTTTTTGAAACTACCAAATCCGAAGAGTGAGAAAGTCTCATCCTTCTTCAATTCTCTGATGATGATGGAGAACAATTCTGATCCGAAGAGGAGGGTGCCTTCTTTATCCAGGTCAATTTTGTCCTGAAGCCTGTCTGCCAGTTTGCCCGGTGTCAGATACTTACTCATTGATTTTATCCTTGAGTTTGGCTGAGGGTCTGAACTTTACCTTCTTTCTGACGGGTAGTTTCATTCGTTTTTTGAGGACAGGATTGTAGCTGATGCGCTCATTTGTCAACTCTGCCTTGAAGGTCCCAAAACCGGATTGGTTGTATTTTTCGCCCTCTTCCATTATTAAGATGATCTCTTCCATGAGGGCGTCCAGTGTTTCTCTGACTGCTTTTTGAGACATATCGAGGTTTTGAGACAGTTCTCTGACCAGGTCCTGTTTGTTCATATATTTTTATTATACAAACAATACAGGGGGACAACAATCATAAAATTCGATCCGGATTAGAATGTTACTCCAGAAAACAGGATGATATTTGCAAAGGGCATCACCTCTCCTGTGCGTACAATGGCTCTTGAATCAGCACTGAGTTTTTTGAAATCTTTGTGGGGTATGAATGTCATGGATGGCTTGTAACCGGTTTTTGACTCATATTCGGTCATCAATGCCAGTATATCATCCAAGCCTTCGGAGTTCTCATTTCTCATCTCTTCTGCAAGGGCGACTTTTTCAATGCATAACTCATCGAGAACCGCAGAAAGGACCTGGATAAAAGATGGAACCCCCTTGGTCACGGCAAGATCTATTCTTTTTGTATGAAGGGGTATGGGGAGACCCGCATCTCCTATGGTGAGTGAATCTGTATGACCCATCGATGCTATCACAGATGATATTTCGGAATTCAATAGAGTACCTCTTTTCATGGCATCCTCCTATCTACAAAATATATTGAATCTAGGAATGTTACACAATCATGATGTAGAAAATCCTCATCATCTTGCTGAATCAGTGCCGATAATCAATTTAAGGCTACTTTGTTATGTCTGCCCGGAGATCTCTGACAGACCATCACCTATTGTTGGATCAATAAAAGGGAGAGGCATATGGATTTTATTACTTATCTTGTATACAAGGATTATATTCCTTTTCAGGTTGGGCTGAATCTGCTGCGTTCCTGCATTGCCGAAGAGCATATGAATCAAGTGACAGAAGAACTTATCCTCAGAAATATCCTTTCAGAAGCACAATTGTTTCGATACCTACAGCAATGGGAAACAGACGAACCGGGAATCTCAGAATAAGGCGGCTTATTTCTCTTCCTGTGTCATTCCGTAAAATGATTATGAAATCAATGGAATCTTTCTCTTTTTTACATATAATTAATAATATATAAAGTTTTTATTGAACCGGGAGGTTGTTATGAAAAATATGGGATCATTGGATCGTATTATCAGATTGATTCTTGGGCTTGTCCTCATTGCAGGAGGTCTCGTTTTTCAGGTTCAAAGTGGACATTTATGGTGGCTTGTTCTGCCAGGGGCTCTGATGGTCATCACATCCTCTGTCGGGGTCTGTCCTGCTTATATTCCCTTTAAACTCAGTACAAAGAAAAAAGACTGATAAGCCTCCCGTCCTTCTGACTTGTTTGTCAGAAGAGCCGGAACCTCAGTATATGGTTATTGTACAATCTGCTTCTGCATAGGACATGCTGTTGTAAGTTGTGAAATTCGTCTGAACATTCAGTTTCAGGTATCCCTCTTTCGTCGAACCCGCCGGGATGTTGGTAATGACCCCGTCGCCTTCAATGGTTTTTATTTCAGCTGTGTCTACGCCATTATCATAGGTCGCTGTGACAGTGAAGGGTACGTGGACAATATCAATGGTGACTGGGGAATTATTGCTGACCGAGAAGGTTATGGTGAAGGGTTCGTCCTGTACTTCATCTTTCAGAGTATAGCTCACAGCGCTTATGGTGATATCTGACGTATCTACTGAGGTCTTGAGGTTTGAAGTGACAGTAATGCTTTCCGTTATGGGATCTCCCTCATTGCCTTCGTCATCTGTGGCTATGAGTTGCAGGGTATAGTCCCCCAGGTCCATATCGTCTGTATCAAACCAGTTTTCCCAGATGAGTCCACCAAAAATCCACGAATCGTCAATCTCTTTGCTATAAATTTCTGTCTCATCCGAAAGGACTGTGATAGATAGAGTCGAAGAATCATCCTCCGGGTCTTCTACATTCACGGAAATATAGACCGTATCGCCCTGGATAATGGATGTTGTCGCCTCGTTGGATGTTGTTGTGGTAATGGTTAAGTCTGATAGAACCGGCGGGTAGGTCGGTGGATACAGGCTGCTTTCGCAGGAGGCGAAGCAGAGAAGGGAGAATATGAGTGAAGAAAGACGTCTTCTGAACATATTCAAATCATAATAAATAGTTGTTTAATAATCAAAGGGGCAGGGATAAAAAAAGCGGAATCCAATGGATTCCGCTTTGAGCTCCCCCGAACAGACTCGAACTGCTGACATGATGGTTAACAGCCATCCGCTCTACCAACTGAGCTACAGGGGAAAGTTAATTCTTGAAGAAGAATAAATGGTTTTACTAATCCTGTCAACAGAATCTGCAAAGAAAACATTCATATTTTTTTGACAAATTTTATGGCCGCAAAAAAGTGTTGTTTTGAAATTTAAAAAGGCTGCCTTTTAAAGGGCAGCCTTCTGTTAATTCTTTTTATTAAAAAGATTAAAGATTGAAAAGCATATCTTCATAAGAAGGATAAGGCCATAACTGTTTGTCTGTTATCTTTTCGAGTGCATCTGCACAAACTCTTAAGTCTTCCATGGCTGGGAATACTTTTTCTCTGTATGCTTTTGCCTGGGCCAGAAGATCATCTTCCAGTTCAAGTGCCGCTTCAATTTCTTTGCCGAGGGCAATACCAGTCTTCAACATACATTCCATCTGTCCGTTCAGGTTATCCAGCAGAGATTCCTGGGCTGCTGTGTCCGCAGTGGGAACGACGGACTTGATTGAAAGGATTGTATCGGCAATGCTGGCTGCAAATTCACTGACTACAGGGAAGATGAGACGGTTGGCCATTTCAAGGGCCACGCCAGCTTCGATGTTGATCTGCTTGCTGTAGTTTTCAAGATAAATATCAACTCTGGACTCGAGTTCTTCCTTGTTCAGAACATTGTATTTACCAAAGAGTTCAACACTGCTCTTTTCGATATATACAGGAAGGGCTGCCACTGTAGATGTCAGGTTGGGGAGGCCTCGTTTTTCGGCTTCAACCAACCATTCACCAGAATAACCATTTCCATTGAAGATGACTCTTTCATGGGCACTGTATGTTTCACAGATAATCTTCTGAATCTCTGCATTCACATCAGAAGCTTTTTCAAGTCTCTCTGCAAACTCATCCAGGATGGAGGCTACAGCTGTGTTCAGAACAACGTTGGGACCGGCTACAGACTGTGTTGATCCAACCATTCTGAACTCAAACTTGTTACCTGTGAAGGCAAAGGGAGATGTTCTGTTTCTGTCGGTCATGTCCATGGGAAGTTTAGGCAGTGTAGTTGCCCCAATTTCCATCATTTTACCATCGAGTGCTTCTACGGGTTTTCCTGCCGCCATCTTTTCAAGGATGTTGGTCAGCTGGTCACCAAGGAATATGGAAATTACTGCAGGAGGTGCTTCATTTGCACCCAGTCTGTGATCATTTCCAGGGCTGGCAGCGGATGCTCTTAGGATGGGAGCATACACATCTACAGCTTTAATTGTTGCTACAGTAAAAAGGAGGAACTGAGCATTGTCATGGGGAGTTTCACCAGGATTCAGCAGATTGATTCCATCATCTGTTGCAATCGACCAGTTGTTGTGTTTTCCGTTACCGTTGATTCCGGCAAAGGGTTTTTCATGAAGAAGGCAGGCCAGATTATGTTTATCGGCTATTTTTTTCATCATTTCCATTGTCAGCTGGTTTGCGTCTGTTGCAACATTTGCAGAGGCGTAAATGGGGGCAAGCTCAAACTGATTGGGAGCTACTTCGTTATGCTGGGTTTTTGCGGATATTCCCAGTTTCCATAATTCAGTATTCAGGTCTCTCATGAAGTCTGCAACTCTGTCCTTGATGACTCCAAAGTAGTGGTCGTCCATTTCCTGGCCTTTGGCAGACATGGTACCAAAGACGGTTCTACCAGTGAGCTTTATGTCTGGTCTGGCCTGAAAGTATTCTTTATCGATGAGGAAGTATTCCTGTTCGGGGCCAACAGATGACATGACTCTTTTGGATGTTGTATTTCCCAGGACTTTGAGGATTCTCATTGCCTGTGTGCTGATTGCATCCATGGAGCGGAGAAGGGGAGTCTTCTTATCCAGAGCTTCTCCGGTATAGGAAACAAAGGCTGTTGGAATTGTGAGTGTTAAGCCTGTGTTGTCTGCTTTCAAAAATGCAGGGGAGCCTGTATCCCAGGCTGTGTAGCCGCGAGCTTCGAATGTGGCTCTCAAACCGCCGTTTGGAAAAGAAGATGCATCGGGTTCTCCCTGAATCAGTTCTTTTCCAGAAAATTCCATGAGGATTGTTCCATCACTTTCTGGAGAGATGAACGAATCATGCTTTTCCGCAGTCAGGCCTGTAAGTGGCTGAAACCAGTGTGTATAGTGGGTAGCACCCTTTTCAATAGCCCAGTCTTTCATGGCTGATGCTATGACTTCTGCTACATCCAGAGACAGGTCAATTTCTCCAACCTGAACTTTCTTGAATTCCTTGAAAACACTTTTTGGCAATCTCTGCTTCATTACTGATTCACTGAAGCAATTTTCACCATAAATGGATTCCAATGGTGTTTTTGAATAATCAACGCTCATGAATAATCTCCTATACTCTTATCTTAATCTTTAATCTTACTATGCCCAAGACAGCTCAGGACCAAAGGTCTCTTTGAAATTTTGGATACTTGTAATATATTAAGCATAATCCATGCCATTTGGTGGCTTATTCTTTTTATAATACATAAGTTGTTTTATTTAAATAAAATAGCTAGAAGTTATTAACCATAATGCTCAGTAGAAATCTTCTTTTAGGATTAGATAGTTACGAAAAAGTATAAAAATAATATTTTTCCTACATATTTGTCGGTTATTGAAATGATTTCAATATAGATATCTCTGAATGTTAGATATATAATGAACTTCTACTTTGGAGTATCGCACATTATGATCAAAAGATTCAGCTTGTATGGTTTTTTAAAGAATCAAAAGTATTATGAACCCTTTATTCTTCTTGCCTTTTTACAAATGGGATTGAGTTATACTCTCATCGGTTTTCTGATTGCCTTTCGAGAGTTTATGGTCAATCTCATGGAAATTCCCAGCGGCGCTATTGCAGACGTCTGGGGGCGCCGCAGATCTATGATCCTCAGTTTTTTTGCATACATCATTCATTTTGCACTCATCGGATTTGCCGGAACTTTTGCCGTAAATGGACGCATACCCTATCCTCTTTTGCTGGTGTTTCTTTTTGTATCCATGGTGTTCTTTGCTGTGGGGGATGCTTTCAGGACCGGGACACATAAAGCCATGATTTTTACCTGGCTTCGCCTTCAAGGAAGGATTGATTCAAAGACGGAAGTTTATGGGTATACAAGATCCTGGAGCCAAGTTGGTTCTGCTGTTTCGGTTTTAATTGCCTGTTCTTTTGTATATTTTTCGAATTCCTATGTTCAAATCTTCTATTTTTCCATCATTCCCTATGTTCTCAATATCATCAATTTTACAACTTATCCAAAAGAACTCGACGGGGATGTGAAGGATACAGTCAATTTTAACCGTATTATGACCCATATCAAGGAGTCCTTTGTCGTCATATTCCGTCGCAAGTCTCTGCGTCGTCTAATCCTTGAATCCATGGGATATGAGGGGTTTTTCAAGTCTATTAAAGATTATTTGCAACCTATATTGCAACAGGCTTCACTGCCGGTGATCACCCTCTTATTTGCAGGATTGGCTATGAGCCGAGAACAACAGTCAGTTATCCTTATAGGACCGGTTTACTTTCTGCTCTATATGCTCTCTGCCGGTGCCAGTAAACAGGCACACAAACTAGTTAATAAAATAGGTTCTGAGGATGCTTCTGCACGTGTGCTCTGGTTAGGGATGTTTTTGCTTATGATCCTTCTCATTCCTGGCATGTTTTTGAACATATACTGGCTTATGATTGCCGGTTTTATTGCCTATTATGTCATACAGAATCTGTGGACCCCTGTATTCATCAGCCGCTTAGATGCTCACAGTAGTGAATCCCAAGGGGCTACTGTGATGTCAATTCAATCTCAGTCAAAAAGCATTGCAACAATGGTTATAGCCCCCATTACAGGCCTGGCTGTCGATTTCATAAAGGTGAAAGAAATAGGACTGAGTGAGTTCTGGCCTCTTGCTGTCTTTGGAGCTATTATTTCCGGATTATTTCTAATTGGAACCCGTAATTCCAGCAAAGAAATATAATGTATTTTAGTGCAGGTCTCATATTTTTCTGGCATTCGTGGTAGTAAAGGGGACTCTGTTTTAATTATACGATGCCATGATTTTTTTGTCTTCATCCATGAGAGAACCGGCAATTCTATCCATTTTTGCTGTTTTCCAGTGGGAAAGTTTGTTATGAGTATTCAGGTATTTCAGGGGAATTGGATGGGTCCCTACAATCACAGGAATATGATAATGGGTTTCAATATACTCTTTAAACTGGTCTATAGAGGGGCAGGGGGGGTAACCTACTACCATTCCGGTAGCAAAATGAATGGCCTCTGCACCGTTTTTGATCATTTCTTCAGGTACGTATTCAATATTGCCGCCAGGGCAACCGCCGCAGTTTGAAAAACCAACTAATTCAAGATCTTCCTTTATTGGATAATCGGCAAATCCTCCTACACGCTCTTTCATTGATTTTAGGCATTTTCCACCACCACAATTTGAATACCGTGCACAAATTATAATACCCACTTTCATAGTTGAACATCCTTAAGAATACAGATTTAAAACAACTTTCTTTGCATTTTAACACTATTTTATTTATTAATGAATAAGGAAGTATTATTGACATGGTTTTTATACTCACTCGAGCACTTTTCGGAGTTCTCTTATTAAAAAGCTTAAGAATTGACCTTAATTCTTGACTATATCGAGTATTTGGGATATCTATATATGTATGAATGTGGAAAAAATATTTAAAGCCTTATCGAATCCCTTGAGAGTTCAGATTTTATATTGGCTGAAAGATCCAAAAATCCATTTTCCCCCGATGGAGCATCTGCCTGATGATCAAAAGGGGAAGGGGTATGTTTGTGTTTCTGTTATTCAGGAAAAATCAGGAATTACCCAATCCACTATTTCTCAATATCTTCAAATTATGAAAGAGGCAGATTTACTTAGAAGTCATAGGATAGGTCAGTGGACTTATTATCAAAGAAATGAAAAAATTATACTGGAGTTTGCAGAATATATTAAAAAGGATCTGTAATTTTTTTTAGAAATATATATTGATATATCTAGATATGTATAAGTCTAGATATATACACAGCTAGGGAGTTTATTATGACGTATCCAAAAGCAATGTCTCACATAGGACTGTCTGTTCCGGATCTTGAGGCGGCCGTAAAATTTTATCAGGATGTAATGGGGTGGTATATTCTCATGCCACCAACTAGAATTGACAAAGATGATAGCGATATCGGGATCATGTGCAGTGATGTTTTCGGTGATGAATGGACTAATTTTAAAATAGCCCATACGGTAACATCCGATGGAATTGGTGTTGAGATATTTGAATTCCCTGATAATGAACCTGCAGGGCAGTTTAATTTTAAGAGAACAGGATTATTCCATTTTGCTGTTCAAGATCCTGATATTGAAGGACTCGTTAAGAAAATTGTAGAAAATGGTGGTAAACAGAGAATGCCGATCCGGGAATACTATAAGGGGGAGAAACCCTACAGAATGTGTTATGTAGAGGATCCTTTTGGAATTGTATTTGAAGTATATTCCCATAGTTATGAGCTTACATATTCTTCCGGTGCTTATATCAAATCATAGAACTGATAGTTATGAACTATTTGGGGCTCAAGATCTTATCAAATCGACTATCCATACAAACACTTATATCTGTTGTAACAAAGTTACCATTGTGAAATAAGGAAAAAATTGTTGCCGGTGTCGGGGAAGATTGAGCGAGCTCCATAGTCTCAAGTTTGATGACTTTTATTTCTATATTCCTTTTTGAAGCTGTTTCTGTCAATGATTCTCTAATGTGGTATTCGGTGAAGGGGCAGCGGTTCGTGTAGTAAACAACATAACCTTTGTCATCTGGACATGTTCCTACTTTCGCCTGTTCATTAAAATGCGGTAAAGAAGCATTTTCATTGAAAGGAAGTGACAATAGCAAGAATCCCGCGGCTGTCGAATCACACTCCTTAAATCCCTGTTTCAGCAACCATTTTGTATCACTCATAAAATGGAATTTTTTCTTTCCTACAACCGTTACTAATCCATCCCTGCCCTGTTTCTTCGCGTCTTGTATTGCTTCCTGAAGCAAAGCTTTTCCATGGCCATTTCCTTTATACCTTCCGGAGACCCAAAAGCAAGCTATCATAAAATAATTGGGAGCTGAGACTGGAATCCATGCTTTTTCGGCAGGCCCATACTCAATGAATACCTTTGCTCTTTCATTTATTCGTTTAAATCTGTATCCATTTTCGAATTCATCTTTGAGCCACTCTTTTTTGAGCTTATATCCTTCCAGACATTTCTTATCAGAAATGGCACAACAGATATGCTCTGTCTCTATATTGGTCCTATTCAATGCAATATAGTTCATTAATAAAATCTCCTATTCAATCCTCTTGATTGGCACATAAATGTCTACGAGTGTGGTCTCTTTTGCCTTGTTATAACAATTGGGTGGGTATAGTTCAAAGCAATAACCATCGTCCGTTTGCAATCCTCTCTGGGGCAGTATCGTTCTAAATACCTGTGTCCAGGCTTGTCCGAATTCATCCTTATGCACTTCAAATCTGCATAAAAGATATTTTCCTTTTGAAATACATAAGCTACCAATTTCTCCTGAAACCCTGGTGCCTTCTGGTATGATAATTCCAAGGGAAATCCTTAACTTATCATTGTCAGTAATCCCCATCGAATCATGATAGATGACTAAATCCTTTGTCTGAGGATTCTTTGTTAAACCGGATGGGGTCGCCCATTCCATCAGCTTCTTGTGTAAAGACTTAAACAATTTAAGATTTCCTGCATAAGAACCTGTATGACGGATGTAGGCTATATGCATGTCATGAAGATCTTTTTCCTCCGTAAGTAATACATTTAGATGCCCTTCCTTAGGGATCTTCATACTGATATTATTGGTAGATTTACGATTCTTGTCTTGATGAATCTTGCTATTATGCTTTTTTTTCCACTCAGTAGCTGACATTTTAAATTGTTTCTTAAAGGCTCTTGAAAAAGTAGCTGAGTCGTTGAACCCACAGGAGAGTGCAATCTCTGTGAGTGATCTTTCTTGCAACAACAAAAAAGTAGCAGCACGTTCGATCCTTAATCTGGATATAAAGCCATAGAGAGATTCATTTGTGAAGGAATGGAATATCCTGTGAAAGTGGTATTTTGACAAATCTGCAATTCCTGCTAAATCATCCAGGGTAATTTCATCTTCAAGATTACTTTCAATATAATCTATTACTCTATTGATTCGTTCTATGTAAGTATGAGTTTTATCCATTTTCAAGGCTGCACTGCTATTGTTTTATTTTCCTGGAGCCAGGGCCCGGATTTTCTTCACGAATAAGCATGTCCATGTATTTAATAAAACGCTTTTGTCTGGTTTCTGCCCTCTTTGCGCTTATCAATCCATGGGCAATAACATAATGACTCGATTTGTTAAGCTTTTCAAAAAACAGTTTTGCCTTCGGCTGGCTCTCCAGTGCAATCAGGAAATCTTCAGGGACTTTCATTTCACTTGCTGCGTAAGCATTCTCCCAGCGCCCGTCCGCTTGTGCGGCTCGAATAGGCAAGAGTCCATATTCTGTCATTCGACCTTCTGCTATCAAACGCTCCGCATGTTCTCTGTTTCTTTTAGACCAGTTACTACGCTCTTTTCTGGGAGTGATTCTTTGAAGGTAGGCTTGATCATCAATTGATTTTTTAATGCCGTCAATCCATCCCCAGCAGAGTGATTCAACCACGATATCCTCCCATGTCACACTGGGAATCTCTGTCTTTTTTTTGAATACTTTTAACCAGAGTTCACTTTCGGTAGTGTGATACATCTTGAGCCAGTGGCCGAGATCTTTGGGGGTTGCAAAGGTCATGAATTTTGTTTGTTCGGTCTCAGGCATGTTACAGAATTCTCCTCAGTATCGCACCATGGATTGTCAGTATTCATAAACAGCAAAAACTGGTGGAATAGACAAGCCGTTTATTGGATATAAATAGTCTCTCATTCTGCCTTTTGGATTCGACTTTCGATGGTCAACTCTTTTAAGGAATCCAAAGCTTTTTCAGAAAGGGTCGATTGAACAAAAATATGATCATGATAATAAGCAGCTACCACATTGGCGCTGATATAATCCTCCTTTAATTTGGAAGCGACAACAGCTGTCAATCCAACGGCATCAAGGCTGGAATGCACTTGTAACGTAATTTTTTTGAATACGCCATCAAATTTTAGTCCTTCTGACTGGGCTATCTTTTTCTGAATAATGAGGGTGAGGCCTTCTTCTTCTATGAATGTTCCTAAAGGGTTTAAATGGGACATTTCTCTTAAAGTCTTTTCTGTTGTGATAAATACGTACTCTTTGTTATCTAAAGTGGGAGTCATATTTTGTAATAATTTTTGTAGGTTTTCTTCACCTGACATATTCTACCTCTCTGTTTTTAAAATATATTGTTTGTCTAATTTTGCAAAGGATGATATTTGATGTTTCATATATGTGCCATCGTTTGTTAAGAACAATCTTATCACAGAACATTTGTCAAAATGGGTTACTTGAATATCTTTTTAGGAGTTTTTATATTCCTTACTGGACTTTATGCCCCTACAAAAGGATGTACTTCATAAATTGTCATGCTCTAGAAACCTTAATTCTTGACCGATGGTTGAACAACAGTTTATTCTGATACGGGTTTTTTCTTCCCTTAAAATAGTCATGGACGGGTGGATTTCAAAATTGTACAAAGTATTATCCCTTTTTGTTCTTTTCGTATTTGCTATATTTAGCAGCAGTTGTACTTCTACCAAAATTATTGATTCAAATCCTATAAATAAGCCTCGTGGTGATAGTTCTAATCCCATTAAGGTCAAAACATTTTTAGAAGATGTTTTACTCTATCCTGAAGGCCGAGAGATCAAAGCATATGGGAGAAAAGCGTTTTCTGTTGGTAATAGGAAAACTATTTTTGTTTATCACAATTTTTATGTTTTTATTAAAGATGGACGCTTAGAGCATACTTTGGTGTATACGGCAACGCCTAAAGAATCAGAACTTGATGGAACGTGGATGCTTGATGCCAGCTCGGATATTGAGTCATATGAACTATATTTAAACTCAGATAATCCATGGGAATTGCAAGAGTATTTGGGGCCAAAAGGTCAGGGAGTAAGTCTTCTAGAGACAAGCCATAATATTCTGGATAGATTGTCCCAAGGATACAAATTTGCCGGGACTGCAGGATTACGGCACATGGCCTGGTATCATCATTTTTGGATGTTTTTGGTCCCTCCGCCGATCATTGCTTATACAGCTGCTATGATTGCTTCCATGGGCAGAGATAATTGTATATCGGCAGTGAATGAGACAATCGTATGGGAGAAGGAATCATTTTACCACTGAATGCTGGGCTTTCTGGTTTTTCTTGGGTCTGGCAAGATGGCTATTCAATTGTTACTGTCTCCAGGCCACCATCAATGATGCAATTTGTAAGAGTAGCGTTTGAATTATTCTCAACAATGACAACATACATAGTCATAAGCTGAATAGAAGCGAAGGCGATTAGCAAAGCGATGGGAATATTCGATAGCAATATCAAAAAATGACGAATTAATTGATTCCTTTTGTGGCGGAAATGTAAAATCAGTAGGATGAATGACCCGATAAATAGAGCCAGTACACCCAAGTAAAAGGTAATTATGCCAGCTACAATAAAAAATCGAGTCTTGTGACGAGCCAGCATATAAATATTAGAAGACCCGAGAATTAAGGCATGAACCAAAAAAAAGACCCGGCGGTCAGCCGGGTCATATGTCAGAAACTTATAGGAGAGAATCAGCCGATTGCTGCATCACCTTTTTCTCCGCTTCTGATGCGGATGGCCTCTTCGATGGGAAGGATGAAAATCTTTCCGTCTCCAATTTCTCCGGTTCTGGCACCCCGGATGATGGCATCTACTGTAGGCTGTACGAAGGCTGCTGTTACAGCGATTTCAATACGTACCTTTTTAAGTAGATTCACTTCCATATCTACACCACGGTAGGTTTCTGTGTAACCCATCTGCTGTCCGCATCCCATGGCATTTGTGACTGAAATCTTATGGATTTCATCCTTGAATAATTCCTGTTTTACTGCGTTCAGTTTTTCAGGCTGAATGTACGCTACGATCATTTTCATATTTATGGCCTCCTGTCTTTAAATTACATGTTCTGGAAAATCTGGAATCCTGCATAGGATTCAGTTCCGTGTTCGGTGATATCCAGTCCTTTTAATTCTTCTTCAGCAGAGACTCTTAATCCAACAGTCTTCTTGATGATTAAAAACAGAAGTCCTGAAGTGATGGTAACCCACAGGAACACTGCGATTACACCAAGAGCCTGAACTCCAATCTGTCCGCCTCTGGTTAAACCGGAACCAATCATTTCAATATCTCCGAAGATACCTACTGCCAGGGTACCCCATACACCACACACACCGTGTACTGATATAGCACCAACAGGGTCATCTATGTGCAGTTTCTTGTCGATGAACTCGACAGAAGCGACGACCAGAATACCGGATACAAGACCAATGATGACTGATGCTCCAGGGCTGACGACCCAACAGGGGGCTGTGATACCGACCAAACCGGCAAGGGCACCGTTTAAAGACATGGACACATCGGGTTTACCACTGATGATCCAGGTAGTGAACATGGCCGCGATAGCACCGGCAGCAGCTGATAATGTTGTGGTTACAGCAACATCAGTCATGCTCACATCAGTACCAGAGAGGGTTGATCCTGCATTGAAACCATACCAACCGAACCAAAGGATGAATACACCAAGTGCTGCCAGAGGCATGTTGTGACCCATGATGGCTTTAACACTTACTTTTCCGTCAACTTTAACATACTTCCCAATTCTTGGACCAAGGATGATAGCACCCATGAGAGCTGCCCAAGCACCTACGGAGTGAACAACAGTTGAACCTGCAAAGTCATGGAATCCCATGGCGCTTAACCAACCGCCATTCCATATCCAATGACCTGAAATGGGGTAAATGATACCGGAAATGACAATACTGTAGATAATGTAGGATGAAAACTTTGTTCTTTCAGCCATGGCTCCAGATACAATTGTTGCTGCTGTTGCTGCAAAAACAACCTGGAAGAACCAGTTCATTGTATCTCCGCTGGTCAGGAAGAAGTCTGATGTTCCAATAAATCCTCCTGCAGATTCACCATACATAAGACCCCAACCAATGGCCCAATAAAGCAGGGCACCTGCAGAAAAGTCCATCAGATTCTTCATGATGATGTTTCCTGCATTTTTGGCTCTTGTGAGTCCAGTTTCTACCATGGCAAAGCCGGCCTGCATAAAAAATACGAGTCCACCGCAGAGAAGAAGCCAAATGGCGTCAAATGCTGCAGAATATAGATCCAAGGTGTCTGTAAGCTCATCAGCATGGACACTGACGCTTAGTAATAAAGCTAGAATTGTGAAGATCAAAATCTTCCTGTTCTTTTTCATTTTAGGATACCTCTCCTGATTTGTGTTCTGACCATCTATAGTGCAGGTCTTATGCCAACATGAGAAAATATTCTTTCATTAAAAATTAAATTGTTTGTATATAATAAAATAAAAAATATAAAAAAAATAGATATCCATTGATATCTCTTTTCACCGCATTTCAGAAAGGGTTTGAATGTTACGCTAATGTAATTAATATAACCCTATCCTACATATTTGTTCTATATTTCCGGTAATCAATTCCATACTTTTTGACCCTGAGACCCATAATCCTTTCTGTAATATCCAGCTTTCTGGCGGCTTTTGCCATATTGCCGCGGTTAGACTTTAAGGCCTCTTTGATGAGTTCAATCTCAAGGTTTTCGACAGATTGAAGCAGAGTTGTATGTAGCCCTGTATCTGAAGATTCTGCCGATTGCAGGCTAGGGGGGAGGTGGTAGGCATGGATGACCTGGTCCGTACTCAACAGAACAGCTCTTTCGATGCAGTTTTCCAACTCTCGAACATTCCCCGGCCAGTGATAGCTCATAAGCAAGTCTATGGCAGAACTTGAAATTCTTTTGACCTGTTTTCTATTCTTCTGGCTGTATTTTTCAATAAAGAAATCGGCCAGAAGCATCAGGTCTGTTTTGCGTTCTCTCATGGGGGGAATGTGAATGGGGAAAACATTGAGTCTGTAATACAGGTCTTCTCTGAATGTTCCTTTCAGAATTTCTTCTTCGAGGTTCCGGTTGGTCGCTGTGATGATGCGGACATTGATTTTTATAGTCTGAGAGCCACCAACGCGCTCTATTTCCCGTTCCTGCAGAACTCTAAGGAGTTTGACCTGGGTCATGGCAGAGAGTTCTCCAATTTCATCTAAAAAGATCGTCCCACCATCGGCCATTTCAAAACGGCCTTTTCGTGTAGCCAGGGCTCCTGTAAAGGCCCCCTTTTCATGACCGAAGAGTTCACTTTCAATGACACTCTCAGGCAGGGCGGCGCAATTGACCTTAATGAAGGGCTTTTTAGCTCTGAGGCTGTTGTAATGTATGGCATGGGCAACAAGCTCTTTACCCGTACCGCTTTCACCCCTGATCAGTACGGTGGCTTCACTCTTGGAAACCTGGGCAATAAGATCAAAGGCTTCCTGCATGGCCTGGGAGTTTCCAATCATGTTATCCGGTTGGAATTTATCTTTTAGTTGATTCTGAAGGCGTGTATTTTCTTCTAAAAGTTTCTGTTTTTCTTCTTCTGAATGCTGACGGAGTTTTACGGCTCTGGCTATCATGCTGGCCACTATGGTCAGAAGGCGTACATCGTCTTCCAGATCTAATCCCGAATCTTCATAAATTCTGTCAACACTGAAAGCACCAATCACTTCATTTCCGCTTTTGATGGGAACACAGATGAATGAGGTCTTTCTATTCTTGACCTTTCTTGCCCCTGTTCTGTCCAGAAAGGAGGGTTCTTCTTCGATATCGGGAATGATTTTTGGAACTCCTGTCTGAACAACCGTACCGGTGACCCCTTCTCCCACTTTGTACCGGCCCTTTGTCTTCTCTTCTTCAGAGAGTCCGAAGGCGGCCTCAATGGATATGTCTCCCGTTTTTCTGTTTAACAGGGTGATGGTTCCGCGCTCCATTCCAATATTTTCAGCGAGGGGTTCCAGAATGGGGGTAATCACCTCTTTCAGGTCCATGTTCTGATCCAGAATCTGGCTGATTTCAAATAAAAGGGTTAGTTCTTTAATTTTTCTTCTGTAATGCTTGGAGTTAAGTGTTTCTTCTGACATTAAGGTGATCATACATTTCTGTAGGTTTTAATGCAAGATGTATGAAGTCATAAATCAGTAAAAACGCATTAAAAGCAATATTGGATTGGAATCACCTGTCAACCCTTCACAGAGGAATATGAGTGTAAAAAATATTAGGAGGGTTATGAGGGGGCCGAGAGAGACGGACTGGGCCGAGATTTCTGGTTCTGTTGATTCTTCATTGTACAATCTGGATTCCATGGCATCTGATAGAGACTCGGCTTTTGTTAAAATACCTTCTAATAGAGGGATGCCTAAATGGTACAGATTTCTGATTGGTCTTCTCCGGCTCCATCCGCATCTCGCTTTCATGGCATCTCTTATTTCTGACATTTCATCCAGAATCAATGGAATAAAGGCGAGGGTTAACCCTGCCTGGGTACAGAGTCTGGCGGCAGGCAGAAAAGGGATGTGTTTGAAAATCCTGTACAGGGCTGGTGTTATGGTCAGTGGATCCGTTGTTCCTGTGAAAAGATGAGCCATCCAGAGGATACTGATAAATCTAAGCGCCCTCAGAGTCGCTGTGATCAGGCCGAAAAGGAGATCTGAATTCTCTCCCAGGCTCAATGAAATGAAATTCCCTGCGAAGATGATAAGAGGCATGATCATCAAAAGGGGATTCATCCCTTTGAGTTTTCCCCCGGATTTGATTGAGCCGTGCAGGATCAGGATCAGAAGAAATATTAAGAGCAGACGGAAGACACTCACAGATAGCAATAACAGGCTGAGACTGACCATTCCGAAAATTTTGATCATCACATTGGTCTTGTGCAGCAAGCTTTGTCCGGGGATGTAGTAGAATGTTAATCCTTCAGCCATGTCATGCTCTCTATGCTTCTATTCTCCCCCCAGGGGCGTCTGATGCCAAACTCTTCAAGCTCAGAGAGCAGGTCGCGTGGAAGACCTGTTCTTTTTATTTCTCCCTGGTTCATAAGGACAAGCCTGTCGCAGTGGGCAAGAGACTTCTCAAGGTCATGAGTGATCAGGATGATGGTTTTCCCTCTGTGGTGCAGACGGGTTATGTCCTTTAATACATCCACAACTCCGCTTTGATCCAGGCCGGTAAAGGGCTCATCCAGTACAATAATTCGAGGATCCATGACCAGGACTCCTGCTAGAATGCAGCGTCTTTTTTCACCACCAGAGAGGGTGTGAGGTCTTCGGTCTTTCAATTCTGTTATGGATAATTCCTGGAGTACAGACTCCACTTTTCTGTTGATTACATCCCGGGGCCATCGGAGATTTTCTGCTCCGAAGGCAATGTCTGAGGCTACACTCTGACCGACAATCTGGCTATCTGCATTTTGAAAGACGAGTCCGATCTGCCTTCTGGAGTTCATCAGGTCTTTCTGAATGTTTTTTCCATCCAGAAGCACCTCTCCAGTTTGTGGTTTGAGTAATCCGTTGAGGTGTCTCATCAATTGAGTCTTGCCACAGCCGTTGGGGCCGGCAATGATGGTGAAACTTCCATCGGGAAATTGGACATTAATATTGTTTAATACCTTGGGGCCGGTGCCGTAGCTTCTGTTTAATCCTTTGACTTCAAGCAATTTCAGTCCTCTTTTCCAGTACTCAGAAAATCTCTGAAACGGTTTTTCATCGAACATCCAAGGGCTGCGGCTGCCATGGATTTAATGACAAATCCGGGGATGAAGGGGTATAAACCAGCCTTGAGTACGGTGGGCCAATCCATGGACAGGCTCTGCTTGAGCCAGGGGATACCGGGAAGATATATGAGAGCTCCGGCTAGCAAAGATGTGATGACAGCCAGCGGTATTTCTAAGGGTTTGCTCCGGTCTTTTTTTGAATTGTACATCCATCCTGCCGCAGGAGCCGCCAGTAGATACCCCAGTAGAAAACCGCCGGTGGGTCCCATTATTTTGGCCAGACCGGCTGTACCGCCTGCAAATACAGGAAGGCCGATTATACCCATTATGAGGTAGGTGACCACACTGGACAGGCCTATTTGAGGACCTCCCAGCATGCCGCTGAGGACAACAAACATGGTGGTCAAAACAACCGGTACGGGTCCAACGGGTATGGTAAAAAAAGAACTGGCGGCAATCAAAGAAGTGAATAGGGCTGTCAGTACTGTTTTTCTAATGATCTCTTTTGTCATGGTCTACTCCTGGGGTCTTGGATTTTTCCTGGGATTGATCCCTACACTTTGTATAGGGTCTCAACTGTTTTTCTATTTCAATGGCCTCCAGGGCAAGGCATTTCTTCCATTGTTCCTGCAATTTCCAAACAAGCTCGCTGCGTTTGAATTCTTTCCCGGTGTGAAGAGAGGCGGATGTCATGGTTTTTGAAGCGGGGATATCATTGAGATGCAATCCAATTCCCAGGGCATACCATTGAACCGTTTTACCCCTGACCTGGTATTCCTCGAGAATCCCGGCGCCTTTTTTTTCTGCGAAGTATATGTCGCCAGAGTCTGAAAAACTCAAATCATGAATGGCTAGTTGGTTCAGTGTATTCAAAAGAGTCAGGATTCCTCTTTTTTTCATAAGGGGAAGCTCGCCTACACCAAAGATCTCTCTGTTGACAAAGGTCAGATATATGCCGCCGCTGGGAGAATCCCATTGTTCATGATCTCTGCCGACACCTCTGGATTGGTGGTCTGCCAGAACTAGAAAATTTTTCATAGTACTGGGTTGGTGACGCATCTGATTCAAGGCTTCATCCATGGTTGAGGTCAGTTCCTCAAAATAAATGATTCGCTTGTCCTGCTTGAACTCCAAAGAGGTGAGAGCATCGTTATTTTGAGTGATTCTATAACCCTTTGATCCGGATTCAATGGGATAGCCCTGTTGAATGAGAGATTTGATTTGTTTCCAGACTGCCACTCTGCTGATTCCTAGTTCCTGGCTGAATTGAGCCCCGGAATGCCAGTCTTTTGAGTCTTTTAACTGATGGAGTATGTGAAATTTTGTTTCGTTAACCATTTAATTTTTCCTAGGTTAACCGAAAGTCCTGAAAACATCAATCAGCGATAATCCAGAATCAGCTATTTCTTATCGGCACGTCCGGAGTTTCAAAGTCCTGGCACTCCTGGGGTGTGGTCTCTTCGGTTTTAAAGCTGTGAACAATCTCTTCCAAGCGGCTCATCCCCTCTTTGTTTTCCTCGCTGACCTGATGCACTCCTGTCATTGTCTCCGTTATCTCTCGGCTACTTTTACCAATCTCTTTGATGCTCACCGACGCCTTTTCGGTTTTGCCTTTCATGGTCGAAACAACCTTCCCGATATCATCCGATTTGCTTTGAATCAGCTGTGAGGAATCGTTTATATTCGCTGTCACGGAATGCAGATTCTGCGATGAGTGAACAATATCCCGGCTGGCGGAGGAGAGTTCATCCATTCCATGATTTATCTCGATGAGAGAGCCAGAAAGGTCTTTGAGACCTTCTTTCAGGTAACCTACGGATTTGTAACTATCCGTGCTGGCATTGAGGGCTTCATCTATCTGAAAAGAGACTTTTTTAAGGATTTCATCTATTTGATGAGAGTTTTCCGATGTGGATTCTGCCAGACTTCTGATTTCTTCAGCAACTACGGCAAAGCCTTTGCCAGCTTCTCCTGCATGGGCCGATTCAATGGCTGCATTCATGGAAAGAATATTCGTCTGGTCCGAGATATCATTGATGATTCCCGTGACAGTCATGACTTCCTGTATGGTTTTTGAGACCTTAGTGATGATGTTTTGAGACAATTCAGCCAGTTCTTCACCTTCATTCAGTTTGTCGACCATCACCGCTGACCTTTTGTTTTCCTGTCCTGTCAGCTTATTGATGTTGTTAATTGAAGAGGACAGTTGCTCACTGGCACTGAGATTGGACTGAATCAGGTTGTATTGGCTCTTTATGTTTACATTTAGCTGTTGTATTTGGCCTGTTATGGTCTGAACAGAGTCGGCAGTAATCTCTGTATCATCTTCCATCAAGGTTATTGTTTCTTCCAGGGAATCGATAGATTTTGTGATTTCCCTGAGAGCAGACAAGGTTCCTGCTGTTCCTGCTGCTAGGGCGTCCTGCAGGCAGAGAGTCTGATTGGACACTTGATTTACCTCTGAAATGAAATCATGGAAGGACCGGGTGACATCGTTGATATGGGATCCCAGGGCTTCAACCTCCCGGCTGCCTTTTAATTCGGACAAAATCGTGAGGTCCCGCTCTGCAAGGCGCTTCATTGTTTCTTCTAAGTTTATAAAATTCAATGAGAGCTTATGGCTAAAAATCACAACATAGATAATGCTGAATATCGAAATGGCGACGACCAAGACCAGCAGGAACAGGATGTCCCGTTGAATCAGGTCTGACTGATAGGAATTCAGTCTGTTTCCCAGTGTTGCCAGGTTATTGTTGACCGTGCTGTAACCCTTGTAGACATTCTCAACATCCTTCTCCAGATCTTCCAGCAGTCCCTTCCAGTGTGCAGCCTCATCGGGGCTACGGCTCAGGAAGTATCCATAGAGGCCGCTAAATTGCACCTTAGATGCCAGTTTGTCCTCTTCCAGCAGTCTCTGGGCTGTCCTTTCAAAGGGAGCTTTGTACTCATTCTGGGCCAGAGCACTGTTTTGCAGGGATTCCAGTGATGTCATGATGTCCTGAGGCAGTTTTGTGGTATTGCTATTGACTATGAGTTCATTCAGGGTTGTATCAAACTGATTGGACTTTTCTTTCCAGTTTCTAATCAGGACGGAAAACTGATTTCTTTCCAGAAATATCTGGTTGGTGCTTATCTGATAATTATTTCCTTCAATGCGCAGCTTGAGTGCAGTCTCTGACAATGAGTGAATCTTTTCGACTTTCTGTAGTTCAAGGTAAATGACGGCATAGGAGAGTATAAACAGAAAAATGACAAAAAATGTGTTTAAAAGCAATTGGGTTTTTAATTTCATAATTTATCCAATTTAAATAGTATTTTTATATAAGATTAATATAAGGGGATATCTATCATTTTGTATAGGTCGTTTTAGCTGGGCTTGCATAGAAGGGGCTAGAACAACTTAATTTGCACAGATATTACATTTATGTAGAATCAGAACGGTTTTCATCTTTGATTTTCATCTGTGTTTTTGTCGGAATTGAAGAGCGCTGGACCAAAAAGGCGGGGTATTAAATCATTCTGCTGTCGTAGGCCCAATTCATCAAGGCCTGTCTCTGCCGTGGCCTGCAGGAGAGGTCTCTGAAGGCGCAGTTTTTTCTGATTTGAGCAGCATGGCGGCGAATCAGCCGCCATCGTTTGATCTGCCTGGCATCATCGTCGCAGCGTCTTCCCCTATAATACCGGCAGTACCACTGAAACCATCCCCTAGGATCTTCGGGGTATATCCAGCCCTTAGATTGCCAGGTTTTCAGATCCTGGGAGGCATTGACTGCAAAATAATTGAGTTCCGGGAGATGTCCCTTTGTGGAGAGTCTTGCATTTTCAAACCAGCTTTGGGGGAACTCATCCCGGCAGTCGGTCATATATTTCCCCCCAAAGACGCCCAGGGTGAGCATCTGCTGAGGGGTCAGCTCGGGTTTGAAATCGGGGTGGAAGTTTTTACCCTCTTCCTCGGTCAGCAGATAGGAGTATCCTTTCTGCATCTTATCAAAAACGGTTACTTCCTGAATTTCCATAGGTTCAGACCTAAAAAGGACCGAAGCCCATGGCTACGGCAATCATAAGGAAGACCATGGAAATTCCGGCAATGGCCAATTGCATCTTCCAGGTCCACTTCATCCACTGGGGGTAGCTGACAACCGTAAAACTCAACCCGATGAGGAGCAGGGCGTTGGTTGGAAAGATCATGTTTGAAAATCCGTCACCCAGGTCAAAGGCTAAAACGGCTGTCTGGCGGGTCAATCCCACCAGGTCGGCCAGGGGGGCAATGATAGGCATCACCAGGAAGGCTTTGGCCGAGGCACTGCTGATGAAAAAGTTTAGAAAGAGGGTCAGCACATAAATATAGAAAGCTGCCATAAAGGGATTTGTGCCACTGATCAGTTCACTGGCATGATACAGTATGGTATCCATGACAAGGCCTCTGGTCATGATGTGGGGAACGCTCATGGCCATCAGGATGAGGACAATGCCCGGGAGCATATTCATCGCTCCCGAAATGAGAATCTTAAGCAGTTCCATTCCCATGTATCCTACGATGATTCCAGCCCCTGTTCCGCCAATGAGGAACAGAAGAGCCACCGTCGGGAAGGCCGCATCTGAGGGGAGGGCGGGGATGAGTCCGGCGAGGATCATAAATAGGATGGCTATGCCCAGGCAAACGCCGAAAAATACAGCGGCCTTTACCTTGGCAGGACTGGCTTCATCGCCGGCTTGAAGGACATTTTCATTTGAAAAACGTTCTTTCAGAGCCTTATCTGCCTCATATACAGCCGATTTTTCAGGATTCTTCTCAATTTTTTTGGCATAAGCTCTCACGGAGAAAAAACAGATGAGGTAAACGGCTATAAAGAAAATGATCCTGAACCAGGCTCCGGAGAACAAGGGGAGGCCCGAGAGTTTCTGGGCTACGGCTATGGTGAAGGGGTTTGTCACAGCCGCGGCAAATCCAAAGCTCAGTGCCAGAAGACTCATTCCCAGACCTGTGAGAGAATCCCATCCCAGGGCAAGGGAAAGTGGTACGATGATGACAATGAGGGGAACCAATCCTTCATACACTCCAACAAAGGCAGCTAAAAACATCATCACAAAGATCAATATGGCCATAAAGGTATATTTTCTATTTTGAAAACGGCGGACAGTTCCAGAAAGGAGTTCCTGCATGACACCGCCTTTTTCGAGCACGGTAAAAGAAGCTCCCAGGAATATCATAAACAGGGATAAAACAAGGACCATCAGCCAGTTATCTCCCCAAATGACCTCTATGGGAGCGGTGAACCAGCGCCAGAGAGGATAGACTCCGGAGTTCACGTATTCAAAAGAATCGGCAACAACCTTGAGCCGTCCATCTTCCAGTATCCTCTGGTAATTTCCCGCGGGAATCCATCTTGTGAGAAATCCGGATACCACGATCAGGATGAAGAGTATCCCAAAGGCTGTAAGAAAAGGCTTCAATCCTATTTTCAGCATGGAATCATCCTTGCTTTTTGTACTCATTTCAAATCTCCCTCAGTCGGTTTGTGTGTTTATTCTATAATTTAAATAAGAGGTTCCGGTAAAATGTCAGGGCCCTCTCCAGATTCTCAAGACTCACTTTTTCATTGATACCATGGATGGAGTTGATATCCTCCTGATTTAGAATCAATGGTGTAAAACGGATGATTTGACCACTGAGATCCCGATAGTATTTCGAATCGGTTGACCCATTCACAAGGAAAGGAACCGCTACAACCTCGGGGTGACTCTCTTTGAGTGCTTCTTTGACCCAGTAAAATCCCTGATTTTCATCTTTTTCCGGTTTGATTGGATCATTGGAAGGCCAATTTCCAGCATCTTCGATTGTTAAGTTCAGCCCCTTTAGTTTTTTCATATGCCTTTGTTTCAGTGACTCTATGGTGTCACCGGGTAAGATCCTGTGATTTACCAGACAACTGGCCTCACCTGGAATTATATTTTCCTGCTCACCTGATTTGATAACTGTAAACGCCTGGGATGTCCTGATCAGGCTGTCTGTACTCTTGTTCCCCGCAAATATGAGGCGTATGAGGGGATTGAACAGCCAAAGGTTGGCGAAAACGAGCCCCAGAGGAAGGGGGACCCAAGGGACGAATCCTTGGAGCATACCTATTATTTGAGGAGTCAGGCGGGAAGGCTGCCGTCTGGAGCAGATTCTTGAAATTCCCTGAGCTAAAGTACTCACCACCGTGCCAGTTGAAGGAGGCATGGACGAGTGTCCACTTTCTCCGTGAGCACTGATTTTAAAGGTCACAAATCCTTTTTCTGCCAGGCCGATGAGAGCTGCCGGTTTATCACCCAGAAAGCTCAGCATGTGTTGGGCAATGACTCCGCCTTCATCCATGATCATGGCAAATTTTAATCCTTTGTCCTTGAAGGAAGCGGCCAGTTTCTGAGCTCCATTGGTTCCAGAAATCTCCTCGTCTCCGCCAAAGGCAAAATAGAGAGATCTCTTGGGCTGGAATCCTTCATGCAGCAGCCTTTCCACAGTCTCTAAGAGAAATGTGAGCTGACTCTTAATATCCAGTGTTCCCCGGCCCCAGAGCTCTCCATTTTCAATGATGCCGCTGAAGGGCGGGTGGTGCCAGCTCTCATCCCCCTGCTCCTGTGCGGGAACTACGTCATAATGAGCAAGAAACAGAACCGGTTCTTCCAGAGGATCGCTTCCAGCCCATTTGTACACAATCCCATAAGGGTCGGGTACTTCCCGTTCCAGCTTTTCATGAACCAGAGGAAAGAGGTCAACAAGCTTTTCCTGAAATTTTATCAATTGTTTTATGTCTGTTTTTTCATGATCCGTCCATGACACTGTTGGGATCTGAATGAGTGTGGAGAGCTTTTCGGCAAATTCTCCTGAATCTGGACATGGGGGCGTGTTCTGATGCTGATGATCTTTTTTGTTCAGCATTAGATACCGTATAAAAAGGAGAATAAGAAAAAGAATAACGATTAGGGGGATTAGCACAGACATTTGCATCTTCCTTGGATTGTGTTTAAAAGCTACTTCAGTGTATATTGCAGGGCTGCTTAAACACAAGTAGTATTTGAAAGTACCCCCTGGAGCAGTTGATATTCCTGGCATCCCGGGGAGCCTGAAGGAGCTTTTCTATGGACGATAAGAAACTAAATCAATTAAATGGTTATTTAAAAACCATGGACCTCCCTTTTTCCCATCCACTAATAGAAGCCCTTGTTCGGGAAGATCTTTCCGGTGCAGGAGAAGGGTATTCCGAATTGACCACAAGGATTTACTCCCTGGCAGGATCTGTACCTCCCGGTGAAAATGCTCCCCTCTTATTTGAACAGCTGATTTTCGACTTATTCAAAGATCAGCGGAGTCAGTTTGACAGAGTGGAGGATAAAACCCTTGCTCCTATGAGATCCAGACTCTTGCTGTTATTTGACCGCTGGATGCAGCTCAATGATTTTTTAGAAGAAGATGAGCAGAAGAGCATTCCGGGTGTTGAAGACATCCAGAGTGAATTAGAGGACCTCTTGCAATTTGTACAAAACCTTCTCAACAGGATGAATCACCCGAATGAGGAAGACTCCGGATCAAAGGAGGAGTTGGAATACCTGACTCAGCAAAGTGAAGAAGTCCTTGTGCGTATCATGGAAAAGCTTGAGGAAATTCTCCATCCAGCCCCAAAAGCGGATGAAAATATAAAAGATTCCATCCTGACCCTCACTGTTTCTCTTTCGGATCTGCCAGTCTCAGTCTGGCGACGTATCAGGGTTCCGGGACAGATAAATCTTTCCCAGTTTCATGCGGTCTTACAGAAAGCAATGGGGTGGTGGGATCTTTATGAACATCGATTTGAACAGGCCGGCAAGGTCTGGGGTCAGCCTGGTAAAGATGAGGCCGTTCTTGCCGAAGAGGACTGTCTTATTGAGAGTCTTTTAGAGGAAGAGGATGACCTGCTGCACTACTATTATGATCTGTCCGAATCCTGGCATCATAAGATCATTGTGGAAAAAGTCGAGTTCCCCTCCAGGGGGGACAGCGGTTTTATCTTGGAATGCCTGGCCGGTGAGGGAGCCTGCCCTCCCGAGGACTGCGGGGGACCAGAGGGGTTCAGAATGCTTATGGCCTCTCTGAAACCCGGCGCATCTCAGGTTTTAAAGGACGACTTTTCCTGGGTTGGCGGCTTTGATCCCTCCCGGTTTTCTGTCAATGCCGTGAACAAAGACCTCAAAGAACTGCTTTAAATACTTCTCTTAGAAGACAAGGTTCAGTACTTCTTTCAGAGATTCTACGGGATGGAAGGTGATGCCTTTGCGGATGTAAGCAGGTATCTCATCCAGATCCCGTTCATTGGGTTTGGGGATGATGATGTCCTTTACCTTGTTCCTCTGGGCCGCAATTGTTTTTTCCTTCAGCCCTCCTATGGGCAGTACTTTTCCTGTGAGTGACAACTCGCCAGTCATGGCCAGGTTCTTTTTGATCACCTTTCCAGTGGCCAGCGATATGAGTGCCGTAGCCATGGTGATTCCTGCAGAAGGGCCGTCTTTGGGGGTGGCTCCCTCGGGGATATGAAGATGGATCACATTCTTTTCGAAAAACTCCTGCTTGATCCCGTAATCACCGGCTATCTGTTTCACATGACTGAAGGCGATGGCCGCAGATTCTTTCATCACATCTCCCATCTGTCCCGTCAGTTGAAGACCGCTTTTCCCGGGGATATTTATGGCTTCGATGATGAGGGTATCCCCGCCCATACTGGTCCATGCCAGTCCTAAGGACATTCCTGGAATACTGACCCGTTTGATTTCATCATCACGGAAGTAGGGCTTTTTCAAAAAACCTTCCAAATTGTCTTTGGATATTTTTATGGGCAGTTCTTCGGTGCCCATGACAATTTTTTTCGCAGCCTTCCTGTTGATTTTATCGATACACTTTTCAAAGGTTCTCACACCGGCTTCTCTTGCATAACCGTCAACTATGCTCCTCAGGGCCGTTTTGTTATAGGCAATCTGTCCCTTGATGAGACCGTGTTTCTTTAATGATTTTGGTATGAGGTATCTCTTGGCAATTTCAATCTTTTCGTCGGTGATATAGCCAGAGAGCCTGATGATTTCCATTCTATCCAAGAGAGGACGGGGAATGCTGTCCAGGGTATTTGCGGTGGCTATGAACAGGATATGGGAGAGGTCAAAGGGCAGATCAAGATAATGGTCCCTGAAGGCAATATTCTGCTCCGGATCCAAAACTTCCAGGAGGGCCGAAGAGGGGTCTCCCTGATAGGACTGACCCAGCTTGTCAATTTCATCGATCATAAACACGGGAGCCTTGTTCTTAACGATCTTCAAGCCCTGAATGATTTTTCCGGGCATGGCGCCAACATAGGTTCTCCGGTGACCCTTGATTTCGGCCTCGTCCCTCATCCCTCCTACGGAGAATCGGAAAAATTCTCGACCCAGAGCACGGGCGACAGATTTTCCGATGGAGGTTTTACCAACTCCGGGAGGTCCAACAAGGATAATGATTGAACCCTTCGTGTCATTTTTAAGCTTACGGACGGCCAGATATTCGAGGATTCTTTCTTTTACATCGTCCAAACCATAGTGGTCATGGTTGAGGATCTTTTCTCCCTTGGCAATGTCAATGACATCCGGTTTGGGTTCTTCCCAGGGGAGATTGACAATGGTTTCAAGGTAATTTCTGGTGACAATGTATTCGGATGAGGAGGGATCCATAAGAGCGAATTTTTCCAGTTCTCTCTCTACCTGTTCCTTGATTTCACCTTCAAAATTGAGTTTATCCACCATCTCTTTGAACTTGATATATTCGCTGGATTTCGAATCCACCGGTTCGCCCAGTTCTTTTTTAATGGCCTTAATCTCTTCTCTGAGGAAGTATTCCCTCTGGCTTTTCTCTATCTTTTCATTGATCTGTGTGGCAATCTTTTTCTGGATTCGCAGGAGATCCTGCTCCTTTTTAATGAAAACCAGAACCTTTTCCATACGGGCTCTCACATCCAGTTCTTCCAGTATTTGCTGCTGCTGAACCCTGTCGATGTTGAGGATTGAGGTTATAAAGTCGGCAATTTTTCCCGGATTATCTATGTTGACCATGTTCAGGCGCATCTCTTCCGAAAAAAGAGGATTATCTTCTGATATCTGTTTCATTTCGGAGATGACCGAACGGGTCAAAGCCTTCAGTTCATCCTTCTGTTCTGAACCAACGATGTCATCCAGGTAGTCTACTGCCGCAATCAGAGGGGCTTCACTGGTAAAGAATTTTCTGATCCTGAAGCGTTTTACTGTGGAAATGAAAATATTGACTCCACCATCGGGAAGGTTTATTTTTTTGACGATTTTAGCTGCCGTTCCCACCTGATAAATGTCTTTGGGGCCTGTGGCGGATTCATCTTCCTCTTTGAGAAGAATCAAACCTATGACCTTATCATTCTCCATGGCCTGATTTACAATTTCTATATCATCATTGGATGTGATCATAATAGGTGTAAAGATCCCCGGAAATATTGGCTTTCCTAAAAGGGGGACAATAAACAATTTGTCCGGCAAGGCCTGTTCCGCTACGATGATCTCTTTTTCTGACATTTTTTACCTCTATTTTTTCCTGTTAACAGGCTTTTTATTCATTAAAGGGTGACCCTTGCTTGTACTCTCATTGAATTTAAAATTTCAGGCCCTTAAAGGCAAGTCTTTTCTCTCTTTTCCCGGTGGAACCTTTCGCCTATACTGAAAGAGAACCATGAATCGACTGATCAAAGAAAACTATATTCCCTTAAAAGCCTCCGACCTGGGTGAAAACCATAAACTGGTTTTAATTCTCACCCCGGGGCAGGGGTTGATCCGGATTGCCGTCTTTGGAGTTAAGGGTAAAAAATCGGGTTCCCAGAGAGCCTTGATTCAGCCTTTTTCTCTCTGCCGGGGCGATCTGTATTACGATCCTGTCAAGAAGCTCTGGCGCCTGAAAGAGGGAGAATGCCTTGAGAGCCGGGATAGTTTTCATGCTCATCTCAATAAGTACTATGCAGCTCTTTTCTGGTCGGATCTTATCATACAGACCTATGCCGGAGGAGGCAGCCGGGATTTTTTCAATCTTTCGGAGTCTCTGTTCCGGGATCTGGATCAGGAAGCTGAGGCTCTAGTGCCTGGTCTCTTCTTGTCTTCTCTCTGGGATTATCTGGCCCTCGAAGGAATCCAGCCTGAAACAAACCGCTGCTCCCGATGTGGCAGACCGGCTCCTGCGAACAAGGCCGTTTGTTACAGCCCGGAGGGGATGGTTGTTTGTTCCCGTTGCCGTATTGATCGGCTGCCCTTGCTCACGGCTCCTGCCAGGGAATTTTTAGAATCGGTCATCGGGAAACAGGGGCTTCCAGAGGTTGACGCTGATACCCTTGAGAGCCTGACAAGCTATATTATGACCATTCTGAGGACCATTGTCAGGTTGAATATGGGACAGGAGTCTCTTCGAATTATTTTTAAATAAACAGAACATCGTTGAAGAAATGAGCTTTCAGCTTATATAATAGCGCATCCTCAAATAAAAATTAAAAAAATTGGAATGTTCATGATGAAAAAGAACAATAAAAAAAGGATTCGAGACTCTCTGGCTTTTTCTCTCAATATCTATTTCCTGATCTTCCTTTCTGTCATTTTTATATTTCTTGGATATTTCTTACGCACAACAACGAACACTCTCATACAGAAGGAACAGCAGGAAAATCTTATACGAATGTCTCGATCCACCATGGGAACGATGTCCCTGCAGATGGAGAATGCAGGAAGAGTGCTTTTTGCGCATGCAATGAATCCGAATTATGGCGTTAGTCTGCAGAATCGAAATTTTACATATTCAGCCAGTGTCCTTTACAAGCTGAAGTCCCAGAGTCCCTATTTCGAAGATGTTTTTTTAATGGATTCAGAGGGACTTGTTGTCGGATCCACAAACCCGAAACTGAAGGGGAAAGACTATTCGGAGGATTCATTCTTTAAGAATGCCAAGATGTCCGGTCATGAATTTGACATTGATCCAACGATTGTTCGATTCGGAGAAGAGGGCTATCCGGCAGCCATCGTTTCGTCTGCCGTTCTTGTGGACGGGAATATTGAGGGATTTTTGGTCATATCCATGAATATGCAAAAATTCGGGACCGATTTTATTGTGAATAGAAAAGTGGGTGAGACGGGAAACACCTATGTCATAGACAGCCAGGGGATCATCTTTATTCATCCGGACAAAGAACACATCTTCCTGGATTCCAAGAACCTTGATTTCATCAACGCAGTCCTTGAAGCAGGTTCGCAAGAAGTCTATTTACCCTATACATTCGAGGGTGTTTCAAAACAAGGGGCCTTTGCCTGGATGGAAGATCCTAAGTGGCTGGTTGCTACCGTTGTTGATGACAGTGAGGTTTTTAGGATCACCCGGAGTATAACTCTTATTCTGATTATCCTCCTTTTCTCAACAGATCTTATTCTAATCTTTTTTCTCGCTTTTGTGGTCCGTCATAAGATCACAAGCCGTCTCCTCCCAGTGGAAATTCTAATGGGAAAGGCCGCCGAAGGGCAGCTGAATGCTAAGGGACAGTGGAAAGGGAGAGATGAAGTGGCTTCTATAACACGGAGTTACAACAGCCTTGTTGATTCCCTGAGCAGTTTTTTTCATGACCTGAATAATCGTATGAACAATATGGATGAGGGCGGGAATGACCTTGCTTCCAATATGGAAGAGACAGCTGCCGCCGTACAGCAGATCAAGGCCAATATTGACAGTTCTATGAAACAGATTAGGGCCCAGGACGAGAGTGTTCATGAAACAGCCAGTGCAGTTACTCAGGTCGCTTTAAACATTGAATCCCTGGACCGGTCACTCAAAAAACAGGGGGAGAGTATTCTAAGTTCATCCAGTTCGGTGGAAGAGTTGATTGCCCAGATCAATACCATCAGTAATTCTACTTCCGAAGCCAGAGCTTGCATGGATGAATTGGTGGGAGCCACCCGCAATGGGTCTGATAAATTGAATTTGGTCAGCGGTCAGGTCCATGAAATACTGGAGAGATCCCATAGACTCGAAGATGCCAATAAGCTGATCTCCGGTATCGCTGCCAGGACGAATCTTTTGGCCATGAATGCCGCTATTGAGGCTGCCCATGCGGGTAGCGCGGGCCAGGGATTTGCGGTTGTTGCTGACGAGATCAGAAAATTGGCAGAGCAGTCTTCTACCCAATCTAAAGAAGTGAAGGCCTCTATCGGAGAGATTAATGCCAGTATTATGGATGTGGTGAAGGGGTCTCAGGAATCTGGAAAGTCTTTTGACATTATTCAGGAAAGTATAGGCAGGATGAACCGGATAACCGATGAAATCCGATCCTCCATGGATGAACAGGCTCAAGGGGGACAGGAAGTTCTCCAGTCCTTGTCCGAAATGCGGCAGATTGCTTCGGGAGTCATGGAGCAATCTGGAGAAATGTCACAAGGGAATGATCTGATCAGAGGAGCTGTCGGTTCTTTGGGTGAAATCAGTATTCAGGTCATTCATGCCATGGATGAAATCAACAATGGTATCAATGAAATCAACCAGTCCATGGTGAATGTGGCCACTTTGACCGAAAAAAACAGAGAGAATATTGAGTCTGTGAAGGCCGATGCATCAAAGTATAAAATATGAGGGAAGGGGGCTTTGGAATGCTCATTGCAGAATCCTCCTGAAAATTATTTCTTTTCCAGGTATATCCAGGTCATATTTTTTTGTTCTAACAGTCATATCAGAATTTAATCGTTGTAAGATCTTGCCAGTGGAGAATATAATACTTTAAAAGTAAAAAAAACATTTGAAACTGGAATGATTTTTATGAAAAGAAACAACAAAACAATCCGCGACTCTCTGGCTTTCTCTCTTAATATCTATTTTTTAATATTTCTTACTGTCATTTTTCTTGTTCTTGGATTTTTTTTAAGAACTGTGGCAAACTCAATTATTCTAAAAGAACAGCAAACCAATTTGATGAGCAACTCTCTGTCCATCAAGAATTCTTTATCATCAGATATGGATAATGCAGGAAAATTACTTTACGCCCATTCTATCAATCCAAACTATGGGCAGAGCCTGATTGATAGAGAATATTTTCATTTAGACAGTGATCTCAATAAACTAAAATCTCAATGTCCTTACTTTGAAGATATCTATCTGATGGATTCAAAGGGAATTGTTGTCGCTTCGACAAATCCAAAATTGAAAGGGAATGATTATTCAAATACATCCTACTTTCGGCATTCAAAGAGTCCTGGCCATGAATATTTCATAGATTCAACTATTATTAAAACTGGAGAGTCTGGTTATCCCTCGGCTATGATTACCTCAGCAATCAATGTGTATGGGAAAATCGTAGGTATCCTGGCTATTTCGATGAATATGTCTGAATATGGGCATGATGTAATTCTAGATAAAAATATAGGAGAAACCGGGTACTCCTATGTAATCGACAAGGATGGAGTCCTTTTTATTCATCCCGATGAAGATAAAATGTTTTTTGATTCTCATAACTGGGAATTTATTAATACTGTTTTTGAATCGGGAGAGAAGGAACTATATTTACCCTACACGTTTGAGGGTATTTCAAAGCAGGGCGCTTTTGTCTGGATGGATGACCCTCAGTGGCTGGTCGTTGTCGGCATTAATGATATTGAAGTCTTTAAGGTCTCCCGGCAGATAACTCTTATTCTAATTGGTCTCCTTTTATCGGCTGATATTCTCCTAATCTTTTTTCTCGCTTTTGTGGTCCGTCGAAAAATTACCAGCCGTCTCCTCCCGGTGGAAATTCTAATGGGAAAGGCCGCCGAAGGGCAGCTGAATGCTAAGGGACAGTGGAAAGGGAGAGATGAAGTGGCTTCTATAACACGGAGTTACAATAGCCTGGTTGATTCCCTGAGCAGTTTTTTTCATGACCTGAATAATCGCATGATGGATATGGATGAGGGCGGGAATGACCTTGCTTCCAATATGGAAGAGACAGCTGCCGCCGTACAGCAGATCAAGGCTAATATTGACAGTTCTATGAAACAGATTCGGGCCCAGGACGAGAGTGTTCATGAAACAGCCAGTGCAGTTTCTCAGGTCGCTTTGAGTATTGAAGCCCTGGATAAATCCCTTAAAAGACAGAGCAAGAGTATTCTCAGTTCATCCAGTTCGGTGGAAGAGTTGATTGCCCAGATAAACACCATCAGTAATTCTACTTCCGAAGCCAGAGCTTGCATGGATGAATTGGTGGGAGCCACCCGCAATGGGTCTGATAAATTGAATCTGGTAAGTTCTCTGGTTAATGAAATACTGGAGAGATCCCATAGACTCGAAGATGCCAATAAGCTGATCTCCGGTATCGCTGCCAGGACGAATCTTTTGGCCATGAATGCCGCTATTGAGGCTGCCCATGCGGGTAGCGCGGGCCAGGGATTTGCGGTCGTTGCTGACGAGATCAGAAAATTGGCAGAGCAGTCTTCTACCCAGTCTAAAGAAGTAAAAACATCCATTGGAGAGATCAATACCAGTATTCTGGATGTGGTTAAGGGGTCTCAGGAATCTGGAAAGTCTTTTGACATTATTCAGGAAAGTATAGGCAGGATGAACCGGATAACCGATGAAATCCGATCCTCAATGGAAGAACAGTCCCAGGGAGGCCAGCAGGTTCTTCAATCCTTGGCCGAAATGCGTCAGATAACTACTGCTGTCATGGAGCAATCCGGAGAAATGTCCCAGGGTAATGATCTGATCAGAGGAGCTGTCGGTTCTTTGGGAGACATCAGTATTCAAGTGATTCAAGCCATGGATGAAATTGATAATGGGATCAGTGAAATCAACCAGTCTATGGTCAATGTGGCTGCTTTGACGGAAAAAAATAAAGATAATATTGAAGCTGTGCGGGCTGATGCTTCTAAATATGAAGTATAATAATGATTCTCTTTCCGGCGGAAAGAACGCTAGACTATTATTTTGAATCGCCCCCTCTTAATACTCCTTTATAGGGCACCTTGATGGACCACATTGCATCTCTTTATCCTGCCTTTATATCAAGGGCTGACAGAAGGAGCTATTGTGAGGTATTTTAGTGTGAGGGAGTATGAGGATGCGCATCGTTGATATTATAATGAAAAAACGCGACGGAGCTGCTCTGACTGAAGAGGAGCTTCGTTTCTTTATTAATGGTTATGTCACTGGAGATATCCCCGAATACCAGGCCAGTGCCTGGCTTATGGCCGTATACTTTCGAGGGATGGATGCCGTCGAAACAGGGCTTTTGACCAGACTCATGATGGAGTCGGGCGTCCTTATGGATCTCAGCGACCTTGCCGGACCTCTTGTAGATAAACATTCCACCGGCGGTGTGGGGGATAAAACCTCCCTCATCCTCGCTCCCCTGGCTGCGGCCTGCGGTGCCCAGGTTCCCATGATGAGCGGTCGCGCCCTGGGACATACCGGAGGCACTCTGGACAAATTGGAGTCGGTCAAAGGCTATACCGTCGATGCCACAGAGGATGATTTGAAGCGGATCATCGCTAGAGCCGGGTATGCCCTTATCGGTCAGACCGCCCAGGTCGTTCCTGCAGACAGAAAAATGTATGCTCTTCGGGATGTTACAGCCACGGTGGAATCTATTCCATTGATTACGGCTAGTATTCTGAGTAAGAAGCTGGCCGAAGGAGCCCAATCTCTTGTCTTTGATGTAAAATGCGGTTCTGGGGCCTTTATGAAAACATTACAGAATGCAGAGATCCTTGCCGAATCTCTTGTGAAAACAGGACAAGCCATGGGGCGGAAGGTCATCGCTCTCATCACGGCCATGGAAGAACCCCTGGGCCGGATGGTGGGAAATTTTCTGGAAGTGGAAGAATCCTGGAATTGCCTCCAAGGAGGAGGACCTGACGATTTGATGGAAGTGACCTTGGCACTCTGCTCCAAAATGCTTTTGACCTCTGGTCTCTGCAAAGGTTCTGATGAGGCCATGGATCTATGCCTGCAAAAAATCAAAAGTGGAGAAGGAGCTGACCGGTTCCGGGAAAACATGATTGCCCAGGGAGCCGACTGGCAGTGGTTTTTAGACCATGTCGGAACGTGGCGAGCCCCTGTCAAAGTAGAATTCAAGGCTCCCCGGCAGGGAATCATTCATGAAATCAATGCCTACAAGGTGGGCATGTGCGCCCTGGGGTTGGGAGTGGGACGAAATAAGGCAGATGATCCTGTGCAGCCCCATACGGGATTGCACTTTTTAAAGAAAAGGGGTGAGTCGGTGGCAAAGGGAGATCTTCTTTGCGAAGTCTTTGCCCTGAATGATCAGGATGCCCGTCAGGCTCTGGCCTCTCTGGAGGAGGCTTTTCGCATATCCCCAGACCCAATGACTCCAGAAGCTCTTATTCTGAAAGAAGTCGGAGAACTCTAATAAATTAGTATGAAATGGACAAAAAAAGATATTGAAGGCGGCAAAGTCCGCCAACTCGCTGAAAGAACCGGAATGGATTTGCTTCAGGCATCCATCCTCTTGCGGAGAGGAGTGGATCTCGATAAAAGCCGATTTTTCCTGGAGGATGATTTTCGTTACCTCCATAACCCTTTTCTTTTCAGGCATATGGCTGATGTGGTGGATCGAATCCAGATGGCCGCCGAAGAGGAAGAACGTGTTCTGATCTGCGGCGACCGGGATGTGGATGGAATCACCTCGACAATCCTCCTTTATGAAGCCCTTCTGGATTCTGGAATTGAGGCCGAATGGAGAGTCCCTATCGGGGAAGATGCCTACGGACTGAATCCTGAGCTTATCAAAGATTTTGCCTCTCGAGACGGAACTCTGATTTTCTGTGTGGATTGCGGAATCTCGGATTTTGAGGAGATCTCTCTGGCGGGTGAACTGGGAATCGATGTGGTTGTTCTGGATCACCACAATCCTAGAGGGGGCAAACTCCCAGAAGCCCTTTGCATCGTCAATCCCAAGGTCCAGGAGGATTCTTATCCCTTTGAAGGATTGGCGGGCTGTGCCGTTGTATCTAAACTCATCTGGGCTCTTTGCTTTGCAAGAACCGAGCTCTACGGTCATGAGTACTGCTTCTTCTACATCAATGAAGAAAAGGGACAGCTGGAAATATATAAGTATGTCAATTTGGTAGAAGTCAGCCGGAAGTTTTACCCCCTGGACCAGGAAATTCCCCTGGAGGAACTCTCCGAATCCCTGCGGGGCTGGCCTCTGTTCAGCTATGATCTCTCCTCGCAGAAGCAAACTCTGGATCAAATTTTCGGTAAGGCGGCAGAACTTCATATTACTGACATAGCCGATCAGGTCTGTAGAGACTTTCCTAGTTTGCAAGGACTGAGTTTTCAAATTCTCCGGGATAAAAGCAGACTGGCCCGGTACTCTCTTCAGGCTCCTGATAATGGGGATGCCTTCCTTCATCTATTTTCAGGGCTGATGCTTAAACGCTATCAGGGGGCCTTTGAGCCCTTTGAAAAGGCTCTGGATCTAGTAGCCTTGGGCACTTTGGCGGATCTTATGCCTCTGGAAGATGAAAACCGTGTTCTTGTTAAAAGAGGAATGGAGCTTTTGGGCAAGGCCGTCAGACCGGGCCTTCGTGAACTCTTTATACGGCAGAGATTGCTGGGGAAGCCTCTTGAAACGAATGATGTTTCTTGGATGGTCTCCCCCTGGATCAACTCTTCGGGGAGGATGGGTCAGGCTGATAAGGCTGTAGAACTGTTTATAACAGAAGATGAAGCTATCAGGACTCGTCTGGCCGACGCACTTCATGACTTGAACCAGGAGCGGAAAAAGCTGGGAGATTCCCTTTGGGACGACGCTGTGGAAGAAGCAAGAACCAGTCAGGAAGGCTTGCATAATAAGTTGACCATGGTCCGGTCCCGGCAAATACCCCGGGGGATCACAGGCATCCTAGCCGCGAAGATGGTGAACACATTTTCGGTCCCTTCTTTGATCCTGTCCCGCCAGGAAGATGGAAGTCTCTCCGGGTCTATCCGCAGTCCTCGGGGCTGTTCTATTCAATCCCTGCTGCATGCCCATGCAGATCTCTTTATCGATTTTGGAGGACATGACTGTGCCGCCGGTTTCAGCATGGAGGGCTCAAATGAAGAGGCCTTTGTAAGACGGCTCGGTGAGTTCTGTAAGACCTGGAAACCCGAAATATCAGAAGATATTCCCGAAGTTGATGCCGAAATCCCAGTTGAATACTTGAATCCTGAGCTCTGGGAGATGGTCAGCCGCTTAGGCCCCTATGGCGAAGGATTCAGGCCCTTACTCTTTTTTAGCCGGAACCTCCTGATTGAAAAATCGGAGCTCATTGGCAAGGAGCCTCAGAACCATCTGAAATTCCTTTTATCATCTGAAACGGCCAAATTCCCGGCGCTCTACTGGAATGGCGCGGAAAATTTCAAAGATTATATGAGTCCTGACAACAGGGTGAATCTGCTGTATCATGTAAGCCGGAACTATTATATGAATCGGGAATCCCTGCAGATCACAGTCATCGATATGGAGCCAGCCAATTGAGAAAAATACTGATTATACCCTGCCTGTTCTTTTTATATTTTACTCTGGGAACTCTTCATGCCCAGAGCCTTCTCTCCACATCCCAGGCCTTTCCCGGTGATATTCTAACGGTCGTGGTCAATGAGGGAGACGTGGATGATGAAATACTCTTCATGTTGAAGGATGAAAAAGGAAATGTATGTTCCAACGCCCCCGGTCTCACCTTTGAAATGGAGGGGATCTCCGGACCCAATTTTATAGGACTCATGGGCCTTTCTTCGGATCTAGACCCCGGTAATTACCTCCTCCGGGCCGAGATCAGGAATTCCAAGGGGCTGGCCGTGTATGAGCGTCCGGTTCTGATTAGGACCCGGGACTTCAAATCGGAAGACATACCCCTGAATTATGACATGACCACACTGAGGACTGATGATTCCGCCGAGAAAAGAGATCAATCCCGTCGCTTGTGGGCTCTTTTGAACAGACGATCCGATGGAGCTGTACATCCTGTGGGTGTCTTTTTACCCCCCGTAAAGGAGTTCATACTGACCTCCTGGTACGGTGACAGAAGGAACTATCTATATACAGACGGCAATACGGCGGCCTCTCTTCACACTGGCCTGGATATGGCCGCAGCAACTGGTTCCGAAATTATGGCACCCCTTGATGGCACTGTTGTCATGGCAGAAGAGAGAATCCTTACGGGAGGGACCGTCGTCCTCGAACATCTGCCTGGCGTCTATTCCTTGTATTATCATATGGATCGGATCGATGTCAAAATAGGCGATAGTCTATCTCAGGGCGAACTGTTGGGGACTGTGGGTGCAACAGGGCTTGTGACAGGGCCTCATCTGCATTGGGAACTCAGGGTAAATACAATTCCTGTTAACCCGGAGAGATATCTTTCGCATCCACTTATTGACAAAGATGGAATATTAACCATAATAGACGATACTAAAGAAAAAGGGAGGTGATTCAATATCGCCAACATAAGAATTAGTGATGACGAGCCCCTGGAAAAAGCTATCAAACGGTTCAAGCGTATGGTGGAAAAAGAAGGTATTATCCGAGAATGGAAAAAACGGGAATACTTCGAAAAACCTTCCACTATCAAAAACCGGAAGAAAAAAGCCATGATCAGAAAACAGGCTAAGAAACTCAGAAAAACTGAGACAACCCGGAGATAATCACTTCAAACAAACAGAGGTTCATATGAACCTCTTTTTTTTGTCTATTTTCAAATACCCTCTTTGATTCCCAAAACATTCCACTCATGCTAGAATGCCCCATGATTCAGTGGATACAGTATGTCATAATCATAATAGCTGTTGGTGCCCTGGCCTTTGCGGCCTCTGTCTACCGTATCAGAAGAAACAGGGAGAAGCAGAAGAATCTCTCTTTGAACAGCACCCTTCAGGTCTTAATCAACCAGGATCAATATGAATATTTTCTCATTGATGTCCGTTCTGAAGCAGAGTATAAAAAGGGGCATATTCCCACAGCCATCAATGTTCCCTATGGTCATTTGGGGTCCTTTCTTCCAACGGATAATCTGTTCACAAATATGGTTGTTTATGGGCGGTCTCCTCTTCAGTCCAGCCGTGCGGCTGCCATCCTCAGTGATTCAGGGTATTTCAATGTGACCAGTTTTGGACCTGTCTTTAAATGGAGGGGGCCTGTCACCCGAGAAAGTAAAGACAATAAACCCTCAACAAAAGAAAAGAAGATCCTCTAAGCCCATTATGGGGCCTCTCTTCGTAAACAATCCTGTTCTCTGCCTTAAAATATGATTATATTGATAAGATAGGAGAACAAAATACATGTCAAAAACGAATGATCCTTCGGGATATAAACTCATCAGCATTGATGATCTCGATGAATACCGAGGTCGTGGTTACCTCTTTGAACATATAAAAACCGCTTGTCAAATTTATCATGTCCATAATGATGATGAGGAAAATTTGTTT
The DNA here is from genome assembly GCF_008329965.1 of Oceanispirochaeta crateris. Taxonomy (GTDB): domain Bacteria; phylum Spirochaetota; class Spirochaetia; order DSM-2461; family DSM-2461; genus Oceanispirochaeta; species Oceanispirochaeta crateris. The sequence goes on from NZ_CP036150.1 coordinate 3,986,570, forward strand.
TCCTTCAATTTTAGGACTCCTCCTTCAAACAGCAGCGGTGTTGCCCATATTTTAGAGCATTCCGTACTTTGCGGTTCCAAAAAATTCCCGGTGAAAGATCCCTTCCTTTCCATGATGAAGGGCAGTGTTAATACATTTTTAAATGCCATGACTTATCCGGATAAGACCCTTTATCCCGCCGCCAGTGTTCTTGAAAAGGATTTTTTCAACCTTATGGATGTCTACGGAGATGCCGTTTTCTTTCCCAATCTGAATGAAGAAGTGTTCAGGCAGGAAGGGCACCGTCTTGAGTGGGACGATCAGGGAAACCTTGTCCGTACAGGCATCGTTTACAACGAAATGAAAGGAAACTACTCCTCCCAGGAAGGCATTGCCAGTGAGTGGTCTATCCGCTCTCTTTTTCCGGATAATCCCTATGGTGTAGACTCCGGTGGAGAGCCTGAGAGCATTCCAACCCTCAGTTATGAGCAGTTTGTCAATTTTCATAAGACCTGGTACCACCCTTCAAACTGTAAAATATTTTTGTATGGAAATATCCCATCGGAGAAAATATTAAGCTTTTTAGATGACCGTTTTTTGAGTGAATTTGATAAAAAGCAGATTGACTCTTCAGTGGCCATTCAAAAAACCTGGTCTGCTCCCCGAACATTAGAAAAGACCTGGCCTTTGGGTGAGGGGGACAGCAGTGAGGGGAAGAGCACCATTTCAATGAACTGGAAGATCTTTGCAGCAGATGATCCCGTCCGCTCTTTGAGCATGTCTATCCTGACGGAGATGCTCATGGGGAATGCCGGTGCTCCCCTCTATAAAGCACTGCTGGAATCGGGTCTGGGAGAAGACCTGTCTCCCGTAAGCGGTGTGGATTTTGATTTGAACGAAGCTGTTTTTACAGTAGCCCTCAGGGGAACAGATCCCTCCAAGGCTGAGTCCTTTCGGGACCTGGTTTTTGCCGCACTGACCGAGTTGAGTCAGGCCGGATTTGATGATGTATTGAAAGAAAGTTGTATGCGTCTTGTTGAGTTCCGGGCCAGAGAAGTGAAGGGCGGCGGTCCTTTCGGGATCAGGCTTCTTAGAAAGATCATGAAAGGATGGAATTACGACAGGAATCCAGGAGCGTCCCTGCGTTTTGCACCGGTTATGGAGGAAGTCAGAGAGAAGGCCAAGACAAAGGGCTACTTCGAATCAATTTTGAAGCAGTGGATTCTCGAGAATCCCCACTGGACCCTGGTGACTGTAAAACCCGATAAACAGATGGCTAAAAAGCAGGAAGCCGCCCTAAAAGAAGAGTTGAAGATTCTTCAAGACTCCATGAGTCGGGAAGAACGGAAAATCCTGGATGAAAAGAATGAATCTCTCAAGATTTTTCAGGAGTCGGAAGATGAGGGTGGGGTGCCCTTTCTTCAAAGGAGTGATATCCCAGTCAAGGTGAATTCTCTGGCATATGAATCCAGTGAGCTTGGGCCTGCCAGGCTGTTGAAGCAGGGAGTCTTTACAAATGGGATTCTGTACAACGACATGGCCTTTTCACTGTCTCATTTGGATGAAAATCTCTATCCGTTTTTACCCCTGTTTACAAAACTCCTTTCCGGCACGGGATTGCCCGGCGTCGGGTATGAGGTCATTACCCGGGATCTTTCCATGAAGACCGGAGGCTTTGGAGTTTCCGTGGAAGCAGGACATAAGGTGGGCGATGGGGCTCTAGATAAACCTGAATCCTTTTTATATATACGCCTTAAGATGCTGGAAGGTCAGCGTCAGGAAGCCCTGGATTTGGCTCTATCCCTCCTGCTTCATGCCGATTTTGACAATCACACCCGGTTGGAACAGATCCTGGTAGAACTCTGGAATGATTTGAAATCGTCCCTGATTCCAGGGGGACACTCTTATGTGATCCTTCGTTCCAACAGCCGCTTCAGCAGTTCCGCCCTCTTAGAAGACAGAATGTTTGGAATTGCCCAGCTGCAGTTTCTGGAATCCCTGGTGGGACAAAAACACCGCATTGTCGAAGTGGCCTCCCTGATGAAAGAGATTCGAAGTCAAATCTTTGCTCTGTCAAATCTGACTCTCAGTCTGACCATGGATGATTCGGTACTGGTTGAATCAGGAACTGTCATGGCGGAATTCTGGAAAAATAATCTGCCCTCCAAGCCCTCAGGGGAATCCATTGGGAGTTCTCTGCCTCAGGATCTGGCTCTGAGCACTCCTGCGGTCCCTCTTTCACAGGCCGAAGGTCTGGGAATCCCGGCATCCGTCGGATTTGTTGGAAAAGCGCTTCGCGGAGCCTCTTTGCAGGATAAAAAGGCTTCCTCCCAAATCCTCTTGAGCCATCTTTTAAAAACAGGTCCTCTGTGGGAAAAAATCAGGATGAAAGGAGGGGCCTATGGTGCCTTTAGTCTTCATTCCGGTTTGGATCAGGTTTTTACATTTGCCACCTACAGAGATCCGGAAGTGGAGAATTCCCTGGATGCCTTCAAGGAGAGTCTTCAGGAGTTTTCAGAATTTCAGGATGAGGGTGAACTTGAGAAATCACTGATCTCTGTTGTAGGCAAGGAGATGAAGCCCCAGTCTCCCTCTGAAAAAAGCATAATTGTACTCAAAAGGCATCTGTATCAGATCAGCGATGAACTCAGGCAGAAGAAAAGAGATGACCTTATGAACTGCAGAGCCTCCGATCTTCAGGAAGCCTGCAGAGATCTTCTCGATCATTGGGATGAGGACTCTGTTACAGTTATGTCACATTCAGACAAGCTGGATAAGGCCTCGGCAAGATGGCCCGGATTGAAAGAGTTTAGGATTGATCTTCCCCAGTAAGAGTGACGTTCCCGGCGGGAATCCCTTCGGGAAGGTTTTCATCCTTATGACGGTTTCTGGCCGAAATGAAATGGCTTTTTGACTATCAGGAGCTGACAGGACAGAAAAGAGAGAAAGAAAAGGCTTGTCTGCAGGTTACCCTGATGAAAGTAAACAGCATTGAATAGGACCATCAGGACCCAGAGGCCTCCCTGGATCTGCCAGAATCTTAAGAGCTTTTCCGCCGAATTCCTGGTAAGGATGAACCCTGCCACCAGGTACAGGGGGTGAAACATGAGAACATTGATATTCTCTCGGGCAACCAGGTGGTCTGTGAAGAATGAAATGAACCATACAGTCAGCCCAAAGAGGCTGAAAATCGTCATAATAAACACAAATAGAAAGACAAACACGGACTTCCTCCGCTCTCCTAAGGACAGGCTTTGAAGCATCATGAGCAAGACACCCGCAGCCAGGCCATAGAGCAGAGCGGGAACCGCCAAGGAAGGAGCTGTTTCGGGTATAGTCCTGTTTCTGGATGATTCTGCAAGGACTCGTGTACTCAAAACAGCAGGCTCGAGGCTGTCTCCGGATTTAACCTGGAGGAGAGAGAGTTGCTTCATCAGTTCATCGGGTAGGAACATGGTTTCCCATACGCTAATGGGACTGTCAATTGTTCTGCCCTGTAGGAGTGACAAGAGCCAGTCCGGGAAGAAGCTATGGCTTGTATAGCGTCTGAAACTCCCCCTGAAGCTGGTTCCTGCATCCCTATCTGTGGCGTCTTTCAGCTGCCCGTCCAATGCCTTGTCGATGATGTCTCGAGGTCGGGTGGAGCAGTTATCCAGGTAATGGTGATAGAGGTATGTATTGTTGCCGGGAAGGATATTCCTTTCCAATTCTTCCTTCATTTCTAGAATCTTTTCGCTGGGGATGTTTAGTTTCAGGAGTGTGACGTTTCTATCTTCTGTAACAATGTAGTTTTGATAGGCCCTGGCAGAGACACCAACCTTAAGGTAAACAAGACGTCCCATGGCAAAATTTCTGTAAAAATGGTCTGACTTGAATGAAAAATTGCCAAAATCGTAAAATTGGGAGTGATTTTCCTCCTCAATGATGATTCCTGTGTGACCAAACCAGAGGTAGAGATCCTTTCCCGGTCCAATTGTCAGGAGATAGCAGTTGAGTTCCTCTTTCTGAATCTGGGCCGAAAGGGGAGCGAAGGCAGCGGGAAATATCAGAACTAAAATCAGGAAAAGCTGTTTCAAATAGATCCTCCAGGGTATAAAAAAGAAGAAATGACTGGGATATATTATTCTAAGGGTCTATTTTTTTCCAGCGCTTTGCCTTTTTCTATTTATTTACTTTCTTAAACTGTGATAGAATAGGCCTCAACTAATTGGCATAAGGAGCAATTTATGGCTGAAAAAGAAACCCTGGTGGTATCATCTAAGGTTAAAAACTACATCAAAAGCAATGGTGATCTGAAATGTTCCGCAAAAGTTATTGATGTTTTATCTGACAAGATCAGGGAAATGTGTGATGCAGCAATTGAAAAAGCAAAGAATGATAAAAGAAAAACTGTTCAGGAAAAAGATTTCTAAACAGTGATTCCTTGAGAATCAAATCTTTAACCAACAAAAGAAGCTGCCTTTTCATAAGGGCAGCTTTTTTTGGTTTGATCTTCTTTCCAGTATGGAAAAGAGAGGCCCAATAGCCTTTATCCCTTGATCAGTTCCAATGCTCCGGGCAGGCAGTGAACATCTACGTCTTTGGCCTCGGTGCTCAAAGTTTCCCCATCGGCATGTATGACCAGAGCGCCCTTGCGTGCTACAACTCTGAATTTCCTGCCCAGGGATGTGAATGTATCCTCTCTTATATCCTGAGTTCCCTTATAGTAGTCAGCAAGGGCCGAAATCATGATTCTGCGGGTGTTCTGCTGGGTGGTGTGCAGGTCCAGTAAGCCGTCTGTCATGTTTCCCTTCGGTGCCATCAAAAAGGCTCCTCCCAGGCGTTTCCCATTCATGAAGGAGATCAAAGCCGCTTGGCTCTGAATCATTTGATCATCGTAGAAGAGATCTACTTCGGGAGCTTCGGGGTAGGTAATGATCGTTTTAAGAGCCGCGTATATATAACCCTGAAACCATTTGACCTTGGCAGCTTCCGCGTTGACAATGGCATCAAAACCAAGACCCACACCATTGGCAAAATAGCGTCCTTCACTGGCTTCGCCGCCCCTGACCCAGCCGATGTCCAGGAGAATTGTCTTATCCTGAATCAGATTCTCCAAGGAATCTTTGAGATTCAAAGGGATGCCGGCGCCAAAGGCAAAATCGTTTCCTCTTCCAATGGGAAGGACTCCGAAGGCGGGAAGGGGGCTGTCGTTTCCTATGTTTTTGAAAGTCATAAGGCCGTTCACCACTTCATTACAGGTTCCATCTCCTCCGGCGGCGACGATGGCGCACTCCTGGTGATGTTCCTTTTCGGCTAAAGATGCAGCCAGTTGGGCTGCATGACCCGGTTTTTCAGTCTTGTGGACAGTGTAGGTCACACCTTTTTCTTTAAAAAAATCAGCCAGGGTAGAGAGTTTGTTCAAAGCTCTGCCTTTCCCTGCTGCAGGATTCAGGATCAGATGATAGTGATCTTTCAGAGGAGGCTCCTCGTATTAGAATTTGTCTTTAGTATTTTTCATCCTAATCTAACACAGAGATTTGTCAACAAGAAAGGGTGTAGGCTATTTTTGAATTTATCATTTTGTATACAGAAATATTGACCTCCATCCATTTTCTGAGCATAATTAAAAATGATGAGAACATACAAAGTTGAAACAGAAGATCTTGTTGAAAAAGTTTATAAGAATATCAAACAGATGATCTTAAAGAGAGAGCTTATTCCAGGGCAGAAACTCACCCAGGAGGATATGGCTAGGCTTCTCGGGGTTTCAAGAACTCCACTTTTATCGGCATTCTCCAAGCTTGAAAAAGAGTGGCTCGTAGAAAGTCGTCCACGACGGGGCTACTATATTCGTGAATTATCCAGGGAAGATGAGTTGAACCTCTTTGATATTCGTCTGCGGCTGGAGCCCTTAGGCGCGGGAAAAGCCGCGGTAAACGGCAATGCTTCTGAGAAAACACAGTTGATGAAACTATTGGAAAATGTTCCCGATTTTGACTGTGAGGGGAGTAGAAAGCTATTCAATGACCTGGATTATAACTTTCATGGACAGGTTATGGCCATGAGCCGGAACAATATGCTCGAAATGATGCTCTCATCCTACAATATTATAAGTCTCAGTAATCAGGACGAAATCCACATCGACTGCAAAAAAAGCATGGAAGGCCACTGGGCCATTGCCAAGGCTATCTATGAGGGAGATCCTGAAGCCGCGGAAAAAACCATGCTGGAACATATTGGAATAGGCCGGAATAGAATTCTGGAGCAAAGGTTTTAATGACCCGTGTATCCCGTGATGCCCTGGGCGATCTTGTGTACGAACAGATTGTCCGGATGCTGCTGAATCATGATTTGAAACCGGGAGAAAAGATTCTGAGGAAAAAACTGGCAGCTGTTCTCGGCGTCAGTCAGACCCCTATTAACGAGGCCATCAACCGCCTGGTCCGGGAGGGAATCCTGGAACAAAAGGGATCTTCGGGGCTCTTTGTCCGGGTTTTTACAAATAAAGATTTGATGGAACTCTTTGCGGTCAGAGCCGGCTTGGAAGGAACGGCACTGCATTTGTGCATGGAAGAGCCGATAAATCCCCGGCTAAACAGAATCCTGAACCTTTTTGATGACTTTTCAATCCCCATTCCGGAAAGTCGCTACAAGGAATACCGAAAAAAAGATCAGGAGTTTCACGGTGAAATACTCAAAATCTCAGGGAACCGGGTTATCCTGGATTTTATAAGGAATTTTGAGTTCATCCTGCGCTGTTATCAAAAAGGATTGATCCGTACTCCCGATGAGACGCTGATGGAACACCGGGCCATCGTTCAGGAAATCCGCAATGGAAATCCAGATAAAGCACAGCAGCTCATCATGAGCCATCACTGGAAAACAAGGGATAGGCTGAAGGAAATTCCCGATTCTTAAGGTATGACCTTTCATTATTCTCCTAGACAAACGATACCTACAGTCTGATAATTGATATATTAAACAGGATATATCCTGAAATCGGGGGAATTAAATGCCGCATTCAATCAGTACTACAGTGCGCCGTAAGGATGCCGTTGCTAAAGCAGCGGGCACAATGGAGTATCTTTCCGACCAGTTCCCTGTCTCACCCCTTCATGGGAAGTGTTATTACTCATCAATTCAAAGAGGGCTTATCGAATCTGTCAGCCTGCCTGAGGTACCAGAAGGGTATCATATTCTGGGAGCCGACGATGTCCCCGGGGTCAATAGCCTCCATATGATCATAGAAGACTGGCCTGTGTTTGCTGATAAAGAGGTTCGCTATCTGGGGCAGATTATTTTTCTTATAGTTGGCCCCGAAAAAGACGTCATACTGGATATTCATCGGAAAATCAGGGTTAACTACAAGGAGATCCCTCCCTGTACGACTCTAGAGGATTCGATCGCCCTGAAGGGTGGAGTCCAGCATGGAGAGGACAATGTTTTTACCCGCTATGATATTCATCATGGACAGGTCGATCCGCCCTTTGAGTCTGCCCATCGTATTCTGGAAAAAGAGTATTACACCGGACATCAGGAACATGTCTATATGGAACCTCAGAGCCTGTTTGCCCATTGGGAAGATGATTCATTTATTCTTCATGCTTCGGCTCAGTGTCCTTTTTATATCAGAAAGTCTCTGGTCAATGCCCTGGGGATGGAACCGGAGAAAATTAGGATTATTCAGACTCCCACTGGGGGCGCCTTCGGTGGAAAGGAACACTTTCCGGATGTTCTGGCCGGTCCTCTGGCCGTGGCTGTATATAAGGTGAAAAAGCCCATTAAACTTGTGCTGGATCGTAAGGAAGATATGGCTTATTCCATAAAACGCCATCCCAGTGCCATTCATATAAAGACAGCCCTGGATAAGGAAGGAAAGATTCTAGCTCATGATATTGATATACGTCTGGATGGAGGCGCCTATTCCAGCTGTTCTGCCGTTGTCCTTGCCAGAGCTGTTTTTACTGTGGGAAATGTTTACAACATAAAAAATATACGCATTGCCGGTAGGGCTTTCTGTACCAATAAACCGCCTTCTGATGCTTTTCGCGGATTTGGAGCGCCCCAGGCTATCTTTGCCATGGAGTCTCATATGAACTACCTCGCCTATGAGCTTGGCCAGGATCCTCTGGCTTTCCGTCAACCCTATCTGATGAAGCAGGGAGACCCCACAACTACTGATGGAAAAATTCATGAAAAGGTTATGCTTCCCGAGATGACCAAGCGTATCCTGGAGATGTCGGGGTATGGGAAAAAATATCAGGATTACAAGAATATACCCTACAAGGGTATAGGGCTCTCTTACTTTTTTCATGGCAGTGGTTTCACCGGCAATGGAGAGAGAGACCTCATCAAAGCCCGTATTTATCTGAAGAAAGACCATAATGATCATGTTTATATCTATGGTTCCAATGTAGAGATGGGTCAGGGAATCAGCACAACCTTCTGCAAGGTCGCATCCAAGGCCTTAGACCTTCCCTTTGAACAGGTTCATTTTGTCGAACCAGATACAGAAATTGTGCCCGATTCTGGGCCGACTGTGGCCTCCCGTTCGATCTCTGTGGTCGGCTTTCTTGTACAGAAGGCGGCAGAAAAGCTGAAGAAAGATTGGAAGAGCGGAGAAGAACAGACAATCATTCAGGACTATGAAGCTCCAACACATATGGTGCCCTGGGATCAGAACACTCTGAAAGGAGATGCCTATCCTGCCTATAGCTGGGGTGTAAATGTCATTGAGGTTGAGGTAGACCCCATTACTTTCGAGGTGAATACCAAGGGCATCTGGGGTGTTTACGAGATGGGAGTTCCCATCGACAGGCAAATTGTAGAAGGGCAGATCATCGGAGGGATGGTCCAGGCATTGGGTTATAGTTACCTTGAAAAGCTTGAATTTTCAGATGGCCGCTTCAGGCAGGCCACTATGTCAGACTACATGATTCCGACAAGTATGGATTTTCCATCCACCAAGAGTGCGATTGTGGACAATCCTTTTGAATATGGAGCCTATGGTGCCAAAGGGGCTGGCGAAATGGTTTTCGACGGTGCCGCTCCGGCATTCGGCGCTGCCGTATCGCAGGCCGTAGATACAATAATTGATGAGGTTCCCGTACTTCCGGAAACCCTGATGGAGCTGACAGATGAAGGACGGTAAGATTAGATTCACCCTGAATGGCAGGGAAGTTGTGTATGAGGACAGTCCTTTGCGGCGGCTTCTGGATGTGCTCCGGGAAGATCTGGGAGAAACAGGGGTCAAAGAAGGTTGTGGGGAAGGAGAGTGCGGTGCTTGCAGCATCCTTCTGGATGGAAAGCTCGTTAACAGCTGTATGGTAGCCATGGGAACCATGGAGGGGAAGAACCTGATGACAATAGAAGGTCTCCGAGAGACCGAACAAGGTAAGTGTATCATCGATGCTTTTGCTGAGGCCGGAGCCGTTCAGTGCGGCTTTTGTATTCCTGGGATGGTCATGGCTGCACAGTCTGTTCTCCAGGACTCTCCCCACCCCTCTGAACAGGACATCCGTAAAGGGATTTCAGGTAATCTCTGCCGTTGTACCGGGTATGACCAAATCATTCAGGCGGTTCTCACTGCATCTGAAAAGGGGGAAGGGTTATGGTAAAATTCTTCTATCCCCAGAGCCTTGCCGAGGCTTTGGAAATTAAAGACAATCAGAAGGTCATCCCCCTGGCAGGGGGCACAGACTTGATGGTCCGCTATGAAAACTGGAGCAGTCTTCCTGCCAGTTTTCCTTCGTCTGTCATGGCTGTTGGACATCTCAAAGAACTCCAGTATGTGAAAGAAGAAGATGGGTTTCTTGTTTTAGGAGGAGGGGTGACCCTGAACCAACTTCTGCTGGATGAACGGATTCCCCGTTCTCTGGCCCTGGCTCTTGATGAGATTGCCGCACCGGCACTTCGAAATCTGGCAACACTGGCGGGTAATCTTCAAAATGCCTCACCTGCAGCAGATTCCTTGCCTCCTCTATTGGTTGCAGATGCCAGAGTACGCCTCGTATCAAAGGACAACACCCGGGTTCTTCCCATCAAAGATTTTGTAACAGCCCCCGGAAAAACTTGCCTGAATGAGAATGAACTGATCGAATCAATTCTGATTCCCCTGGAATATATCCGTCAGGAAAAAGATGGAACTCTGGTATACAGGAAAGTGGGAACAAGGAAGGCCAATGCTCTGTCAAAGCTATCGGTCTGCTTTTGGGTACTGAAGGATCAGGATGGGATTAAGGATCTCAGGTTGTCTTTGGGTGCTGTTTCTGCCGTTGTGGTTCGACTTAAAGAGTCGGAAGAGAAGCTCAAGGGGCTGAAGTCATCAGAGCTGATGTCCGCCTGGAAAAATGTCCGGCCGGATTATGAAAAAGCCATCCGTCCCATAGACGATCAGCGTTCCACTGCGGTCTATAGAAAACGAACGGCTCTTAAGCTTTTGGATGCGTTTATTCAGGATGCTTCAGAGGGCTGATCATTCCCCATAAGGGCAATGGCCAATTGATCCGGGCAGGATGTTTCTCTGCCGAAGCATTCTATCCCTTTTAGTTTTTTGATGACCTCATCTCTTTTCATTCCCACCACTAGGGACCTTAGGCCAAGCAGGTTTCCAGGGCAGCCTCGCTCAAAATCAAGTTCTGTAATGGTCTCGTCTTCGATCGTGATCTTGATTTTTTTAGAGCAGGTTCCCTGGGGGGTATAATCGATTTTTTCCATTCGGTCTCTTCCTTGGTAATTTGTGTGGCTTATCATAATAGGCTTGATCCCAATGAATCAACCGAATGGAGCAGTCCTTTTGCTTATCTCTTGTTAATTAGGCTGATTCATGGATTCAAAGACTTTATAGAGTCCCTGAGTTCCAAGGTTTTCAAGTCCCTGTGCCATGGCTGCTCTGTAAAACTGGTGTGCCATGGCCAAACCGGGTAGACTGATGTTCATGAGATCCGCTTCTTTCAGGGCAATTCCCATATCTTTGACAAAGTGTTTGATGAAAAACCCAGGATCAAAATTGCCGTCTGCAATACGCCGTCCCAGATTGTTGATGGACCAGGATGCGGCGGCTCCGCTGCCGATTACATCGATGACCTCATTCATATCCATTCCGGCCTTGTGCCCGTAGAGAAGTGACTCTACGACTCCAATCATCGTGGTGGCAATGAGGATCTGATTACACATTTTAGTGTGCTGGCCTGCACCATCGGCACCCATGAGCTTAATATTTTCCCCAAAGGTTTGTAAAAGAGGCAGAACACTTTCAAATACTTCTGGTTTTCCTCCGCACATGATGGCCAGGGTCCCTTTTTGGGCTCCCAGATCTCCACCGGAAACGGGAGCATCCAGTGTGTTCACACCCTGCTTTGTAGCTTCTTCGGCTATTTTTACGGCCAGAGAGGGTTCACTGGTGGTCATATCCACAACGATGGCACCTTTCTTGGCTGTTTTTAAGACACCTTCTTCACCCAGTATGACAGCTTCCACATCGGCGGGATATCCTACAATGGTAAAGATAACATCTGCTCCTTGGGCTGCCTGGGCAGGAGTGTCACACCACTGGGCTCCCTTTTCTATCAGATCTGCCGCCTTCTCACGGGTCCTGTTATAAACTGACAGCTTATATCCTTTGTTCATCAGATGAAGACACATGGACCGTCCCATGACTCCTGTTCCGATCCAGGCAATGTTCTGTATGTTCATTAAATTCCTCCTGATAGGGTTAATGTTATGAAAGATTAGTTTTATAATGAAGTATAGAGGTTTTGCCTTTTTATGAGTAGTATGCAGGGATGAGTATTGGATGAGGAATGGTCTGACAGGGCTGTCTCCTTGCAAATGAGAGGTGGAATTACATGGGTGACTTGGATGAAAAGCTTGTGAACATGGACAGCAGGATCATGTATCTGGAGGACAGTCTGCAGCAGTTGAGCCTGCAGATGATGAAAAAAGACAGATTCATTGAGATCCTGCAGGAAAAAATCTCCGGACTCGAAGAGAAAATAAAGGACATGGATGAGAGAAAAGCAAATGTCTCCTCCCTGGATGCGGCCGAAGAACGGCCGCCTCATTATTAATCTATTCCGTCTATATACCAGGCATAGAGGGCCTTCACTCTATTGTAGAAGGAGTTGTTGGCCTTCTCTCTGAAGGCTTTGATATTGATTGTGTCTGCCGCGGAAATGCCGTAGAACAGAAGTCCCCGGTCAGTGGGCATCACCACTAGGTGAATCTGGAGTTGCTGGGGGTTGATGACTCTCAGAAATCCCTTGTAATACATGGGGGTCTGGTTGATAATCACCGACCAGATAACCGGAGAGTCATAGACAAAGCCCATCTCAGACTCATGTTTTCCAAAGCTCTTGTCCTTCTGGTGTATGAAGAAGCTGTCCCGTGTCGGAATGGTGGAAACCACAGGGTCAGGGAGTCTGTCCCTGGCTGAATCCAGGTCGGGAATCTTCCAGGACTCCACAAAGAGTGCTCTCATTTCATCCCGGGAGGCAGAATAATATTCGGTTCCTTCCAGAGTGCTTACCGAACGGAGGGTGTTGTATAGAGCCAGTTTTGTCTTTTCAGGGTCGGCATTGTAGGATTCCATATCAAATTCCTTGAAGAGGAAAAGGCCTTCTATGCCCATATTCAGTTTTTCATCAAGGACCATTTTTCTAATATCCCCAGACATTCCTGTATCGGGCAGAAGAAGGGGGTCAAAGCTGTCAAAATGGAATTCCGTGAGTTCTCCCTCATTGATAAGATCAGATTTCTGTTGACTGCTAAGGAAGGAGGTCACCCTATCAAAGGACAGGATATCTGTTTGAGCGGGCAGAGCCGTTATAGTCATTGTAAATAAAGTTGCTAAGGCCACATAGGGCACTAAAGATCGTTTAATCATTTTTTCTCCTGATGAATCACTCGGGATTGATTTTTCTGTCTCCTAATATAACTGAAAATCTGATGGAAATCCTGATTATTTAAATCTTCATGAAAAATTTCACTTAAATAGCAGTTCACAGAAGGAGATCCTCATTTGACATTCTGGATAATTTCATTTACTCTAGTGTTTTAGAACACATAGAGGTGCGTCCATGACCCTTGAGGTAGATAGATCGATCAGCATTCCCCCATACCAGCAAATTGTCCGGCAGCTTCGTGAAACCATTACCCGTGGGGAAATGAAGGAACATGACTCTATTCCATCTGCAAGGGACATCGTGCAGATTACAGGTGTTTCCCTAGCAACGGCCCAGCGTGTTTTGAACGAACTTAAAAATGAGGACCTGATCTACAGCCTTCCGGGAAAGGGTAGTTTTATCGCTCCCAGAAAAGAAGGACTGCCGGGGACCATTCACATCTTTCTCCCTTCAAGCAGGCTCTCCTTTTTTATGGAAATCCTTAATGGAGTCTATGATGCCTTATCGGACCTGAAAGTCGATTTAAAGCTGCACAGTCTCAATACGGATAAGCTCGTATGGGACTGGAAAACCATTGAAGAGCTGGAAGCTGTAGTCAAGGCGCAGGAGGCTGTCATCTTCATTGAAGAAGCCTTTGATTCCGTTAGAAAAGCCTGTTTGAGAGCTGCGAGGCAGATTCCATTTGTCACCATCGAGTGGCAATTAGATGGTGCCTGTGCCATCCTCAATGATTATGAAGAGTCCACAGCCAATGTGGTCCGCTATCTGTACTGTCAGAAAAAATGTTCTTCTCTTCTCGTATTAAAGGGGCGGGATTTTCAATACAACGCCAGTTTGAAAATCTCTGGAATCAGAAAGAGCGCCAGCGAAGCGGGTCTTGTGGAAGATCAAAATCTCTTCTTTCTGGATACCGATTTTGATGCCTTCACGGGGTATGAATCGGTTTCATCTTATTTAAAAGACCATAACGCGCCCCAGGCCATATTCTGTGCCAATGACTATGAGGCCATTGGAGTGGTTGGAGCCTTGACTGAGCAGGGACTGCTCCCGGGACGGGATGTCCAGCTCGTGGGGTATGGTGATATGACGGACAAAACAACCCTTTATTTTCCTCTGACAACGGTGAAGCAAAATCTGGAAGAAATGGGCCATCAGGCAGTGGTCATGCTCCTCCAAAAAGCGAAAGGGGAAGACGTCCCTTCTCAGAAAATTGTCAAAACCGAATTGATAGTGCGTAAGACTTGAGTCTTGAATTGACAAATGGTTTATTCTGGTATATTTTAGTGTTCTAAAACACATCGGGCCTAACGGGTTGTTCCGGTCAGTTTCCTGGTGTGACGGGAGATCGATATGTCAAAATATATCCTGAGTGTAGACTTGGGTACGACGAGCACAAAAACAGTCTTATTTGATGACAAACTCAAGGTCGTTGCTTCGGCAAAGGCAGAATATCCCACACTCTACCCCAGGCAGGGCTGGGCCGAGCAGGACCCCAGAGAGTGGTGGCAGGCACTTATCATTACGACCTCTGAAGTTTTGAAACAGAGCGCTGTGAACCCCGAGGATATCATTGGAATCGGAGTAGACTCCATGTCTAGTATGGCCTTACCCTTAGATGATAAAGGCCGCCCTTTGAGGAACGGACTCATCTGGCTTGACCGCAGATCTCAGGCGGAATCCGACTGGATTAGGTCCAGTTATGGCGATCTTCAAATAAAGATAAACAGCAATGATTCAGACCCATCCAACTTTGCGCCCAAGGTGTTGTGGATGAAAAACCATGAGCCTGAAATCTATAACAAGACAAATGTATTTCTTCACTGCAACGGGTACCTTGTTTACCGTCTCACAGGAATCCTTTCTATGGATGTTTCCGAGGCGGGCATGTCCCAGCTTTGTGATATCAGGACGGGGCAGTGGTCAGATGAGTTGATCTCGGCCAGCGGTATTGACCGTAAAAAACTTCCAGAAATATTTGCCTGTACAGATGTTGTGAGTGGCCTGAGCCGTGAAGCCGCAGCCACAACTGGATTAAAAGAAGGCACACCTGTTATTGCCGGCGCCATGGACAATGTTTCGGCGACTCTAGGATTAGGGCTGCGCCATGATGGTCAGGCTTATATTTCTGCAGGCACAGCAACCAATGCCGGAGCCTGTGTGGCTTCGGTCCCCACAGACCCAACCATGCTGAACTATCATCACGGCGTTCCTGGTCTTTATTTGACAAACGGAGGTGTAGATTATGGAGGTGCCGGACTTAGATGGTTCAAATCCATCATCGAAGAGGAACGTTTTGAGGAGATCGACAGGCTAGCTGAAGAAGCGGATTATTTGGATGATGTCCTCCTCTATCTTCCTTATATGGTTGGTCAGCGGGCTCCTCTCTGGGATATCCATTCCCGGGCAGTAGCCTTTGGAATGAATCCCGACACGAGCCGTAAGGCCATGATCCGCATGATCATGGAGGGAATCGCTATGGGAGTGCGCCATGTATTCCGGCTGATGGAGGATAAGGGCTATTCCATTGATGAAATCGTCATGACCGGAGGCTGTGCCAATAGCCCCGTGTGGACTCAAATCTTCTCGGATGTCCTTGAACAACATATCATCCTCCCCGGTGAGATGGATGTGGCTCCCCTGGGGACTGCTATCATGACAGCTGTGGGAGTGGGGCTGTTTCCTGACTTTGACAGTGCACTGGCTGTTCAGACAGTGCGGGCATCCTATCATCCTGATTCCCGAAAATCAGAGTATTATAAGGCTCTGTTTAAAGCCTTTATTCATTTGTATGAGGCTGTGGGACCCGTTTACAGGGAACTAGATGAGATCCGTGAGAAATTTCAGTCCTGAGGCTGAAGTCATAGATAAATTAAAAAAGACCCGGGAGGTCGGTCCTCCCGCAGGAAGGAGAGATATGAAAGCAGCAGTATTATACGGAGACAATGACCTGCGTTATGAGGACTGGACAAAACCGGAAGCAGGGACAGGAGAAGTGTTGGTTAAGGTGAAGGAATCGGGACTCTGCGGGTCAGATATTCCCCGGACCATCCATGGGGGAGCCCACTTTTATCCCATTGTCCTGGGTCATGAATTCTCGGGAGAAATTGTCGCTCTGGGTGAAGGGGTTACAAAAAGAAAAATCGGAGACCGTATCGCCTGTGTTCCGCTCATTCCCGACCGAAACGATCCTCAGAGCCAGAAGGGAAACTACTCCCTCTCCAAGGGGTATAAGTTCATCGGATCACGTATCCAGGGAGGGTGGGCTGAGTATGTGTCTATGCCCTGGGAAAATGCTGTAATACTTCCTGACTCTGTAAGCTATACGGAAGGTGCTTTTTTTGAACCCATAACGGTGGCACTTCATGCCCTGAATATCATGAAATTTGAAGGCGGCCGAGATGTTGCTATCACCGGCATGGGCACCATAGGTCTCCTGGCTCTTCAGTGTGTCAGAGCCATGGGTGCCCGGAAAATCACTGTTTTTGACATAGATAACAGCCGCCTTGATCTGGCTAAAGAGCTGGGTGCGGATCTCTGTTTGAACACAATGGATGAAGGCTTTAAAGAAGAAGCTCTGGCTTTTACAGGGGGAAACGGCTATGAGGTCTGTCTTGAAACCGGGGGTGTTCCCGTTACCGAAATCCTCTGTTTGGATTTGGCTGCTCCCAAAGGGACCGTCATGTTCATCGGTACTCCCCACAAACCTGTAACCCTACAGCCCCACGAGTTTGAATACATCAACCGCAAAGAAATCATCGTCACCGGCAGCTGGATGAACTACTCTGCTCCCTTCCCTGGATGGGAATGGGATATGGCGAATTACCTCTTTAGCAACAATAAGGTCAAAACAGAAAAGCTTATTGATAGAAAAATTCCCTTGAGCCTAGCCTCCACCGCAGTGGCAGATCTACTGAAACCGGGGGCTGTTAAGGGGAAAATCCTATTCCAATGTGAAAAATAATCTGTGTTTTCAGGTCTTTTTAGAAGGACAAAGCAACAAATCATCGATCACTATGTATCGGTAACAGGAGTAACACAATGACGGCAACACGTGAATTTTTGAATCTTATGAAAAACAATAAAGCTGGTAAGGCTACAGGGCTATATTCAGTCTGCTCTGCCCATCCGGATGTAATCAAAGCCTGTATGCTTCAGGCTAAAGACGACGGTTCAATCGTCCTTATTGAGTCTACAAGTAATCAGGTTGACCAGTTTGGCGGGTATACCGGTATGGTGCCGGCTGAATTTGTCAATTATGTCAAAGGTTTGGCTCAAGAATCAGAACTTCCCTTTGAGAAAGTCCTTCTAGGGGGGGATCATCTGGGACCAAACGCATGGCAGGGTGAGCCGGCAGAAGAGGCCATGGCAAAAGCCCGTGACCTGATTGCCGCCTATGTCAAAGCTGGATACAAGAAAATCCATCTGGATGCCTCCATGTTCTGCGCCGATGACAAGGGCGAGAGGCACAAACCCCTGGCCGATGAAATTGTCTCCTCCCGGGCAGCAGAGCTCTGCAGTGTTGCAGAAAAAACCTTTACCGAGAGCTTTGGCGGAGAATCAGACATCATCTATATCATCGGAACAGAAGTTCCCATCCCAGGGGGAGCCCAGGAAGAGGAAGAGACAGTCACTCCCACACCCGCTTTGAATGCTAAAAACACAATTACTGTTACCAAGGCCGCCTTTGAGGCCCGGGGTCTGCACAGTGCATGGAAACGGGTCATCGGCCTGGTTGTTCAGCCCGGAGTTGAGTTTGGAGATGATCAGGTCTTTCATTACGACAGTAAGGCTGCCGCCGACCTCAGTGCCATGATTGAAGGGAATCCCCAGTTTGTCTATGAAGCTCACTCTACCGACTACCAGAGTGAAACAGGGCTCACCCAATTAGTGAAAGACCATTACTGCATTCTCAAAGTCGGCCCCTGGCTGACCTTTGCCTACAGAGAGGCTCTTTTTGCCCTGGAAAGCATGGAAATTGAGCTGCTTGGTCATCAAAGGGGGGTCAAACTCTCAGGTTTAAAAGCGACCCTCGAGAAGGTGATGCAGGAAAATCCGGGTTACTGGAAGAAGTACTATCCCGGTACAGCGGAGCAGCAGCATTTCAAACGGAAATACAGCTTCAGTGACAGGAGCCGTTACTACTGGCCCAATAAAGAGCTGCAGGCTTCTGTTGCCCTGTTAAAGAAAAATCTGAATGAGGGAGGTATCTCTCTTTCTCTGCTGAGTCAGTATATGCCAAATCAATATACGGCTGTGCAGGAGGGGCAGATCAAGCTGTCCGCCGAAGAATTGATTATCAGCCGTATCAGGGATGTGGCCGGAGTTTATGCCCGGGCTTGTGGATTAGGGACGTGTTGTTAATTTAATACCTATTACTGATTTAATTAACCCGGATAGTATTTCCGGGTTTTTTTTATGTAAAATTATACTTAAAAAAATGAATAAAAATATATTTTAAGTAAAATTGAATTATGTTGTTTACAGTAATAAGTTCTTATATAAGTATTAGTTTAATTTAAGTACTTAAAAATATGCTATATAACTTAAAATAATATAAATTAAGTATATTTTAGTTGACAGGTTTAAGAATCAGGCCTTACTATATTAAAAATTACTTAGGAGGTTTTTTATGAAGAAAGTTTTATTAGTTATCACTATGGTTCTATGTATACTCGGCTTTGCAGCTGCAACGGGCCAGCAAGATAATGGAAAAATTAGAGTTGGTGCTTCGGTACTAACATCATCACATCCTTTTTATCAGGCGATAAAAGTTGCATTGGAAGAAGAGGCTGCTGCCCAGGATGTTGACTTGACTGTCACTGTTGCAGATCAGGATCTGAACCGTCAGCTCTCATCTATTGAAGACTTTATAAACAAAAATGTAGATGTAATCATTATTACACCTGTGGATTCTGATGGTGTAAAAGGAGCTGTTCTTAAAGCACAGTCTGCCGGAATACCTGTAATTACTGTCGATATCAAAGCAAATGGCGTGGATGTTCATTCGCATATAGCTACAGACAACTATACTGGTGGGATGCTTGCCGGACAAGCCATGGCTCAGTATCTGAATTTTGAAGGAAAAGTTGCCCTTATTACATATCCAGAAGTACAGTCAGTACGAGATAGAATCGATGGTTTTAAAGAGCAGGTTGCACAGTATAAAGGGATCGAAATTGTTGCAGAACTACCCGGTCGAACAAGAGAAGAAGCTAAAATTGCTACAGAAGATATGATGACAGCTAATCCAGGAATCAAAGGGATCTTTGGTTTTGGTGATGACATGGCCATTGCAGCTACAACCGTTGTGAAAGAAAGAAAATCAAGCGCAATAGTTATTGGATTTGACGGGATGGAAGAAGGACGAAATACAGTTGATGCAGATAATGCTTTCAAAGCTGTGGTAATGCAGGCTCCAGGAAGAATGGGTTCTACTGCTATTGATCTTGCAGTCAAAATTGCCAAGGGTGAAAAAGTTGAAAAAGACATTCCAATTGTCCCTGGTCTTTATATTTATGGAGCTGGAGAGGTTCCTGTAAAAAGTGATCTTTCTTTTGATATAAAATAAGCAGAGAATTATATAACCAAATGAGCTGCTGTTTATCGGCAGCTCAATTATTGGGAGGAGTTATGCTGGAAGTTAAGGGTGTTACAAAACTATACCCTGGTGTCAAAGCATTAGATAACGTTGAAATGACTGTTGAACCAGGAACCGTTCATGGACTGATGGGAGAAAATGGGGCTGGTAAATCTACCCTGATGAAAATTCTGGCAGGAACGGTCAAACCGGATTCCGGTAACATACATATAGATGGAGAGTCTGTCCAAATACACTCAGTAGAAGACTCTCATGCTCAGGGAATCTCAATTGTCTACCAGGAACTAAGTCTTTTTAATAATTTGTCTGTCGCTCAAAATATTTTTGTCATGAGAGAACCTATCGGGAAATCCGGTTTCTCCATTAGTGACAGGAAGATGGAGGTTGAAACGGATAAACTACTTCGTTCTTTCGGGATTGAAATTAATTCTTCACTTCCTGTTTTAAGTCTTTCAATAGCAGAAAGACAGCTAATTGAAATTATTAAAGCCATCAGATTGGATCCTAAAATCCTGATTCTTGATGAACCCACTTCCTCACTGAGTGATGAAGAGGTGAAAATCCTTTTTTCGATCATTGGACACTTAAAAGAAAAGGGATGTGCCATCATTTATATTACACATAAAATGTCTGAAGTTTTTACTATTTGCGATGAAGTGACTGTCTTCAGAGATGGTAAATATATTGGTACAGAGAAAGTTGAAAATGTTGATCAGGCATCTTTAGTCAAAATGATGATCGGCAGAGATCTCCAGCATGCATTCCCTGAAATGGTGAATTCTATACAGGAGGATGATGCTCTCCGCGTTGAAAATCTGACAAATAACCCTTTTTATCATGATATTTCCTTTCATGTTAAAAAAGGAGAAATATATGGACTGTACGGTTTGGTGGGTTCAGGACGAACTGAGATCATGAAAGGTCTTTTCGGAGTTCTCCCGAAGAAAGAGGGGCGAATTGTTATTCATGGAAAAGAAATCAATGTAAATACACCTACTAAAGCAATAAACTCAGGAATGGCTTTTGTTACAGAAAATAGAAAAGAAGAAGGTCTTATACTTACTTCATCCATAGAAGAAAATATTTCTATGGTATGTATTGATCATGTTATTCAGCATGGATTTATAAACCGGAGAAAAGAATCTGAACTGGCAAAAAAACATGTAAAAGGGTTCAGAATAAAAACACCCAGCACTGACCAGATGGTTAACAATCTTAGTGGTGGAAATCAGCAGAAAGTTGTGTTGGCTAAATGGTTTGAACATAATCCTGATATCTTTATCCTCGATGAACCCACAAGAGGTATAGATGTGGGAGCAAAATTTGAAATTTATCAGGTTATTCAGGAACTTGTGAAGACTGGTGTTGCCGTCATCCTTATTTCATCAGAACTGCCTGAGATAATGAACCTTTGCCATAGAGTTGGTCTGGTTCGAAATAATTCAATTATTCATGACATACAAACAGATAAAATTACTGAGGATCAGATTCTCATGAAATTAACAGAGTAGAAGGATAGGAATGTGAACATTAATCATAAGAATAGGTTCCTTAGAAATTATGGGGGAATATTACTAGCATTACTGTTGATAGCAGTATTTTTTTCATTATTGAGTCAGTATTTTCTGACCGTAAATAACCTGCTTAGTGTTTTGCTTCAGGTTTCAATCATATCTATTACTGCTTTCGGGATGACCTACGCCTTGATGATCGGTGGAATTGACTTATCCGTGGGATCCATTATTGCTCTTGCGGGCATGGTCTTTGCGATTACCCTAAATGCAACAGGAATACTCTTTGTTGCAATAGCTGCAGCCATCACGGCAGGATTGATTGTTGGATTTATTAATGGAATTATCATTGCCAAACTAGAAATCCCTCCTTTTATTGTTACTGTGGCAACTATGGGAATCTTTCGTGGAGTAGCATATTCATTTACTGATTCCAAGCCTGTACCCATTGAACTGCCAAGTGCTCTGGCTATTGGAAATGACAGGTTTCTGTTTATCCCAATTCCTGTGTGGATTGTTCTTGTTTTACTTATTATTTCTCATATTGTACTGGATAAAACGAAACTCGGTCGTCAAACTAAACTTGTTGGTGGTAACCGTGAGTCTGCAAAATATGCCGGTGTAAATACTGCAAAAATAGAAGTTATTGTCTTTATGATCACTGGTTTAGCATCAGCTGTCAGCGGTATTATTTTGACTTCCCGTCTGTATTCTGCTCAACCGAATGCCGCTTTAGGTTATGAACTTGATGCAATTGCTGCGGCAGTACTTGGAGGAACCAGTCTTTCCGGTGGATATGGTTCTGTAATCGGAACTTTTATAGGTGCCTTAATTATTGGAATTGTAAATAATGGTATGAACCTTTTGGGACTATCATACTTTTATCAACTGATCATAAAAGGAATTATTATTCTCATCGCTGTTTATGCAGACATCAGAAATAAGAAAAAAATGTTAAAGGTAGAGGGTTAATGAAAAAAGTTCTTGTCATCGGTGAGATTTTAGTTGAAATAATGGCGAATGAGAAGGATCAGTCATTTCTGGACGCAGGGGATTTCTCCGGACCCTATGTAAGTGGTGCTCCAGCCATTTTTATTGATCAGGTCGCAAAATTTAAAGTACCTTGTTCTATTCTTGCAGCTGTAGGAGATGATGATTTTGGAAAAATGTGTCTTAAAAAATTGAAAGAGGACGGAGTCGATATAACTAATATAAAAATTACTGCAGACGTTTCGACAGGCATAGCATTTGTCCGGTATAATTCCGATGGTTCCAGAAACTTTATTTTTCATTTAAAAAATGCCGCCTGCGGTACATTGAGAAGTGAAGACCTTGATACTATGTCATGGAATGATATTGCTGTGTTTCATGTTATGGGGTCTTCAATCTTTAATAAAGAGATGTTTTCAATTCACCATAAAGCGATTAAAATGATTCCTGATGAATGTCTTGTTTCGTTCGACCCTAATATACGGCCTGAAATTTTAAAAAGTGATCCTAAATTAAAAGAATTGATTCTTGATCTTTTTTCAAAGACTAAAATCCTATTTGTTACTGAAGATGAGTTAGAATTCCTTACTCAAAAGACGAGTCTGAAGCAATCTTTGGATTCATGTTTTACAAAAGGTATTCATACTGTAATTGTTAAACGTGGTAAAGCGGGGGCTTCGGTTTACACCGATAGTCAGTGCATAGACGCTCAGCCTATCTCTGTAGAAGAAGTGGATCCCACCGGTGCAGGAGATACCTTCGCTGGTGCATTTATAGCTGGAGTCATTCATCAGTGGTCCTTGGAAACATGCTTGCGAAGAGCAAACTATGCAGGAGCTTCAGCAGTCACAAAAAGAGGTCCAATGGAAGGAACAGTACTTTTTGATAACGTAATACATAAATAAGTCATAAAAGGTTTAGATCGTGGGTATAGCAACTGGAAATAGAAAAGTATCATTAAAAGAAATTGCTAAAGTAGAACATGTCTCTATTGCTACTGTCTCAATGGCATTGTCAGGTAAATCAGGTGTTTCCAGAGAAGTTGCTGACCGAATAAAGAAGACAGCAGATCAAATGGGATATGTTCCTCCAAAGCGGGAAAAACGTGTTGAAAAACGCCTTGGTAGTATAGCTATTCTTCAGCCAATTGATGAATTCAGTATGCATTCTTGGAGTATCTTTACCAGAATAATCAAACAGATAGAACAAAATCTCATTAGTAATGATTTTTTTCCTGTAATTATACCTATCAATAACATAATAAGAACAGAGGATACTCTCCGTAAATTAATTGAAATGAATGTTCATGCTGTTGTTTCCATTCATCATATTGATGAATCTTTATTTCATGATCTTACTATCCGTGGTATTTCAGTTATTATTATCAATAATAGTTCTTTGGAAGATTCCTATACATCAGTGCTTGTTGATGACTTTCAGGGTGCTTATAATTCTGCACTTGAGCTTGTTCATAACGGTCATAAGAGAATTCTTTATGTGGATTATCCTCGTTCAGACTTACCTAACATAACATTGGATAGGCGAATGGGGGTTCAGAAAGCATCCCTTGAATTTGCTTCTTCTGGTTTTGAGTTTAGTTTAATAGAACTTCCTAATTATGATATTGCATCGATAAAACAGGAGTTAACCATCATTCAGGAAAAAAATATTACCGCGTTATTGTCTCATGATGATTATATCGCTGCTAGTATTTATATGGTTTTGAACCAAATGGGTTATTCAATTCCAGAGGATGTCTCCATGATTTCCACAGGAGGAGGGGTCCTTGATTATTCTATTGCTTCGACTCCTCAGCTGTCTGCTTATGAACTTGATGTAGACTTAATTGGTCAAATCGCAGGGGAAGAAATTCTTCGATTGATAAGTTCGGAAGAAAAGGATATTCGTGTATTACGCACGAAACAGTTGTTTCGGGATAGATCGAGCATTAAAAAATATATATAGACTGCATTAATTTACTATAGAATCCAATCATAAAAAAAGTGGAGTTAAAATATGACAGCAACACGAGAATTTTTGAATCTTATGAAAAACAATAAAGCTGGTAAGGCTACAGGGCTATATTCAGTCTGCTCTGCCCACCCGGATGTAATCAAAGCCTGTATGCTTCAGGCTAGAGACGACGGTTCAATCGTCCTTATTGAGTCTACAAGTAATCAGGTTGACCAGTTTGGCGGGTATACCGGTATGGTGCCGGCTGAATTTGTCAATTATGTCAAAGGTTTGGCTCAAGAATCAGAACTTCCCTTTGAGAAAGTCCTTCTAGGGGGGGATCATCTGGGACCAAACGCATGGCAGGGTGAGCCGGCAGAAGAGGCCATGGCAAAAGCCCGTGACCTGATTGCCGCCTATGTCAAAGCTGGATACAAGAAAATCCATCTGGATGCCTCCATGTTCTGCGCCGATGACAAGGGCGACAGGCACAAACCCCTGGCCGATGAAATTGTCTCCTCCCGGGCAGCAGAGCTCTGCAGTGTTGCAGAAAAAACCTTTACCGAGAGCTTTGGCGGAGAATCAGACATCATCTATATCATCGGAACAGAAGTTCCCATCCCAGGGGGAGCCCAGGAAGAGGAAGAGACTGTCACTCCCACACCCGCTTTGAATGCTAAAAACACAATTGCTGTTACCAAGGCCGCCTTTGAGGCCCGGGGTCTGCACAGTGCATGGAAACGGGTCATCGGCCTGGTTGTTCAGCCCGGAGTTGAGTTTGGAGATGATCAGGTCTTTCATTACGACAGTAAGGCTGCCGCCGACCTCAGTGCCATGATTGAAGGGAATCCCCAGTTTGTCTATGAAGCTCACTCTACCGACTACCAGAGTGAAACAGGACTTTCCCGCTTGGTGAAAGATCACTACTGCATCCTCAAAGTCGGTCCCTGGTTGACCTTTGCCTACAGAGAGGCTCTTTTTGCCCTGGAAAGCATGGAAATTGAGCTGCTTGGTCATCAAAGGGGGGTCAAACTCTCAGGTTTAAAAGCGACCCTCGAGAAGGTGATGCAGGAAAATCCGGGTTACTGGAAGAAGTACTATCCCGGTACAGCGGAGCAGCAGCATTTCAAACGGAAATACAGCTTCAGTGACAGGAGCCGTTACTACTGGCCCAATAAAGAGCTGCAGGCTTCTGTTGCCCTGTTAAAGAAAAATCTGAATGAGGGAGGTATCTCTCTTTCTCTGCTGAGTCAGTATATGCCGAATCAATATACGGCTGTGCAGGAGGGGCAGATCAAGCTGTCCGCCGAAGAATTGATTATCAGCCGTATCAGGGATGTGGCCGGAGTTTATGCCCGGGCTTGTGGATTTGGCAAGTGTTGTTGATTTTCAAACTTGAATTATAAAAAAAACTCCGCCGGGCAGGAAGGATCAACTGGACCGACGGAGACAACCGGGAATCGAAACCGGAGAAACTAATTGTGCTCCTGAATTCTCTTTCTGGCAAGTGTTCATTTACGAAAAAAGTGAAAGTCTTTTCACTTTTCGGGAATGACAATTCCCTTGAGGTAATCCGTATCATTCATTTTTTTCAATGTACCTAGAAGGCCTTCCAGGTTTGTTCTGTGAGTGAACATTTTAGACAGTCCCAACGACTCATGACGTTCAAGAATTCCAAAGGCTTTATTGAAGGCTGCCGGGTGTTGGCGCTCATCCCCAGGATACGGGCGTGTTTGCTGCACACGAGTCTTGCCGGATCAAAGGAGACCTCCCGACCCTGGTTGACCATGTTGCCCACCTCAATAAAGGTCCCATGCGGCGCATCATTTCAAGCCCGTCCACAAAGGTGTCCACGTTATTGGAGCACTGAATGACCACATCGGCGCCGCCGGAAGTCAAATCCCGTACCATTTCTATGCGTTCTTTCTGTCGTGCTGATGATAATCGATGATATGGTCGGCCCGGGCAATCTCTCTTGTCAGGCGCAGCCGGGTGTCC